>CAJUBP010000003.1:0-123053 GCA_910584585.1 uncultured Lachnospiraceae bacterium | reverse complement strand
GCCTTTGCATCATCGGCCGTTTCGGCGGCATATCAGCCGGGCAGGGCCTTTGCATTGCCTGCCGTGCGGCCATGGGAGCCGGGCAGGGCCTTTGCATCATCGGCCGTTTCGGCGGCATATCAGCCGGGCAGGGCCTTTGCATCATCGGCCGCTTCGGCGGCATGTCAGCCGGGCAGGGTTTTTCGGGCATTGGACATTGTGACGTATTCTGGCTGCAGCCGCAGTCAGATTCTGTATGATAATTAGCCATAATGGTTATTCCTCTCTTGATTGATTTGTTTTTTATACAATATGAAAGAAGTGGAAAAATGGTGCAGTAATTGCTCAAACAGAACTTGCGCTCTGCTGTTTCGTTTCAGTTTAGATTACTCTGATATATTTACAAAAATGAAACAATGAAAGAAAAGATGAGGGAAGCGCAGATTTGAATCTGCGGATGGATAACTTACGTAAATACACACAGCGATAATATGCAAAAGGAGTGAGCAGTATGCCGTATTATGGATTTTATTTTGACCCAACTTACATTTTAGTGGTGATTGGCGCCGTGATCTGCATGGCGGCGTCAGCGAAAGTAAAAGTGACATTTCGCAAATACAACAAAGTGCGGAGCATGGCAGGGCTGACAGGGAAACAGGCCGCAGAACGGATTCTGCATACAGCAGGGATATATGATGTGGAAGTGGTGCATATACCGGGGAATTTAAATGATCATTATGATCCGCAAAATAAAGTTTTAGGGCTGTCGGACAGTACATTTCATTCTGCGTCGGTAGCGGCGCTTGGAGTGGCGGCGCATGAATGCGGGCATGCGATTCAGCATCAGGAATCCTATGTTCCTTTGTCCATCCGAAGCGCGCTTGTGCCGTTGGTAAATTTTGGATCGTCCGCTGCGTGGCCGCTAATCATTATTGGATTTTTCATCACCAGCGGCGCAGGGCAGTTTCTTATCAATCTTGGGATTTTTTGTTTTTTTGGCGCAGTATTGTTTCAGCTTATCACCCTTCCGGTGGAGTTTAATGCCTCCCGCAGGGCTGTCCGTATTTTAGGTGAAACAGGGATATTAAGAGAGGAAGAGATAAAAGGGACCAAAAAAGTCCTTGGCGCGGCGGCATTGACTTATGTTGCGGGCGCGGCGTCGTCAATCCTTCAGTTTTTGAGAATGGTTCTTTTATATGGGAGGAAAAATAAGGATTAGAAAAGCAGAAAGAATACGAAAGGAGCAGCAGCTTTTGAAAACGGCGAAAAAATACATGCATGTCATGTTATTTCTTCTCTATGGTTTTTTATATCTGATAGCGTTCTATTTCCTGGAGCATAGAACTTGTGATATCCGTATGTAAAAATGGCTTTCTCTTTATGTACGGGGATGACTGTTTTTTTGTTGGTTTCTTTTTTATATCCCAATGGACATGAATTGCGTCCGGCTCTGGAACTAGAAAACGTATTCCAAAAGGCTGTCTGGCTGCTGTACCAGGCGGATACGCCTACCAATATTTTGCCAAGCGTTCATGTATTTAATATGGAGATTTCCAAAACGAAAAGCGTAGACAAGATTACCGTCAAAGATTTGGTAGAAGCCTGCCACATTTCACGCCAGACTTTTTACTATCACTTCCAGGATATTATAGAGGTCATTGAGTGGTCCGTAGAGCAGGCGTTTGAGGGGGTTCCGGAATGCGGGACGGGCCTGGAAACCCTGCGTACAACAGTAACCGGATTTCGTAAGGTATTACTGCGCCAAGCACGGTCAGAACCGCTCCGGTGGCCCGGTTTAAAACCACAGAGGACGCTTTATTGGCAGCTCATGAAGTTAGGAACAATATTGCCTTATGGCACAGGAAATGTTATACTGCTCTATAGATTGGAAAAATATGTTTTGGAAAGCGGTTTTTACGGGTCGGCAGGGAAGATTTTCCCAGGCGTCCCTGAAATGAAGGGTAGTACATATGAAAAATTTACGAAAAATAGCGGGAATTTCTGTTCTTTTTACACTTGTCTTTATGGTAACTGCATTGTTTCGGTTTCAAAATGATGGAGAATTTTCCATTTTGCCGCAGAAAGTGGAATTTTTTTATGATGAAGACTGGAAGATAGCTGTATTGGACGCGGCAAAGGTGTCTAAAGCGGATATGGGAAATCCGGATGTCCTGGAGTCCCTGATCAAGGACGCTTTGGACTCGGGAATGTTTCAGAAAGTGGAACTGCCTTACAGGGGAAAAAGCAATCCCGGAGAACTTGTGGTTTTTCAGAATACGCTTCCTGCAGATTACATGGGGCTGACCTTGAACTTCTTTTCCAGAAATACCAGTGTGCAGGTCTTTTTGGACAGTGAGCAGATTTATCAGTACGGCGTCGGGGAAGAAGGCGTTTCTGAGGAACCGCTTGGAGATATGGAGTATTATGTGGATATTCCCAATACAGGCCAAGAAGGGGAATTGTGGCTCGTTTTTTCTTCTTCCCAGCCAGATGCGGCGGCAGCGCTTGACAAAGTAAAAGTAGAGACCCGTGACGCAATGGTAATCGGAGTTATGGGAAATAATGTTGCGGATATTGGCTGCTGTCTTTTAATTATGATTGTGGCGATTATCATGTTTGTGCTTGCCATGATACGGCTGTACACCCGCCAGCCGGCCCGGGGAGAATTTTTTTTGGGGCTTGCCGGAGTGGCGGCAGGAATTTATTGCTTTATCGGAACGGATACGCTGAGTATTTTTTATAATGTGCAGGAAGCGTATGAAATGCAGGAGTATCTGATTCTTCTGATTCCGCTGTTTCTTGCGCTGTATTTTGAAAGAAGCCTGCATACCTTATATCCCCGGCGTTTTTCCCTGCTGCTTTGGGGCGCGAGCATTCATGCGGTGGTGCAGATTTTTCTGGAAATTTCCGGGATCATGGAGCTGTCGGAGATGAGGAATTTCTCCGCTGCCGTCATAGGGCTGATCTGTGTGGTGGCAATTATGAGCCTGATTCAGCTGGAGTATCAGAAAAAGATTTATCAGGCCTTGCTGGCAATTCTGGCAATGATTGTGCTTTTGTCAGGCGGGATTGCCAATGTAATTCTGAATACATTTTTTCAGCATCCCTACGGAAATGCGGCCGGGCAGTACAGCATGGTGGTATTCAGCATTTTGATGGCGGCTATGCATACCCTGCAGCTTTCCAAGGAATACCGGGCAAACGCCGAAGAGAGCGCGCGGATGTTAAGCGAAAAAGTAAAAGCGGCCCAGCAGCAGAACCTTCAGCTTGCCCAGGCGAAGAAAGACGCGGATGCGGCAAGGCAGGAGGCGTTGGCGGCCAATGACGCGAAAGGCAGATTCCTGGCCAGGATGTCTCATGAGATCCGCACGCCCATCAATGCGGTGTTGGGCATGGATGAGATGATTCTGCGTGAATCCAAAGAACAGCAGATCAAAGACTATGCCATGGATATTTATACAGCAGGGCAGACACTGTTGTCCTTAATTAATGACATTTTGGACTTTTCAAAGATAGATTCCGGCAAAATGGAGATTGTGCCGGTGGAATATGACGTCAGCAGCCTGATTCATGACCTGGCCAATATGACGGCCCAGAGGGCCAGGGATAAGGATATTGCGCTGGAAGTGGAAATCGATCCGGGCGTGCCTTCCAGACTCTTCGGAGATGATGTGCGGCTGAGGCAGGTCTTGACCAATATCCTGACGAATGCGGTGAAATATACCCTGGAAGGTTCTGTCTGGCTGCGGCTTCGAAGCTGGGAGACGGAACCTGGAACGGCAAATTTGTGGTTTGAAGTGGAAGATACCGGCATTGGGATACGGGAAGAAGATTTGCCCAAATTGTCTGCGGAGTTTGAACGGATTGAGGAAGACAGAAACCGGAATATCGAAGGCACCGGCCTTGGCATGAATATTACGATTCAGCTTCTGAATCTGATGGGCAGCAGACTGCAGGTGAAAAGCGTTTATGGGGTCGGCTCCAAATTTTATTTCGAATTGGAGCAGAAAATAGTGGACGCCACGCCCATTGGAGATTTTGAGGCCAGGGCCCGCCAGCTTGCGGAAAATTACAATTACGGCACCAAGTTTTTAGCGCCGGGGGCCAGAGTGCTGGTGGTGGACGACAATGCCGTCAACCGCAAAGTATTTCGGAGCCTGTTGAAAGAAACCCGGATTCAGGTGACAGACGCGGAGAGCGGAATCGAATGTCTGGAGCTGGTTCAGAAACTGCCCTTTGATTTGATTTTTCTGGATCACATGATGCCTGAAATGGACGGAGTGGAGACGCTGCGCTGCATCAAAGAATTTACGGAATTTCCCTGCAAAGATACGCCGATTGTTGTGCTGACAGCCAACGCGGTGGCAGGAGCCCGGGAAAAGTATCTGGCAGAAGGGTTTGACGACTTTCTGTCAAAGCCCATTGTGCCGGGAAAGCTGGAAGACATGTTAAAGAGAATGCTGCCGGAGGAATTGCTGCAGGAAGCGCCGGCGGAGGGTTCGGAAGACGCCGAAGATTCTCCGGAGCTTTCCGAAATCTCTTTGGAAGAACTTCCCCAGGTGGATGGCCTAGACTGGAATTACGCCTGGCTGCATCTGCCGGATATGGAGCTTCTGCAATATACGGTAGAAGAATTCTATGGGCAGATTGACTCTGCGGCAGAACGTCTGGAAGAAGCCTATCATCGGCTGGAAGAGCCGGAACAGTTGGAGCGGTACCGGATTCAGGTCCATGCGATGAAGAGCCTGGCGGCTACCATCGGAATTGTTCCTCTTGCGGGCGTCGCAAAGGTATTGGAATATGCGGCAAAAGGTGGTAGAATAGATGTGGTCCATTCCATGACGGGTGCGTTTTTGGAAGAATGGCGCAGTTATCATCAGAAACTGCAGGGGGTCTTTGGCATAGAAGAGAAGGCCAAAGAAGCGGTAACGGATGATTCTGTGACGCAGGCTTTGGTGGAGATGGTAAGGGTCAGCATGGAGCAGATGGATATTGACCAGGCGGATCAGCTTATGAGCCAGCTTCAGTCCTTTGAATATCCGGAGGATATTGAGAAAAATATGCGAAAGCTTGCAGAAGCAGTCACGAATTTAGACCCGGAAGAGGCGGACCGCCTTGCGGATTTGCTGATTGGGCAGATGGGAAGATAGATTGGAGGAGGAAACATGAAGAAGATCTTGCTGGTGGGCAAACTTAATAATGTGGTGAAGGAGACAAATACATTTTTATCGCAGTATTTCCATGTACAGCTTTGTTCTGAGAATGCAGGAGTTCTGGAAGGGATGATGAAGATTGTGGATCCCGACCTGGTTGTCATCAGCCTGATTGGGGCATACGGCATTGACACGTCCATGTTCTTTTTGCTGAGCAGCCAGTATGCGGATACGCCGGTTCTGACCATTGGGACAGAGGAAGAGAGCAACGCGTTTTTTAAATATTATGAAGAGCGTCAGTTTGAAAACTTAATCCGCCCGGTGGAGAATACAACGATTTTGAACGCAGTCTGCCGGAGGCTTGGGCTGAATAAAGCCCAGATAGTGGAGAAAGCGGCAGAAGAAAGGCAGGCGTTAAGCGGCAAGAAACGGGTGCTGGTGGTGGACGATAACGGCACGACGCTGCGGACGATGAAAGCCATGCTGGAAGATTCCTATGAAGTTGCCATTGCGATTTCCGGAGCCCAGGCCATGACCTCCATTGGAAAACAGAGGCCGGATTTGATTCTTCTGGATTACGAAATGCCGGTCTGCGACGGGAAAATGACGTTGGAAATGATCCGCGCCGACGAGGAGATGAGGGACATTCCTGTGGTGTTTCTGACAGCGGTCAATGACCGGGCCAACATTGAAGCTGTGCTGAAATTAAAACCGGCGGGATATTTCTTAAAGCCGGCAGTGAAGGATAAGCTGATTGCAGAAATTGAAAAGATATTGAATAAAAAATAATATTTTGCCCAATTAGAGGGCGTTACGACATATATTTACCGGAATGCGCTGTTTCGGGAACAGGGGGTTATCAGCAATGGAAGATTATCGTTTTAAGGTGAATTTGGGCGGCATGATTGAGATTTTGTCGGATCATCTTTACAGCAGTCCGGATGTTTTTGTCCGGGAACTTCTTCAGAATGCGGCAGACGCCATAACAGGGCGCAGAGAGATAGAGGACAAAGAATTAGAAGGTTCGATTATTCTGGAGATAGAAGAGGGAAAAAAGCTAGTATTTACCGACAACGGCCAGGGGCTTACGGAAGAAGAGATTCACAGATTTCTGGCAATTATCGGAGAATCCTCCAAGAGGGATTTGACGGACAGAAGCGTTCGGCGGGATTATATCGGGCAGTTCGGCATCGGCCTGCTGTCCTGTTTCATGGTTTCGGATGAAATCTGCCTGATTACCAGATCCTGCCGGGACAAAGACGCTCCTGTGTTGGAATGGCGGGGAAGGCCGGACGGGACTTATACCATAGAAAGGATAGAACCCTCCATGACAGACAGGGAGACAATCGACGGGCCGGGAACCAAAATCGTGCTCCTTGCCAAAGAGGGAATGGAGGAATATTTTACCAGGGAATCCATGGAAGATTTGATTTCCTATTACGGGCTTCTGCTTCCCTTTCCTGTTCTCATCCGCCAGAACGGAAAAGAAAAACAGATTAATCCGGTATATCTTCCCTGGGAAGGCAGAACTACCAATAAGCAGGAGCTTCTGCTGTTTGGCCAGATGCTCTTCGGGGAGCTTTTTCTGGATTGCCTTACCTTTTCCGCCGGGGAAGGAAATGTGTCCGGCGTCATTTATATTCTGAATTATACGGTGCTTCCCACTGTAAAACCGGAACACAGGATTTATTTAAAACATATGATGCTGACGGAAAAGGGGGACGGCCTGCTTCCGGACTGGGCGGTGTTTACCAAATGCATTGTGCATGCCACTGATTTGAAGCCCACGGCTTCCAGGGAGGGATTTTACGAGGATGAGACCTTAGACGCTGTAAGAGAAACCATAGAAAACCGGCTGATAGAGTACATAGACACCATGGCAGACGACCAGCCGGAGCTGTTCGGGAAGTTTTTCCGGGTGCATCAGCTTACCCTGATGGAACTGGCCCTGGCCAATCCCAAGCTGTTTCGGACGCTGATTGATTATTTTGAATTTGAGACCACCAGGGGCACGCTCACCGGGTATGATTTGCGGATGTGCGGCGAAGATCTGATCTACGCGCCGAACAGAGAGCGGTATAAACAGCTGTCCCAGTTGTTTTTTGCTCAGGATCAGCTTTTAATTAACGCCACCTATGTGCACGCCTTGGAATTGTTAGAAGGGCTGGGGCATTTGTACAGCATCCGGGTCAGCGAAGTGGAAGAAGAAGAGATCGAGGATTTGATGGAGGAACTGGAAGAGGAAGAGCAGGAGGCTGGAATTGAATTTCTGAAAAAAGCAAATAAGATTCTCAAAGAACGTGACTGCAAGGCAGAATTAAAATGTTTTCAGCCTGAGAATCAGCCGGCCTTTTTCCTGATGGATGAAGAAGCAGTGCTGAACCGGCAGATTGCAATATCCCGGAACAAAGTGAACGCCATGTTCCGGAAAATGCTGGATATGATCTCAGGGGAATTGAAAGGCGAAGACGCGGTTTCCGTGCTTTATCTCAATTATAATAATCCAATTGTCAGCAATTTAATTAAAATCAAAGAAGAAGACGCAGTGAGGATTTTTGTGGAAATTATCTATATTCAGGCGCTGCAGATCGGCGGATTTCCGCTGCGCAAAAATGACATGAGCACGCTGAACCAGAATATACTGCTTTTGATGGAACGGGATCTGGTAGAGAAAGAAGAATAAGCTGGAGGAGATCTGATATGAGAATGTATGATATGATCCGTAAGAAAAAGAGCGGCAAAGCTCTGACCGGGGAAGAGATCCGGTTTATGACAGAGGGTTACGCCAAAGGAGAAATACCGGATTATCAAATGTCGGCTCTGATGATGGCGATCTGCTTTCAGGGCATGACCAAAGAAGAAACTCTGTCACTGACGCTGGCCATGCGTGACAGCGGAGAGATGCTGGATCTGTCTGGAATCCAGGGAATCAAAGTGGATAAACACAGCACCGGCGGGGTGGGAGATAAGACTTCCCTTGTGCTGGCCCCGATGGTTGCCGCCCTGGGCGTTCCTGTGGCGAAAATGTCCGGCAGAGGACTGGGACATACAGGGGGAACCATAGATAAGCTGGAGTGCTTTCCGGGATTTTCAACAGAACTGACAAAAGAACAGTTCTGCCAGAATGTGAACCGGATGAAAATGGCGATTATGGGGCAGACAGCCCAGCTTGCCCCGGCAGACAAAAAGCTTTACGCCCTGAGGGATGTGACGGCCACTGTGGATCAGCTTTCCTTGATCGCCTCCAGCATTATGAGCAAGAAGCTGGCGGCAGGGGCGGACGCCATTGTCCTGGACGTGAAAACCGGCAGCGGGGCTTTTATGAAAGAGGAAAAAGACGCCTTTGCCCTTGCAAAAGAGATGGTGGAAATCGGGAAAAGCGCCGGAAAGAAAATGGCCGCAGTGATCACAGACATGGATCAGCCCCTGGGAAACGCCGTGGGGAATTCTCTGGAGGTAAAAGAAGCGATCTTGGCTTTAAACGGACTTGGCCCCCAAGATTTGATGGAGGTGGTCTATGCCCTGGGCACAGAAATGGCGCTGGCGGCAGAGAAAGCAGATACAAGAGAAGCAGCGGAAGAACTGCTGAAACAGACCATCCAGGAGAAAACCGCGCTGGATAAACTGGCGGAGTTTGTAGAAGCCCAGGGCGGCGACAAGCGGTATGTCTATCAGCCGGAGCTTCTGCCTGCGGCGGCCATTCAGATGCAGGTCATCAATACGGAAGCAGGCTATGTGGGAGGAATCCAGGCAGAGGAAATCGGACTGGCAAGCCTGATCTTAGGCGGCGGGCGCATGACAAAGGACAGTCCCATTGATTTATCCGTGGGCGTTCTGCTTCATAAAAAGAGAGGCCAGGCAGTGCAGCCGGGAGAGGCGCTTGCCACTGTCTACGCCAATGACATGGAACGGGCCAAAGAAGCTTATGGCAAAGTTGTGCAGGCCTTTTCCATTCAGCCTCAGGCGCCCAAACAGGCGTCTATGGTGAAAGGAATTCTGCGGTAATAAATTTCTTTCCTTTTTCATATAGTGCAATATGGGAAAGAGAAAACGAACAAGGCTGGAACAGGTCAGAGAAAATGTAAAATCTAATATTGTGGAATCCTTAGAACTGCCCATGGACATTATGTACGGAGCGGTGATTGTCACCGCCATGGGCCGGGGGCAGGTTCTGGTGGAAAATTATAAAGGAATTATTGAATATACCCAGGAAAAGATCCGCCTGCAGACCAAAACATGCCAGGTGACCATTCAGGGCAAAGGGCTGCTTGTGGAATACTACACCAATGAGGAAATGAAGATTACCGGATGTATTCAGGGAATATTATATGACTCATAAGGGGTAGGACATTTGTTAATTGATAAGTTAAAGTATTTGCAGGGATATGTCAAAATCAGGCTTACCGGCTACGCGCCGGAGCGGTTTCTGAACCTGTGCAGCAACCACGATATTCTGATTTGGAATCTGGAATATGAAGAAGATCATTACGTCTTCTGTATCAGCGTCAGGGCGTTAAAAAGGCTGAAGCCTATTCTGAAAAAAACAAGGACAACATTTGTGATCTTGGAACGTGTGGGGCTTCCTTTTGTGATGCGCAGATACCGGAAGCGCAAGCTGTTTTTCGCGGGGATTGTGCTGTGCTGCGGTCTGTTATACGCAATGTCGCTGTTTGTGTGGAAAATTGAAGTCAACGGCAATCTCCATGAAACCGACAGCAATATAATCAAATTTCTGGAAGAAAATAAAGTATACCACGGACTGTTAAAGAGCAGAATCGACTGTGAGGAAATAGAAGAAAAATTAAGGGCAGGTTATGATGATATTATCTGGGCCTCCGCAAAGTTAGAGGGAACCATGCTGATTATCGACGTGCAGGAGAATCTGGCCACTAACCAGCAGGCGGCTGCCAAAGAGGCGAAAGAAGATCTGCCCGGAGATTTGGTGGCGGACAAAGAAGCTGTGATTTACAGTATCCTGACCCGTCAGGGTACGCCTTATGTGGAAAAAGGCATGGAAGTCCATCCCGGCGACATGCTGGTGGAGGGAAAGAATCCGGTATACAATGACAGTGAAGAAATCGCTTCCTGGCAGTACTGTGTCGCGGACGCGGATGTTTTGGGCATTACGGAATATACATATGAAGAACAGTTTTCCATGTGGTATGAGAACCGGGTTTATACGGGAAAGGAACGGGAAACTTACGGAATCCGGCTGTTTCACCTGCAGATCCGGCTGCCGTATCTGTCCCGGAAATTTACGGATTATGACAGGATCACCGATGAATATGACGTGAAAATCGGCGACAGCTTTTACCTGCCCCTGGCGCTAACCAGGGAAACCCACCGGGAATACCGGACGGAGAAAAAGAAGTATACGGAAAAAGAAGCAAAGCAGGCGGCACAGGAAAAATTAAATCAGTACTGCAAAGAACTGACAGAACAGGGGATTCAGATTCTGGAAAACCGCGTTGTGATTTCGGCGGACAGCAGGAACTGTACTGCCGCCGGCACGATACAGGTGATTGAGCCGATCGGAAGCAGGAAAGAGACGGTAATCTCGGATGTCTCCGAAAAGATTCCGGAAGAAAATCCATAAGGAAACAGGGAAATGGCTGATTTTTTCAGATTATTTCCCTGTTTTTTGGGCATGTCAAGGATTTTTTTGTGAAATCTTGAAAATGAGAAAAGTTTTTGCTATAATAATTTTCAATATGTGTATAGTTCCCTGAGAAAGCGAGGTACATTTAGTTGCAGATAGAATATATAGAGATGAGCACCCCGGAGCAGCAGGCCGTGTTCGGCTGTCAGGATCATTTTGCGCGGATGATCGAGAAGGCTTTTTCGGTGCTGATCGGGCTGCGGGAGTCTAAAGTAGAGGTGAAGGGAGAAGATTTGACAGGCGTATCCAACGCGGTATCTGTCTTACAGTCTTTACAGCAGGTGTTTGCTCAGGGGGAAGGGGCCTCCATCAATGACGGGATGATTTACCGTTTGATTGATGACGCCACGGAAGGATCTTTAGAAGAGACGGTGGAGGCCATGGAGAACATTGTCACGCTTACCAACCGGGGCGCGCCCATTAAGTGCAAGACCTTCGGACAGAAGAATTATGTCCAGGCTATGAAAGAAAATACCGTTACCATCTGTATTGGACCGGCAGGAACTGGGAAAACTTATCTTGCGGTTGCCCAGGCGGCGGAGGAATTAAAGCGAGGGGAGATTGACCGGATTATTATGAGCCGGCCGGCCATTGAAGCGGGAGAAGAGAGGCTGGGATTTCTGCCCGGCGATTTATCCCAGAAGGTGGATCCCTACCTGCGTCCTTTGAATGACGCGTTATATGACATTTTCGGCGCGGATAAAGCAGAAAGGCTCCGGGAACGGGGAACCATTGAGATTGCGCCGCTGGCCTATATGCGGGGCCGGACGCTGAACAGGGCCAAAGTGCTGATTGACGAAAGCCAAAATGCGTCCATTTATACGATTAAGATGGCGCTGACCCGGTTAGGAGAGGGTTCTAAGATGGTGCTGACCGGCGATGTGACGCAGATTGATCTGCCCCATAAGACGGATTCGGGATTGGAGCGGTGCGCCTCCATTGTGGGACCCATTGAGGGAGTGTCTGTGATTCGTTTGAATAACCGGGATGTGGTCCGCAATAAGATTGTAAAAGATATCGTTATGGCATTTGAAAAAGCAGAAGCAGACAAAAAGGTAAGTCAGGTTCCTGATTACCAGAGAAGAAAGAAACGGCAGGGATAGTTTGTTAACATGAGAGAAAAGGCTCCGGAAACGGCAAAAGAGAACGAAACAAAGACAAGTACACGGATCCGTGGAAAAGACAGCGGCAGAGGACGCAGGAATCTGATGTTTTTGGGCATGGCGTCATGCGGGATTCTGGAATGTATCCTCTCGGGAATCATAAGGCACCGGGAACCGGATCGGATGGCAGTGCTGATATTTTTCGGAATTTTGTATTCTGTGACATTTCTTGCGGGAATGGAACTGTACCGGATACAAAAGGACTGGTTTTATGAAAAAGCAAGGGATTACAGATATATTGCAGGCTGGTACGCAGTTTCCTGCGCGGCGGCGGTGCTGTTTGAATATCTTCCGGAATATACAAGGCCTGTCCTTCTTCTGGCGGCAGGAGGAGCCATTGTGACCAATTCTTTTTTCGGAATGACGGCGGGGATGTTTCACGCGGCGGTATTTGCCGTCTGCGGGCAGGAGAATGTTTACATGCTGCTCTGTGATCTGTTCCTTCTGGCGGGAGGATGCCTGGCGGTAACTTTTTTTAACGAGATCAGAAACCGGCGGTGGGGAATTATTTTCCTGTTTCTCTATACCTTTGACTGCATTCTGGTTTTTTCTTTTATCCGGACCGGACAGCTGGACTGGAATGTACTGCTTGGCGGCGCCTTAAACGGAATTATTTCCTCTGTGGGGGCATGGATCCTGTACCAGACATTGCACCGGCGTCTTAAGGCTTCCAGAAAACAGGAGATGGAGCGGATTTTAAAGCCGGAGTTCGGACTGGTGCAGGCAGTGTCCGGTTTTTCAAAAGCGGATTACGCCCATGGGAGAAAGGTGTCTGAGATTGCCAGAGACTGCGCGGGCCTTGTTGGCGCGGATCCGGATGTGGCAGCGGCAGGAGGGTTCTATTACCGCATCGGAAGGATGGAAGGGGAGCCTTATGTGGAAAACGGAGTGGCAATTGCAAGAAGCAACCATCTGCCCAGGGAGGTGGTGGGAATCCTGCGGGAATATAACGGGGAGCAGCAGCTTCCCTCTACCTTGGAATCTGCCATTGTGCATATTGTGGACAGCGTGGTGGCGAAGTTTGACGTGCTGGATCGGGCGACCCTTTCCAGTTCCTGGAACCAGGATATGCTGGTCTATCAGACGTTAAATGAGAATTCCGCCTCAGGGCTCTATGATAAATCCGGGTTCAGCATGAATATGTTTTTAAAAATCAGAGATTATTTAATAAAGGAGGCGGAATTGTTTTGACCGTGACGCTGGAAGAAGAAACAGAGCCGTTTTTTGCCTTTGATTACAGAGAACTGGCTGAAAAGGTGATATACGCCGCTTTGGAAGCGGAGGGCTTTCCCTTTGAGGCGGAAGTGAGCCTGCTGCTGGTGTCCATGGAGGGGATTCAGGAACTGAACCGGGAGCACCGGGGGTTTGACAGGCCGACGGATGTGCTTTCCTTTCCTCTGATAGCCTATGAATCGCCGGGAAATTTTGAATCTCTGGAACAGGAGGAAGACAATTTTAATCCGGATACCGGAGAGGCAATGCTGGGAGATATTGTGCTTTGCGCCGACAAAGTCCGTAAGCAGGCGGAGGAATACGGACACAGTGAAGAACGGGAATTTGCCTTTTTAATCCTGCACAGCATGCTGCATTTGCTGGGTTATGATCATATGACAGAGGAAGAAGCCGCTGTGATGGAAGAAAAACAGAGAAATATCCTGGAGCGGATGGGAATTTTAAGGGATGCCTTTGAAACGGATGGTTTGCCTGTGGGTCCGCATTAGCGCGAAAGAACGGCAATCATTTGGCGGATGAAGTAACTCTTGAGTATAAATTTTGCGGACAGAGGAAACTTACTGCCTGCAGCTACAAAGAAAATTTGGAGGAATGAATGATGAAAAAACGTATCGTATGGCTGCTGCTGGCTGCCCTGGTATTGAGCATGTTTGCCGGCTGCGGAAAGAAAGAGGAAGAACCGGAAGAAGAGCCGGCGGTGGAGGAAGAAACGCCGACGCCGGAGCCGGCGACCCCTACCCCGGAGCCCACGCCGGAAGTGCCGGAGGGACAGGCCAGAAGTTATCTGACCGGTCAGTGGATTGACGGAGAACTGGCTAAGAAACGGCCCGTTGCTATTATGATCGGCAATACTTCGGACGCGCTTCCCCAGTACGGAATTTCTTCAGCGGATGTGATCTATGAAGTGCCGGTGGAGGGTTCTTACACCCGCCTGATGGCAATTTTCCAGGATTATTCCGGACTGGAGAAGATCGGTTCTGTGAGAAGCTGCCGTCACTATTTTATTTATTTTGCCAGAGAGTTTGACGCCATCTATACTCATTACGGCCAGGCTGCCTATGCAGAGCCTGTGCTGGCCAGGGAGGATGTGCACAATTTAAGCGGAATGGATTCCGCCATTGAGACAATTATGTTTTACCGGGATACCAACCGGAAATCTCCCCACAACGCGTTTACCAGCGCAGAGGGCATTCAGGCCGGCATTGAGAAGAAAGGCTACCGCACGGAGCTTGCAGATACTTACAGCGGACATTACAAGTTTGCGGAAGACGACGCGGAGGTTACTCCTTCCGGGGAAGACGCCATTGTAGTGAGTCCCGGATATTTTGTCAATAAGCCCTGGTTTGTGTATAACAGTGAGGACGGGCTTTATTACCGGTATGAATTTAAAGATAAGCAGATTGACGGCGGCACCGAAGGCCAGCTTACTGTCAAAAATATCCTGATTCAGTACTGTGACTGGTCGAAACTGGACGAGAACGGTTACATGGACATTAATACCACATCCGGCGGAGAGGGCATCTATATTACCAACGGCAAAATGGAGCGCGTTACCTGGAGCAAAGACAATGAGGATTGTCCGGCCCGTTACTATAACGAGGCAGGGGAAGAGATTACCCTGAATCAGGGAAAGACCTGGGTATGTGTTGCAAGAAACGATTATAAGGATCGCTTCGGCGTTTACGCGACCCAGGAGGAATTGTCACAGGCCAGGGCAACGGAAGAATAAAAAATTACGGCCAAGGAAGCGTATCTGGCATGCATGGGAAGACAGTATTTGAGGAATTTATATGAATAAAAAGAAAAAAAGTGAATCCAATTTTCTGGTACAGGGTTCCATTCTGGCGGTGGCTTCCATTATCAGCCGAGTTATCGGGCTGCTGTACCGGATTCCTTTAAAATCCATTATCGGTGATATTGGAAATGATTATTATGGCACGGCTATGGAGATATACAGCATTTTGCTGCTGATATCCTCCTACAGCCTGCCATTGGCTGTTTCCAAACTGGTTTCTACCAGAATGGCAAAGGGACAGCGGAAAAACGCATATAGAATTTTCAAAGGCGCGCTGATTTTTGCCCTGGTATCCGGGACGGCTGCCGGCCTGATTGTCTTTTTCGGCGCAGGCGTTATCACAACTTATATTGTGCGGACGCCTTTAAGCATTTTTGCCCTTCAGGTATTGGCTCCCACCCTGCTGGTGGTGGCGCTGCTGGGAGTCATCCGCGGTTTTTTCCAGGGGATGGGCACGATGATGCCAAGCGCTGTGTCCCAGCTAATTGAACAGATCATCAATGCGGTGGTCAGCGTGTGGACTGCCTACATGCTGTACCAGTACGGAACCAGAATCGGGGCTGTTTTGGGGAATCCGGCTACTTACGCGGAGGCTTACGGCGCTGCCGGCGGAACCATCGGAACCGGTGCAGGAGCCATTGCCGCGCTGCTGTTTACATTGTTTGTGCTGGCGGTTTACCGGCCGAGATTTCGGAAAATGGCCCAGAAGGATAAAGGGAAAAAGGTGGAGAGTTACGGGACCATTTTCCACATCCTGATAATGACGATTATTCCGGTGCTTTTGAGTACCACAATTTATAATATTACTTCTTTTCTGGATATGGGCGTGTTTAAGCATATTGCCGCGCTGCAGGGATATCAGGCCAAAGATTACAGTACCATGTGGGGCGTCTATGTGGGAGAATATAAGGTGCTTGTCAATGTGCCCATTGCCATTGCCTCTTCCATATCCGCTTCCAGCGTGCCCAGTATTTCCACCGCTTTCGCAGCCAAGGATATCTCCCATGTGAAGCGGAAAGTGGCCTATTCCATCCGGTTCATTATGGTAATTGCCATTCCCTGCGCTGTGGGGATGGGGGTGCTGGCGTCACCGATTCTGCAGCTTCTGTTTCAGGATGACAGGGTGATGACTGCGAGGATGATGCAGATCGGCGCGGTTACCATTGTGTTTTATTCCCTTTCCACCTTAAGCAACGGAATTCTGCAGGGGATCAACCGCATGAATGTTCCTGTGAAAAACGCGGTGATTGCTCTTGTGCTACATATTGGCGTACTGGCGGCGCTGATGTATGGGCTGGATCTGAATATTTATGCCGTGGTATGGGCAAATATGTTCTTTTCCTTCCTGATGTGTATTTTGAATGGAATGGCAATCCGGAAGTATTTGAAGTACCGGCAGGAGATTACGCGCACCTTTGTGATTCCCAGTCTGGCTGCGGCTGTAATGGGAGTGGCTGTTTACGGAATTTATTATTTTCTGATGAAAACAGTGAAAATCAATGCGGTTTCCACCGGAATTTCCATAGCGGCAGGGGTAATCGTCTATGGTATCCTTTTGCTGCTGATGCGCGGTCTGAAAGAAAACGAGCTGCGCAGTTTTCCCATGGGGAACCTGATTATTAAAATTGCAAAGAAGCTGCATTTGATGTAGATGTATAAAATTACAAAAATAGCAGATACTACCAAAAAAAGGAGTTTGACATGGAAAAGAAATGTAGTATTCGCTTATTTTTAGCCGGGCTTTTTATCAGCGGGGCTCTTTGTCTTGGCATAGGCTTTTTTGCAGGAAATCATAGGACCCAGAGAAGCTATGAAGAACGCATTGCTCTCTTAAAGCAGCAGAATGAGAATCTGCTGGCCATGCAAAGAGAGGCGGAAGAGAGGGCGCAGCTTGCCGAAAGCATGAATTTGATGGAACCTTGTGAATATATTCTGCTGGAGGAGGAAGGATATGTGGCTGTTTACTATGCGGACAAGACGACGCTGTACGCGGTAACCGATATCCGCATGGATGCGCTGCCTGAGGATCTGCAGGCGGAAATCAGCCAGGGGAAAACCATTCAGGATGAAGCGCAGCTGTATAATTTTCTGGAAAATTATACAAGCTGATAAAGAATGCCCTTTGGAAGATGACACAAGCAGATAACAGGCAATTTGGAGTGATAGGATGAAGCGGAGATTTGATGTAATTGTTGCAGGAGCCGGCGCATCAGGTCTTATGGCAGGAATACAGGCCGCAAGGCAGGGCGCTGAGGTTCTGATATTAGAACATATGGATCAGGCCGGGAAGAAGATTCTGGCGACAGGAAACGGAAAATGTAATTTTACCAATGAAAAGCAGGGCATTGCGTATTACAGAGGCAAGAACCCTGCCTTTGTCTTGCCCGCTTTAGAACAGTTCGGATTAGAAGAAACCCTGGACTTTTTCCGAAAGCTGGGCATCCGTCCAATCAGCAGGAGGGACGGCTATTATTATCCGGCCAGCGGTCAGGCCTCTTCCATCCGGGAGGCGCTTTTGATGGAGTGCCGGAAACAAAAGGTAAGCATTGCGTATGAAATTGGCATCCGTTCCATTCAGAAAGCAGACGGAAACTTTTGCTTTTCTACCAAACAGGGAAATTTTTACAGCAGGGCCTGTGTCATTGCTACCGGGGGAAAAGCAGCGAAAAAGACAGGGAGCGACGGCAGCGGATTTGTGTATATCAAAGGCTTTGGTCATAAAATGACGGAAATTGTGCCTGCTTTAGTTCAATTGCAGGGAAACCAGTCATTTTTTAAGAAGACTGCAGGAATCCGTGCAGAATGCTGTCTGGAACTTTACATAGATCAGAAGAAAACGGCGGAAGATTTGGGAGAACTTCAGCTGACAGAATTTGGAGTTTCAGGAATTCCCGCCTTTCAAGTCAGCAGATATGCCGCCTATGGGCTTTTGGAAGGAAAAAAGGTCCGGGTCAGCATGAATTTCCTGCCCGGTTTTTCAGAGGAACAGGCGCGAGAACTGATTCAGGAACAGTTTCTTGTATACGGGGAAGGGAAAACGGCAGAAGAAGCGATGATCGGGCTGTTTCCATGGAAACTGAATCTGGTATTCTTAGAGGAAAGCAGAATTTTGCCGGAGAAACCGGCAGTTTCCTGTCGGAGAAAGGAACTGGAACGATTGTCATTTCTCGTGCAGCATTTGGAATCAGAGATTGTTGGAACCAAAGGGTTTGACCATGCGCAGGTGACAGCCGGCGGAGCGGATACGGATGAAATCTGTCCGGATACCATGGAATCCAGACTGGTGCCGGGGCTGTTTTTTGCCGGCGAGGCAGTGGATATTGACGGCATGTGCGGAGGCTATAATCTGCAGTGGGCATGGACCAGCGGCGCCGCGGCCGGGAAAAGCGCGGCGAAATTTTCCAAAGATCAGGAATTTTGCGTCAGAAATAACGGCGCCGCAGCCGGGAAAAGTGCGGCGGAGTTTTCCAAAGACCAGGAGTTTGGCGCCAGAAATAACGGCGCCGCAGCCGGGAAAAACCCAGCGGAATTTTCTTCTTATCAGGAAAAAATTTTTTCCGGCAGGAAGAGGCAGTCTGCTTCAGAGAATGCAGATAGCGCAGTATCGAAAGAACACAAAATTTCATTTCATTCAGAAAAGAATAGAGGCAGAACATGATCAGGATACAGCAGTTAAAACTTCCTATCTCTCACACAGAGGAACAATTGGCGCAGAAAATTGCCAGAGAACTGAAAATCGGGCCGGAGGCGATTCAAACTTATAAAATACGCAGACAGTCCATAGACGCCAGGAAAAAAAGCCAGATTTCTTATGTCTATACCATCGACGCGCAGGTGAAGCAGGAATCCCGCGTCCTGCGCCGGGTCAAAAGCAGCCGGATCGGGGCGGCAAAGGATGCGCAGTATCAATTTCCTGTCAGCGGAACGAAGCCCTTGCGCCATTCTCCTGTCATTATCGGCAGCGGCCCGGCGGGGCTGTTCTGCGCCTATTTTCTGGCCCGGCATGGGTATGAACCCCTCTTATTGGAAAGGGGCAGGACTGTTGACCAGCGAGGCAAAGATGTGGAACAGTTCTGGAGAGACAATAAGTTGAATCCGGAATCTAATGTGCAGTTTGGCGAAGGCGGCGCCGGAACTTTTTCCGACGGAAAGCTGAATACGCTGGTGAAGGACGTGAAGGGAAGAAACCAGGCGGTATTGGATATCTTTATCCGCCACGGCGCGCCGGAAGAAATCGGATATCAGAGCAAGCCCCACATCGGAACAGATATCTTAAAAAACGTGGTCAAAGATATGCGCCGTCAAATCGAAGCCTGGGGCGGAACCTGCCTGTTTGAGACCTGTGTCACCGGTTTGGAATTTCATCAGGACAGACTGACCGGCGTGCATTGTGTCCGTAAGGGAGAGACACTTAAGATTGAAACAGAGCTTGCTGTGCTGGCCATTGGCCACAGTGCCAGAGATACCTTTGAAATGCTGTATCATTCGGGATTTTTGATGGAGGCAAAATCTTTTGCCGTGGGGCTTCGGGCGGAACATCCCCAATCCATGATAAATATCAGCCAGTATGGAGAAGAAGCAGCCGCAAAACTTCCGGCGGCCCCCTATAAGGTGACGGCAAATCTGGAAAATGGCAGAGGAGTGTATTCTTTCTGCATGTGCCCCGGCGGTTATGTGGTCAATGCCTCTTCCGAGCCGGGACGGCTTGCAGTCAATGGAATGAGTTACAGCAGAAGGGACGGCGGCAATGCCAACAGCGCTGTTATCGTAACAGTAACTCCGAAAGATTTCGGCGGCACGGAGCCTCTAAGCGGCGTAGAGTTTCAGCGCAGGCTGGAAGAGCAGGCATATCGGCTGGGCGCAGGCAAAGTGCCGCAGCAATTGTTTGGGGATTTTGAACAGAAGACAGCCTCTTCTTCTTACGGCGGTTTTTCTTCCGCCGTAATGGGGCAGCGGGAATTCGGAAATCTGCATCAGTTATTTTCCGGAGAAATCCATGATTCTTTCTGCCGGGGGATGCATCAGTTTTCCCGTTATATTCCGGGATTTGACCGTTCAGATACGATTTTATCCGGCGTGGAAAGCAGAACTTCCTCACCGGTGCGGATTTTAAGAGATGAAAACTTTGAGAGCAATAAAAAAGGAGTGTATCCCTGCGGAGAAGGCGCGGGATATGCCGGAGGCATTATGTCAGCCGCTATGGACGGAATGAAAATAGCAGAGGCAATCGCAAAACAGTATAGAGGAAAATAGAAGAGAAGCAATTGCAAAACAGCACAAAAGAAAGCAGGAGGGAAGTAATACCGTGTCAGAATATACGCCAATGATGCAGCAATATATAGATACCAAGAAGGATTATAAGGACTGTATTCTGTTTTACCGTCTGGGTGATTTCTATGAGATGTTTTTTGAGGACGCCAAGACAGCGTCCAAAGAACTTGAAATTACCCTCACCGGAAAGAACTGCGGCCAGGAGGAAAAGGCGCCCATGTGCGGCGTGCCTTATCATTCGGTGGAATCTTATCTGAACCGGCTGGTGGCCAAGGGATACAAAGTAGCCATCTGCGAGCAGGTGGAGGATCCGAAAATGTCCAGGGGCTTAGTCCGCCGGGAGGTGGTGCGGATTGTCACTCCAGGCACCAATCTGGACACTCAGGCATTGGATGAGACAAAGAATAATTATATTATGTGCGTGGTTTATTTGGAGGATCGCTACGGGGTATCCATTGCGGATGTGACCACCGGAGATTATTTCGTGACAGAGGTAGAAGAAGAGCAGAAGCTGACGGATGAGATACATAAATTTGCCCCTTCAGAGATTATCTGCAACGAGGCATTTTATATGACGGGAATGAATTTTGAAGATTTAAAGCAGCGTCTCTCCATAGCGGTGTATGCGCTGGATTCCTGGTATTTCAGCGATGAAACCGCCAGAAATACCTTGCTGGAGCATTTTAAAATATCGGATCTTTCGGGCCTTGGCATTCAGGATTATGAATGCGGCACCATTGCGGCGGGGGCGCTTCTTAGGTATTTGTATGAGACACAGAAGAATTCCCTTGCCAATATGACCTCCCTGCAGCTTTACATTACCGGGAAATACATGATTATTGACAGTTCCACCAGGCGCAACCTGGAATTGGTGGAAACCCTGCGGGAAAAGCAGAAGCGGGGTTCCCTGCTGTGGGTGCTGGATAAGACAAAAACGGCTATGGGAGCCAGAATGCTCCGAAGCTTTGTGGAACAGCCCCTGATCGACCGGGGAGAGATTGAAAAACGGCTGGACGCTGTGGAAGCCTTGAATCAGAATGCCATGATCCGGGAAGAAATCCGGGAATATCTGAATCCGGTCTATGACTTAGAGCGGCTGATCAGCCGGGTCACTTACCAGACCGCCAATCCCAGGGATTTAACGGCCTTTCAAAGCTCTCTGGAAATGCTTCCCCACATCCACAGTCTTCTGGGAGAATTTGACGCGCCGCTGCTGGCAGAAACACGAGCGGAACTGGATATACTGGAAGATATTTACCAGCTGATTGACGCTTCCATCAAAGAGGATCCGCCTATTTCCATCCGGGACGGCGGCATCATCAAAGAGGGATACGACGAAGAAATTGACAAGCTCCGCCACGCCAAGACGGAAGGGAAAACCTGGCTGATGGAACTGGAAACCAGGGAACGGGAGAAAACAGGCATTAAAAACCTGAGGATCAAATATAACAAGATTTTCGGCTATTATCTGGAAGTGACCAATTCTTACCAGAATCTGGTGCCAGATTATTATACCAGAAAACAGACCCTTGCCAACGCAGAGCGTTATATTACGGCTGAGTTAAAGGAATTGGAAGACATTATTCTGGGGGCGGAAGATAAGCTGGTAACGCTGGAATATGAAACGTTCCGGACCATACGGGACAAAATCGCGGATGAGGTGCTGCGGATTCAAAAGACGGCGAAAGCCGTGGCAAAAACTGATGTACTGGCTTCCCTCTCTCTGGTGGCGGAACGGAATAATTACTGCCGTCCCTCCATCAATGAAACCGGGGTGATTGATATTAAAAACGGCCGCCATCCGGTGGTGGAGCAGATGATAAGCAACGACATGTTTATCTCCAACGATACGTATCTGGATAACCATAAGAAGCGCATTTCCATTATCACAGGCCCCAATATGGCGGGAAAATCCACTTATATGCGCCAGACTGCCCTGATTGTGCTGATGGCGCAGATCGGCAGCTTTGTGCCGGCGGAACACGCAAAAATCGGAATTGTGGACCGGATTTTTACACGGGTGGGAGCTTCCGATGATCTGGCCAGTGGACAGAGCACCTTTATGGTGGAAATGACGGAGGTTGCCAATATTCTGCGGAACGCCACCAGCAACAGCCTTTTGGTGCTGGATGAAATCGGGCGGGGAACCAGCACCTTTGACGGGCTGAGCATTGCCTGGGCGGTGGTGGAGCATATCAGCAATCCCAAGCTGTTAGGCGCCAAGACTTTGTTTGCCACCCATTACCATGAATTGACAGAATTAGAGGGAAAGCTGAACAATGTGAATAATTACTGCATTGCCGTCAAGGAAAAAGGGGACGATGTGGTATTTTTACGGAAAATCGTTCCCGGTGGGGCAGATAAGAGCTACGGCATTCAGGTGGCTAAGCTGGCGGGGGTGCCGGAGAGCGTCATTGAGCGGGCCAAAGAAATCTCAGAGGAACTGAGCGCCCACGATATTGCGGAGCTCACCGGAAATCTCATTGCGGAACACTCTAAGCCCCGGAAAAAGAAAGAAAAACTGGATGAAGTGGATTTGACACAGATGTCCCTCTTTGATACAGTGAAAGATGATGATATTATTCAGGAAGTGCGGGAATTGGATCTGGGGAATCTGACGCCCATTGACGCATTGAATAAACTATATCAGCTTCAGAGTAAGATTAAGAACCGGTGGTAGTTTGAAGGAAGAATCGTGTTGAGGAGGCATTGTAATGCAGATTGATAATTTAATTGAAAATGTAGACCATCAGATTATAAATAGCAGAACGAAAAGTTTAGATGTTTCATTTAATGAATTGTATGACATGTATACGGACGGTGAATTAATTATTTCTCCGGATTATCAAAGGCTGTTCCGCTGGGAGGAAGAAAAACAGTCGCGTTTTATGGAATCTTTGATTTTAGAAATGCCTGTTCCCCCTATTTTTGTAATAGAAATTAAAGATGGAGAATATGAGCTGATTGACGGACTTCAAAGAGTGTCCAGTTATCTGCATTTCAGAGGGGAGGTATTGGGAGAAGAAACAACAAAACCGCTTGTGCTGAGCGGATGTGATATTGTGCCGGCATTGAATGGGCTGACTTTTGAATTATTGCCAAAACCGCTGCAAATAAAAATAAAAAGAAGTTTTGTCAGAATGGAGGTCATAAAAAAAGAAAGTGAACCAAGCCTGAAATACCATATGTTCAAAAGACTTAATACAGGCGGGGAATTGCTGTCCGCCCAGGAAATAAGAAATTGTACCGTTCGCCTGTTAGATTCCAAAGCATTGGATTTTTTAGATGAATGCAGCCGGAATAAAAATTTTAAAGATGTAATCAGCAAAATTGGAAAAAACAGTTTTCGTATGAAATACGATCAGGAATTGGTGCTGCGTTTTTTTGCATTAAAAAATGATTTGCAAAGTTATAGATATCCTGTGACAGAATATTTTACCCGTTATTTAGAAAAAATCACAACAGGTGAGGAAATTTTTGATTATGCTAAGGAAAAAGAAATATTTGAAAAGACCTTTGATATCATAAATCAGTCATTGGGGAGCAGCGCGTTTTCCAGCAAAACAAAAATGGAACATGAAAAGAATGATTTTGTCTTGTATTATTATGACGGTATCACAATTGCATTGGGAAGACTTGCAGAAACTATAGGTGATTTTCAGAATTTCTCCGTACTTAGAAAAGCAATCGATGATGTGAAATTTGGAGAGGAAATTCAATCATACAAAACAGGAAGTATCAATAGTCTGGCAAAACGTATTGAGTTATTTTCAGCGGGGGTGAATTTGGTAATTGACTAAAGAAGAATTACGTACTGCTATGGAAACAGAACTGGCATGGAGACAGGAAGAATTGGCGTTTATGAAAAATCAGCTGTCAAATATACAAGAAGAAATTTTAAAAGACTTGTTGCGTCGTCTATGATTCGTGAATTTAATGCCTTTGACAACAACGATGAAAAATGCAATATTTTTAAGAAGAAACTTCCAGAAGACAGACGGTTACATAGATTTTACAGACGAGTAAATTTTTTGGAAGAATTAGAAGAGTTTAAAACACAGAATTTGCAAATATCAGATGAAGCAATTGATACAGAATCCAATTTGTGGTATGTGGTTCTTCAGAAAAATTTGTATAAGGTGGGCCTTCCCGTTACTTTGTTTGACGGCTTGTCAAAAGATATTGATGCTTTAGTTAACAGAAGAAATTCGATTGCTCATGGCGCGGAGCGTGCCGGGGTATCGGAACATGAATATTCACAATGGGAGAAAAAGACTTACAGAGTGATGGAAGATATGATTCGCTGCATTTATGATACTGTTTATCATGAGAAATATTTAAAAGAAAATCAGTATCAGAACCTTTAGATTTTTAAAATGGATAGAATTGCTGAAATATCCTGTACATCGGAAGAAAGAAACGGAATCCATATGAACCAAAGGAGCGCTTATGCCGAACATCGAAATATTAGATCAACAGACCATAGATAAAATTGCTGCAGGAGAAGTGATTGAGCGTCCCTCTTCCGTGGTAAAGGAACTGGTGGAAAACGCCATAGACGCCAAAGCCAGCGCCATAACCGTAGAAATCAAAGAAGGAGGAATCTCTTTTATCCGCATCACAGACAACGGATGCGGAATGGAAAAGGAGCAGGTTCCTCTGGCCTTTCTGCGCCATTCCACCAGTAAAATCCGTCATGTGGAAGACTTGATGACCGTGTCTTCTCTGGGATTTCGGGGAGAGGCGTTATCCAGTATCGCGGCAGTTTCTCAGGTGGAACTGATTACCAAGACGGTTTCTGAATTTACCGGCACAAGGTATGTCATCGAAGGTGGGAAAGAGAAATCTTCTGAGGAAATCGGCGCGCCGGAGGGCACCACGTTTCTGGTGCGCAATTTATTTTATAATACGCCGGCCAGGAAGAAATTCTTAAAGACAGCCCAGACAGAAGCGGGATATATCGGAGATTTGATGGAACGTCTGGCCCTGTCCCATCCGGAGATTTCTTTTAAACTGATTGTAAATAATCAGCCAAAACTGCACACTTCCGGCAATTCCAACCTGAAAGAAGTGATTTATCATATTTACGGACGCGACATTGCCGCAAATTTGCTGGAGGTTCAGGGGGAAAATGAATGGTTTTCGATTCAGGGATTCATCGGCAAGCCCTTAATTTCAAGAGGAAACCGGAATTTTGAGAATTATTTTATCAACGGACGGTATATTAAGAGCAGTCTCATTGCCAAAAGCATCGAAGAAGGATACAAATCTTTTGTGATGCAGCATAAATATCCTTTTACTGTTCTGCATATTTCTATTAACGGCAATCTGTTGGATGTCAATGTTCATCCCACTAAAATGGAACTCAGATTCAGCAATGGGGAAGAAATTTATCAATTCCTGACACAGTTAATCCGGGACGCCATTAACCAGAATGAGCTGGTGTACCAGATGAGCCTGGAACAGGAGCGGGAAGAAAAGGCAAGGCGGGAGCAGGAGAAAAAAGAGCGGATGGGGTCTGGCCGCAAAGCGCCGGAGCCCTTTGAGACAAAACGGCTGGAAGCTGTCAAGGCGGCGATCCGAAAAGACAGCCCTTATGAGCCGAAATATGAGAAAATTTCAGAGGAGATTCGGCAAAGGGGGAAGGAAGGGCAGAGCCAAAGTGTATCAAAGATGGCGGCGGAAGAAATCACATTTGGAAAACAGGAGGGAAATCTTAAAGATCCATCCCAGGGAATCACAGATCAGCAGGAACATCTGTTTCCGAAGACACTGAAACCAACGGGCAGCCAGCCCCGGGAGAGCCGGGAAGGGATAGAAAGCCAGTCCAGGGAGAGCCGGGAAGCGATAGAAAGTCAGTCCAAGGAGAGCCGGAAAGGGATAGAAAGCCAGTCCAGGGAGAGCCGGGAGTCTTCCGGTAATCATTTCCCGGAAACAGAAGATCGGCCGCGGAGACTTCTAGAAGAAGCCTCCAGATCAGCCCACAAAATCATCGGCCAGCTGTTTGACACTTATTGGCTGGTGGAATTCGACAATCAGCTCTATATTATCGATCAGCATGCGGCTCACGAAAAGGTCTTGTATGAGCGCACCCTGAAGGCTTTAGAGAACAAGGAATTTACCTCCCAGGTGATCTATCCGCCGATTCTGCTGACGCTGAATATGCAGGAGGAATCTCTGTTAAAGAAATATATGAGTTATTTCCAGAAGCTGGGCTATGAAATTGAGCATTTCGGGGGAAAAGAATATTCCGTCATTGCTGTGCCGGGCAACCTCTTCGGGCTGAGCGGCCAGGAACTGATGATAGAGATTTTAGACAGTCTGGCTGATTTCCACGGAAAGGAAACTCCCCAGATGATCATGGAAAAAATAGCCTCCATGTCCTGCAAAGCAGCGGTAAAAGGGAACCAGAGCATTTCCAGGCCGGAGGTGGAAGCCTTAATTGGGGAGCTGCTGACACTGGAGAATCCATACCACTGTCCCCATGGACGGCCGACTATTATTTCCATGACAAAGTATGAATTAGAAAAGAAATTTAAGCGGGTGCTGTAAGAAAGAATATTGGAAATGATAGTTCGATACACGGGAAAGGCAGGATGGCCCTTTTGGCGAAGCAAAGGATTCGCGGGCGTCCTGAAAGGTATTGTGATGAAAAGACCATTGATAATTTTAACAGGGCCTACGGCAGTGGGGAAAACGGAATTGTCCATCAGCCTGGCAAAAATGGTAAAGGGCGCGGTGATTTCCGCGGATTCCATGCAGGTCTACCGGCATATGGATATCGGTTCCGCCAAAATAAAACAGGAAGAGATGCAGGGAATTCCTCATTATCTGGTGGATATTTTAGAGCCGGAAGAGGAATTTCATGTGGTGCGGTTTCAGGAATACGCCAGGGCCGCTCTGGAAAAAATCTATGAGCAGGGAGAGATTCCGATTGTTGCGGGCGGTACCGGATTCTACATTCAGGCGCTGCTGTACGGAATTGATTTCACAGAACAGCCGGAGGATAGGGCGTACCGGAAGGAACTGGAACAGATTGCAGAAAGGCAGGGACCGGGGAAGCTGCATGAAATGCTGAAAAGGGTGGATGAAAAGTCGGCGGAAATCATCCACGAAAACAATAGAAAGCGTGTGATACGGGCATTGGAATTCTATCATCTTACCGGCAAAAAAATCTCAGAGCACAATGAGCAGGAGCGGATGCGCAGTTCTCCTTATCAGTTTGCCTATTTTGTGCTGAACGACGATAGGAGCCGGCTCTATGAGCGGATTGAAAAACGGGTGGATCGAATGATGGAAGAAGGTCTGCTGGAAGAAGTAATCAGATTAAAGGAAATGGGCTGCAAACAGGGCATGGTATCCATGCAGGGCCTGGGATACAAAGAGATTCTGGAGTATCTGGAAGGAGAATGCACGCTGGAAGAAGCAGTCTGTCGGATCAAACGGGATACCAGGCATTTTGCCAAACGGCAATTGACCTGGTTTCGGAGGGAGCGGGAGGTTGTCTGGATTTCCAAACAGGATTTTGGTTACGACAACAGCAGAATTTTAGCTTATATGCAGAAAATTCTGAAAGAAAAAGAGATTATCTGACAAAAAAAGAAAAAGTATAGAGTAAGCTCGCGCTGCAAAGCGTAAAAGTGTTTTTCATGAATTGTATGCGGCGGGAAAGGAACAAAACAGAATGAAAGAAATGTATCAAAGGCTGGGAATCGGAGAAAAAGTCCTGGATTTCGGCCAGAAGCAGGAGAAAAAATTAAAAGAACGTTTTGAAGAAATTGACCGCGTTGCGGAATACAATCAGTTAAAAGTAATCAAGGCTATGCAGTCAAAAAAAGTCAGTGCGGAATGTTTCATGGGAAGCAGCGGATATGGGTATAATGATTTGGGAAGGGATACCTTAGAAGAAGTGTACGCAGAATGTTTTCGAGGGGAATCGGCGCTGGTGCGCCCTCAGATTACCTGCGGAACCCATGCCCTGGCCCTGGCTCTTATGTCCAATCTCAGACCGGGGGATGAGCTGTTGTCCCCGGTGGGCAAACCTTATGACACTTTAGAAGAAGTCATCGGCATACGCCAGTCCAAAGGCTCTCTGGCAGAATACGGAATCACTTACCGGCAGGTGGATTTGCTCCCTGGCGGGACTTTTGACTATGAAAATATCAGAAAGGCCCTGACAGAAAAAACAAAACTGGTGACCATCCAGCGTTCCAAGGGCTACCAGACAAGACCCAGCCTTTCCGTACAGCAGATTGGGGAACTGATCTCTTTCATCAAACAGGAAAAGCCGGAAGTCATCTGCATGGTAGATAACTGCTACGGAGAATTTGTAGAAGAAAAAGAGCCTCTGGAAGCGGGAGCGGATATGATCGTCGGATCCCTGATTAAAAATCCCGGCGGCGGACTTGCCCCCATCGGAGGATATATTGTGGGAAAAAGAGCCTGTATCGAGCAGGCGGCTTATCGGCTGACCTCTCCGGGACTGGGAAAAGAAGTAGGCGCTTCCCTGGGCGTGATCCAATCTTTCTATCAGGGTCTGTTTCTGGCTCCTACCGTAACGGCGTCTGCGTTAAAAAGCGCGATTTTTGCCGCGAATATCTACGAAAGCCTTGGCTTTCCGGTTATTCCTAACAGCACAGAAAGCCGCCACGACATTATCCAGGCGGTGACTTTGAATTCTGCAGAAGCTCTGATTGCGTTTTGCCAGGGCATCCAGGCGGCGGCGCCGGTGGACAGTCATGTAACCCCGGAACCCTGGGCGATGCCCGGATACGGCGACGAAGTCATTATGGCCGCAGGCGCCTTTATCCAAGGTTCTTCCATTGAGCTGAGCGCAGACGGCCCCCTGCGGGAGCCCTACGCCGTTTATTTCCAGGGCGGCCTGACCTGGTATCACGGCAAGCTGGGGATTCTGATGTCTCTGCAGAAACTTTATGAGGCCGGCCTGGTGGAATTATAACAAATTATTATGTCAATGTTTATGAATTTTTAACAATAAATTAGTATACACAACCATATATTTGTGCTAAAATAAAATGTAAAACTTTTTCCTTTGCTTTGAGAGAGCGAAAAGGAAGACTATGAAAACACATATTACAATGAAAGAAATGCCGGAATCGGAACAGCCGTTGGAAAAATGCGTGCGTTACGGCGCTCAGGCCCTTTCGGACGCAGAGCTGCTGGCAGTGATATTAAAAACAGGCACAAGGAATCAGACAGCGCTGCAGCTTGCCCAGTTTTTTCTGTCCAGGAGAGAGAAAAATCTTCTGAACCTGGTGAATATGCGGCCAGAGGAAATGAAGGAGATTCCGGGAATCGGACAGGTAAAAGCAGCACAATTGAAGTGCATTGCGGAACTGGCAGAACGCATTGCCAAAACCAGCAGGCTGAGGGACGTAAGATTGAATGAACCGGCCAGCGTTGCGGGTTATTATATGGAATCTCTTCGGCACAAGACGAAAGAAAATCTGTTGTCAGCCATGTTTGACGCCAGAAGCAATCTGTTGGGAGAAGAAATTATTTCTGTGGGCACGGTAACCAATGCCCTGGTTTCTCCAAGGGAGATTTTTATGAAAGCTATGGAATACAGGGCGGCCCATATTGTGCTGCTCCACAATCATCCAAGCGGGGATCCGACGCCCAGCGAAGCGGATCTCGCCGTAACCAGGCGGGTGGAAGAGGGAGGAAAGCTTCTGGAGATTGTTCTTGCGGATCATATTATCATCGGCGATAACAGATATATCAGCTTTAGAGAAAATGGCCTTTTAGGTTGAGGAAAGGAACGTAAATTATGTCAACAAATGTTTATGGAATTGATTTGGGTACCTGCAATTTAAAAGTATTTTGCAAAGGAACCGGTAAAGTGATCAATGAGAAGAATACCATTGCGATTGTGAACAAGAACCAGCTCTACGCATTCGGAAATGACGCGTATGCCATGTATGAGAAGGCGCCGGATTCCATTAAAGTGTCATTTCCGGTAGTGAACGGAGTGATTGCGGATTACAACAATATGCAGAATATGATCGGCGAAGTGCTGGACAAGCATGTGAAGAATCATATCAAAGGGGCGGAATTCATTGTTGCCGTGCCTACAGATATTACAGAAGTGGAGAAAAAGGCGTTCTTTGACTTGTTTTACAAGAGCCGGTTTAAGCCAAAGAGCGTGCTGCTCTGCGAGAAGCCTATTGCAGACGCGGTGGGTCTGGATTTGGATGTGAATTCCCCCACAGGATTTATGATTGTAAATATGGGCGCGGACACCACAGAGATTTCTGTGATTTCTCTGGGGGGCCTGGTCTTAAGCGATTTGCTTCATTTCGGCGGAAAGCGCATTGATGAATCTATTATCAACCATTTAAAGCGCAATTTCGGCCTGGTCATCGGCCAGAAGACTGCTATGTATTTAAAGGAAACCCTTGGCTGCGCGCTGCCGGAAGAAGAGGAAACCAGCGCAGTGATTGTGGGGCGCGACGTGGTCAGCGGACTGCCCATCGAGATGGAAATTTCATCTCCTGTAATCTATGAGGCAATCAAAGACAATCTGAATTCCGTCTGCAACTCCATTAAGATGATTCTGGAGAAGACGCCGCCGGAACTGGCCCGGGATATTATTCATTCCGGCATCTATATTACCGGAGGTTCTTCTAAGATCAAACGTCTGGATGAATTGTTCACGCAGATTACCAATATTCGGGTAAATACCTGTGAATTACCGGAAGAGAGCGCTGTCAGAGGACTGAATAAGATTGTTTCCGATGAAAAATTCCGGAAGCTGGCGTTTAGCATGAAGAGCAGAATCTATAAATAAAGGTGTAATCATTTATGAGACGTAAATCAACAAAACATTCGATTCCAACCAAATATACGCTGTTGTTTTTAACAGTTTTCTGCGTGATTGTCATGTTCGTAAGTTTTACGCTGAATCTGTCAGGAGGACCGTTGAATACGGTGGCAGGCTATGTGTTTGTGCCCATGCAGAAGGGAATCAATACAGTTGGAAGCTGGTTTTTGTCCAAAGCGGACGATTTGAAATCCCTGCGGGACGTGATGGCGGAGAACAAAGAGCTGCAGGAGGAAGTGGACCGGCTGACCCAGGAGATGAATAACATTAAGTTAGAGCAGTACGAGCTGGAGAATCTGCGGGAACTGATGGAGCTGGATCAGAAATATCCCAGCTATGAGAAGGTTGCGGCCCGGGTGACCGGCAGCGACGGAGGAAACTGGTTCAATATTTTCACCATTGACAAGGGCAGCAACGATGGGATTGAAAAGGATATGAATGTCATCGCGGGAAGCGGACTGGTTGGAATTGTCATTGACACAGGCCCCAATTACGCCAAGGTGCGTTCCATTATTGACGACGCCAGCAACGTAAGCGGCATGTCCCTTTCTACGGCGGACCGGTGTATTATCAATGGCAATCTTGCTTCGATGAATGAGCATCAGGTCATCGAATTTTCCGATTTGAAATGCGAGGACGACGCGGTGGCGTCCGGGGAACAGATGGTAACTTCCCATATCAGCGACAAATATCTGGAAGGGATTCTGATTGGCTATGTCAGTGAAATTGAACGGGACGCCAATAACCTGACTTATTCCGGCACTATTACGCCGGCGGTGGACTTTCGGCATTTGCAGGAAGTGCTGGTGATCCTGGATAAGAAGACCATTCAGGAAGAGAAAAAGGAGCAATAAGATGAAGCTGAGACGTAAATTTTCTGTGTTTGTGATCATAACCGTTTGTTTTCTTTTGCAGACGACGTTATTTCAGACATTGTCTTTCGCCTCCATTTCACCCAACCTTCTGATTGTGGTAACCGCAGCGTTTGGATTTATGCGGGGGAGAAAAGAAGGGATGTGGACAGGATTTTTCTGCGGGCTTCTGCTGGATATATTCTTTGGCAGCGTCATTGGATTTTACGCCCTGATTTATGCGTATCTGGGATACATCAACGGATTTTTCCGCAAAATGTTTTTCCCGGATGATATTAAGCTTCCGCTGATTTTAATTTCAGTCAGTGATTTTTCTTATAACCTGCTGGTGTATCTGTTTTTATTTTTCCTGCGGGGAAAGTTCCGGTTTCACTACTATTTGATACACATTATCCTGCCGGAACTGGTATATACGATTCTGGTAACCATTATTCTCTATTTCATTATTCTGAGAATCAATCAGAAATTAGAGAACATTGAGAGAAGGAGTGCAAGCAAGTTTGTTTGAGATGATCAAGAATTTTATCAAAAAGTTAATAGGTTCCAGATTATTTGTTCTCAGCGTAGTTATGGTCGGATTGTTTGCCGTGCTGCTGCAGCGGATTTTTGTGCTGCAGATTATCAACGGCGAGGAATATATGGATAATTATACTCTGCGTATACAGAAGGAAAGAGTGACTTCCGGAACCAGGGGCAGTATTTATGACCGCAACGGGAAGCTGTTGGCTTATAACGAGCTTTCCTATTCTGTTACCATTGAGGATAATGGGATTTATGAGAATAACCGGCAGAAGAATAAGATGCTGAATCAGGAATTGAACACTGTGATTCACATGATCGAGGAGAAAGGCGACGCCATTACCAATACTTTCGGGATTCAGAAAAATGAAAGCGGAGTCTATGATTTTATGGTGTCCGGCCAGGCATTAAAGCGCTTTTTGGCTGATGTCTACGGGCATAACAAAGTTGATGAATTGAAATACAATAAAAAATTAGGCTATAATGAAGGTTCTGCCACGCCGGAGCAGGTGATGGAATATCTGCAGAACAAGTTTGCCATCTATGTGGAGGGCAGGAAATATAAGGATAAGATAGAGGGAGAACCTGATTTCTATACAGATGAGGAAGCATACAAGATCATGATCCTGCGGTATGCTATTTCCCAGAACAGTTTTCAGCGGTATGTGCTGACTACCATTGCCCAGAACGTCAGCGAGGAGACGGTGGCGGTAATCAAGGAAAATTCTGAGAGCCTGCAGGGAATCGACGTGGTAGAAGACAGCATCCGCAAATATGTGGACAGTGTGTATTTTTCCCATATTATCGGTTATACCGGTAAAATATCCCAGACAGAATACGACGAGCTTTCCAAAGAAAATGATTCTTACACCCTGAATGATGTCATCGGCAAGTCCGGCATTGAGCAGGTGATGGATCAGGAACTGCAGGGAACCAAGGGAACAGAAAAGTTCTACGCGGACAGCGTGGGAAGGATCACAGAAATGATAGAGCAGGTGGACGCTTCCTCGGGAAAAGATGTTTATCTGTCTCTGGACGCGGATTTGCAGAAGGCCGTTTACCAGATGCTGGAACAGGAACTGGCCGGCATCTTATATGCCACCATTGAAAATATCAAGGAATACGATCCCAGCACAGGTTCTGCGTCTGACATTAAGATACCCATTGACGACGTTTATTTTGCGCTGATTAATAATAATATTATCAATATCAGCCATTTGAGCGAGAAGGACGCAAAGGAAGTGGAACAGCAGGTATACGGGGCGTTTTTGAGCAAACAGGAGTCGGTGATCAGCGGCCTGCAGCAGCAGTTTGCTTCTGGTGCGCCCACCCCTTACGGAGAACTGGACGAAGAGCAGCAGATGTATATGAGTTACATTCTTTCCATGTTGGAGCAGAATGAAATTTTTCTGTCTGACAAGGTAGATACGGAGGACGAAGTTTACAAAGGCTGGAAGAATGACACAGTCAGCCTGTGCGAATATCTCAGGCGGGCCATTTCTATGGACTGGATTGATATTACAAAGTTTGACACAGAATCCAGATACTCGGATTCCACAGAAATATACAACGCGCTTGTAAATTATATTACCGAAGAATTGAAAAAAGACCGGGAATTCAGCAAAAAGATTTATAAATTTATGATCAATCAGGAACTGATTTCCGGCACGCAGATTTGCCTGCTGCTGTTTGAGCAGGGAGTGCTGCAGGAAAGCGAGGGTGACCTGACGGCCCTGCAGAGCGGGAGCTTAAGCGCGTATAACTTTATGAAGGATAAGATCAAAAACCTTCAGATTACGCCTGCTCAGCTTGCGTTGGATCCCTGTACCGCAAGCTGCGTTATGATTAACCCCAAGACCGGGGAGCTTCTGGCCTGCGTGACCTATCCGGGGTATGACACCAACCGGCTTGCCAATTCCGTAGATTCGGAATATTTTGCCAGCCTTCAGAGTGATTTGTCTATTCCCCAGTACAATAACGCCACCCAGCAGCAGACGGCGCCTGGTTCTACTTTTAAACCGGTAACCGCGGCGGCTGCTTTGACGGAAGGCGTTGTCAGCGTCAATGAGCTCATCGCCACCAAGGGAGAATTTGCGGAAATCAATCCTTCGCCCAAATGCTGGATTTATCCGGGAAGCACTCACGGCTCCATCAATGTGTCGGAGGCCATCCGGGATTCCTGCAACTATTTCTTCTATGAACTGGGATACCGCATGAGTTCCGTCGGCGGCACCTATAATGAGAACAAGGGAATTGCTACCATACAGAAATATGCGGAACTTTTCGGACTGAATGAGAAAACAGGAATAGAGATACCGGAGAATGAGCCGCATATTGCGGATGAATATCCGATTACCTCGTCCATTGGACAGAGCAATCATAACTTTACCACCACGCAGATTGCCAGATATTTAACGGCAGTGGCCAGCAGCGGCAAAATTTATAAATTAACTCTGTTGGATAAGGAAACTACTTCTGACGGAACGCTGGTGAAGGAATTCAAACCGGAAATTATCCGGGAGATTACAGAGGTCGCCCCTGTTTCCTGGGACGCAATTCACAATGGAATGCGTATGGTGGCGGAAAACAACAGATCTTTCAAGGATTTCCCCATTGCGGTTGCCGGCAAGACAGGTACGGCGCAGCAGATTACCACCCGGGCCAATCATGCGCTGTTTATCGGGTACGCGCCTTTTGACAATCCTGAAATTGCCATTGCGACCCGGATTGCCTATGGATACACTTCTGCCAATGCAGCGGAAGTGTCCAGCAATATTTTGAAATATTACTTTAAACTTGTGGATGAAGGCACTCTGTTAAACGGACAGGCGGAGGAGATTGAGAGCACTGCCAATGGATTTACAGATTAGAATTTGGAGGGATGAATTTGTCGAACCCAGTCATGTTAAAGAGCAATAAATACGGCATTAATCTGATACTGGACAGCAGCATGGATTTTGAAGAACTGTTGGATTGCATTCTGAAGCGCTTTAAAGATTCGGAAGGATTTTTCAAGAATGCCAAAATGGCCGTTTCTTTTGAGGGCAGGAAACTGACCCAGGAAGAGGAATTTCGGATTGTGGAAACCATTACGGACAACACTTCGGTGAATATTATCTGCATTTTGGACAATGACGCCTTGAAAGAAGAATTGATCCGGCAGAAAATTGAGCGTTTTGAAGAGGAGCAGGCAGGAAGAACCGGAGAGTTTTACAAGGGAACCCTCCGTTCCGGCCAGGTTTTGGACTGTGAAACCAGCGTTATTATCCTAGGAGACATCAATCCGGGGGCAAAGGTGATTTCCAAGGGAAATATTGTGGTGCTGGGCGCCTTAAAAGGCAACGCCTATGCGGGGGCAAACGGCAATGAACAGGCGTTTGTGGCAGCCCTTGACATGGATCCGATCCAGATCAAAATCGGCGATATCATTGGAAGAAGCGCGGATAAGGCGCCTCTTGCTGTAAAGAAGCGGGGCAGAAAGCAGCAGGCGGCCCCGGAACCTCAGGTAGCCATTGTCAAAGACGGGAATATTTATATTGAACCGATTACAAAGGGTCTTTTGAATAGCATATAAAAATCAGGAGGATATGGTAGGATGAGTGAAGTAATTGTTATAACGTCAGGAAAAGGTGGAGTGGGGAAAACCACCACCACAGCGAATGTTGGGACAGGCCTTGCGCAGCTGAATAAAAAGGTTGTGCTGATTGATACCGATATCGGTCTTCGGAATCTGGATGTGGTGATGGGATTAGAGAACAGAATTGTGTATAATCTGGTGGATGTGATAGAGGGAAACTGCCGTATGAAGCAGGCCTTGATTAAGGATAAGCGGTATCCTAATCTTTCTCTGCTTCCCTCTGCCCAGACCAGGGACAAGTCTGCGGTATCGCCGGAACAAATGATTAAATTGATTGACGAATTAAGAGAGGAATTTGACTATATCTTGTTGGACTGCCCGGCCGGAATCGAACAGGGATTTAAAAACGCCATTGCAGGGGCGGATCGGGCTCTGGTGGTAACCACGCCCGAAGTTTCCGCTATCCGAGATGCGGATCGCATCATCGGCCTTCTCGGCGCCCATGAAGTGAAGCAGACGGAATTGATTGTCAACCGTCTCCGTATGGATATGGTGAAGCGGGGCGATATGATGAATATCAATGATGTGACAGACATTCTTGCCATTGATCTCATCGGCGCAGTGCCGGATGATGAGCAGATTGTCATTTCCACCAATCAGGGAGAGCCTTTGGTTGGCTCTGACTGCCTGGCGGGAAAAGCCTTTGAAAATATCTGTCACAGAATATTAGGAGAAGAGGTGCCGTTCCTGGATTTGGAAATTAAATCCAGCGTATGGGGGAAACTGAAAGAGATTTTCAAGAAGAATTAGGAGGAAGCCGCTATGGGTTTAATGGATTTATTTAAAAGAAAATCCTCCGGGGACATCGCCAAAGACCGATTAAAATTAGTGTTGGTTTCCGACCGGGCAAACTGTTCTCCGGATGTGATGGAAATGATAAAAAATGATATTATCCAGGTTATTTCAAAATATATGGAAATTGACGCGGAAGGCCTGGATATTCAGATTACCCAGACGGAGTCTGAGGGAAATAATGGAAATGTGCCTGCATTGTACGCGAATATTCCCATTAAAGACATGAAACATCCCAACGCTTCCCGATAAACCATACAGTACAGGCGGGCCGACCATTTGTGATAAGGAACAGTGATTATGTTAAAACAATATCAGATTAAAAATTACAATTTTCGTTTGGTTGTCTATGTGATTGCGCTTACCATGCTGGGAATCAGCGTGATTGGAAGCGCGCAGAAATCTGTGCAGAGCAAACAGGTGCTTGGCCTGCTGCTGGGGCTTTTTGTCATGGCAGTGGTATCCCTGATTGATTATTCCTTTATCCTGCGTTTTAACTGGCTGATTTATATTTTCAATATCGGGCTGCTCTCCCTGATTACCTTTCATGTATTTGGAAGCGACGCCAACGGCGCCGGACGCTGGATAGAAGTGGGCGGATTTCGGTTTCAGCCCTCTGAACTGTCCAAGGTGCTGCTGATTCTGTTTTTTGCCTGGTTTTTTGGAAAATATCAGGAAAAAATAAATACCCTGCCTGTGATTTTAATTTCCGGCATGTTGATTTTTATTCCCTGGTTTATGATTGAGGAGCAGCCGGATTTGTCTACCAGTATTGTTGTTGCGGTAATTTTTATTGCACTCTTGTTTTTAAGCGGATTAAGTTATAAAATAATAGCAGGCGTGCTGGCGGTTTTGGTGCCTGCGGGAAGTTTGTTTATTTATTTGATTTTACAGCCCAATCAGAAGATTCTCGACGGTTATCAGTGGAGGCGAATTATGGCATGGCTGCAGCCGGAAAAATACGCGAAGGACGCGTATCAGCAGCAGAATTCTATCATGGCAATCGGTTCCGGGCAGTTATGGGGTAAGGGACTGAATAATGATACTGCATTTTCCGTGAAAAACGGCAATTACATTCCGGAGCCTCAGACAGACTTTATTTTCGCAGTTGCAGGAGAAGAACTGGGATTTGTAGGAGGCGCTGTGATACTGGCGCTGCTTTTGCTGATTGTGATTGAGTGTATTCTGATTGGAAGAAAGGCGAAGGATTTGTCCGGACGGCTGATTTGCGGCGGGGTTGCTGTCTGGATTGGATTTCAGACTTTCGTAAATATCTGTGTGGTAACCGGACTGATGCCGAATACCGGATTGCCGCTGCCCTTTGTCAGTTACGGGCTTACGTCGCTGGTAAGCCTTTTTATAGGAGTAGGACTTGTATTAAATGTGGGACTTCAGCCGCAAAAGTACAGAATGGAGGGTTTTTAAAATGAATATAGGATTAATTGCGCACGATTCAAAGAAAAAACTGATGCAGAATTTTTGCATTGCTTATCGGGGAATTCTCTGTAAGAATGATTTGTTTGCCACAGGCACTACGGGAAGATTAATCGAGGAAGTGACAAATTTGTCAATTCACAAATACCTTGCAGGACATCTGGGAGGAGCCCAGCAGCTTGGGGCTCAGATTGAACACAATCAGATTGACCTTGTGATTTTTTTGCGGGATCCCTTAACGCCCAAATCCCATGAACCGGATGTGAATAATGTGGTCCATTTATGCGATACCCATAATATTCCGCTGGCGACAAATCTTGCCACGGCAGAATTGTTAATTAAATCATTAGACAGAGGAGATTTAGAGTGGCGTGAAATGTATAAATAAATTATTATCCTGCTCCGTTTGCCGTGGGGCGGACAGCAGGGCCATTCACAGGGAGAACGATAAAGGCATTCACAGCAGAAAGGCGGCAGGCGTGACAGGCCTGATTCTGTCTCTTGCCCTGATTTGCGGCTGCGGAGAGCCGGTAAAGATAGAGAAAGCCTATGATATCACAGAAAGCGCCAGAGTCTATGGACTGACAACGGCAGCAGGAAGCAGTGCGCATGCGGAATATGATTTTTTTGCAAAGGATCTCTGCGTTGCGGGAAATGAGAATGTGCTGAGTGAGAATGTGACGGATTCACTTTCCCAGGCAGCCGGGCTGTTTGATCTGAAAGAAAAGAATATGAGATTCGGCAAGAATGTGCATGAACGGCTGTATCCTGCAAGCACCACAAAGATTCTGACCGCTTATGTGGCAATCAAGCACGGAGATTTAAAAGCCACTGCAACTGTGACGGAGGCGGAGCTCCAATTAGAAGCGGGGTCTTCGGTCTGCGGCCTTGCCGTCGGCGATACCACTACACTGGAGAATTTACTTTATGGCCTGATTCTCTGCAGCGGAAACGACGCGGCAAATGTCATTGCGGATTTGGTTTCCGGAAGCTCTGAAGAATTTGCCAAACTGATGAATCAGGAGGCGAAAGCGATAGGGGCCACCAACTCTAATTTTGTGAATCCCCATGGTTTGCAGAATGAGGAGCATTATACTACGGTATACGACATGTATCTGATTTTTAATACTGCGATTCAGAATGAAGAATTTGAGAAAATTATCGGTACCCGATCCCATACGGCGGAGTTTACCAATTCGGCGGGGGAAGCGGTGACAAAAGAGTGGACCACTACCAATAAATTTCTCACCGGAGAAAAGGATCAGCCGGAAGGAATTCAGGTGATCGGAGGGAAAACAGGGACCACCAGTGATGCCGGTTCCTGTCTGGTACTGTACAGCAAGAAAGGGGAAGACCCTTATATTTCAATTGTCTTTAAAGCGGACAACGCGGACGGGCTTTACGAGGAGATGACACAATTGCTGAAAGAAATTTCAAATAGCGGTTGAATTCCTTGTGAATATATACTATAATTACGATATAAACACTACTGTTGTCATGCAAAATAGGGAATAGGACTGGGAATTTACAGAAAGCATTCATCTATTTTGCACAAATACGGGTGAGACTAGGAGGAGATTGTCATGGTACAAATTATAGCTGGAGAAAAGGGAAAAGGGAAAACAAAGCATTTGTTAGAGAGGGTGAATGAATCGGTAAAGTCAGCTACCGGTAATATCGTATATCTGGATAAGAGCCAGAAGCATATGTATGAATTGAGCAATAAAGTTCGCCTGATCAATGTTTCAGATTATATGGTTTCAAATTGTGATGAATTTTTGGGATTTCTTTCAGGAATCATTTCTCAGGATCACGATTTGGAAGAGATGTATTTAGACAGTTTCCTTACCATTGCCAGATTAGAAGACAGTGATATTACCCACGCAATTACGAAGCTGGAGGATATCAGTGAGAAATTCCATGTTAATTTTGTTTTGAGCATTTCCATGAATGAAAGTGATTTGCCGGAGTGTACCAAAGGGAAGGTTCTCGTGTCATTATAAGCCAAAGAGCAGATAGAAGTTACATTTAAGAAAAGGGGTTATCGCGGTAAGTTCGATAGCCCCATTCTCTGTTGCGTTCAAATGGCGCTAAGCTTCGTTGATGGAACGGATACGTCCGAATACACTGCAGAGGTACAGACCGCCGATTCCTACAATTCCATAGATAATCCGGGTGAGCCAGCTCATATCGCCGAATAAAAATGATACCAGGTCGAAACGGAATAATCCAATCAATCCCCAGTTGACAGCGCCGATAATCACCAGCGCCAGTAGTGTGTAATCTAAACCTTTGGTATTCATATGCATTCCTCCTTTTACATGAACTTAGTATCTCCAGCGGAGGAAAAATCATGTTGGAAGTTTCTGGGAACAGTATGGAATGGGAATCTGCCGCCCCATCTAAGACACACTCTAGAATATTTTTATTCAGAAGACAGGACTTGAATGATATGGCAAATAAAAAAAATAAAAAAATTGTGAAATTTCACAGAACGTCTCACTTCAATGTAGGAGTATTGGTGTTCCTTGTTATTTTTGTATATATGCTTTATAATATTTTTCAGTATTTTACAGCCAAGCAGGTGGCGGTCTATGAGGTGACCCAGGGAACAATCACACAAAATAATACGTTTACCGGAGTGATTTTGCGGGAGGAAAAAGTATTTCAGACAGAGAAATCCGGTTATATTAATTATTACAGCAAAGACGCCTCCAAAGTCAGCGTCAGTTCTTATGTGTATTCCATTGATGAGACCGGGGATTTCTACCAGCAAATCGCCAGTCAGAACGACGGCCAGCTTTTTAAGGAAAAAGGCTCTTATGACGAACTGGAGAAAACAGCGGCAAATTATGTTCTGGATTATTCTGACGCAAATTTTTATCAGGTTTATACCTTCCAATATGATATGGAAGCGGAATTGATGGAAGCCATAGGGTCCAACGCTCTGTCGAATCTGGACAGCTATGCCGGAGGCGCAGCCGGTTTTCACTCTTATCTGGCGCCGGAACCGGGGATTGTGGTATATAACACAGACGGTCTGGAAAATGTGACAGCGGATAACTTCACAGAAGATATTTTCGACGCGTCTGCCCATACCAAGAATAATCTGATGTCCCGGGAACAGGTGACAGCGGGGGAGCCTGCGTATAAGCTTATCACCAGTGAGATCTGGAATCTGGTGGTGCCGATTGAAAAGGATTTGGCGGAGGATCTGGCAAAAGAAGGCAATATTCAGGTGGAATTTAAGAAAGACAATTCCACAGCATGGGGAGCTTCCCGTATCTTAAATCAGGATGACAAATGGTATTTGATTCTTAACTTTCAGAATTCAGCAGCCAGGTTCGCCACCGATCGGTATCTGGATATAGAATTGCTGCTGTCAGATACCAGCGGCCTTAAAATTCCCAATACAGCCTTAACCAAGAAGTCTTTTTTCCTGATTCCCAAAGAGTTTCTCACAAAAGGCGGGGATGACAATACCAATGGCGTGATGCGCCAGTATGAGGATGAAAAGGGGAAGACGGTAATGGAATTTACTTCTGTTTCTGTGGCGGAGGAAACGGAAGACAAGTATTACATCACGGGAAAGGGACTGGAAAAAGGGGACATTGTCATTAAGCCGGATTCCAATGAGAAATACAGCCTGGAAGAGACGGCCTCTCTGCAGGGGGTTTACAATATTAACCGGGGATATGCCGTGTTCCGCAAAGTGGAACTATTATTTCAGAACCAGGAATATACCATTGTGGACACCGGGACAAATTACGGCATTTCGTTATACGACCATATCGCATTGGATTCCTCTGCGATAAAGGAAAATGAAATTATACATTAGGAGGTATGTGATATGATAAAGGAAAATCTGGCGAAAGTCCATGAAAATATCAAAAAGGCCTGTGAGAAGGCAGGAAGAAATCCAAAAGAAGTGACTTTGATTGCTGTCAGCAAAACCAAACCGGTTTCCATGATAGAAGAGGCGTATCAGGCGGGAAGCCGCGAATTCGGAGAGAATAAAGTGCAGGAGATTATGGAGAAACACCCCAAGCTTCCTTCGGACGTCCACTGGCATATGATAGGGCATCTGCAGCGGAACAAGGTAAAATATGTGATTGACAAGGCATGCTTGATTCATTCAGTGGATTCCCTGCGGCTGGCGGAAGAGATCAGCAGCCAGGCAGAGAAAAAGAAAGTAGAAATGGATATTTTAGTGGAAGTGAACATTGCCCAGGAAGAGAGTAAATTCGGGGCTTCCCGGGAAGAGGCGGTTCGGCTGGTGGAAGAAATTGCCAGACTTCCCCATATTCATATCCAGGGACTCATGACAATAGCGCCTTTCGTGGAAAACCCGGAAGATAATCGGCAATATTTTCGCCAAATCAGAGAATTATCTGTTGACATAATGCAGAAAAACATTGATAATGTAAATATGTCTGTGCTGTCTATGGGCATGACAGGCGATTATATGGTAGCAATCGAAGAGGGTGCCACAATGGTTCGGGTCGGAACCGGCATTTTTGGAGAAAGAAACAAGGGAGATTATTATGGGAATGCTTGATAAATTCTTAGATGTCATGAGATTGAATTCGGATGATGATGATTTTTATGACGACGACTATTATGATGATGACGACTATGAAGAGGAAAAACCCAAACGGAAAAGTATTTTGAAAGATAAGGATCTGGAAGAGGAAGAAGAGTTTGAGGAAAAGCGTCCCCGTCCGGTAAAGACCCAGAAGGTAACGCCGATGCGTTCTTACAAGAGGCAGGGAAACGGCATGGAGGTATGCGTGATTAAGCCTGCCAATGTGGAGGATGCCCGGGAGATTACGGAGACGCTGCTCTTAAACCGTACTGTGGTGCTGAATGTGGAGGGGCTGGATGTTGATATTGCCCAGCGGATTATAGATTTTACCTCAGGTTCCTGCTTTGCCATCAACGGCAATCTGCAGAAGATTTCCAACTACATATTTATTATCACTCCGCCCAGTGTGGACATTTCCGGCGATTTCGCGAATATTATGGACGCGTTTGATGTACCGCCCATTAAGACGGAATTTTAAGGAAGGAAAACTATGGCAAAAGATAGTTTATCACACAAACCTTCAGCGGATCCCATAATTGCCAGACATTTGATTGATTTGTCCAGACAGGCCCAGCAGAAAAATATTGTTTTGTTCAGTGATTTTTTGAATTTAAACGAATTGAATATTTTTCACCGGCAAAGTTCAGAGCTGTATTCCGGTTTTGAACTGTACGGAGGATATGAACTTAGTGAGCGTCAGATGATTGCATTTTTGCCTGATGCTCTTTGTTATGCCTGGAAATTCCCCATTTCCTGTCTGAAAATCTCACCGGTAAGCCGGAAATTCGCGGAAAAGATCAGTCACAGGGATGTATTGGGAAGTCTGATGAATCTTGGAATCGAGCGTTCCAGGCTGGGGGATATCCTCGTAGGCGAGGCAGAAAGCTATGTATTCTGCCAGGAGAACATTGCGGAATATCTGAGAGAAAACCTGACAAGGATACGGAATACCACAGTCTGCGCAGAACCCGCTTCACCACAGGAGATTCACATTGCGCCCAGGCTGGAAATGGCGGGAGGCATTATTACTTCTAACCGTCTGGACAGCGTAATTGCCTGCCTCTGCAAAATTTCCCGTTCCCAGGCCAGCCAGTGGATTCGGGGCGGCAAAGTGTTTATCGGCAACAAAGAGACTTTGCAGGTTACCTATGAATGCAGGCCCGGGGATTTGATTTCTGTCCGTTCTGTGGGGCGGTTCCGATTCCTGGAATGTCAGGGAGAGACGAAAAAGGGCCGGCTGAAAATCCAGTATGAGCGATATCTCTAGCGCTCCGTCCGGTCAGAAATAAGAAAATGAAATAGCGAAATAAGGAAAGGAAAGATATGGCAGCATATCCAAAAACGTTATGGGAAAAACAATGACAGTATCTTATGGAGGGAAACTTTCTTATACAATCGAGATTCAAAGAGACTTCCGGCTTTTTCCGGAAAAATTAAAAGAGCTGGGTTACGGCAGAAACCGGGCGTGCATCATCACGGAAACGACAGTGGGAAGCTTGTATTTAGAGGAACTGCAGGAATTGCTGTCTCCCATGTTTTCCTGCTGCACCTCTTTTGTATTTGAAGCTGGGGAAGCCAGCAAGAATACAGATACGGTGGGAAAGGTATATGAGCATCTGATTCAGAATTCTTTTGACCGCAGGGATGTGCTGATTGCCCTGGGAGGCGGGGTAGTGGGAGATTTGACAGGTTTTGCCGCGGCCACATATCTCAGGGGCATTGATTTTGTTCAGGCGCCTACCTCTCTGCTGGCCCAGACAGACAGCAGTATCGGCGGGAAAACAGGGGTGGATTTTTTGCAGTACAAAAATATGGTGGGAGCATTTTATATGCCGAAATTGGTCTATATGAATATTTCCACATTAAAAACGCTGCCGAAGCGTCAGTTTTCTTCCGGAACAGCCGAACTGATCAAGCATGGATTTATCAAGGATCGGGATTATACGGAGTTCATAAAGGCCCGCAGCGAAGGGATTATGGCCCAGGATTACGAAACCATGGAAGAGATGATTTATCGGAGCTGTCAGATCAAAAGGGATGTGGTGGAACAGGATCCCAAAGAACAGGGAGAGCGGGCGCTTTTGAACTTTGGCCATACCATTGGCCATGCCGTTGAGAAATTATCGGATTTTGCCTTTACCCACGGGGAATGCGTGGCTCTCGGCATGGTCAGCGCCGGATATATTTCCTGGCAGAAGGGAAATATCACGAAAGAGGAATTGGATGATATGCGAAAGATTCTGGAAAACTATGGGCTTCCGGTAAGATTGGAAGGATTTTCCCATACGCCGGAGGAGATTCTGAAAACCACCCGGCTGGACAAAAAGATGGAATCCGGAAAAATTAAGTTTATCCTGCTGAAACAGTTCGGGGCGGCATATATCACAAAAGAGTTGACGGACGCCGAAATACTGGCTGGAATTCAGTTTATTTTGCAATAATTTGATAGGAAAACAGAAAGAGAGCGTGTTTATGGAGGTTAAAAAAAGAAATAGCTATTTGTTCTATCTGTTCGGCACAGCAGCGCTGTTATTTCTGGATCAGTGGACCAAATATCTGGCGTCTGCCTATCTGAAAGGCGGCTCTTCCGTTATTATTTTAGAGGATGTGTTTCAGCTCCATTATCTGGAGAACCGGGGAGCGGCCTTTGGGCTTTTGCAGGGGCAGAAATTATGGTTTGTTATCATAACAGTGGTTATGCTTTTTCTTATGCTGCTGGTGTATTACCGCACGCCCATGGAAAAGAAGTATCGCTGGATTCGCTGTATTCTGGCGCTCTTGACGGCAGGCGCTCTTGGCAACCTGCTGGATCGGCTGCGGCTGGATTATGTGGTTGACTTTTTTTATTTTGAATTGATTGATTTTCCGGTTTTTAATGTGGCGGATATTTATGTAACAGTGGGAATGGGATTATTGATTGTGCTGGTATTTTTTTATTATAAGGAAGAAGAACTGGAGGTTCTCTGGCCTTTTCATAAGAAGGAGCAGCGCGGGTAGTTTTCCATGATAAAGGAGTCGTAAGTGAGTGAATTGGAGATTCAGGAATATTATGCTTTGCCAGAGCATTCCGGGGAACGGCTGGATAAGTTTCTCTCTGCAGTCTGCCCGGAATGTTCCCGGTCATTTCTTCAGAGATTGGTGAAAGAGGGGCGTGTCCTTGTGAACGGAAAAGGGCAGAAGGCAAATTATCGGATCAATGAAAAAGATATGGTTACCTTAGATATCCCTCCGGTCCAGGAAATCGAAATTTTGCCGGAGGATATCCCTCTGGATATTCTCTATGAGGATTCAGATTTATTAATTGTGAATAAGCCAAAAGGCATGGTGGTTCATCCTTCCGCGGGCCATTCTTCCGGTACGCTGGTGAACGCGGTTCTGTTTCACTGCCAGGACAGCCTTTCCGGGATCAACGGGGAAATCCGCCCCGGCATTGTGCACCGTATTGATATGAATACCACCGGGGCGCTGGCTGTTTGCAAAAATGACAACGCCCATATTAAAATTGCGGAGCAGATGAAAGCGCATTCTGTCACCAGGCGGTATCTGGGGATTGTAAAGGGGCTGGTGAAAGAGGATTCCGGCACCATAGAGGGAACCATCGGCAGGCATCCTGCAGAACGGAAAAAAATGGCGGTGAATGTGAAAAACGGCAAACCGGCAGTCACCCATTATAAAGTGATTCAGCGTTTTTCCAGGCATACTTATATGGAATTTGAGCTGGAAACCGGGCGGACGCATCAGATCCGCGTCCATATGGCAAGTATCGGCCATCCTATGCTGGGCGATGATGTTTACGGCAATGGAAAGTCGCCCTGGAAATTGCAGGGACAGACCCTGCACGCAGCCGTTCTTGGCTTGATTCACCCTGTTACGGGCGCGTATCTGGAGGTGACGGCGCCTCTGCCGGAATATTTTTCAGAACTTCTGCAGAAAAATTTATAAAAAATAGAGATTGAATTTTCTGAACATTTATATTAGAATAGATAGAAGAAATATTTTTAGAACGAAAGAGCAATTACGCAGTCACTTATGCTCGTCTGCATCTCTGGTTTTATTTTCAGATGGAGATTGCGCAAAGGGATTGTATACAACAAGGACGGGAAAAATGCAGGATAAAAACAATACTCAATACTTTAAAGTGGAAAAAGAACAGCAGATACAGGTGGACGACGTGTTGGAAATTGTCTACAGCGCGCTGCGGGAGAAGGGATACAATCCGGTGAATCAGATTGTAGGCTATATCATGTCAGGAGACCCTACGTACATTACCAGTCACCGCAACGCCAGAAGCCTGATTATGAAAGTAGAACGGGACGAGCTGGTGGAAGAGATTCTGCGCCGGTATATCCAGAGCAATTCCTGGGGTTAGGAGGACAGTTTATGCGGATTATGGGCCTGGATTTCGGCTCTAAGACAGTGGGCGTCGCCGTGAGCGATGCTTTGCTGATGACTGCCCAGGGCGTAGAGACCATCTGGCGGAAGTCACCGGGAAAGCTTCGTCAGACACTTGCGAGGATTGAAACACTGAAAGGGGAGTATGAGGCAGACAGAATTGTGCTTGGATTCCCTAAGAATATGAACAACACAGAAGGAGAGCGCTGCCAGAAAACGCTGGAATTTAAAGAACTGCTGGAGAGACGGTGCGGAATTCCCGTGATTCTCCAGGATGAACGGATGACGACTGTTATTGCGGAGAAGACCATGATGGAAGGCGGCGTGCGCCGGGAGAATCGGAAAGAACATTCGGATCAGATTGCCGCAGTGCTGATTCTGCAGAATTATCTGGATTTGCTGGCGTTTCAGAGAGAGAATCATTTGGAGGAATAAAGGCAGAATAATGGAAAAAATTGTATTTCAGGCTCCCCAGGGCGGAGAGTCTGTGGAGTTTTACGTATTAGAGCAGACCAAAATCAACGGTCAGAATTATCTTCTGGTGACAGAAGAGGAAGACGGGGACTGCGATGCTTTTATTTTAAAGGAGTTGTCGCAGAAAGAACAGGAAACCATGTATGAAATGGTGGAATCTGAGGAAGAATTGGAATATATATCCAGAATATTCGGAGAAATGTTAGAGGATATTGATTTTACAATGTAAGAAACTGTACAGAAAGGTGCTGCGATGATCCAGGATGATTTTGAAAAAATTTTAAAAGAACATGGATTGAAAAAGACCAAACAGAGAATTCTGGTGTTAGAGACATTAGCATCCTGCGGAGATCGGCATCTGACTGCGGAAGAAATATATGAAATAGTAAAGGCAGAGTTTCCGGAAATTGGACTGGCTACTGTCTATCGGACAATACAATTGCTCCTGGAGCTGAAACTGGTGGAAAGCATTCAGTTAGGAGATGGCTATGTGCGTTATGAAATTGGAAGGATTGGGGGACAGGAAGCGCACCACCATCATCATTTAATATGCCTGGAATGCAAAAAAGTGATATCTTTTCGAGATGATCTGTTAGACGAATTGGAGAAACGGATTAAAGAATCAGTCTCTTTTCAGGTCATTAACCATGAAGTCAAGCTCTATGGCTATTGTGAATCGTGTCTGAAACAGGAACAGGAGAGTCAGAAAGGAGAACAGGAAGCCTGCAAAACATTTGGAGGTGCAATTTGAAGAGAGAACATAACTCAAAATTGAAAATCATTCCTTTAGGCGGATTGGAGCAGATTGGAATGAACATTACTGCCTTTGAATATGAAGACAGTATTATTGTAGTGGACTGCGGTCTGGCTTTTCCGGAAGATGATATGCTCGGCATTGATTTGGTGATACCGGACACCACATATCTCAAGAATAACATTGAGAAGGTAAAAGGATTTTTCATCACCCACGGCCACGAAGATCATATCGGCGCCATTCCCTATGTCCTCCGTGACATCAATGTGCCGATTTACGCCACGAAATTAACCATCGGCATTATAGACAATAAGCTGAAAGAGCACAATATGCTTTCCAAGGTGAAGCGGAAAGTGGTAAAATACGGACAGCACATTAATCTTGGCTGTTTCCGGGTGGAATTTATCAAAACAAACCACAGCATTCAGGATGCCGCCGCGCTGGCCATTTATTCGCCGGCCGGGATTGTGGTTCATACCGGGGACTTTAAGGTGGATTACACCCCGGTGTTCGGAGACGCCATTGACCTGCAGCGGTTCGGTGAGATCGGAAAGAAAGGCGTACTGGCGCTGATGTGCGACAGCACCAATTCGGAGCGGCCTGGATTCACCAATTCGGAACGCACCGTAGGCAAAACCTTTGACAATATATTTGCGGATCATCCCAATACCAGAATTATTATCGCAACCTTTGCGTCCAATGTGGACCGGGTGCAGCAGATTATCAATTCCGCTTACAAATTTGGGCGCAAGGTAGTGGTGGAAGGCCGCAGTATGGTCAACATTATCTCCACCGCTACGGAGCTTGGTTATCTGCAGATCCCGGAGAACACCTTAATTGATATTGAACAGCTGAAGAATTATCCGGACGAGCAGACGGTTTTGATTACCACAGGAAGCCAGGGGGAATCCATGGCCGCGCTGTCCCGGATGGCTGCAAGCCTTCATAAGAAAATCACCATTAAGCCCGGCGATACCATTATTTTCAGTTCCAACCCCATTCCGGGAAATGAAAAAGCTGTGTCAAATGTTATCAACGAATTATTTATGAAGGGCGCAGAAGTGATTTTCCAGGACGCCCATGTGTCCGGGCATGCCTGCCGGGAGGAAATCAAACTGATTTATTCTCTGGTCAAGCCCAAATACGCCATTCCGGTTCACGGGGAATACCGGCATTTGCGGGCCCATGCCACAATTGCGGAGGAACTGGGCTTTTCCAAAGACGATATTTTTGTGCTTTCCTCCGGAAATGTGCTGGAACTGGATGAAAACGGCGCTGAAATTACCGGACAGGTTCCGGTGGGCACTGTTCTGGTGGACGGTCTTGGGGTAGGAGATGTGGGAAACATCGTTTTGAGAGACCGGCAGCACCTGGCGGAAGACGGAATTATTATTGTGGTGATGACCTTAGAATCCGGCAGCGGGCAGGTTCTGGCAGGCCCGGATATTGTAAGCCGCGGATTTGTGTATGTGCGGGGCGCAGAGAGCCTGATGGATGAAGCGCGGAAACTGCTGGATGAAACCATGGATTATTGTATGGACAAGAACATCACTGACTGGGGCAGAATCAAAACAGCAATCAAAGATGATCTGGGAGAGTTTGTCTGGAAGAAAACCAAGAGAAGACCCATGATTATGCCCATCATTATGGAAGTTTAAATTGAGGTTGGCAATGAGTTACATTGATGAAAAGATAGACGCTCTGATACATGCAGTAAAAGAAAGCACAGAGTACAAGGAATATCAAAGGGTGCGGAATCTGGTCCACTTGGAACCAGAGAAAGAAAAGGCAATTCATGAGTTCCGGAGAAGAAATTTTGAATTGCACCGGCAAAGGGATGTGGATTTATATTCTGAAATGGATCGTCTGGAAAAAGAATTTGCTCCTTTGCGCGCAGAACCCTATGTCAATGAATATCTTTCAGCGGAACTGGCCGTATGCCGGATGGTGCAGCGAATCAATTTTCGGCTGATGGAAGAAATCGAATTTGATCTGGGATTTGAATAACTGATTTGGAAATTGCCAGAGATTTGAATCGTAGCTTTGGAAATGATACAGGCCGTGGACAGGCCCTGGGGGAATGTTATGAGAAGCAGCAAAATGGCACTGAGTATTCTGAATAGCGTGTTGGGGCTCCTGATTATGGTTTTGATCCTGTTTGTGACGCTCAAGGCAGGGGCTGCTGCTTACGCCCTTGGCTATCGTATTTTTACGGAGCCTGCCGTGGACAAAGAGCCTGGGAAAGATGTCACAGTGCGTCTCCGAAAGGGAATGTCCCCTTCGGAACTGGGCAGCCTGTTAGAAGAGAAAGGGCTTGTGGATAACGGCACTCTCTTTTCCATACAGCTTCGCCTGTCTTCCTTTGATGATAAGTTGAAATCAGGAAGCTATACGCTGAACACTTCTCAGACAGCAGAAGAAATGATACAGATTCTGGCAGGAGAAGAAACAGAGGAAGCAGAAGAATGACTGGGAATGAGCGCTTGATTACGTATATTAATTCTCTGGACGCCGGGAACTCCCCGCTGCTGGAAGAGATAGAGGCGGAGGCGCAGCGCGCTTTTGTGCCAATCATTCGAAAGGAGACCCAGCAGCTTTTGAAGCTTCTGCTGGCGATGAACCGTCCCGAACGGATTTTGGAAGTGGGGACGGCAGTCGGATTTTCCGCCCTTTTGATGGAAGACAGCAATCCGGTTCCGTGCCGGATTACAACAATTGAGAATTACGCAAAAAGAATTCCCGTCGCAAAAGCAAATTTTTTGCGTGCAGGGAAGGAAAATGTGATAGAATTATTAGAGGGAGACGCCGGTCTGATTCTGAAGGATTTGACGGAAAACTATGACTTTATTTTTATGGACGCCGCAAAGGGGCAGTATATCCATTTTCTGCCGGAAGTAATGCGCCTTCTTTCTCCAGGCGGAGTCCTGGTCTCAGATAATGTACTGCAGGACGGTGACATCATAGAGTCCCGGTTTGCCGTCACCAGAAGAAACCGTACCATTCACAAAAGAATGCGGGAATATCTCTATCAGCTGACGCATTCAGATTCTTTGACGACTTCGGTGCTTCCTGTGGGAGACGGAGTCACCGTCAGCGTGAAAAAGAAGGGCAAAGAGTGAAAAACCGGCAGCTACGTTGCAGTCTGAGCAAAGCAGCCGGTGTGAAAGAAGGGAACAGGGAATGAAGAAACCGGAGTTACTGATACCGGCAAGCAGCCTGGAAGTGCTGAAAGTTGCAGTGATATTCGGCGCGGACGCCGTATATATCGGCGGCGAGGCGTTCGGATTAAGGGCAAAAGCGAAGAATTTTTCTCTGGATGACATGAAAGAGGGAATCCGCTTTGCCCACGCTCACCAGGCAAAGGTTTATGTGACCGCAAACATACTGGCCCATAACCGGGATCTCTTAGGAATCAGAGAATATTTCACAGAATTGAAAGAAGTGGAGCCGGACGCGCTGATTATTTCGGATCCCGGGGTATTTACCCTGGCAAAAGAAATCTGTCCGGAAATAGAGATTCACATCTCCACTCAGGCCAATAATACCAATTATGAAACTTACCGGTTCTGGCACAGACTGGGCGCAAAGCGGGTGGTTTCCGCACGGGAATTGTCTCTGACAGAGCTTAGGGAGCTTCGCAGCCAGATTCCCGATGAGTTAGAGATAGAAACATTTATTCACGGAGCTATGTGCATTTCCTATTCCGGCCGGTGCCTGCTCAGCAATTATTTTACCGGCCGGGACGCCAATCAGGGGGCGTGCACCCATCCCTGCCGCTGGAAATACGCGGTTGTGGAAGAGACAAGGCCGGGAGAGTACCTGCCTGTGTACGAGAATGAGCGGGGAACTTATATTTTTAACTCCCGGGATTTGTGCATGATAGAGCATATTCCGGAGCTGGCAGGCGCAGGCATTGACAGTTTTAAGATAGAAGGAAGAATGAAGACGGCTCTTTATGTGGCCACTGTGGCGAGAACTTACCGCAGGGCGATAGATGATTATTTTGTCTCAGAAGAAACTTACCGGGCCAATATGCCCTGGTATTTGGAGCAGATTGTAAACTGCACCTACCGGCAGTTTACCACTGGATTTTTCTTCGGAAGGCCGGATGAAAGTTCGCAGATTTATGACAATAACACTTATGTGAAGGAATATACGTATCTCGGAATTGTAGGGGGAATCAATGAAAAAGGGTTCTGCCGGATAGAGCAGAGGAATAAATTTTCCGTTGGGGAGACAATCGAAGCAATGAAGCCGGACGGAAGAAATATTCCGGTTATTGTGAGAGGAATTCAGGACGAAGATGGCAATGAGATGGAGTCAGCGCCCCATCCAAAACAAATCTTATATATTGATTTAGGACAGCCGTTGGCGGAATTTGATATTCTGCGCAGACAGGAAAAGGAGGAGCAGGCAGATGAGCAATGAAAGATATGTTGCGTATGTGGGAACTTATACCCACGGAACCAGTGTAGGAATTCACATTTATGATTTGGATGTGGAAGGGGGAAGCATGAAAGAGCGCAAGGTAATTCCCATCAATAATCCTTCCCATCTGACTGTTTCTGCAAATGGGAAATTCCTTTATTCCATTGCAGATGAAGGCGTCGCCGCATTTAAAATTCTTCCAGACGGTGATCTGGAAGCCATGAATGAAAAGTGGATCGGCGGAATGCGGGGCTGTTATGTGGATGTGGACAAAGAAAACCGCTATTTGTTCGTAGGCGGCTACCATGACGGCCGGGTAACCATGATGCGCCTTGAGAAAGATGGGAGCATTGGAGAGATTGCGGACGGAATCTTCCATACCGGTATGGGAAGAAGCATTGCGGAGCGCAATTACCGCCCTCATGTAAACTGCGTGAAATTAACGCCTCAGCAGAGATTTCTCTGCGCAGTAGACGGCGGCCTGGATCAGGTGAAAATATATCAGATTGACTATGAGAAAGGAAAATTAAAGATTGCGGACATCCTGCGGGAGCATCTGGAATCCTCCCCCAGAATGATCCGGTTTACTCCTGACGGAAGATTTGCCTATGTGTTATGCGAGGAGAGCAATGTGGTGGATGTGTACAGTTATGAATGCACCCCTCAGGGACCGGAATTTGAGCGGATTCAGAGCATTCCCACCGTGGAGGAAGAGGAAAAGATGAACTGCGGAGCCTCCGGCATGGAAGTCAGCAGAGACGGCAGATACCTGTTCTGCTCTAATGCGGGGGCCAATTCCGTGGTGATTTATTCCATTGAAAAAGAAACTGGAAAACTGACCATGATCTGTGATTCCAAAATCAGCGGGGACTATCCCAAATCCATTGCAATCTTCCCTGACGGACAGTATTTCCTGAGCCTGAATCACGATACCAATGAGATTATGACGTTTCATGTGGATTACGAGAAAAAATATTTTTTGATGAAGGGCAGGCCTATTGCCATTGATCAGCCTAATTGCATTCATATTCATAAATTAGCATAAGTGGTACGGGAATTCTTTATTTTCTTTATTTATGTGCAGTTAATTGCATTCTAGAAGAGAAAATAGGGGATTCCCGTATTGCGTCCTGTACTTTTTCTGCGCCAAAGATTATGCTGATTTTAGTACTCCATCCGGCTGGAAAGCACAAGTGGAATCTCTAACCGGATAGAGTACTAAGCAGTTGACAGAAACGCTCTGGGAAAGGAGGAAAGATTTACATGGATCAAAAGAAAATAGGGGCATTTTTAAAAGAACTCCGCAAAGAACAAAATTTAACCCAGGAACAATTGGCGGAAGTTGTCGGCGTGACAAACCGAAGTATTTCCCGATGGGAAAATGGGGTGAATATGCCTGATTTTGATCTGGTCATTGAACTTACAAATTACTTTGAGGTAAGTATTGAAGAATTTTTGGACGGAGAAAGGAAGAGGGAAATGATGGATAAAAAGACAGAAGAAACCTTATTGAAAGTTACCGATTATGAAAACATGGAAAAAATGAAGTTTTCCAAACGGCTGTGCAGAATCTTTCTGGCCGCTATTGCAGCTTTTCTTGTGTACGCTGTGATTGACATGCAGGGCTTGGCTTCCACCGGCATGTATGAGGATATTGCAAGCTTTGCCCTTGGATTTGTATTTGGGGTTCTGATTTTAGGGGCATTGGTCACCAGCCGTTACATGGCAAAAATCCGGGCATTGAAATTAAGAATACTCCGCAGGACAGGAACGTCAAATTCTTAATTTTTAAAAAGATATTTGTTCTGTTTCTGACTGGGTGCGGCAGATAGGAAATATTCTTTTCCTATCTGCCGGTTTTGTAAAATTGTTCTAAAAAGTCCGCCCGGCTCCCCATATGTTCCATCATCAAATCCAGCAGCGCCAGTGCAGCCATAGATTCCACCACCACAACAGCCCTTGGAACAATAATCGGATCATGGCGGCCATGGATAGAGATTTCTATCGGTTCTCCGTCTCTGGTAACAGTGTTCTGCAGGGAAGCAATGGACGGCGTGGGCTTGACGGCTGCCCGGAAAACAATGGGCATGCCGTTGCTGATACCGCCCAGGATGCCGCCGGCGTGATTGGTGACAGTTCTGATTTTCCCTTCTCTTCTTTCAAAAGGATCATTATTTTCAGATCCCAAAGCAGCGGCAGCGGAGAAGCCGTCTCCAATTTCAAATCCCTTTACCGCTCCGATTGAGAAGACGGCTTTGGCCAGATTTGCGTCCAGTTTTTCAAATACAGGATCTCCGATTCCCGCCGGCACTCCGCTGATGATACATTCAATGATTCCCCCGGCGGAATCTTTATTGGCCATGCATGTTTTCAGAAAATCCTGGGCCTGCCGGCAGGGAAGCTCCTCCGGCATATACAGCGGATTGGACAGGATCTTTTCTGCAAGTTCCGAAAGATTGCCCTCTGCCAGTTTCCAAGATGAACTGGAAATGGCAACAGGGCCGATGGAACGGGCATAAGTTAAAAATGAAATTCCAATCTGTTTTAAAATTTTGGCGGCGACTGCTCCCGCCGCAACCCTGCCTATGGTTTCTCTTCCGGAAGATCTGCCCCCTCCCCGGTAATCCCGAAAGCCGTATTTTCGGTCAAAAGTATAATCTGCGTGTCCGGGCCGATAATAACTGGCAATTTCTCCATAGTCCTTTGAATGCTGATCTTTGTTAAATACCATAAGGCTGATGGGAGTTCCCGTGGTTTTTCCCTCAAAAACGCCGGAAAGAATCTCCACTGCGTCAGCTTCTTTTCTCTGGGTTGAGAATTTTGACTGCCCTGGCTTTCTCCGGTCTAAATATTTCTGTATCTCTGTTTCATCCAGGGAAAGCCCTGCCGGACAGCCGTCTATCACAACGCCGACGCCCCGGCCGTGGGACTCCCCCCAGGTAGTGATTTTAAAATGATTTCCAAATGTTGAACCTGCCATAATAACCTCCTGAATTGTGTCGACATACCCATTATAGCGAACCTGTCCAAAAAAGAAAAGTATTTTGTTGAGAACGGAGCAAAATTCTGCTATACTAGAGCGTGTCTTAAAATTGCTTTCCGCAAAATGTCGTTCCAATTTACATCAGATTTCATGCTGGATTTAGGAGGTGTAGTGGGCTACATTAACTAAATTCAACATGAAATCTGGTGTGAAGTGGGGCGGCAGATTGCGGGAATGAATTTTAAGGATATAAAAAGAAAGGAAGTTTTTATGTATAAATTATTAAAACAGGAAGGCCGCGCCAAACGCGGAGAATTCCATACGGTACACGGAATAATTCAAACGCCGGTTTTTATGAATGTGGGCACTGCGGCAGCCATCAAAGGCGCAGTATCCACCCAGGATTTACAGCAGATTAAAACGCAGGTGCAGCTTTCCAATACCTACCATCTCCATGTGCGCCCGGGAGATGAACTGATCCGGGAGATGGGAGGACTTCATAAATTCATGGTCTGGGACAGGCCGATTCTTACAGATTCCGGCGGATTTCAGGTGTTTTCTTTAGCAGGGCTTCGGAAAATTAAGGAAGAAGGCGTCTATTTTCAATCTCACATTGACGGCAGAAAGATTTTTATGGGGCCGGAAGAGAGCATGCAGATTCAGTCCCATCTGGCTTCCACCATCGCCATGGCCTTTGACGAGTGTCCCTCCAGCGTAGCGGAGCGTTCCTATGTGGAAGCGTCTGTGGCAAGAACCACCCGCTGGCTGAACCGCTGCAAGAAAGAGATGAACCGCTTAAATCAGCTGGCGGATACCATTAATCGGCGGCAATTGCTCTTTGGAATCAATCAGGGAGCCATCTTTGACGATATCCGTATCGATCATGCAAAGCAGATTTCCGAACTGGAGCTGGACGGATACGCCGTCGGAGGACTTGCGGTGGGAGAGAGCCATGAGGAAATGTATCATATTCTGGATGTGACCGTGCCTCATCTTCCCTTGGAGAAGCCCACTTATCTGATGGGCGTGGGGACTCCTGCAAATATTCTGGAAGGAGTGGAGCGGGGCGTGGATTTCTTCGACTGCGTATATCCCAGCAGAAACGGGCGCCATGGGCATCTCTATACCAATCAGGGAAAACTCAACCTGTTTAACCGGAAATATGAACGGGATCCCAGACCGATTGAAGAAGGATGCCAGTGTCCGGCATGTCAGCATTACAGCAGAGCATATATCCGGCATCTGTTAAAAGCGAAAGAAATGCTTGGCATGCGGCTGTGCGTTCTCCATAACCTGTATTTTTACAATACTATGATGGAAGAAATCCGGGATGCGCTGGATCAGGGGCGGTTTCATGCTTATAAAGAAGAAAAATTGTATGGGATGGGACAGCGGAAAGATTAATGGTCTTGTAATCAGTGAAATTTTGTCTTATAATGAAAGAAATTCCTTAAAAAGATAAGGAGATGGAAATTATGCAAACGCTCAACTCCCTTGAACATGAAAGGATTGCTTTTGTAAAGGAAATGGAAGAATATCTTCATAAATTAAAAGAAATGCCTGTGATTGATGCAAAAAAGCAGTCAAAAATCAATTTGCTCAACAGCAAAATTATTCAGGAAGACGGAGAATTTACGTCACAGTATTCGTTTAATAATCAGGTACATTAAATAAAGAGGGAAAGTATGTATAGTAATCTGCCAAATTTAACGCTAGGATTTCATGGATGTGATATGATAACATTTCACAAAGTTTTGCATCATAATGAAACGTTATCAGTCAGTAAGAATTCTTATGATTGGTTAGGAAACGGAGTGTATTTCTGGGAAAATAGCCTGGCAAGAGCAGAAGAATGGGCAGAATCGTACTGTGAGAGATATAATAAAAGGCATATAGGTGAACAGAACAAAACACCAGCAGTTATTGGAGCTGTTATCAGCCTTGGGCATTGCCTAGACTTAACAGATTATGGAAGTGCGGAGATATTAAAAAGCGGTTATGAAATATTAAAGTATGAATTATCCCTGATGGGCCGGTCATTGCCTGTAAATAAGAATATTACAGGTAATACAGATCTTTTATTAAGAGAGTTGGATTGCGCTGTTATTGAACGGATTCATCAATTTAATAGAGAAATGAATCACAGGCCTTATGACAGCGTACGGGGCATATTTATTGAAGGCATTCCAGTGTATGAAAACTCTGGAATTATGGAAAAGACCCATACACAACTATGTATTATAAACCCAAATTGTGTGAAAGGATATTTTCGTCCATTAGCCTTTGATGCATCCTGGAATGCAGTGTAGCGGTTTGAGCAGATCTTCTAATATGTTCCCAGTTATATTGCTTAAATTTTTATAAATCCTGGAAAACCCCTTGCCCTTACCGAATATTTTGTGTACAATAAAATGAATGTCTGTCCTAAAGACAGAATAATAAGAAGGAAACACCCAAGGGTGTCCCTGTATGTCCCAAAGACAAGACAATAAGGAGGAAACGAAAAATGTCTATTTTAGCCCAAACAGAAGCGGCGGCCGGATTTTCCATCGTCTGGATTTTAATCATGCTGGTAGCTCTTTACTTCATGATGATACGTCCGCAGCAAAAGGAAACCAAGAGAAAGAATGCAATGCTGGCAGAATTGGCGGTGGGAGATACTGTTTTAACCACCAGCGGCTTCTACGGAATGGTCATTGATATTACAGAAGACACTGTTATTATGGAATTCGGAAATAACAAGAACTGTCGTATCCCAATGCAGAAAGCATCCATTGCAATGGTAGAAAAGCCCGAAGATGCAGTAGAAAAAGAGAGCAAATAGCAAAAAGACATTCTCAGGCTGGACCGGAGAGTGTCTTTTTCAAATGTTTTATTTCTAAAAACTGTTCTATATCAAATAATAATAAAATATCATCATACTATAACTTCAACTTATAGAAACCATAAAAAAGAAAAATATCTTTTTCAGTTGAAATCCCATGGCAAATATACTATAGTAGTACTATTGATTGTCAAATTCCATAGATGCAAAGGAGAGAACGGGAATGAGTTATAAGATCGGAGTGATTTCCGGAGACGGTATCGGGCCGGAAATTGTGCGGGAAGCGAAGAAAATATTAGATAAAACAGGAGAAGTGTACGGACATACCTTTTCCTATGATGAGATATTGATGGGCGGAGTCTCCATTGACGCCACAGGGGTTCCGCTGACAGACGAAGCCATTGCCCAGGCAAAAGCAGCTCAGGCAGTGCTTATGGGCTCCATCGGCGGGAATACAAGCACCTCTCCCTGGTATCAGCTTCCGCCGGAATTAAGGCCGGAAGCCGGTTTGCTGAAGCTGCGCAAATCCCTGAATCTGTTTGCGAACCTGCGGCCTGCTTATCTGTATGAGGAATTGAAGGAAGCGTGTCCCCTCAGGGAAGATATTATCGGGGACGGTTTTGATATGATGATTATGCGGGAACTGACCGGAGGGCTTTATTTCGGAAAAAGGGTGACCGAAGAGCGAGACGGCCTTATGACTGCGGAGGACACCCTGACTTACAATGAACAGGAAATACGCAGAATTGCCAAACGAGGATTCGACATTGCCATGAAACGCCGGAAGAAAGTAACCAGCGTTGATAAAGCCAATGTACTGGATTCCTCCCGGCTCTGGAGGAAAATAGTGGAGGAAGTGGCAGAGGAGTACCCGGAAGTTGTCCTGGAGCATATGCTGGTGGATAACTGCGCCATGCAGCTGGTAAAAGATCCGAAGCAATTTGATGTGATTTTGACAGAGAACATGTTTGGTGATATATTATCAGACGAGGCGAGCATGGTAACCGGCTCTATCGGAATGCTGTCTTCGGCAAGCCTGAATGACACCAAATTCGGCCTGTATGAACCCAGCGGCGGTTCCGCGCCGGACATTGCCGGAAAGGGAATTGCCAATCCCATTGCAACCATTTTAAGCGCGGCAATGCTTCTGCGCTATTCTTTGGATTTGGATCAGGAGGCGGATGCTGTGGAGCTGGCTGTCAAGCAGGTATTGAAAGAAGGTTACCGCACCATTGACATTATGCCTCAGGAAGAAGAGAAGAAATCCTCTGTCACTCAGGTGGGAACAAAGGAAATGGGAGACTTGATTGCAGAAAGGATTCAAAAATAACAGGAAGAGAGGCGGCGTTTGCCGTCTGTCCGGAAAGAGAGGAAAAATATGCAGCTGACAGGAGCACAGATTGTGATAGAATGTCTGAAAGAGCAAGGTGTGGATACTGTCTTTGGTTATCCGGGAGGAGCCATTTTAAATGTGTATGATGAATTATATAAACACAGACATGAGATCAAACATGTTCTGACCTCCCATGAACAGGGCGCGAGCCATGCGGCGGACGGATACGCCCGTTCTACCGGAAAAGTAGGCGTGTGCCTGGCCACATCAGGGCCGGGAGCCACCAACCTGGTAACCGGAATTGCCACAGCCTATATGGATTCTGTACCTATGGTGGCAATTACCTGTAATGTGACAGTTCCGCTGCTTGGAAAAGACAGTTTTCAGGAAATTGACATTGCAGGAATCACAACGCCTATTACCAAGCATAACTTTATTGTAAAGGAAGTAGAAAAACTGGCCGATACCATCCGCCGGGCATTTCGGATTGCAAGAAGAGGACGGCCGGGACCGGTTTTAGTGGATATCCCGAAGGACGTCACTTCCAATCAGACAGAATTCCATCCGGTTACCATCAAACCGGAGAAGCGCTGCTGTGAAAAAATTACAGAGGAAGCGCTGAATCAGGCTGTGGATATGATCCGAAAATCCAAAAGGCCCTATCTGTTTGCAGGCGGCGGAGCCGTGATTTCGGAAGCCAGCCAGGAACTTCTGAAATTTGTGGAGAAAGTTCAGACGCCCGTCGCTGATTCCCTGATGGGGAAGGGGGCTTTTGACGGAAACCACAGCCTGTACACCGGAATGCTGGGAATGCACGGGACAAAAACTTCTAATTACGGCGTCAGCGAATGTGATTTGCTGATTGCAGTCGGCGTCAGATTCAGCGACCGGGTAACCGGCAACGCCCAAAAATTTGCCAGTCACGCCAAGATCCTTCAATTTGATGTGGATCCGGCTGAAATCAATAAAAATATTGTCACCGACGCTCATGTAATCGGAGACATCAAAGAAATTTTAACGCGGTTAAATCAGCGTTTGGAGCAGCAGAACCATGAGGAATGGATCGCAAAGATTATGGAATACAAAAAGGCATATCCTCTGAAATATCAGGGAGACGGCCTGAACGGCCCTTATCTCATTGAAGAGATTTACCGTCAGACCAAGGGCGACGCCATTATGGTGACTGAAGTAGGCCAGCATCAGATGTGGGCAGCCCAGTTCTACCGCTATAAAAAGCCCCGTACCCTGATTACCTCCGGAGGGCTTGGAACCATGGGCTACGGCCTGGGAGCGGCCATCGGAGCGCAGATTGCCAATCCGGGAAAACAGGTGGTCAATATTGCCGGGGACGGCTGCTTCCGTATGAATATGAATGAAATCGCCACAGCGGTGCGCCAGAAGCTTCCTTTGATTCAGGTGGTGGTCAATAACCATGTGCTGGGCATGGTGCGCCAGTGGCAGACCCTATTTTATGAGCAGCATTATTCCGCAACCGTCTTAAATGACAGCGTGGATTTTGTAAAACTGGCTGAAGCCATGGGAGCGAAGGGGTACCGGGCTTCCACCCGGGAAGAATTTGCAGAAGCTTTCCAGAAAGCCCTTGCCGATGATATGCCGGCAGTGATTGACTGTATGATAGACAGCGACGATAAGGTGTGGCCTATGGTGGCGCCGGGAGCTGCTATCAGCGAAGCATTCGATGAAGGAGATATGCGGCAAAACTGAAATTGCGCATGATACAGATAAGAAAGAGGAGGACAACAATGAGCAGAGTTTACAATTTTTCCGCAGGACCGGCGGTTCTGCCGGAAGAGGTTTTACAGCAGGCAGCAGATGAAATGCTGGATTATCAGAGAAGCGGCATGTCCGTCATGGAAATGAGCCACCGCTCCAAGGTATATGACAGCATTATCAAAACAGCAGAGGCCGATTTGCGGGAGCTGATGAATATTCCCGATAACTATAAAGTATTGTTTTTACAGGGCGGGGCTTCCCAGCAGTTTGCCATGATCCCTATGAACCTGATGAAAAACAAAAAAGCCGCTTATATTATCACCGGCCAGTGGGCCAAAAAGGCGTTTCAGGAGGCACAGATTTACGGAGAAGCCGTAAAGGTGGCTTCCTCTGAGGATGAGACATTTTCCTATATCCCAGACTGCTCCGATTTGGATATTCCTGAGGATGCGGATTACGTCTATATCTGTGAGAACAATACGATTTACGGAACAAAATATAAAACATTGCCCAATACCAAAGGGCACATTTTGGTGGCGGACGTGTCCTCCTGCTTCTTATCTGAGCCGGTGGACGTATCCAAATACGGCATTATCTACGGCGGAGTTCAGAAGAACATCGGGCCTGCAGGCGTGGTAATTGTCATCATCCGGGAAGATTTGATTACAGAAGACACCCTGCCCGGCACGCCCACCATGCTGAAATATAAAACCCACGCAGACGCGGAGTCCCTCTACAATACGCCGCCGGCCTACGGCATTTACATCTGCGGAAAGGTATTCCAATGGCTGAAAAAAATGGGCGGTTTAGAGGCCATGAAGCAGCGCAACGAAGAAAAAGCCAAAATTTTATATGATTTCCTGGACGGAAGCAAAATGTTCCGGGGAACTGTGAGAAAAGAAGACCGCTCTCTGATGAACGTACCTTTTATCACAGGCGATAAAGATCTGGACGCCAAATTTGTAAAAGAAGCGGAAGCTGCAGGATTTGTGAACTTGAAAGGACACAGAACCGTAGGCGGAATGCGGGCCAGCATTTATAATGCCATGCCGAAAGAGGGCGTGGAGAAACTGGTGGCCTTTATGAAAAAATTTGAAGAGGAGAATTAAAATGTTCCAATATCATTGCTTAAATCCCATTGCCAATGTGGGCCTGGATTTGTTCAGCCAGGATTATAAGAAGACCGAAGATATGAACGAAGCGCAGGCAGTTCTGGTAAGAAGCGCCGCCATGCATGACATGGAGCTGCCAGAAGGGCTCTGTGCCGTTGCCCGGGCAGGGGCCGGAGTAAACAATATTCCGCTGGAGAAATGCGCAGAGCAGGGAATTGTGGTATTCAATACCCCCGGGGCCAACGCAAACGGCGTCAAAGAGCTGGTATTTGCGGGAATGCTGCTGGCCTCCCGTGACATTACCGGGGGAATTAACTGGGTGCTGGAAAATAAGGAAAGCGAAACCATCAGCAAGGATGTGGAAAAGGCCAAAAAAGCCTTTGCCGGACGCGAAATTGCCGGCAAGAAATTAGGCGTTATCGGGCTTGGGGCCATCGGCGTCAAAGTAGCCAATGCGGCTACCCATCTTGGCATGGACGTATACGGCTACGATCCCTTTATTTCTGTCAATGCTGCCTGGAGCCTGTCTCGGAATGTCAAACATATCAGCAATGTGGAAGACATTTACCGGGAGTGCGATTACATCACCATCCACGTTCCGCTGTTGGAAGATACCAAAAAGATGCTGAACAAGGAAGCTTTTGCGCAGATGAAAGACGGCGTTGTGGTTTTGAACTTCGCAAGAGATTTACTGGTGGATGAAGAGGCAATTTTAGAAGCTATCAAAGAGGGAAAAGTAAAGAAATACGTCTCTGATTTTCCCAACAGCGTCACAGCAGGCCAGGAAGGATGCATCCTGATCCCCCATTTGGGCGCGTCCACGGAAGAATCCGAAGATAACTGCGCAGTTATGGCTGTTCAGGAAGTGAAAGATTTCTTAGAAAACGGAAATATCCGCAATTCCGTGAATTATCCCAATTGTGATATGGGCGTCTGCTCCGGGGCAGGCCGCGTGGCGATCCTTCACAAGAATGTCAAAGGTATTATTGGAAAATATACTGCAGTTATGGCGGAGAACAACATCAATATTTCAGATATGACCAATAAGAGCCGGGGCGACTATGCGTATTCTCTTCTGGACATAGATTCTCCGGTTACAGAAGCGGCGATTGAGCAGCTGAAAAAGATAGACAGCGTATTGAAAGTAAGAGTGGTAAAATAATAGGGAACTGTCCCAAATTCAGGGGGAGCCGGCTTGCCTTACAGCCGGTTCCCCTTGTCATCATTACTGCTGATACTTTGTATTGTAATGAAGGAGTATTGTATTCAGATAGTGAAATTCATCCATCACATGGTGGTAAGTGCGGAACATGGACTCGCAGGAAGAGCGGGTCTGCTCCATAATCTGCGGGAAATATTTTTCCAACGCCATCAGAATGGCGCTGTCCATATTGCAGATCTTGTATCGTTCTTTTAAAAATCCAACCAGATTCGGACGGTAAGAAATATGCCCGCCCGGAATCATCATATTGCTGATGAAATAAGAAAGGGCCACAATTTCCCCTGCCGGAGAAGAAGTGAAAGTCAAAGGTTCCTGCTGGGACCAGCATTTCAAAATCCGGAAAGATTCCTGGATAATTTTAAGAATCTGAGCATCTACTGTGCCGGACAGTATTTTTTGGGTAACATCCATCGTAGAATTCTGATATAATTCCTTTAAATAGCAGTCATAGTCGTCTGCATTGGCCAGATCCGAGGGCAGCGCCACTTTTCCGATGTTGTGCAGCATGGCGGCAAGCTGTACCGTTTTGGCAGATGCAGCGGGCAGATGCAGCGTGTGAGACAGATTTTCTGTTAAATACACTGCGTAACTGGTGTGGAGAGCCGTAGATTCATTTCGGAAATCTACGGAGAAAATAAAGGTCATCAAATATTTGTGAATCTGCTCTTCTGACAGGGGCAGATGTTCTTTGGTATAGGCGGCCACCTCTTCCTGGTAAGTTTTGTCCTGGAGGCGTTCCAGAATCCGGTATTTCCTATCTGCCTCATGAAACCAGCGGATCCCGGCGCTGGGAAATACAGCTTCGCTGTATCTGTCTAAAAATGAATTCAGGTTCTCAGCGTTGTTCAGCACGCAGAAAATATCAATGCGGTCTGCCAGGTAAATCAGCCGGGCCATGTCCCTGTGATAATTTCCGATGGGAACCGGATAATACTGGGCATTGCAGTGGTGATGATACAAAACAATATCCGCGTAATCCGCAAGCGGGGAAAAGTTCTGCAGCAAAAGGTATCCGAACACAGAATGTTCCATGGAATCATTCATGTCAAAACTCAGCATAGAATCGATTTCTTCCTCTTTGTAGGCGCCGATATCGTGAAGCAGCCCCAGCATGAAAATATCCTGCTTTTCCTGCTTCGTGTAGTAACTAGTGTCTGTCAGCATTTTCATCAGAATATATGCAACGCGTTCACCGTGATCAATCAGACGCGGATCCAGGTGCCGGAACGAATGGCAAATGACGTCTACGATATTAATTAGTTGGGAACTGCTCATGTACATTACCTCCTTTTTGTATTTCATTTGAAAATATTGTTTGCCTTTGCGACGCAAATATTATACTATAATAATTATAGTGAATTTACATTCAGGTGTCAACAGAACAATAGGGTGACAGACGCCTGAGACAAAGGAGAAGCGAAATGTTTTTGACAAGTACGGCAAATTATCTGACAGAAAAAATCTTACTGGCGGAATCCATCACAGATAATCTGGCGGAACTTCAGCAGTTAGAAAAGGTTGCAAAACCAGACGTGCTGAAAGGGTATCTGAATGATATGGTTCCCCACCTGATTGATTTTGCCCTTCGGGTTGTCATTGCCCTTCTGATTTATTTCATCGGCAAAAAAATAATCCGGTGGCTTAGGAAGCTTTTGCGGCGGGCTCTGGAACGATCCGGAGTGGACGAAGGAGTGAAGCAGTTTCTGGATTCCTGTGCCAAAATTACCCTGTATCTGATTCTGCTCATTGCAGTAGTCAATCAGCTTGGATTAGAGACGACCTCCGTAGTGGCAGTGCTGGGTTCAGCAGGCCTGGCTCTGGGCCTTGCCCTTCAGGGCAGTCTATCCAACTTTGCGGGCGGCGTTCTGATTCTGCTGTTTAAACCTTTTAAAGTGGGGGATTATATTATGGAAGATACCCACGGAAATGAAGGAACTGTGGCAGAGATTATGATTTTTTATACTAAGCTGTCAACGCCGGATAACCGGACGGTGGTGATTCCCAACGGAACCCTGGCCAATGCCAGCCTGACCAACGTCACCCAGCAGGACAGGCGGAGAGTGGATGTGTATGTGGGCGTATCTTATGAAACAGACATCCGGCGTGCCAAAGAGCTTTTGACAGATATATTGTTGGCGGAACCGTCGCGGATAGAAGAGGCGGAATGGCAGGTTTTTGTGGATGCGCTGGAGGACAGCAGCGTCAAATTGGGCTGCCGGCTCTGGGTAGCGGCAGAGGATTACTGGAAGGTAAAATGGCATTTAAATGAACGCGTGAAAGAAGTCTTTGATGAAAATCAGATTGAGATTCCCTATCGCCATCTGACAGTTAATCTGAAATCATGACAGCCGGCTTCCACTGAGGAATAGTCCAAAAACTCGGGAAAGCGGCTGACAAAGATAAGATAGAAAACATAAAAAGAAGCAGAAAGGAAGAACGAAAATGAATCTGAAAAATTGCAGCGCATATGATTTGCTGGAAGAAAAACACTTAGAGGATATTAAGTCTGAGGGTTTCCTGCTGAAACATAAGAAAAGCGGAGCCAGAATCTGCCTGATCTCCAATCAGGACGACAATAAAGTATTCTATGTGGGATTCCGCACCCCGTCTTTAGACAGCACCGGGGCGGCGCATATTCTGGAACACTCCGTACTGTGCGGTTCGGAAAAATATCCCGTCAAAGATCCTTTTGTGGAATTGGCTAAAAGTTCCCTGAATACATTTTTGAATGCCATGACCTATCCGGACAAAACCATTTATCCTCTGGCAAGCTGCAATGACAAGGACTTTCAGAATCTGATGGAGGTCTATATGGACGCGGTTTTCCATCCCAATATTTATAAATACAAAGAAATTTTCTGCCAGGAGGGCTGGCATTATGAGATGGAAGCGCTGGATGCTCCCCTTACCATCAACGGCGTGGTATATAATGAAATGAAAGGCGCCTTTTCCTCTCCTGACGGAGTTCTGGAACGGGAGATTTTAAGCAGCCTTTATCCGGATACTTCTTATGCTTTTGAATCCGGCGGAAATCCGGAAAATATTCCAGAACTGACCTATGAACAGTTTCTGGCCTTTCACCAGAAATACTACCATCCCTGCAATTCCTATATTTACCTCTACGGAAATATGGATATGGAGGAAAAATTAGACTGGATTGATCGGGAATACCTCAGCAAATATGACAAAATTTCGGTGGATTCTGAGATAAAGACCCAAAAGCCGTTTCAGGGGCGCCGGGAAATTGTCATTCCTTACAATATCGCCAGCGGCGAAGAGTTAAAGGACAACGCCTATTTGTCTTATAACGTGAGTATTGAAACCATTTTGGATAAAACGCTGTACGTTGCTTTTGATATTCTGGACTATGCGCTGCTGAGCGCGCCGGGCGCTCCCTTGAAACAGGCGCTTTTAGATGCCGGGATCGGCAAGGATGTTATGGCTTCCTATGACTGCAGCAGCCTGCAGCCTCTGTTTTCTATCATTGTAAAGAATAGCAATCTGCAGCAGAAAGAGGAATTCTTAAATATCATTCAAAAGGTTCTGAAAGAACAGGTAAGCCAGGGCATTAACCGGAAATCTTTGATGGCCGGACTCAACAGCTTTGAATTCCGGTATCGGGAGGCGGACTATGGCTCTTTCCCCAAAGGGCTTCTCTTGGGCATTAAGTGTCTGGACAGTTGGATTTATGATGAAGCTCAGCCTTTTCTGCATCTGGAAGAACTGGAAATTATTGAATATTTAAAGGCTCAGACAGAAACTGGATATTTTGAAGAATTGGTGCAGAAATATTTCCTGGATAATCCTCATGCCTCTGTAGTGATCGCGGAACCGAAATACGGGCTGAATGCCGAAAGAGAGGAAGCGCTGGCAAAGAAACTGGCGGAATACAAAGCATCCCTGTCTCTGGAAGAGCAGCAGGCAGTGGTTGATTTTACCCGGCATCTGAAACAGTATCAGGAGGAGCCTTCCGCGCCGGAGGATCTGGACAAAATACCCATGCTTTCCAGAGACGACATCAAAAAAACCGGAGAAAAATTATATATCCGGGAACACAGGACAGACGATACCCTGATGCTGTGCCACGATATTGACACCAATGGAATTGCTTATTTCAGCCTGATTTTTGACGCGGGCCAAATTGCGAAAGAAGAGATTCCCTGGCTTGGCGTCTTAAAATCTGTGCTTGGCTATGTGGATACAGATTCCCACAGTTTTCAGGAACTTGCCAATGAAATCAATCTTCACACCGGAGGAATTTTCAGTGAAATCGGCATTTATCCTCATGTAAAAGAGGATCGTATTCTTCTGAAATATGAAGTGAAAGTAAAGACTTTGTACCATGAAATTCCAAAGACCATGGAGATTGTGAGGGAGATTCTCTCTGGAAGCAATTTCCGCAGACAGGAGCGTCTCTACGAGATTCTGGCACAGTTAAAATCCCGGCTGCAGATGTCCTTAAGTTCCAGCGGGCATTCCGTCTCATCCATACGGGCCATGTCTTATTTTTCAGAGAGCGCCCGCTATACCGATATGGTTCAGGGAATTGAATTCTATCAGCTGGTGAAAGATCTGGAAGAGCATTTTGACGCAAAAAAAGATTTCCTCAGCGGCAAATTAGAATCTTTGATGCAGAGGATTTTTTGCAGAGACAATCTGATGTTCAGCGTCGGCGCGGAACCGGAAGGGATGGAAGCTTTGGAAAAAGAAATTCCTGCGATAAAAGCTGTCCTTTCAGAGCAAAGTCCAAAGAAGCCAGAGATTTCCCTTTCCCTGGAAAAGAAAAACGAAGGTTTTCTGGACGCGTCCCAGGTACAGTATGTCTCCCGGGCCGGTAATTTTAAGCAGGCGGGATTTGAATATACGGGAACCCTGCGGATTCTGAAAGTTTTGTTAAGCTATGATTATCTTTGGCTCAACATTCGGGTAAAAGGCGGGGCTTACGGCTGCATGAGCGGATTTACCAGAAGGGGAGACGGCTATTTTACCTCTTACCGGGATCCGAACCTGTCCAAAACCAATGAAGTTTATGACGGAATTCCAGAATATCTGGATCAATTCCAGGCAACGGAGAAAGAGATGACAGGGTACATCCTGGGGACTTTCAGCGCCGTAGACGCTCCGCTGACGCCGGCGGGAAAAACAGGAAGGAGCGCCACCGCTTACCTTACGGGAATCACAGAAGAGATGCTTCAAAAAGAACGGGAGGAAATCCTGCAGGCCTCACAGAAGGATATCCGAAGTCTGTCCGGTATTGTGAGGGCAATTTTACAGGAAAACGCATTCTGCGTCATCGGAAACGAAGAGAAATTAAAGGAAGAAAAAGAACTGTTTCTGGAGCTGAAGAACCTTTTCTAAAACAGTTTCAAAGAATTATTTTGCGGCAAAAGCGAAGGAGAGGATATGGATCAGACATTTAAATCAGGATTTGTGACATTGATTGGAAGGCCGAATGTGGGGAAATCCACATTGATGAACCATTTAATCGGACAGAAGATCGCCATCACTTCCAAGAAGCCCCAGACCACCAGAAACCGCATTCAGACGGTGTATACAGAAGAAAAAGGGCAGATTGTTTTTGTAGACACGCCGGGTATCCACAAAGCCAGGAATAAGCTGGGGGAGTATATGGTAAACGCAGCGGAACAAACGCTGCAGGATGTGGACGCAGTGCTGTGGCTGGTGGAGCCTACCAGTTTTATCGGAGCCGGTGAGCGGCATATTATAGAAAAGCTGAATAAGATAACCACCCCGGTGATTCTGGTGATTAACAAAACAGACACGGTGAAACCAGAGGCAGTCCTTGCCGCCATAGAGACTTACCGGACGGAATATGACTTTGCGGAAATCGTTCCGCTGTCAGCTCTGCGGGGAGAAAATACGGAAATTTTAACGGATCTGATTTTTAAATACCTGCCTTACGGCCCGATGTTCTATGATGAGGACACCGTTACCGATCAGCCGGAACGGCAGATTGTGGCGGAAATTATCCGTGAAAAATCTCTTCATGCATTGAATGAAGAGATTCCCCATGGAATCGCCGTTACCATAGAACGGATGAAGGAACGCAAAAACGGCAGGATTACAGATATCGAGGCCACTATTATCTGTGAGCGGAACTCTCACAAGGGAATTATTATCGGAAAAGGCGGCGCAATGCTGAAAAAAATAGGCAGCAACGCCAGGTTCGAAATTGAAAAAATGTTAGAGCGTCAGGTGAACTTAAAGTTATGGGTGAAGGTCAAGAAAGACTGGCGTGACAGCGATTTTCTGATTAAAAATTTCGGCTACCGGGAAGAAGAGTAACGGATACGGATTTTTTTCTGAACAGTTCCTAAGTTCCATTTCTGCCAGAATTTATCTGGTATATCTGTATATCAAAGGGATACCCTAATATTAATTACAGTTCCTCAGCCTGCTGCATAAACGGCGGACTGTAAGAAACAAACGAAGAACAGGGGGCAATCCAGATGGTAACGCAGGAATGGACGAAATTTGCAAGCACAGGAAGCATTCAGGATTACTTAAGCTACAAATGCCATGGGAGCGGAGACGCAACCCTCTCAATGATGGCAGACCGAGAACAGACAGGCGGGAGCGTGAGAAGAAATGGGGCAGACCATAACGCTGACGGGCATGATATTATCCGCAGCCCCGGTGGGAGAATATGACAGAAGAGTTATGCTGCTGACGAAGGAGAGAGGCAAGATTTCTGCCTTTGCCAGAGGCGCAAGGCGGCCGGGCAATCAGCTGATGGCAGCTGTAAGCCCTTTTTCCTTCGGCAGTTTTGAGACTTATGAAGGCCGAAGTTCCTATACCATCGTCAAAGCGGATATCTCCAACTATTTCCGGGAATTGGCAGAACATATGGAAAATGCCTGTTACGGATTTTATTTTCTGGAACTGGCAGATTACTACGCAAGGGAGAATACAGAGGAAATACATATGCTGAAGCTTCTGTACCAGTCTTTGCGGGCGCTGGAAAAGGAGACCTTGGACAACCGGCTGGTGCGCCGGATTTTTGAATTGAAGACCATGGTGATTAACGGAGAGTATCCCAATGTATTTTCCTGCCTGAAATGCGGGGCAGAAGAAAAGCTCCGCTGGTTTTCCGTAAACGCCGGCGGTACGCTCTGCAATGACTGCAAAGAGCATGGAAAAAGCAGGGCGTTGGATGATTCCACCCTTTACGCCATGCAGTATATTATAACCTCCACCATTGAAAAGCTTTATACGTTCACTGTCTCGGAAACTGTTTTGGAGAATCTGGAAGATATTATGAATGAGTATATGGCGCTTTATGTGGGGCGGAGGTTTCATTCCCTTCAGGTTTTGGAGGAAAATGAGGGATTTGCCGCGCATTTTGAGTAATTTGTTTCAGGACAGGGAAAGCCTTGAATATTCCATTTTAACCACCAGACAGCAGAAACTGATTGAACATGGCTGTATCATTTGAAAAACAGGAAGTAACAGAAGGAGCATTATCGCTAAAAACGGTAGTGCTTTTTTGTATATGAAATGTATAAACGCTGCGGTGATGATTATGACTTGCAATTTTCTATCATTTTCTCCCCGCACCCTCCACCCCTTTCTGAATATATTAGTAAAAAAGAAAGGAGTTGGAATATTTTGAATTTTCATGAATTATTTTGGGGAATCCTGGCGATTCTCGCCGTGTTAATTATCATCCTGTTCTGCTGCAGATGCCAACAGAAAAGAAAGGCTAAATGCCTGGTCAAACAAAAATGCGAACAGGAAAAGTACCAGGAAATCAACCGGGCGCTGGAACCCTTCGGATTTGCCTACAGTCTGTCTAAAGATATTTTTTATTCTCTGGAAGATGCGTGGCAGAAGAAATTCGGCTATGGAAAAATATATGATGAGATGGCGCCGGCTATGAATATGATAATTGACTGCGAACCTATCTATTTTGAATATGGGGGCAGACGGAGGATGATTGAATTCTGGAAAGGGCAGTACGGAATCACCACCGGCGCTGAAGTTGGAATTTATATCGAGAAAGAAAGGGGCGGACAACAGAATCCGGAAGACGTTTTTTATGATTGCGTGTCCGAAGAAGATCAGCTTCCCATCCATATGAAGCTGTACAAAAACGGCAGATTGATGTTTCAGAGAATTGAAAATCACTGGTGGCTCACAGGTTTTGTACTGGGGGAATTTTCCTATCCGGCAGAACTGATTCTGGAAGCTTCCATTACCTTTGAGGACAGAAAAATGATGGAGGAATTTATCAAAGGCTGTTACCGGGCAGGATACCAGCCGGACGATCTTAGGATATTCCGCAATCAGGTGTCTATGCGCGTCTATCAGCCCAAGCATCCCCAGACTTCCCTCTATGGAAAGATGTTCCGGAAATTTATCCAGTGGCAGAACCGTCATAACTGCAGATTATATCACCGAATGACAAAAGGATTCCCCCGAACCATTGACAAATTGTATTATCTGATGCTGGCGTATCCCCGAATCTTTGCCATCATCACCAAAACCGGACGCATCGCCTGGGAGAAGAAAAGGAAATGAGCCGCACAGAGAAAAAACTGAATGAGGCTTACGAAAACGCCCTCTGCGTTCCCATACACAGGAACAGCCGCATTGTGCTGATGAGTGACTGCCACCGGGGAATCGGCAACTGGGGAGATAATTTCCAGTCAAACCAGAATCTGTTTTTTGCCGCGCTGCAGTACTACAATCGGAGAAATTTTACCTATATCGAACTGGGGGACGGGGATGAATTGTGGGAAAACCGGAATCTTTCGGAAATCGTGCGGATACACAGCAATCAATTCTGGATCATGGGAGAGTTCTATAAGAATCAGCGGTTTTACATGCTATACGGCAACCACGATCGGAAGAAGCAGAAGCAAAAATACTTTCAGACCAAATGCCAGTCCTATTACTGCGCAGCCGAGGACAGTGAAAAAAGCCTTTTTCCTGATATGAAGGTTTATGAAGCTATCCGGCTTATCGAACCCTGCGGCAATACAGAAATCTTTCTGGTGCACGGACATCAGGGAGATCTCTGGAATGATGCCTTGTGGAAGCTCACCCGCTTTCTGGTCCGGTACCTCTGGCGTCCTCTGGAACTGGCCGGCTGCAACGATCCCACCAGCGCAGCCAAGAATTACAGAAAGAAAGAGAAGACAGAGAAGCGGCTGGCAGAATGGGCCAATAAGCATCAAAGGCTTCTGGTGGCGGGTCACACCCACAGGCCGGTATTTCCAAAGCCCGGAGAGGGCTGTTACTTTAACGACGGAAGCTGCGTCCATCCCCGCTGCATTACTGCCCTGGAGTTGGACCGGGGAACCATCTCTCTGGTGAAGTGGAGCACAAAAGTACGGGAAGATAACGTGGTCTATATTGGCAGAGACTTGTTAGAGGGGCCGGAATCCTTGCTGGACTATGGAAAACAGAACACGCCCTAAGAAAAAATTAAGAATTAGAAGAAGAAATGTGAAACATAATTATGGTAATCTTAATTTATCACAAAGCAGCATGTTCAGGGAAACCGGAAAGACAGGTGTTTGATATGAAGATATGCAAAGAAAATTATGTATCACAACTAAGGCTTCATAACGGAAAAGCACTGGAATTTTTCATTATGGAACAGGGAGAACGTCTAATCTCTATTATCAGAAAACATTTATTTACCCTGCCGCATCTGCAGCAGGAATGTCTCCTGGATACGGTCAGAGCCATTTGGACGCACATTGACAGCTTTCATTATAAAAATGAATTTGGCAGCTGGATCGGAACCGTTGCCAGATACCGCTGCCTGGAATTTTTAAAAACCCATCAGAATGAGGCCACCATCGCCTGGCTGATTGAAAAAGAGATTGCAGAAGAGCAGGAAATGATGGTAAGCTGCCTGAATCCTAAGGAACAGGAATTGTTTTATCGTTTTTACGTGGGCGAATCCTTTGGGTCAACCAACCAGAAGGACGCTGACATTGTTTATCATAATATGTACGATTTGCTGAACAGGATTGACACGGATATCTTTGAATATGAAAAGGAACATCTGACTTTAGAAGAAAAAGAAGAGCTTTGCCGCCAATTGCAGTCTCTTTTGAAGGAAAAGAAGCGAAGATTTCCTCTGAAAAAATATTTTGGGGCCTATTTTCAAAAGGCGGCATTTCTGAATTGTTAAGAAAAGAGATGAAGATTTTATGCTGAATTTAGGAGGCGTAGCGGATTGTATTGAGTAAATTCATTCCCGTAATCTGGCATGAAGTGGGGTGACAGATTACGGGAATGAATTTTAAGACGCGCTTCAGTGCTCCATCCGGTCAGCGTTTTGGCAAATGAACCGCCGATAACGCTGATCGGTTTTGCGTATTACAGTGATTCCTCCTGAGAATTCTGTGTGTTAGGCATTGCCGGATCGCTTGGAATATTCTGCGTATCCGGCGCTTCCTCCCCTGATTTGTTTTTCATATCCGGCGGCGTCTGGCCATCCGGCAATGTCTGGCCCTGGGGCAGTTCCGGAGGCGTCTGCCATCCGGCAATGTCTGGCCTTCGGGCAGTTCCGGCGGTGTCTGGTCATCCGGCAATGTCTGGCCCTGGGGCAGCTCCGGAGGCGTCTGGCCTTCCTGGCCGGTGCCCGGATTCCGAAATCCGCCGGGCGTCCCCTGGCCTGTGCCGTATACCAGCGAATCCATCACTACTTCTTTGTTCACATCCTTGCATTGTACCGTATACGTATTGCCTGCCGTTATCTCTGGATGGCTGAATACCACACTGTCATATTGCTTGGCGGGGGCATAGGAGAGAAGGACACTGCCCTTTGCGTCTGTTAAGGAGACTTCTGTTCCGGCGGCCTGCGCTTCAAACTGAACCAGCATGGTTCCCTGAGAAGAAGCTTCGCCAAAATTCTGCGCCATATTTCCGAATCCTGCAGCCGCCACCATTCCTCCTGTAATGCTGGCTTCTCCAGTATAATCCAGGGCGCTGTCCCCGCCGTTTTCTGCGCCGGATACATAGACTTCTCCGCCTTCTACATAGAGATTTCCGTTGGAATCAATGCCGTCTCCTTTGGCGTCTATGTCAATTTTGCCGCCGGATATCCGAATGTAGAGATCTTTGTATGCCTCCGCATTTTCAGAATTTCCGGGAAATTCATTTTGGGCTCCGCTTCCGTCAGAAGCATTCAATCCGTTGTCTTCGGCCTGGATTGAAATCTCGCCGCCCTGGACAGTAATGGTTTTCCCCTCCATTCCTTCGTCGCTTTTTTCAATCCGAATAGTTCCGTCCAAAACAGAGAGCGCGCCTTCAGATTTCAAACCGTCTTTTTCCGCTGTAATGGTCAGTTCCCCATTAGAAATCAGAATGCTGTCTTTTCCGCTGAGTCCGTGCCGGGCGGCCTCAATGGTATAAGCGCCGCCTGCGACCTCCAGATTATCTTTGGACACCACGCCGTGCCCGTAATTGCTTTGAATGCGCAAAGCTCCGGTTCCGCTTAAAGTTAAATCACTCTTTGAAAAAATGGCTCCGTCAATGTTATTGTTGTCAATAGAGGTGAACTCTCCAGAAGCAGTCAGAGTGTTCTCACTTCCCTCAGCCAGTGTTAGCGTAACATGTCCCGCCTGCCGGACATAGACAGGGGCACAGTCGTCACATTGGATTGACGCGTTATTTAGTATAATTTCAATTTCATTTTCTTTATTTGCATCCACAATAACCATGCCATGCTCCAAAGTTCCGGAAAAGAGATAAGTTCCTCCTTCTGAAATTGTAATTGTCGTACCGGAAATATCAACCTTTTCAGAATCGCAAGAAGCTGTATCCTGATTTAATTTTATAGAAATTTCATTTTCCTCACTGCGTGACGCGTGGTCTTGGGAAATGTCTGAACTTCCTTTCTTTTCTCCGCATCCATTTAATAGAAGCACTGAAAACAAAAGTATAGGTAATAAATTTAATTTTATATTTAATTTATTATTCAATAGATTTCCTCCTATAATTCATATGATATTGTTTCCTGACGGGAAACTGTAATTTCCAGATTTCCATTTCGGCACCGCAGTTCATCGATAAATTCCTTTTCTTTTTCCAAATCTTTCAGCGTGATTTGATAAATCAGCTTATAAAGGCTGCCCATATTGGTCGTTTTTACGCTGACCAGCGTCCATTTCCTGGCATAACAGTTTAAAATTTCATCAAACACATGGGTGTAATCCAGATTTTCAGGAATCGTAATATGCAGCGTTTTATTTCGGTCAGCCTGCCTGGATATGCCGAAGCCGAAGTATGTATAACAGAGATTCCCGCCGCCCAGAACCACAGCAAACAGCACTGCGTATCCCAGATATCCCATGCCGGCAGTCATACCGGTTCCCATGGCCAGAAAAATAGCGCAGATTTCTTTGGCGGAACCGGGAACGGAGCGGAAGCGCACCAGATTAAAGGCTCCGGCCACGGCCACCCCTGCGCCCACATTGCCGTTGACCAGCAAAATAACCACACAGACGATGGCGGGAATCAGAGCCAGGGTAATCACAAAGCTCTGGGTGTATTGATTCTTATAGGTATAAACCACTGCCAGAAAAGTTCCTGTCAGCAGAGATACCAAAAGACAGAGTAGGAATTGTTCTACGGCGATATTCTGCCCTTGATCGAAGATTCCCCGGAATATTTCATGAAGCATATCTTTCCCCTCCTGTTATTTGTTCCTGCAGCATTTCTTCATACGCCTTTCCGTATTTTGAAAAAGACGTTTTATAAATCTTATGATCCGAAAGAATTTCCGCCAGCCACAGAGGCATGGCGTCCTTTGTTTTCACTTCCATCAAAACATCCCCCTTGGGAAGAATAGCCCTTCCATAAGGCCCGCTTCGCAGGGATAATCTTTCTCTGCGCCAGAGCAGGTCAGTGTCAAAGGTAATCCTTAAATCCCTGTCTTTTGTGCCGGCAAAGGATTCTCTCTGATATGAAATATACATTGCCGGCATGAGATTCGGGTAAAATTCCAGGAAATAATCAATTTCCCGAATAATCTGAGAGGGCGTTTCAGAAAAATGGTCTCCGCATAAATAATTTTCCGCCCAAAGCAAAGGCATGGAAACCCTGCGTTTATATACCACGGATTTATACTTTTTCTTCAGCTCCACAAACGCCGTGCTCTCTGAATCAGCAGAGCCGTAGCAGCGCAGCCGCAGTTTTTCTTTATATACAGGTTTTTCCAGAGAACGCCGGATCAAAAGAAAATCCGGCGTATCAAAATAAATGTTGGATATGCTGCTTTGGGGATATCTGTCTTCCTTAAGAAATCCTTGCAGGTCAGAGAAAAGAGCCGTTTTCTGAACGGATGAAAGTAAAAATTTCAATTCATATCGCTGGAACTTATCAGTGTGATTCATAGACGTAACCTCCTTCTGACAGGAGTATACCGCCGTTACCCTAAATGAACTTTAAAATGTCACAATAATTTCAAGTGTTTTGCCATCGGAAGAATAAGCGGCAATTTTTCCTTTATGGGCTTCTGTAATTGCTTTTGCGATGGAAAGCCCAATGCCGTATCCGCCCGTTTCGGAATTTCTGGAACTGTCCGTCCGGTAAAACCGCTCAAAGAGCCTGGACAATTGTTCTTTTTCTATGGAATTCACGGAATTTTTTACAGAAAGCTGAATGGTTTTTCCTTTTTTCTGCAAGTTTACCTCAATCCTGCCTTGTTCTGGAGAATATTTCAAAGCATTGTCCAGCAGAATGGAAAGCAGCCGGCGCACGGCTTCTTCTTCTCCGGCAAAGGAAATCAGCGGGGCTGCATTGACCGTCAGAGTTTGTCTCCGGGTTTTTGCCAGGGCCTGAAAAGAGTCAGACGTCTCATCCACCAAATCGGAAAGAGAAAATTCCGTCTTCGAAAGCCGCTGCCCGGATTCCTCCATACGGGACAGATAGATCAAATCATTGGTCAGGGAAGCAAGCCTGACAGTCTGCCTGCGGATTCCCTGCAGCCACTCATTTTCCGCCAGTTCCATCTCCAGAATTTCCGCATTGGCGTCAATAATGGTCAGGGGCGTTTTGATTTCGTGGCCTGCGTCGGTGATAAACTGCCGTTGTTTTTCATAGCTTTCCGAAACAGGGGCCATCACAATTTTTGAAAAAATAACCACCAGAACAAGCACAGAAACAAGGCCCAGCACGGAAACAAAGATACTGCTGAACAAAAAAGCCCGGAAGGTGGAGAGATTTCTGCCGCAGTCCAGGAAAATCATCCGGCTTCCCCCGGTAAGCTCCTGCCGGATATACCGGTAATTCTGCCAGAACCCGGAGGATTTGTCCTTGTCCCATGCCTGTGTGGCGTATTCAGCGGCAGTGTCTGCGTCTATTGCGGCAATTCTTCCGGCGTCCAGAGAAAGAATTGTTCCATCCTGATTTAATATTGCCCAAAAATAGCGGGATTCATAGGGGATTTCCGGTGACATGATTTCAGAAAAAGGTTTTTCAGGAATGGGAGGATCTGGCGGTTCCTGTTCTGGAAGAAACTGATTTTTGGGAAACGCGCCGTCATTTTCCAAAAGGATTTGCAGCACATGATCCGCGTCTTGGATAATTTTGTGGTAATTCAGCAGATTGATGCTGCCGATGATCACTGTCAGCACCAGAAGCGTAGAAAGCATGGACACCACGATGAATTTTCTCCGCAATCCTTTCATCATAACCGTTCCTCCAGAAAATATCCGGCGTTTCTTACCGCCTTGATTTGAACATCTGCCTTAAGGGCTGCCAACTTCTTCCTGAGATAGGAGAGATAGACCCATACCACATTCAGCTCAGCGTCGCTGTCATAGCCCCAAATCCGTTCCAGGAACCGCTCAGTGGAGATGAGGTTCTTCGGATTGCTCATCAGCATCTCCATCATCTGAAATTCTTTGCTGGCCAGCCGGAAACTTCCGGCTGGAGAGGAGAGTTCAAAGGAGGCCAGATTCAGCGTAAGATTTCCCCTTCGAAGCAGGGCGTTTACTGACTGATTCCGTTCCCTGGTCATGACGCGGATTCTGGCAAGCAGTTCTTTTGCGGCAAAGGGCTTGGTCAGGTAGTCATTTGCCCCTGCGTCAAGCCCTGTCACTTTATCTTCAATCTCAGATTTGGCCGTGAGAAGCAGTACGGGAACGGTATTCCTTTGTTCCCGCAGCAGTCTCAATACGGTAAGCCCATCCATTCCCGGCATCATAATATCCAAAACCGCGCCGTCATAATCGCCGGTTTCCAGATAGTCCAATGCATCATTTCCATTGAACACCGCATCCACCGAATAATTGTTTTTTTCCAGTATCGCGCATAAGGCGCGGGACAACTCCTTTTCATCCTCCGCCAGCAATAATCTCATGAATTCACCTTTCCTCTCTGTCAGGCAGCCGCCGTTCTCTTCTTATCTTTAAATGCAGCCTTTAGGAGGATAGGGGTGATCACTGTGGTAATTACTACGGTTACCACAATAGGCGCGTACAGCTTATCGTCAATCAGCCCCAGCGCTTCTCCTTTATTGGCCACAATCAGCGCAACTTCGCCCCGGGAAATCATTCCGATTCCAATCTGAAAAGATTCTTTGGGCGTATATCCCATGATCTTTGCCCCTAGGCCGCAGCCTAAAATCTTGGTGACAATAGCCACCGCCAGAAGCAGCAGGGTAAATGCTGCCAGACTTGCGGACATGGAGCTTAATTCCACCTTAAGACCGATGCTGGCGAAGAATACCGGAGCCACCAAAAGATAGGAAACTGTGTCAAATTCCCGGTAGATCACCTCACGCTTGCTGCTGTGGCTTAACACGAGGCCGGCCACATAAGCGCCGGTAATGTCAGCCACGCCGAAGAAGTGTTCCGCGCAGAAAGACATAATCAGGCAAAAGGCAAAGGTCATAATGACATGCCTCCGGTTGGGCTTGGGGTCAAGGGCAACCCATTTCTGAATAATATAGAAAAAACCAATTCCAAACACGACGGCAAATGCGAAAAATCCCACAATTTTCAGCAGAACAAGCACGAGATTGGTGCTGGGATCCGCCATGCTGGTAATGACGGTAAGAGCAATAATTCCAAGAATGTCGTCGATAATTGCCGCGCCTAAAATGGCGGTTCCCGCTTTGGTGGACACCTTTCCCATTTCTTTTAAGGTTTCTACGGTAATGCTGACAGAAGTAGCGGTTAAAATAATGCCGATAAATATATTCTGCATCAATTCACTGGCGGACAATTCCGGAGAAGCCACATGGCATGCCATCGCGACCAAAAATCCGCCGGCTAACGGAACCAGCACGCCCAAAAGAGCAATGACAAAGGACGCCAGGCCGGAACGCTTCAGTTCTTCCGTATCCGTTTCCAGGCCCGCCATGAACATTAAAACAATGACGCCGATCTCTGATACCTGATTCAAAAACGTGCTGCTGTGCAGCAGATTCAGACAGGCTGGCCCTAAAATCAACCCGGCAATCAGGGCGCCCACTACCTGAGGCATATGAGCTTTCCGTGTCACAAGTCCCAGTAATTTTGTGCTCATAAGAATAATCGCTAAATATAACAGGTAATCATAGTTCATAATATTTCCTCCATCCCGTTAAACTTAATTCTTAGGCATTATACAACTGTATCTAAAAAAAAACAAGTTGAAAATTTGCCAATAAAAAACGAAATCATACCTGGTTTTGGTAAAAATTATACGATCTTTTAAATAAGTAAGGATTGGCTTTTCAAAGAGGATTTCCTGTGATAAAATCTGGTATGAAAACATGAGAAAGGAACCCGAACATGAAAAAAAACATTTTGCTGATTGCCACAGGCGGAACTATCGCCTCCCAAAAATCGGAACACGGACTTGCCCCTCTGATTCAGGCAAAGGAAATCTTATCCTATATTCCGGATGTCTCTAAGTTCTGCAATCCGGACGCTGTGCAGCTGTGCAATATTGACAGCACCAACATGGAGCCCCGCCACTGGAAAGAGATTGTAAAAGCGATCCGCGGCAATTATGACAAATATGACGGATTTGTCCTGGCCCACGGCACAGACACCATGGCCTATACGGCAGCGGCGCTGTCCTATATGATCCAGAATTCCCGTAAGCCCATCGTCATCACCGGCGCGCAGAAATCCATTGATCTGGAAATCACAGACGCCAAAACCAATCTGCTGGACAGCTTCTGCTACGCGGCAGATGAGAATTCTCAGGGGATTCAAATTGTATTCGGCGGAAAAGTCATTGCAGGCACCCGGGCTAAGAAAATCCGTTCCAAGAGCTACAATGCCTTTGACAGCATTGATTTTCCCTTTCTGGCCATGATTCAGGACGGCCGGATTATGCGGTATATTCCAACCCTGCCCTTTGAGGAACAGGTGACCTTTTATGAGGAAATGAACGACAACATCTTTTTGATGAAGCTGATTCCCGGCATTTCTCCCAAGGGCCTGAGATTTCTGTTTGAACAGTATGACGCCATTATCGTAGAAAGCTTCGGGGTAGGGGGGATTCCCGCCTCCATCTCGGATATTTTTTATGAGCTTCATGAGACTTACCCGGAAAAAATCATCATCATGGCAACCCAGGTGGCCCACGAAGGCAGCGATATGACAGTCTACGAAGTGGGAAATAAAATCAAGAAGGAATGCCGTTTTTTAGAATCCTATGACATGACCTTAGAAGCGGTCATTGCCAAAACAATGTGGATGCTTGCAAATAAGGAGTGTAAAAAAGATACACTGGAACAGATATTTTATCAAAAAATAAATTATGACTTAATTTTTGAACCTGACATATAAGCTTTGCGGGGATGTCAGCGGGTTTTCCGGTTAATAAATTCCGTCTTGTATTTGGAATACACGATCTTCTGGCTGTGGTACAAGCCGTAATAGCCGGAAAGCATATAGCCCAGCGCCACTGACAGCAGGAAATAGGGCATTCCCTCAAACCCAAAGAGTTCAAAACAGATAAACAGGGAAGTGATGGGGCAGTTGGTGACGCCGCAGAAAACCGCGCCCATCCCTGCGGCGGTGCACAGATCCGGCGCAAATCCGGTCAGGTTTCCAAAGAGGCAGCCAAAGGTCCCGCCGATAAAAAAGGAAGGGACAATCTCGCCGCCCTTAAAGCCTGCGCCCAGGGTGACAGCGGTAAAGAGAATTTTTAACGCGAAGGCGTAGGGCAATACTCTATGCTCTTCAAAGCAGCGGGCAATCACAGGCATTCCGGCTCCGTTGTAATCCTGGTTTCCAACCAGAAGCGTCAAACATAACAGCAGCATTCCCCCTGCAAAAATCCGCAGATAAGGATTAGGAAAATATTTTTTGTAAAGAGCTTCCCCCATATGGAGGGCGATACAGAACAACGCGCTGACAATGGCGCAGAGGATGGCAAGGATCGCTATGGTTACGCCTGAGGAAACCGTGAACTCCGGCACGGAATGGATGAGAAACTGCTCCGGCTCAATCCGGCAGCGCTCTGCAATCCCCTGGGCCAGCAGAGAGGAAACCACACAGGGAACCAGGGCGGCGTAATGCATAATCCCAACGCTTACCACTTCCATGGAGAACACAGCGGCTGCCAGAGGCGTACCGAAAAGAGCGGAAAAAGCAGCGCTCATTCCGCACATAATCATAATATGCTGATCCTTTTCATCAAATTTCAGCAGCCTGCCCAGAGAGTTGCCGATGCTGCCTCCAAGCTGCAGCGCCGCGCCTTCCCTGCCTGCGGAGCCGCCGAATAGATGGGTCATTACTGTGGAAATGAAGATCAGGGGCGCCATTCTCAAGGGGATATGCTCACCGGAGTGAATGGCAGACAGCACCAGATTGGTGCCGGTATCTTTCTCGTCGTGCATCATATGATAAGCTCCCACAATGAGAAGCCCTGCCGCCGGCAGCAGAAAGATCAGCCAGGGATATGTCTCTCTGGCTTTTGTCGCGTAAACAATGCAGTAGTGAAACACAGAGCCCACGCTGCCTACCAGAATGCCGCTTAAAATAGAAAACGCCAGCCATTTCAGAAAAATCAGAAACCGTTTGGCAAAATGTCTTACATAATGTTCCAGCTCTTTCAAAATCATAACCAATCCCGTTCCTTCCAGTTTGTCTTAATCTTATCATCCATGAGACAAAATAACAAGAGAATTTGTAAGGTTATTGTAAGAAAAAGTCATCTTTTCTTTAAGGGAGAACCGGTATGATATCATTAGTGAAACAAAATACAGGAAGGAGAGTATTAGTATGTGGTCAAGAAAAGAATTAAAAGAAACTGCAAAAGAACGGATTGGCCAAAACCATTGGAAGGCGGTATTAGCTGCGCTGGCGTTTACCATATTATGCGGAGGCTCCGGCCTTTTTGGCTCTGCGGGGGGATTTGCCGGAGGGCTTTCTGATTCGGATTCCTCCCAGGAAATAGACCAGGAATATTACGAAGAATACAGCCCGGACAATGAAATAGATATGGTGTTGGAAGATAATTTTTTCCTGTTTCTTATGGTGCTGTTTCTGATTGTAATGGTGGTTATTTTAGTGGTGCTTCTGATTGCCCTGCCGCTGAATATTCTGGTATTTAATCCTTTGGAAATCGGGGTTTCCCGCTTTTTTACCAGAAATTTAAGGGAACAGGCCCAGGTAAAGGAAATGTGCTTTGCCTTCGACCGCAGTTATAAAAATTGTGTGAAAGTGACCTTTTTCCGGGATCTTCATATTCTTCTGTGGGCTCTTTTGCTGATTATTCCAGGAATTGTAAAGAGTTATGAATACCGGCTGGTTCCCTATATTCTGGGAGAATGCCCGGATATGGAGCGAAAGGAGGCGCTGGCCCTAAGCGGAAACATGATGCATGGAAATAAGTGGAAAGCCTTTGTGCTGGACTTATCTTTTCTGGGATGGTATCTTTTAAATGGACTGACTTTGGGAATTCTGGGCGTCTTTTACCTGAATCCCTATGTCTGCCAGACAAGGGCCGCGCTCTACGCAGCCTTAAAGGAACAATATCTTCAGAGCGGGAAAATATCCAATTAACAGGAGGAACACGTGATGGCATATACAATTCTTGTGGCAGACGACGAAAAGGAAATCCGGGATTTACTGCGGCTGTATCTGGAAAAAGACGGTTACCGGGTATTGGAAGCAGAAGACGGACTTACGGCTGTGTCTCTTCTGGAACAGGAAGAAGCTGACATGGCCCTGCTGGACATTATGATGCCCGGGCTGGACGGCTATAAAGTCTTAAAGCAAATCCGGGAAAACAGCAATATTCCAGTGATGATACTTTCCGCCAAAAATCAGGATTCCGACAAAATTCTCGGACTGGATCTCGGCGCGGACGATTATCTCTCCAAGCCCTTCAACCCCATGGAGGCAATGGCCAGAATCAACTCCAATATCCGCAGGTTCTATTCTCTGGGCGCCAAAAGCAGGGAGTTAAAGCAGTTAACCGTCAAAGACCTGCGCCTGGACACCGAATCCTGCCTGGTATACAAAAATGACGAGCCCATTGACTTAACCTCTGTGGAGTATAAGCTGCTTCGGCTGTTTATGGAACATCCCGGAAAAGTGTATACCAAACAGCAGGTATACGAAAATGTATGGGGCGAAGCGTACGCCATCGCGGACAACAATATTATGGTATGCATCAGCCGCCTGAGAGCCAAACTTTCTGAAGACAGCGGAGCCTATATCAAAACCATCCGGGGACTGGGCTACCGCATGGAGAAATAAGCAATGAAGCACAGCAAATGGAAATGGTTTCTCATCCGCCGGTTTTTAATTCTTTTAATTCTGGTATCCTTAAGCGAGAACCTGTTAAACCTTTTTTACGGCAAAATGTTTTATCCCTGGTTGGAAGAGACGTTTCATATCAATTTTTTTATGGCGGAATGGGAGCAGGAGCAGACCCTGGGCCTGCTGATCCGGGGAGTGATCTATTTTTCCATTACCAGTCTCGGCAGCCAGTTTCCCGGCATTGCGGGCCTGGGCGTTCAGGGGGCGGCGGAACGTTTTGCCGGGCAAAAGCTGACCGATTATATCATAGAACAGACCAGCCATATGTCCGGCCGGGAGACGCAGATTTATCTGATGGGCACTGCAGTCTTAACAATTTTCGTTGCGATCACTCTGCTTCTTCCTTACTTGATCGCGGCTCTCTCTTTCAGCCGGATGGTGGAGCTTCACATCCGGAATATCGAGGCGCAGGAACAGCGGCAGCGAGAGGAATATGACCGGCGCAGGAATCTTCTGCTCTCCGATGTGGCCCATGATTTGAAGACGCCCATGACCACAGTAGCCGGCTATGCCAGGGCGCTGCTGGAGGAAAAAGACGCGCCCCTGGAAGAGTATCTGGAAGCCATTTATGGGAAATCCATGCAGATGAACGGCCTGATCAGCCTTTTATTTGAGTATGTCAAATTAGACAGCGAGGGATATCAGCTGAAAAAATCCCGGGAAAATCTCTGGGAACTTCTGCGGGAATGCGTGGCGAACCTGTATCTGGATTTTGAAGAAAAGGAAATGGAAATCTCTGCGGACATTCCGGAAGAGCCCCTTTGGTATTCTGTGGACAAGCTTCAGTTTCAGCGGGTCATTCACAATTTGCTGAACAATGCCATCAGGCACAATCCGAAAGGGACCAGAGTATCGGTTCAGGCAGCAAAAGAAGACGACGCCATTCTCATAAGAATCAGCGACACCGGAGCTGAAATTCCTGAAGAAACCGCGAAATATATCTTTGATCCCTTTGTGTCAGGGGATGAATCCCGCCGAAGCAAAGGCGGCAGCGGACTGGGCTTATGCATCGCCCACAAGATTATCGCCATGCACGCAGGAAGCCTCACCTTAGAGCAGGAACCCTCTGGCACGGAGACAAAAGCTTTCCTCATCCGGCTGCCGGCAGAGGAAGAAACACTTCGTTGACAAAAAAGAACAGACTGGGGTATGATAGGTACGGAAAAATTTTGAGGAAAGGAGTTTAAGAGCCATGGCGTATTATACCATCGGCGAATTAATCCGTGACACCAGAGAGCGGCTGCATTATTCCCAGGAAGAGCTCTGTTACGGAATCTGTACCCCATCCACCCTGTCACGAATCGAAAACGGCCTGCAGACGCCGGGAAAGAAAACATTGGAAGGGCTGATGCAGCGTCTTGGAATTGTGGATCGGATTTTTAACATCTACCTGAACCGGCAGGAACGGGAACGATATGAACTGGAACAGCAATTGACCCGCTGCCTGGGTAACAGAGACTTTGAACAGGCCGGGCAGCTTGCAGGCGCAATAGAAGCCGGCATACGGAACCATCCGGGCAATTCCGTTCATCTGAAAATGGAAAAACAATACCTTGCCTTTGCCAGAACACTGATTGAAAAAGAAAAAGGCAGAAACGCCGAATGGGTTTTAAAAGAACTATTGCTTGCTATTCATATGACAATGCCGGATTTCGACGGAATTCATATTAAGTCCAGACTGCTGACTTATCACGAAATTACAATTCTGAATAATATTGGCTGCGCGTATCACAACCTTGGAAGAATATTAGACGGAATCCAGTTATTGTACAGTCTGAAAGAATATGTGGAGCTGCATACCCTCCACGGAGATGAGATATCCTCCAAATATCCCATGATTCTGCAGAACCTGTCTTCCTGGCTGGGGCAGGAAGGCATGCACAAAGACGCCCTGGAACTCTGCCAGGCAGGGATCGATTATTGCGTTGAATATGGAAAGCTGCATACATTTCCCATGCTTCTTTGCAACAAAGCCTGTGCGCTGGCAGCGTTAGAGCAATATGATATGTCAAAAGAATGTTTTTCTCAGAGCATTGCCGTTTTTCAGGCAACGAATCAGCAAGATTACGCTGAACAGGTGAAAAAATATGCCGCCATACATTATGGCATCATTTTATAAAAACACTGCGCGGATTTCAATAGGTTTCTTCCACGTTTTCCAGGAAAAACCCTGCTTTTGCAGGATTTATTTTTTTTATTTTTCCCATTCTCGCACCTCCCCTCTGGCACTCAGTATAGCAGGAGGGGTTTTTGGCCGCCATATAAAATGACGCAAATTTATCTTTGCGTTATTTCATATGGCAGAAAAGAAAAGAGTGTGCTATAATAAACGGAGGTTTTTTGGCATTGGGAAAAATGACGCTGAAATCCAATGCTTTGCTGCAGGGAAGAAAATCAGAATCTGCCTGCGTAATCAGCTGCCAGAGGGAGGAACGGCTATGGCCACATGGAATTCCCGGGGACTGCGGGGCTCTACCCTGGAAGAGTTTATCAACCTTACCAATGAAAAATACGCGGAACACCGTCTGGCCCTCATTCAAAAGGTGCCTACGCCTATTACCCCGGTCCGTATTGACAAGGACAGCCGGCATATCACCCTGGCCTACTTCGATCAGAAGAGCACTGTGGATTATATTGGGGCAGTGCAGGGGATTCCTGTGTGTTTTGACGCCAAGGAATGCCATACGGATACCTTTCCGTTACAGAATATCCACTCCCACCAGATTGATTTCATGGAGCAGTTTGAAGGGCAGAACGGGATTTCATTTCTGATTCTATTTTATTCCCACAGAAATGAATTTTATTACCTGCGCCATGAGAAACTGATGGAATTCTGGAACCGGGCCAAAGAGGGCGGGAGAAAAAGCTTCCGCTATGAAGAGTTAGAGCCGGAATACTTCATAGCTTCCAAAGGCGGAATTCTGGTGCCTTATCTTGATATGATGCAGCAGGATTTGGCAAACCGCAGCTGACAAATTTACACACGAAAGGATCAATTATGGAACGGAAATTACTACATACGCCGGAGGGAGTCCGGGACATTTACAACAGGGAATGCGCACAGAAATTAATTCTGCAGGAAAATCTGCATCACTTGCTGAAAAAATACGGATATCACATGATTGAGACTCCCACCTTTGAATTTTTTGATATTTTCAGCAGGGAAATCGGAACCACTCCTTCCAAGGATCTCTACAAATTTTTTGACCGGGAGGGCAATACGCTGGTTTTGCGGCCGGATATTACCCCTTCCATTGCAAGATGCGCCGCGAAATATTACGGAGATGAGATATTTCCCGTCCGCCTCAGTTATATGGGCAATACCTTTATCAATAACAGCAGCTATCAGGGCCGTTTAAAAGAGACGACCCAGTTAGGGGCAGAATTAATTGGAGATACTTCCGCCAACGCGGACGGAGAGATTCTGGCCTTGGTGGTCCGGGCGCTGCAGACTGCAGGGCTGCAGGAATTCCAAATCGGCGTGGGGCATGTGGACTTTTTCCGGGGTCTGGTGGAAGCGGCCAGGCTGGAAGAAGAGACAGAGCAGGAATTAATTGAACTGATTTCCAATAAGAATTTCTTCGGGGTGGAGGAATTGGTGGATTCCCTGTGCCTGCCGGAAGAACTGAGAGAACTGTTTTCCATGCTTGGGAGTATCTGCATGACCGAGGAAATGCTCGGCCACGCCAGACTTCTGGCTTCCGGTTATCCGGTTATTTTAAACGCGCTGGAGCGGCTGGAGAAATTAATGAAAATCCTGCGCTTTTACGGAGTGGAAAAATACGTATCCATTGAGCCGGGTATGCTGAGCAGTTATCACTATTACACCGGAATCATATTTGCAGGTTATACCTTTGGAAGCGGCGAGCCAATCGTAAAAGGCGGACGCTATGACAAGCTTTTAGGTTATTTCGGCAAAGACGCGCCCTCTATCGGGTTTGCCGTGGTCATCGATCAGCTGATGGCCGCATTGTCCAGACAGAAAATCAAGATTCCGGTTCAGGATAACGGAACGTTAATTGTGTATCGGGAAGCGGCCAGAGAAACCGCCATCCGCCAGGCAGAGCAGCTTCGGAATCAGGGAATTATTGTATCCCTTGTGGTTTGGGATGAAACCAAAACCCGGGAAGAATATCAGTCCTACGCCAAACGGATGCATATCCCAGCCATCCGGTTTTTATAAGAAGAAATATTTAAGACGCCTGTTTCCTCAGCAGAAGGAACAGGCAATTCTGGAATACGCAAAACGGAGGAAACCATGAGATATTTAACATTTGCACTGGGAAAGGGGAGACTGGCAAGCCAGACCCTCGGAGCCTTTGAAAAAATAGGAATTACCTGTCAGGAAATCAACGACAAAGAAACACGGAAATTGATTTTCGTCAACGAAGAGCTGAAACTGAAATTTTTCCTTGCCAAAGGGCCGGACGTCCCCACTTATGTGGAATACGGCGCAGCCGATATCGGAATTGTGGGCAAGGATACCATTTTAGAGGAAGCCAGAAATATCTACGAAGTGCTGGATTTGGGATTCGGCCGCTGCCGGATGTGCGTCTGCGGGCCATTGGAAGCCCGGGAATTACTGCAGCATCATGAGTTGATCCGCGTGGCTACCAAATATCCCCGGATTGCCAAGAATTACTTTTATAATAAGAAGCATCAGACCGTGGAAATCATTAAGTTAAACGGCTCCATTGAACTTGCGCCCATTGTAGGTTTGTCAGAAGTAATTGTAGACATTGTAGAGACGGGTTCCACCCTTCGGGAAAACGGCCTTCATGTACTAGAGGAAGTTTGCCCCCTCTCTGCCAGAATGGTTGTGAACCAGGTCAGCATGAAGATGGACAACGAGAGGATTACTAAATTAATCCAGGATTTAAAAGAGGTTCTATAAGAACGAAATAGAATCAGCATTTAACTACTATTTCACAGAGACAGACGGAAAATCCGCCGCTCTGAGCCAGGGAGGAATTTATGAGAATATTAAAGTTAACGGAAGAGACCAGAAAGAACCTGCAGGAAGATTTATTGAAGCGGAGTCCCAACAGTTACCGTCAGTATGAGGAATCCGTGAATCACATTATAGAAGAAGTCCGTGAAAAAGGGGATGAAGCCCTTTTTGCCTTTACAAAACAATTTGACGGCGCAGACCTTACCCCTGACGCCATAAAGGTGACCCGGGAAGAAATCGAGGAAGCTTATGCATTGACAGACGATGCCTTAATCAATGTGATGAAGCAGTCCCTTCACAATATTAAATCTTATCATGAAAAGCAGAAGCAGTACAGTTGGTTTGACAGCCGGCCGGAAGGCGTTCTGCTGGGACAGAAAGTAACGCCCTTAGCCCGGGTCGGGGTTTATGTGCCCGGAGGCAAAGCTGCCTATCCCTCATCTGTTTTGATGAACGTGCTTCCGGCAAAAGTGGCGGGCGTGGAGAAAATCGTGATGACGACCCCCTGTAACCGGGAGGGCAAGGTAAATCCGGCCACTTTGGCGGCGGCGGATCTGGCCGGAGTGGATGAGATTTACAAGGCAGGCGGCGCCCAGGCAGTTGCGGCGCTGGCTTTCGGTACCGAGAGTATTCCCAAAGTGGACAAAATCGTAGGGCCGGGAAATATCTACGTGGCCCTTGCCAAAAAGGCTGTATTCGGTCATGTCAGCATTGATTCCATTGCCGGCCCCAGCGAGATTCTGGTGCTGGCTGATCAGACCGCCAATCCCAGATACGCGGCAGCCGACTTATTGTCTCAGGCGGAACATGACGAACTTGCCAGCGCTATTTTAATTACAGACAGCGAAGCCCTGGCAGAGCAGGTATCCCGGGAAGCAGACAGATTCACTGCAGAGCTTTCCAGAAAAGACATTATAGAAAAATCCCTGGAAAATTACGGCTACATTTTGGTTGCGGAGGATATGGACGCGGCAATTGCGGCAGCCAATGAAATTGCCTCTGAGCATTTGGAAATCCTCACGGCCAACCCCTTTGAAACCATGATGAAGATTAAAAACGCCGGCGCCATCTTCCTGGGGGAATACGCCAGCGAACCTTTGGGGGATTATTTTGCAGGCCCCAATCATGTTCTGCCCACCAACGGAACCGCCAAATTTTTCTCTCCATTAAGTGTGGATGATTTTATTAAGAAATCCAGCATTATTTCTTATTCGAAAGAGGCGCTGGAACCGGTTTATCAGAATATTGTGCAATTTGCTGTCTCAGAACGGTTGACGGCCCATGCAAATTCGATTAAAGTAAGATTTGAAGAATAACGCGCATTTCACGCAAATCAGAAACGCCTGCGCGTATCTCACATATAAATAGAAAAGAGGAACGAACAATGCCAGCAGAAAGAACGGCCAAACAGCACCGGAAGACAAAAGAAACCGACATTAACTTAAGCCTGAACTTAGACGGAAGCGGAACCAGCCAGCTGAACACGGGGATTGGTTTTTTTGATCATATGCTGGACGGATTTTCCCGCCACGGTTTTTTCGATTTGAAGGTACATGTGACAGGAGATTTGATTGTGGACACCCACCATACCATTGAGGATACCGGTATTGTTCTGGGAAACGCAATCCGGATAGCCCTGAGGGATAAGAGAGGAATCAAACGTTACGGAAGCTGTATCCTGCCCATGGATGAAACTCTGGTGCTCTGCGCCATTGATTTAAGCGGAAGGCCTTATTTTTCCTTTGAGGGAGAATTTACCGCTGAACGGGTGGGGTATATGGATACTGAGATGGTAAGGGAATTTTTCTATGCCATTTCCTACAGCGCCGGCATGAACCTGCATATGAAGATTCTTTCCGGTTCCAATAACCATCACATGATTGAGGGGCTGTTTAAAGCTTTCGGAAGAGCGTTGGATGAAGCCACTAGGAAAGATACGAGAATCAAAGATATTATGTCAACGAAAGGTAGTTTATAGGTGAGAATATGGAACATAAAAACCTGATTGCCACCATTTATCTGAAAAACGGAATGGCAGTAAAAGGAAAAAATAACCCGGAAATTGCCGGTGATCTGCGGGAACTGGCGAAATTATACAATGACAGCGGAGTGGATAAGCTCTATATTTTCGATCTGTCCGCCAATGACGCGGAACATGAGGTAAACCTGCACACCATGAAAGAATTGAGCCGGATTGTGGAGATTCCAATCTACGGGGCTGGATGCATCTCACGGTTAGAGGATATTAAGAAATTAATTTATGCCGGCTGCAAAGGCATCATCTTAGACAGCGGAAAACATGAGACCATTTCTCTGGCCGAAGAGGGCGCAAAACGGTTCGGGCGTGATAAAATACTGGTCTCCATGGAGAATGTAGATTTAATTTTCAAACATAAAAAAGAAGTCGCCGAACATATTCACAAACTGGTTGTGCTCAATGAAGGCATCATTGAGTCCCTGGAAAATATTACAGATCTTCCTTTCAGCGTTATCATGGATGGATATGACAAGGACCGCTGGGTGGAAATTCTGAAAAAATACGCGGTAACGGGGATCGGCGGCTCCTACATCAGCGATCCCAATACAAATGTCACCGAATTAAAGCAAAGCCTTGCCGCAGAGGGCATTGAGACGAAGAAATTTGAATCCTCCATGGATTGGTCGGAATTTAAGCTGAATTCTGACGGCATGATACCGGTGATTGTGCAGGATTACCAGACTTCAGAAGTATTGATGATGGCGTATATGAATGAGGAAGCTTTCCACAGCACCTTATCCCTGGGGAAAATGACTTATTACAGCAGAAGCAGAAAGGAACTGTGGATCAAAGGAGAAACCTCCGGGCATTACCAGTATGTGAAATCCCTGACCGTAGACTGCGACAAGGACACCCTTCTTGCCAGGGTTTCTCAGGTAGGCGCTGCCTGCCACACAGGCAATACAAGCTGTTTCTTCCAGGAAATCGTGAAAAAAGAATTTACCACCAAGAATCCGCTGAAAGTCTTTGAAAGTGTCTACGATGTCATCAAAGACCGGAAAGAGCATCCCAAGGAAGGCTCCTATACCAATTATCTCTTCGAAAAGGGAGTTGATAAGATTCTGAAAAAATTAGGAGAAGAAGCCACTGAGATTGTGATTGCCTCTAAGAATCCAGAGAAAGAAGAGATTAAATATGAAATTTCTGATTTTCTGTACCATATGATGGTGCTGATGGTAGAAAAGGGGGTTACCTGGGAGGATATCGTGGAAGAATTAAGTCAGAGGTAAGTCGGGATTGCAGGTTTTTATGCAAATTGGGTACGGACGGAAAGTCAGGATTGTCCTTCCTCACACAAACCGGGCAGCGTTCCGGCAAACTATTACTCCGGCGGTTAAATATCGCATCAGATTGCGCAGAACAAATCTTCATATGCAAGGCGGAAGATTGAGCTGTAGCGAGTGCTACAGCGATTGATGACAACGCAGCAGATGGATATTTGGGCAAGCAAGATGGTGCGATATTTAACCGTCGGAGTAATAACTACTAAGGCCGACTAAGAAAGTCAGGAGAACCTTCCTTTCCAAGTCGGCCTTAGCAGTGGATTTTGCCTCCACTAAGGGCGCCCTTGAATCGTTTGCTTAGAGGAAGGACAATCCTGACTTTCCTGTGTATCGGAATATTGGCGGAAACCTCTGTCATTCCATCCGGCTAGAAATTACAGCTGTGATTTCTAGCCGGATGGAATGATATGTACTATAAATGAACCATCCTGCCGCAAGCAGCGGGGTGTCTATCCTAGCATCTTTTTCCATTCGGCTGCAAGCGGCGGGGAATTGACCCGTGATAGATTAAAATGGCAAAGGAGTTTACATAACATTTTTATGTAAACTCCTTTGCCATTTTGTATAATACGCTAGTGAGATCTGTTTCCAAAAAAGTTCATTGTAACATTAGAGCGTGTCTTAAAATTGCTTTCCGCAAGATGTCGTCCCAATTTGCATCAGATTTTATGCTGGATTTCGGAGGTGTAGCGGGCTACATTGACTAAATTCAGCATGAAATCTGGTGTGAAGTGGGGCGGCAGATTGCGGGAATGAATTTTAAGACACGCTCTAGAGCGTGTTTGAAAAATATCTTGGCAAAACGCTGCCAAAGCATGTATTTTTTCATCTGCGGAATACTACAATATAACAAGAAGATTTTTCCAGGAGACGCTATGACAAAACAATTGGAGGAAACGGTAGCTCAGAGAAGGGCTTATGTAGATGAAATCCGCGCATCTTTTTACCCTGAGGCTCAGGAGAAGCAGGGCAGAGAATCTTATCGGAAAAATTCCTCATTTGCCGGGGAGCAGGGGCAGGAGGGGGAACTGAGATATTCCAGTCTGGGCATCCGAACAGTAATTGCGGTTTTGATTTTTGCAGTTTTTGTGTACTGCGATCAGAAGCAGATCTCATTTCGCCAGTATACGGCAGAGGATTTGGTCAAACAGATCGAATGGAATCCGCTGCCTACCGAAGAGTTGGAGGACATAATAAAAATTTCATTGAAATCAAAGGGGAAGTAGTCTATAGCGATCTGAGATTTATTTTGGCGGCGAGTGCCTTGTTAGGAACTGTATCAAAACAAGGCACAAAGCACACTGCAGCTAGCTGAAGACGAATCACCGTTTTATTAGAGGATAAAAGTCTGCGGCATTCTCCGAGAGAACTTATTTTAAGGCAATGTTACGGTAAAGGCGGTGGTTCCGTTTCTGCTTGTTACGGCAACGCTTCCGTTATGCAGTTCACACACTCTCTTTACAATCGCAAGACCAATGCCGTTTCCCTCGGAAGAATGGGATTCATCTGCCTGGTAGAATTTATTAAAGATATGGGCAATATTATCACAAGGAATATCTCTCCCATGATTCGATATGGAAACCAGGGTGCGCGTGTCATTTTCCGTAATATTTACTGATACGATACCGTTGGGTTCTGAAAACTTAATGGCATTATCGAGCAGATTGATCCACACCTGCTTTAGAAGTTCTTCATTTGCTGAAATCATATGTTCGTCAAACTGCATATCCATGTACAGATTTTTCGGCATCCATTTATCCGTAAGTAAAAGGACGGCGCCGCGAATTTGTTCGGATAGGTTAAACCGTGTAATGTCTGTAAGGATTGTTTGGTTTTCCACCCTTGTCAGATTTAACACATTATTTGCCAGGGCCGCCAGACGCAGCGATTCCTCTTCCATGATTTCAAGGTATTCTTCTTTTTGCTTTTCTGTAAGATTTCCCCGACGCAGGAGCTTTGCAAAACCTGCAATCGACACGATGGGCGTTTTAAACTCATGGGAAAAATTGTTGATAAAATCACTGCGGAGCATTTCTGTATGCTCAAGTTCCTCAGCCGCGCGGTTAAAACTTTTTTCAACCTGTTTGAAGGCTGGATGTTTGGCAACTGGTTTGCTAAAATGTAATCTTGTCTTAAAATCACCGTTTGCAAGGCGGTCAAGCTGATCGATAATACGGTTAATTGGTCTTAAATATAATCTGCTTGAGAAAGCCGCAAGAATGAATCCCATAATATGACTTATGCAAAAAATGAACTTTAAAACGCCGGAAAGCCCCCTGGTCACTTGAATGACGCCGAGGCGCGCCAAAGCGTATGTGACAGCAAACGTCAATAGCATAGCAACAGTATTTGTGAGAAAAACAATGCCTGAAATCAGCAATGACAGCGCAACCTGTCCTTTGCGTTCCCCTTTATTCATATCTTTTTCACCGCCTTATATCCAAGTCCCCGAACGGCAACAATTTCAAATTCCTCCCAGCCCTCAAAACGTTTACGCAAGCGTCCGACATGGACAGTAACGGTCTCCCAGCCGGTTTCACTGTCCGTTCCCCAGATCTCATCCATCAGTTGGATACGGGTGAAGATCTGTCCAGGGTAGGATAGCAATTTATATAAAAGCATAAATTCCTTTTGCGGCAACTCCTGCACTTCACCGTTTTTGGCGACTGTGAAAGAATGATAGTCTAAAACGACATCACCGATTGTGATTTTCTGTTCACTGACAATCTGAGCCCGCCGAAGCAGCGCCTTAATGCGCAGGAGCAGTTTCTCTTCATCAATCGGCTTGGTAATATAGTCGTCCGTTCCTACTAAAAACCCTTTTTTCTCATCAGCGGGAAGATGTTTCGCCGTCACCATCAGAATGGGCAGCATAGAATTGGTCTCCCGGATGAACTTTGTAAATTCGTATCCGTCCATTTGAGGCATCATAATATCCAGCACAACAAGATCAATATGTTTTCTGTCCAAGACCTCCAAAGCCTCTTCCCTGTTTTTGGCGGTGCTCACAGTATAGTTTGCGCTTTCAAGCACGGCGCGAAGCAGCATTCTAGTATGCTTATCATCATCTACAACGAGAATATGAAACATAAATGTCCTCCTTCCAAAAATAGTATTGTTTTTTGGGAGAATAGCACAGTCCGCTAAACTGGAAATAAACTTTTTTATTCAACTATCTCATGTCCATCAGATTCTTCGTTACGAAAGAGTTCATGTCCTTCCAGCCGCAGCATTCCTGACTTGGATAGAGTATACTGCATCGGAACGCAAAAATCAACAAGTGTCTGCTTTTATCGTGGTATTGCTGATGTGCCGGTTGATGAGTTTGTTTCGTTTCAGTTTAGAAAAGGGCTTTATAATTTGCCCGATGATAAAAATTGTGGCGAAAGTCATTCTAAAATCCAATTGAGGAAAGGAGATGTAGAAGATGAAAGAAGTAAAGTCACCAAAAAGTCACCTGTATGAGAAAGAGATGATTACAGGCAGTGAGTTCATGGCAATCCTGGACGGCCTGATCGCTGTAATCGTGGGCATTAAAGATATTATTGTGTATAGAAGTCTGTCCCAGTTTACCGGTTTTGGCCCGATCATATCGTTAGTTTCTGGAATACTCAGATCCGGTTGGTAAAAGCGGCTAATAATAAACAGAGGAGTAGAGAAGACATGTTTAAGCTTTTGAAAAAAATGAAACGCAGGGAGTGGCTGACAGCCGGGCTTTGCGGACTGTTGGTACTGGGACAGATATATTTTGATTTACGTTTGCCGGATTATATGAGTAATCTGACGGTCTTAATGAAGACCCCCGGCAGCGCCATGGCCGACATATGGCAGACAGGCCTTGAAATGCTTGGCTGCACACTGGCCAGCGCTTTGCTTGCGATTATCTGCGGGTATCTGGCTGCCCAAACAGCAGCCGGTTTCAGTTATACGATCCGGGAAAATGTGTTTCATCAGGTGGCGGATTTTGGGCAATATGAGATGCAGCAATTCTCCGTGCCCAGCCTGATAAACCGTACAACGAACGACATTACGCAAATTCAGATGCTTGTGGCAATGGGACTGCAGATCATGATCAAATCTCCAGTCATGGCAATTTGGGCAGTTATTAAAATTATCAATAAGAGCTGGACGCTTTCTGCGATTACGGCAGGCTTTGTTGCTGCTCTGCTTGCGATGATGGCTATTGTAATCACCGTAATCGTTCCCCGGGTTCGCCGTGTGCAGAAACTGACAGATAATATCAACCGGGTATCCAGAGAAAACCTGACGGGAATTAATGTGGTCCACGCTTATAACGCGGAAAGGTATCAGGCGGAAAAATTTGAGGGCGCCAATGATGAGCTGATGAAAACGCAGCTTTTTAACCAGCGCAGTCTTGCGCTGCTGATGCCTGCAGTGTCTCTGGCCATGAACGCGCTGGCGCTGACGATTTATTGGGTGGGGGCTTCTATTGTGGATCAGGTTGCCGTTGCGGATATGGCGGCAAGGATATCTGCATTCGGAGATATCATGGTGTTCGGCACCTATGCGACTTATGTGATCATGTCCATTATGATGATGGTTATGATTGTCATGTTCTTTCCGTCCGCGCAGGTCTCAGCCGGACGTGTCAACGAGGTATTGGATGCAAAGATTTCCATGCATGAGGGAAGTTCCGACCATGCGCCTGAACAGGGAACGGTTGAATTTCGCGATGTATCTTTCCATTATCCTGCTTCGGGCAAAGATGTACTGGAACACATCAGCTTCAAAGTGAATCAAGGGGAAACCATCGCCTTTATCGGCGCTACAGGCAGCGGAAAAACAACGTTGATAAGTTTGGCGGCCCGCTTTTATGACGCTACATCCGGCCAGGTTCTGATAGATGGAAAGGATGTAAAAGAATATACCTTTGACGCGCTGTACGACCGCATTGGGTATGTGACACAGAAAGCAGTTTTATTTGCCGGTAATATCCGGGAAAATGTACTGTTTGGCGAGAGCAGGGCGATGCCAACGGATGAAAATGTACAGAAAGCGCTGGAACTTGCCCAGGCAGGCGAATTTGTACAAAAACTGCCGGATGGGATGGAAGCGCCTATTGCCCAGGGAGGCTCGAATGTTTCCGGAGGGCAGAAACAGCGTCTTGCCATTGCCCGAGCGTTGGCAAGAAACCCGGAAATTTTAATTTTTGATGATTCTTTCTCTGCGCTGGACTATAAAACCGACGCAGCTTTGCGCAAAGGGCTTGCCGAAGAGCTGGATGGCATTACTTGTATGATTGTAGCCCAGAGAATCGGCACGATCCGTAATGCGGAGAAGATTATTGTTCTGGATGAAGGAAAAGCGGTGGGGATTGGCACCCACGACGAGCTGATGAAAAATTGTCCGGTTTATCAGAAAATCGCTATGTCGCAGTTGTCTGCGGAAGAGCTTGGCGCTTAAAGGAGGTACGTGGAACATGAATGGAAACCGAATGATGGGGCGGGGAATGGGCGCTCCGGAAAAGAGCAGGCGCGGGATCAGGGGTGTCCTTAAGGAACTGCTTTCTTATTCATCAAAGCTGAAAATTCCGATGATAGCAGCAATGTTTCTGGCTGTTGCCGGCGCCGTATTGACAATTATAGGACCGAACCAGCTCAGCCGGATCACAGACCTGATCTCGGATGGACTGATGACAGGCATAGATCTTTCGGCAATATCGAAGGTTGGCGTCGTTTTGCTGGGGATTTATCTGCTCAGCGGAGTATGCACCTACATTGAGCATTATATTATGGCTACCGTTACCCTTGATCTGTCAAAGAAAATGCGGCGGGATCTTTCCGAGAAAATTAATAAAGTGCCTATGAAATGCTTTGGAAATATTTCCCATGGGGATATTTTGAGCCGTGTAACCAATGATGTCAGCACGCTTCAGCAGGCTCTGTCTAACAGCCTGCCCTCTATGATCAGTGCAATCGCGCAGTTTGTGGGCTGCCTGATTATGATGCTTGTAACAGAGTGGCGTATGGCGGTGGCCGCGATTGGAATTACATGCATCGGATTTGCAGTTATGGCGGTCATCATGTCCAGGTCCCAGAAATATTTTGTCGCCCGTCAGCAAAGCCTTGGCCGGCTCAACGGCTACGTGGAGGAAATATATTCCGGGCATGATGTGGTGCGGATCTCCCGGGCAAATGAAAAAGTAAAACATATATTTGCGGATATGAACCGGGCTCTTTATGACGCAAACAGAAAAAGCCAGTTTTTGTCCGGCGTTATGCAGCCGTTAATGAATGTGATCGGGAACCTGGGCTATGTGGCGGTGTGTGTCCTGGGAGCGGCATTGGTTATGGACGGACAGATTACCTTCGGCGTGATCACGGCATTCATTATGTATGTACGGCTGTTTACTTCCCCCTTAAGCACACTGGCCCAGGGGATGACGCAGATGCAGACGGCCGCCGCTTCCGGTGACCGGGTATTTGACTTTTTGCAGGAAGAAGAGCTTCCGGATGAAAGCCACAAAACGGAACGCCTGACAGATGTCCGGGGCCAGGTGGATTTTGACCATGTACGTTTCAGTTATCCCGACAGCCCGGATAAGATCATCATCAAAGATTTTTCCGCCCATGTGAAGCCCGGGCAGAAAGTCGCCATCGTGGGGCCTACAGGGGCTGGTAAAACCACAATGGTGAACCTGCTGATGCGGTTCTTTGACTTAATAGGCGGAGACATCCGCATTGACGGCATTTCAACGGCAGACTTGACCAGAGAGAATATCCACGACCTCTTTGGCATGGTATTGCAGGATACCTGGCTCTTTGACGGAACGGTGCGTGAAAATCTTGCTTATAACAAGCGCGGCGTAACGGATGAAGAATTGGAAAAGGCATGCCGGGCCTGTGGGATCTATCACTTTATAGAAACATTGCCAAAGGGGTTTGATACGGTTCTTGGAGAAAATGTGGTGATTTCCGCCGGGCAGAAGCAGCTCTTTACCATTGCCCGCGCTATGGTGAAGAACAGTCCTATGATGATCTTAGACGAGGCCACCAGTTCCGTGGATACGCGGACCGAACAGATGACGCAAAAAGCAATGGATACTCTTACAGAGCACAGAACAAGCTTCGTGATCGCCCACCGGCTTTCCACGATCCGGAACGCCGACCTGATTCTTGTTATGAAGGAGGGCGACATTATTGAGCAGGGCACACATGAAGAGCTGTTGGCACAGAACGGATTTTATGCGGATCTGTACAACAGTCAGTTTGAAAAAGCATCTTAGCAATTAACAACGTAGCGGAAAGGAGTATGATGATGAAATCTTTAGCAATAGAGAGAGAATTTGGAAGCGGCGGCCGGGAGATCGGTATGCAGGTCGCAAAACTGGCCGGAATCCCCTATTATGACAGTGAACTGCTGATTCAGGCGTCAGAGGCCCAGGACGTATCTGCCGGTCTGCTGAAATCTTATGACGAACAGCGCACAGGAAGTTTTTTGTATGACATCGCCGCTTTTTCTGATTATGCGTACAATCGGAAGAATACAGTATATGAGTTGTTTGAAACTCTCAGACAAACAATAATTAAAATTGAGGTGCAGGGTCCGGCCGTTTTTATCGGCAGATGTTCCGCAGTGATCCTGGAGAAAAATCCCCGCGTCCTGAAAACATTTGTCTATTCCTCCGACATCAATAAAAGGATCGAGCGCATCGTCAACACAGAAAAGGTTTCCGCTTCAGACGCAAAATACCTGATGCAGAAAAAAGACAAAGACCGGAAAAATTATTTTCGCTTTTGGAGCCAGAAGGATTGGACAGATCGCAGTATTTATGATTTGCAGCTAAACACGTCCTTTATCCCGACGGAAGAATGCGCTCAGATCCTCCTGACAGCGATAAAGAGAAATGATTCCGTTTGACAAAGATATTTGCTTGAAGTTCTCTCATAAAATGTATATAATAGTGTAGATTGCTCCTATCAATCGCATAAAAAACGGTCATGCAGTGTCAAATCAGAAAGGAATTCTATGAGAAAACTTGCATTAAATGATGAAATATTACTAAAAATAGAGAAGCCGGCCAGGTATATCGGGAATGAAGTCAACAGTGTCATGAAAGACCCTGAAAAGGCGGATATCCGTTTCGCCCTGTGCTTTCCGGACGTCTATGAAATCGGCATGTCCCATCTGGGGATCCAGATTCTGTATGATATGTTTAATCAGCGGGAAGACGTCTGCTGTGAACGGGTATATTCTCCCTGGAGCGACCTGCATCAGATTATGAAAGAGCGGCAAATCCCGCTGTTTACCCTGGAAAATCAGTCTCCGGTGAAAGGCATGGATTTTCTGGGCATTACCATACAGTATGAAATGTGCTATACCAATATTCTGCAGATTCTGGATTTAAGCCAGATTCCCCTGATGGCCAAAGAGCGCGCCTGGGAGCATCCCCTGGTGATTGGCGGCGGCCCCTGTACCTATAATCCGGAACCTCTGGCGGAATTCTTTGACCTGTTCTACATCGGGGAGGGAGAAACCCGCTATTATGAATTGTTTGATTTGTACAAGTCAGCCAGGGAAGAAGACTGCTCCAGAGCGGAATTTCTGCGCCGGGCATGCAAAATACCAGGCATCTATGTGCCTTCACTCTATGAAGTGACCTATGGGGAGGATGGAACCATTGCTTCCTTTGAACCGAAATATGAAGATGTTCCCGCTGTAATTAAAAAAGAAATTCAGATGGATCTCAGCGATACCTTTTATCCCCGCCGGCCTCTGGTTCCCTTCCTCAAAGCGACCCAGGATCGGGTGGTTCTGGAAATTCAGCGGGGCTGCATCCGGGGCTGCAGGTTCTGTCAGGCCGGCATGATTTACCGGCCCACCCGGGAACGGAACCTTAAGATGTTAAAGGACTGCGCCGATGAAATGCTTCGCAGCACCGGACATGAAGAAATTTCTTTAAGCTCTTTAAGTTCCAGCGATTACAGCAGCCTTCCGGAACTTTTGAACTTCCTGATAGAATCCAAGGAACAGGGGGTAAATATTTCTCTCCCCTCCCTTAGAATTGACGCATTTTCCTTAGAAGCCATGAAAAAGGTCCAGGACATCCGCAAGAGCAGCCTGACCTTCGCGCCAGAGGCAGGCTCCCAGCGTCTTCGGGACGTCATCAATAAAGGACTGACCGAAGAGGACATCTTAAAGGGCGCAGGGCTGGCCTTTGAAGGCGGATGGCAGAAGGTAAAGCTCTACTTTATGTTAGGGCTGCCCACCGAAACAGAAGAAGATCAGAAAGAAATTCCAAGGCTCGCGGACAGAATTGCCCGCCGATACTATGAAATTCCCAAGGACAGACGCAATGGAAAGTGCCAAATCACCATCAGCGCATCCTTTTTCGTGCCAAAGCCCTTTACTCCTTTTCAGTGGGCCTCCATGTATCCGAAGGAAGAATATCTGAAAAGAGCCAGAACTGTCAATGAAGAGATGAAGGAACAGCTAAACCGCAAGAGCTTAAAGTTTAACTGGCATGAAGCTGACGTTACGGTCTTGGAAGGGGTATTTGCCAGAGGGGACAGAAGAGTGGGACAGGTTTTGGTAAAAGCCTACCAGAAGGGATGCCTTTTTGACGCCTGGACAGAATCATTTGACAATCAAAAATGGATGGAAGCCTTTGAAGAATGCGGAATTTCCATTGATTTTTATAATCTGCGCCAAAGAAGCACAGAAGAAATCCTGCCCTGGGACTTTATCGACTGCGGCGTTTCCAGAGAATTTCTGATCCGCGAATGGAACCAGGCTCAAAAAGGGGAAGTTACTTTAAATTGCAGGCAGCGATGCAATGGATGCGGCGCCGCAACATTTGGAGGAGGCGTTTGTTTTGAACATCAGAATTAAATTTCAGAAATACGGCGTAATGAAATTCATCGGGCACCTGGATATGATGCGGTATTTTCAGAAAGCAATCCGCCGGGCCGGAATTGACATTGCATATTCCGAAGGCTACAGTCCCCATCAGATTATGTCCTTTGCCGCGCCTCTGGGACTGGGCGTCACCAGTGACGGCGAATACTTTGATATTGAAGTAAACGCTTCCATGTCCAGCCGGGAATCCATAGACGCATTAAACCGGGTGATGGTGGAAGGCGTCTCCATACTGGAATACCGAAGGCTTCCGGACACAGCCAAGCCTTCCATGTCCCTGGTGGCCGCCGCTGATTACCTTATCTATGTAAAGCCGGGATATGAATCTGAGTTTCATTCGTTGCCGGAACTTTCTCGTCAGGTATCGCGCTATTATGAAATGCAGCCGGAAATACTCATCACCAAACAGACCAAAAAAAGTCAGTTGGAGATGAACTTGAAGGACCTCATCTATGAGATGAAAGGGTTGAACTTCAAGGACTTCACCTTAAAGGACGGCCCCTTACCGGAATACGGCCTGTTCTTAAAGGTTTCTGCCGGAAGCAGCGATAATGTGAAACCGGAACTTGTACTGGAAGACTTCTGCAGGTTCTGCAAGATAGAATACAATCCCATGAAATATCAGGTGCATCGTCTGGAGGTTTATGCCAAATCAGATGAGATTCCGGTAAAAGGGGAACAAGAACGAAAAAGTTACCAAAACCAGTTAAAGCAATTAAAAAAATCTTTTGCAGCTCAAGGGAAAACTTTTCCGGAGTTTCTGCCTTTGGGGCAGTTGGGAAAAGATATCAGGTGATTTTTGTGAACAATACATTATTGATAACTAAATTAAATCAAAACCAAAAAGAATACATTGCCGCCGCTCTTTATCAGGATAAAAAAATGCTGGAAATAACCCTAGAGCCGACAGAACAGAAAAGCATCCTGGGAAATATCTATGTGGGAAGAGTGAAAAACATAGTGAAAAATATAAACGCCGCCTTTATCGAGATTGCCCCGGGACTGCCCTGCTATTATCCTTTAGATGAAATGAAGCAGCCCCTGTTCGTAAAGAAAATCAACAGCCCCAATATGGTTCAGGGAGATGAGGTTGTAGTTCAGGTGGTTCAGGAGAGCAGCAAATCCAAGCCTCCGAAGGTTACCACTAACTTAAACTTTTCAGGAAAATACCTGGTGCTGACCAGCGAAAACAAACGGCTGGGGATTTCCAGAAAAATAGAAGAAGAAAAGAGAAAAGAATTAAAGGAACATTTGAATTTTGATACATTTGAAGATTTTGGCTTGATCGCGCGCACCAACGCAGTTTCCGCCTCAAAGGAAGAAATTCTGGAAGAATACGAAAAGTTAAAGCAGGAATATAGAAATCTTCAAAATACAGCCCCTTACCGCACAGTATTTTCCTGCTTAAAAGAAAGTACGCCGGAATACCTTCACATGCTCCAGAATGTCAGCCAGTCCTGGCTTACCTCCATTCTCACAGACGACCCGGAACTGTTTGAAAAGGCGCAAGAATATCTGAAAGCGGCTCAGCCTGAGGATCTTAAGAAGCTTACCTTTTATGAAGATCCGGGGATCACTTTAAAGAGCCTTTACCGTCTGGAACATCATCTGAAAGAAGCGCTTTTAGAAAAGGTATGGTTAAAGTCGGGAGGCTATCTGGTCATTCAGCCCACGGAAGCGCTGACTGTCATTGACGTGAATTCAGGAAAAAGCGTTTCCAAAAAGCAGGTGCAGGAACATTATCTTAAGATTAACTTAGAAGCGGCGGAAGAAATCGCCCGGCAGCTCCGGCTTCGGAACCTTTCCGGCATCATTATTATTGATTTTATTGATATGAAGTCCGACGATTCCAGAGAACTGCTGATGCAGGCGTTGGGCAGAGCCGTCAGCGCCGATCCGGTTCCGGTCAAAGTGGTGGACATGACAAAACTGTATCTGGTGGAGCTTACCCGCAAAAAGGTGAGAAAATCCCTGGCCGAGCAGGTACGCCTGTAATGATGAATGATTTTCCAATTGTATTTGCGCATAAAATCATGGGAATTTTCCAAAAAGTAATTGACTTATCGATGTCTTTGTGGTATTCTCTATGAGTATGCCGCACAGTGAGGTTCCAAAGTCTGCGTAAGCAGCGCCGTAACTGGCGAGTAATGATAATAGGAGGTGTGCCATATGTACGCAATTATAGCAACAGGTGGTAAACAGTACAAAGTATCCGAAGGCGATATCATTACCATTGAAAAGCTTGGTCTGGAAGCTGGTGAGAAAGTTACTTTTGATGACGTTCTGGCAGTAAGCGACGGCTCCCTGAAAGTTGGATCAGACGCAGCCAACGCAACCGTAGAAGCTTCCGTTGTAGCAAACGGAAGAGGTAAGAAAATCATCGTTTACAAGTATAAGAGAAAAACTGGTTACCATAAGAAGAACGGTCACAGGCAGTCTTTCACCAAGGTGAAAATTGAGAAGATTAATGGCTAATCGCATGAATTGTTATGATTAAAATAACGGTTTATCAAAACAGTGAACAGGAATATACAGCGTTTCATTGTATTGGACATGCAGAGTATGCGGATGACGGCGAAGACATTGTCTGTGCCGCGGTTTCCGCACTGGTGATCAATACCGTCAATTCCATAGAGAAGCTTTTATCAGATGAATTTGACATTGTGACCGACGCAGAAAGCGGTCTGATCGATTTTTCTCTGAAAAAAGGATATTCCCAGGAATCTTTGCTGCTGATTCGTTCGCTGATCTTAGGATTGCAGGGAATACAGAAAAGCTACGGAACCGATTATGTTACGCTTACATTTAAGGAGGTGTAGAACATGTTGAATATGAACCTTCAATTTTTCGCTCATAAAAAAGGAGTTGGATCTACCAAGAACGGAAGAGATTCCGAATCTAAGAGATTAGGTGCGAAAAGAGCTGACGGACAGTTTGTAAAGGCTGGAAACATTTTATACAGACAGCGTGGAACTAAGATTCATCCGGGAGTAAACGTTGGAAGAGGCGGCGATGATACCTTATTCGCTTTAGTTGACGGTGTTCTGAGATTCGAAAGAAAAGGAAGAAATAAGAAACAGGCTTCCGTATATCCAGTAGCAAGCAACGAATAGAGCATGCTGTCCATATCACAGATTTGCATGTAAGATTGATAGACTCGACTGTATAGCCGGGTCTATTCTTGTCCCAGGCAATATGGCATCATAAGAAAGGCGAAGATATGTTTGCAGACAGCGCAAAAATTATTATAAAATCCGGCAAAGGCGGAGACGGGCATGTTTCCTTCCGCCGTGAAAAATATGTCCCCAACGGCGGACCGGACGGAGGAGACGGAGGCCGGGGCGGAAACCTGATTTTTCAGGTGGATGAAGGCTTAAATACCCTGGGCGATTTCAGACACCGCAGAAAGTACGCGGCTGAAAACGGAGAAGACGGCAGGAAACGCAACTGCCATGGGAAAAACGGCGAGGACCTGGTGGTAAAAGTCCCTGCCGGAACTATTATCAGGGATGCGGAAAGCAACAAGGTAATTGCCGACATGTCAGGAGAAAATACCAGGCAGATTATTTTAAAAGGCGGAAAAGGCGGTCTGGGCAATCAGCACTTCGCAACTTCTACCATGCAGGCGCCGAAATACGCGCAGCCGGGCCAGCCAGGCATTGAACTGGAAGTCCGGCTGGAACTAAAGGTAATTGCGGATGTGGGGTTGGTGGGATTCCCGAACGTGGGAAAATCCACCCTTTTATCCCGGGTCACCAATGCCCGCCCTAAAATTGCAAATTATCATTTTACCACATTAAACCCCAACCTGGGCGTGGTGGATCTTAAAGACGCGGGCGGCTTTGTGATTGCAGATATTCCAGGCCTGATTGAGGGCGCTTCTTCAGGCGTAGGACTGGGACACGCATTTTTAAAACACATTGAACGCACCAAAGTCATGATTCACATTGTAGACGCGGCTTCGGTGGAGGGCAGAGATCCCATTGCAGATATCTATGCCATTAACAGGGAATTGGAACATTATAATCCGGAATTGTTAAAGAAGCCTCAGGTCATTGCGGCGAATAAGATTGACGCTATTTACGATGAAGCAGAAAGCGCGCTGCCTGCGCTGAAAAAGGAATTTGAATCCCAGGGCATTCCGGTATTTCCCATATCAGCAGTCAGCGGCCAGGGGTTAAAGGAATTATTATACCATGTCAATGAGCTTCTGGCACAGACTGACAGCGCCCCTGTGGTTTACGAGCAGGAATTTTTCCCGGAGACAATGGCATTCCAGGAGGAAGCCTTTTTTGTAACATACAATGAAGAGGACAATGTCTATGTGGCAGAGGGGCCGAAGATTGAGAAAATGCTTGGCTACACCAACATTGACTCAGAAAAAGGATTCCTGTTTTTCCAAAAATTCCTGCGGGATCAGGGGATTCTGGATGAACTGGAGAAAGCAGGCATCTCAGAAGGGGATACCGTGCGTATGTATGGCCTGGAATTTGACTACTACAAATAGAATCTGATGATTGCAAATAACCTTTGCAAGAAAGGAATATACTATGACTATCACAAGCAAACAACGCGCTTATTTAAAAAGCCTTGCCAGCAATATTACCCCTATTTTTCAGGTGGGAAAAGCAAGCCTGACGCCGGAACTTGTAACTGCGGTCAGCGAAGCCCTGGAAAAAAGAGAGTTAATTAAACTTTCCGTATTGAAAAACTGTTTCGATGATCCGAGTGAACTTGCGGACATTATTGCGGAACGCACCAAATCACAGGTAGTTCAGGTCATCGGAAAGAAAATAATTTTGTACCGTCCGGCTAAAAAAAATCCAAAAATTCAATTACCCAAGTAAAGGATTCCGAAAATGAGCAGAGGAACCATACAAAAAATCGGCATTATGGGCGGGGCCTTCGATCCCATCCACTACGGGCATTTAATGATTGCGGAAAATGCCAGAGAACAATTTGATCTAAATCAGGTATTGTTTATTCCCACGGGACAATCCCCCCACAAACAGAAACAATATGTAACGGAGCCTGTGCACCGCTGCAGAATGGTTGCTCTGGCGATTGCGGACAATCCCAAATTTGTCATGGAACAGATAGAAGTAGACAGTCCGGTAACCAGCTACACGTACCTTACACTGGAAAAACTAAAGAACCGCTATGCATCAGCGGAATTATTCTTTATCCTGGGCGCGGATTCCCTGTTTGATTTTGAACGATGGAAAGAACCGGCGGCTATTTTAAAAAACTGCAGTATTCTGACAGCCTACCGCAAACATAAGCACCAGGAAGAATTTTTCCAGAAAATTGATGAGCTGAATCAGAAATATCCCGGAAAATTCTTCCCTCTGGATACGCCGAGTCTGGAAGTATCCTCCCAGGATATCCGGCACCGCCTGCAATATGGTAGAACGATACGCTATCTTGTTCCCAAAGAAGTGGAAGAGTATATCCGGATCTATCATCTGTATGAAAACAGATCTGTCCTCTGCAGAAAGGAGCAAGCAGAATTATGAAACGTTCAGAAATCGAAAAAAAATTAAAAAAAGAATTAGATAAGGAACGGTACACACATACCATGGGCGTAATGTACACGGCGGCAGCTCTGGCCATGGCTCATCAGTGCAATCTGCAGCAGGCAATCTATGCAGGGCTTTTGCACGACTGCGCAAAATGCATTTCAAACCATGACAAATTAAAACTGTGTAAAAAACATAAAATTCCTGTTTCCCTCTCGGAAGAGAAGAGCCCGTTTCTTCTCCATGCAAAGCTGGGAGCTTATTTTGCCAGAAAATTGTACAAAGTGGAGGATAGAGAGGTCCTTCACGCCATTCAGGTTCACACGACCGGAGAACCTGAAATGAATACATTGGATAAAATCATCTATATTGCAGATTATATTGAACCCAACCGGGACAAGGCTCCGAATCTGGAAATCGTAAGAAAACTGGCCTTTGAAGATCTGGATCAGACTATGCTTAAAATTTTATCCGACACTTTGCGCTATCTGGAAAAAAAGGGCGGCGAGATCGATCCTCTGACCCTGGAAACTTATCAATATTTTCAAAAGAAACTGTCAACCTGATTTCATACAAGGAGGTAAACCATGGATATTTCCCGAGAAATGGCAAAAACTGCCTGCCAGGCCTTAAACTCAAAAAAAGCAGAAGAGGTCCGCGTCATTGACATCAGTGAGATTTCACCTCTTGCAGATTATTTTGTAATCGCAACAGGAACAAATACCAACCAAATTCAGGCCATGGTAGATGCTGTAGAAGAAGAACTGCATAAACAAGGGCATACTGTCAAACAAATTGAAGGAACCCGGAATTCCAGTTGGGTTCTCATGGATTACAGAGACATTATTGTCCATATCTTTTCCAAGGAGGACCGGCTCTTCTATGATCTGGAACGTATCTGGACAGACGGCAAAAAAATTGAAGTGGAAGAATTGTAATGATATCTCTGGATAGGGGCAGCAATGCAGAAGCGCTGTCTTTTACACATATGGGCAGTCACTTCTGGGTTTCGCGTCGTTAATTTCTTATTGAGTTCCTGGCTGTCTTTTACACGTATGGGCAGTCACTCCTGCGCTGCGTAAGGAATTGTCCCGAAATAACTTATTCGGACAGTCCCTTACGCAGATGCATTGCCTATTGGAAAAAACGGAACACGCCGAATACTTTCCCAAGGATTGCGCATTCCTCTACGATAATCGGTTCCATAGAATCATTTTCCGGCTGCAGACGGTAATGTCCTTCTTCCTTATAAAATGTCTTCACGGTAGCAGAGTCGTCAATCAGCGCAACCACCATATCTCCGTTAGAAGCAGTGGACTGACGCTGCACTAAAATATTATCTCCGTCAAAAATTCCCGCATTCACCATACTTTCCCCCTTCACCCGCAGCATAAACGCCTCTTCCTTGGGCATAAATTCAGAGGGAACCGGAAAATAAGCTTCAATATTCTCCACGGCCAGCAGCGGCTGTCCCGCCGCAACGCGCCCGATCAGAGGAACATTCACCACCTCGCGCCGAACCAGGTTAAAGGTATCGTCAATAATCTCAATGGCTCTCGGTTTCGTCGGATCTCTGCGGATGTAGCCGTTCTTCTCTAAAGTCTCCAGATGGGAGTGGACGGAAGAAGTCGACTTCAAATGCACTGCTTCACAAATATCCCGCACCGCCGGCGGATATCCCCGGTTTAATATTTCACTCTTAATGTATTCTAAAATCTCTTTCTGCTTGTCACTGATCTTTCCATATGCCATACACTTAACCTCCTGAATACTGTCCTTTTATAATAAATATCATAACACAAACTTTCCCAAAGTTCAAACACATATTCCGAAAATATGTTTGTAAATTTTATTGACAAATGTATGTTCTTATTTTATAATCAATATAAACAAATGTTCGGAAAATATGTTTGCGTTTATGGGAGGGCAGAGAACGATGAAGGATGAAAACCATGAGAACAGATTTACGTTAACCGGAAAGACTTCAAGGGGCTTATTATTTTTATTAATCCTTTTTGGCTGCTTTCTTTTGGCAGGAAAGCGCCTGTTTTTCACTGATAACGCTGCCAAGGAAGAGAAGCAGCTCTGTAAATCTTATACCAGTATCGAGATACGTCCGGGAGACAGTCTCTGGAGCATTGCGGCAGAGTATATTACAGACGATTATGACAGCGTTCAGGATTATGTAAAGGAAATTAAAAGCTGGAACGGCCTGGAAACAGACGAGATTCATGCTGGCAGGTTTCTGATCATACCATATCATTTTCATCAGTAATTATTGTTTTTTTCATAAAGTTAGATTATAATAAGAAAAGTGCAAGAGCGGATTCGCGCCCTTATAGAGAATGGAGACAATTATGAAATTTATCATTCAAAGAGTCACTCACGCAGAGGTTTGTGTTCACCAGGAAACCATCGGTGAAATAGGAAAGGGCTTCCTGGTGTTCATTGGCGTCACCAAGGAAGATAACCAGGAAATTGCAGATAAGCTGATACGGAAATTGATCAATCTGCGTATTTTTGAAGATGAACATGGAAAAACCAATTTATCCTTACAGGATGTTTCCGGAGAATTATTGTTGGTTTCCCAGTTTACTCTATATGCCGACTGCAAAAAGGGAAACCGGCCTTCCTTTATCAGAGCCGGCGATCCTGAATTAGCAAATTTCTTATACGAATATATCATTGCAGAATGCCGGAAACAAATTCCCATTGTTCAGACAGGTTCTTTTGGCGCTGATATGAAAATTTCTTTATTAAACGACGGACCCTTTACGATCCTGCTGGATTCTGAAGAAATCTGCTGAATGAATATGATCGTTGAACGACGGACCCTTTCTGCTGAATGAATATGATCGTTGAACGACGGACCCTTTACGATCCTACTGGATTCTGAAGAATCTGCTGAATGAATATCATCTATATGCAGATTCACGGAAATACCTTGCCGCCTGGTTGGCTCAATGGAAAGCAGTGCAGTTCTAATATATCAGTTCGCGAAATGTTGATTTTACGAACTGATATACCCAGATTTCCAGATACTCTTTGCAATTATATAATATAACTGAATTTTCACTTCGTTATTATCGGATTGCGGATTGTCTATGCACAATGCCATTTAAAATTTAGATTAGATACAGAAAGGAATTTCTTTTATGGACTATGTCGAAAGAATTAATTTGGAAAACAAGCGTAAATTACAGGGATTATTAAGAGAACTTCCTAAATTCTGCGGAGATTTTTTCCGTTATCTGGACATCAGAAATACAGCGTCCCGGACCAGGCTGTCCTATGGATATGATATCCGCATTTTTTTTGAATTTATTCAGGAAAACAATCCAGTGTACGCCAGAATGCCCATGCATGACATTCCGATTTCTGTATTGGATGAACTGACTCCAGTAGATATCGAAGAATATCTGGCATATTTATCTTATTATGAAAAAAAAGACGGACAGGCCATCACCAACGGAGAAAAAGGCAAATCCCGAAAGTTATCTGCCATACGCACCATGTACAACTATTACTTCAAGAAAGAATTTATTAAAACAAACGCCCCCTCTATGATAGAAACGCCGAAAAAGCACAAGGAAAACATTATTCGCCTGGATAAGGATGAAGTTGCGGAATTGATTTCCACGGTAGAAAACGGCAGTTCTCTCTCCGCCAGGCAGTTAGCCGCCCATCAGAAGACAAAGTACCGTGATATCGCTATCCTGACTCTGCTGCTGGGAACCGGTATCCGTGTATCAGAATGCGTGGGGTTGGATTTGAAGGATGTAAATTTTAAGAATTGCGGTTTGAGGGTGGTTCGAAAAGGCGGAAATGAGTCTATGGTGTATTTCGGTGATGAAGTCAGCAATGCCCTGTTGGATTATTTGGAAATGGAACGTCCCCTGTTAGCAGAAAAAGCGCCTCGGGAACACGAAAACGCCCTGTTTCTTTCCTTAAAATACAGCCGTCTTACTACCCGCGCCGTGGAAAAGTTAGTGAAAAAGTACACTGGCGCGGCAAATATCAACAAAAAAATCACTCCGCACAAACTGCGAAGCACCTATGGTACAAATCTTTATAAAGAAACAGGTGATATTTATCTGGTAGCCGATGCCCTTGGACACAAAAGTGTTGAGACAACACGTCAGCATTATGCTGCCATTGATGACGATCGCCGCAAACTTGCAGGCAAGTTCTCCGGAAGCATTTTTCAGGAAGACAGCTGAACAGAAATTCTTTGAAGCTGTAAAGCATGCCCTGCAAAAATTTCCGGAGATATTTTTCCGGAAATTTTTGCAACATATATTCTGTCTGATTTGAACGGATAGCACACTCTTTCGCTTTCACACTATTTTTGGGAATTCTTACGGATATCCATATAATTCAGAATCATTTCACTGCAGCCTCTAAGCCCCAAATTGCTGCTGTCCAGTGTCAGATGATAGCTTCTGGAATCTCCCCATTTTTTGCTGGAATAATAATTATAGTAACTCGCCCTCTTTTTGTCAGTTTTATGGATCATATCTGACGCTTTTTCCCTTGACAGGTCAAATGTTTTCATAATATGATCTATGCGAAACTCCATATCTGCATGGATAAACACATTAAGACAATTGGGATGTTCTGCCAGCGCATAATCTGCGCAGCGTCCCACGATAATACAGGATTCCTTCGCTGCAAGGTTCTTAATTGCATCAAATTGTGCCAGAAAAACCTTGTGATTTAACGGCATATCCAGAAACGGCGCTGATGTGTAGCCGCTGACAGAATAGGTATCCATCACAAGAGAATAAAGAAAACTGCTGGTTGGCTTTTCATCATGATTCTCAAAAATCTCCTGGCATAACCCGCTTTCTTTTGCCGCCATGGAAAGCAATTCCTTGTCATAGCATTTAACGTTCAGCTTATCTGAAAGCATCCGCCCCACATCTAAACCGCCGCTTCCAAATTCACGGCCAATAGTAATTACAAAATTTCCCATATAAATTCCACCTTTCTGTCATCGATGCTCTTGTCCCCGGGGCTTATCCCGGCAATGCCGGAACATAAAAGCCTTTTCAATTTCTTTCGGCATTCCCCGAAAAAGCCTTTTTCAATTATATTATAGCATACCGCAGCCATTGGCTGCAATCAAATTAAAAAAGAATCAGTTAAACCTCTGTCTGCACCACCATAGATATGCGTCTTCTGCAGGTCAGCCATTACGATTCTCACGCCGCAATTGGCAATTTCCTGCGCAATTCCCATGTGGTCCAGGTGGAAATCCAATGCAATGTTACTTTCCCAAGTTCCTCCATATCCGCAGCTTTCATCGGTCATTACCCGCCGCTTTCCATCCCTGCATACGCTCAAATATATGGAACTATTTCTGGTCAATCCTGTCCGCACTGCCATTCTCTATCGGCAGACGCATCAGTCCGAACCCTAAATGCCATTTCAATGCCTCCTACAGCCACTCATCTGCCCATTTTTTCAGTTCACCGCCGGACACCCCATTGGAAACCTCTTGACAGACGGTCATTCATCTCAACGGAACTCCTGCTTTTGCTGTTCTGCCAGTCCAAATCCGCATCCGTGTATGGGATTTCCGGTTCTATCTCAAATAAATCCGCTCCGATTGCCTCTGCCAGTTTTTTGCCATTTTTGCAGTCACTCCGCTCGCCGAAAAATACGCCACTAATTTATTGCCCATTTTCTCCACACTCCTTTAATCATGCACTTTATAGTTTGCAAGCAGCATTTCACCAACACCCGGCGCCTCCGGATCATGGAAACCTTTCCCGGTATCCAATGCCCGCATCTGCTCCATCTCATCTGCCGTCAGTTCAAAATCAAATATGTCAATATTTCCTTTAATCCTTTTCTGATTTGTGGATTTTGGAAGAATGATAAATCCTTCCTGCACTTCAAATCTTAAAATAACCTGCCCTGCATTTTTACCATATTTTTCTGCAAGCTGCGTTACCGTCTTGTGTGTCAGCAGGTCAGAATTGCCATGCCCTAACGGATAATAAGCCTTCCCTTTTTCGCCGCCTCGTATCCATAATCCTGAAGCCAGAGCTTGCTTGTGATAAAAATTTTCTCCCTTGGAATACCGCTGTCCCTGACTGCTGTTCCAACCTCTGCTTCATTAAAATATGCCGCCGCAGTATCAATATGGCGGTATCCTGCCGCAAGCGCCTCCTTTACCGCCTGATAAGTACTCCCGTCATTGGGTATCATAAACACACCAAAACCGACCGCCGGGATTTTATTCCCATCATTTAGTACAATGTACTCCATAAAGTCATCTCCTTCCTTTTACTTCAAAGATTTTTCAAATTGATACGCTTCTTCCGGATTCTTTGTCTGTTTCGTCATCTGGACAGAACCATATCCTTTTTCTAATACCACAATACAATCTTCAAATCTGCTCCTACCTGTGCTTACAGATATTTCACAATCTCGTCCATGCTCTTGGAGTTTTCATGGGCAGGCGCAGGCACTGCGTCTTCCGCCTTATATCCAATCGGCATAATCAGTACAGACTTTTCATTCTGCGGAATATGGAATGCCTTCTCCAATTCACTGTTTGCAAAATAATTGCACCATGTTGTGGAAAGCCCTAATTCCGTTGCCTGCAGTATCATATGTGTAGCCGCAATACTGACATCCTCCACACCGGAATGTACGCCTTCCTCCAATGGGTTTTTCCAGTCCTCATCCGTACTGTAAGTAAATAACAGCACCGTTTTTGCGCCGTATGCACAGTGCGTCAGTTTCCCCAGTTTTTCCAAAGCCTCTTCGCTTTGCAGGACATATACCTTTTGGGGCTGCTGGTTCTTTGCTGTCGGTGCAATCCTTCCCGCCTCCAAAACCTGATCCAGTTTCTCCTTCTCCAACGGACGGTCTGAATATTTGCGTACTGAATACCTTTCCTTTGCCAGTTCCATAAACTTCATGATAATAATCTCCTTTTCCTTTAATTTTCTTTTCCGCTTTCACGCATTTCAAGCCTTAAATAATCCATATGCTCAAGCTGTTTTTCCTTTAAATGGATTTCATCCAATGTCCTGCTCCGTTTTGCGTCCAACATCTGCATTCTTTCCCTGCGGGTAATGTCACCCTTTATCAACAGCCGCATATAAGTTTCCACTTCGTCTTTTTGAAATCCCATATCATGCAGAGCCATGATCATACTAAGCCGTTCCAAATCCGTATCATCATACTGCCAGTTATCCATAGCCAGCCTGACTGCCCCGCAAAGTCCCCAGCTTTTATATTCTTCCAGTATTTTCGCCGGAATATGGAACCGCTCACAGACTTCGCTTCCCGTCATATATCCACCCCTTTCAAAAAAATATAGACATCCCGTTTGGAATGTCTATATTATAACTTGAAATTCTATATATGTCTAATACTTATGTTGTATTCACTGTAATTCATTTTTTGAATTTTTAAGGAACTGGATAAATGCATTTGATGTCACAGAAAAAGACTGCCTGTCCTTCCATGCCAGTACGGAACTCAGTTCCAGTTTTGGCTCAAAGGGAACAAAGCATAAACCGTCATACTTACAGTTTAAACGGATACAGACTGCAGCCCCCATGTTCTGCCTGACCAGTGTCGCAGCATTGTAAAGCAGGTTATAGGTTGCCAGAGGCGTCATCTGGCTGGCATATCTGCCTGACCAGTTTCCCAACGCATTATGCACCTGATCATCCCTGACAGTGATAAGCGGCGTCCCGACCAAATCTCCGGGACGTATCACACCCGATTCCGCAAATGGAGAATCTGTACGCACCAAAGCTCCCCATTGTTCTTTCTTTTCCATGCGGACAAAATCATATTTTCCAATATCAACCGGCTCAATCAACAGCCCGAAATCAAGCGTGCCGTCTTCCAGCCATTCTTTTATATCATTATTGTATCCGCTATGGATATGAAACCTCACCAGCGGATGTATCTCACTAAACTCTGCTAAAATTCCGGACAGTTCATCCATGCTTAAAAGCTCGCCGCAGCCAATCGCAATTTCGCCTGTCAAATCCCCATCCTGCTGCGTAAGTTCGCTTTTTGCCTTATCCGCAAGGTTAATCAATTCCTGCGCCCTGCGGCGGAACAGCATCCCCTCGCTGGTCAGCAGGACACTGTGCTTGCTGCGCTTAAACAGCTTAACTCCCAATTCTTCCTCCAACTGCATCAATTGCCTTGATAAAGTCGGTTGGGAGATATGCAAAAGCTGGGCGGATTTCGTCACATTTTCTTCCCTTGCCACTGTCAGGAAGTAGCCGATTACCCTTAAATCCATAGAATCACCTTCCTTAAATTTATTTTACCATAATACCTCAAAAAATAAATTGCATCTTAGTTTCATATTTAGGTTCTCTATAAATACCAAACACGTTTCATAAATTTTGATTTTGCCTTGGGAGAGTTCAATCTTCCCAAACAAGGGGTTCAAATTTATGCGTGGAGGGTTCATTTAGATTCTCCATTTCCCACAACTACAGATTCACACACAAAAAGGAAAGGCATCTGACGGTATTCAATATCAGGTATCCGTCCGCCCCCGTGTAGAATGTATTCAGCATAAAAAGATATCAGATAATATTTATATCACCACTCTCCAGTGAATACCGATATACCCTTTCAGACAACACTGCTTCCTCAAAATCCAGTAATTCTTTTCTATTTCGGGAAAACTCCTGCAATTCGGATAGATCGAATACATTATTTTCGGGAATAATCAAAATCTCATAAATGCTGACTGGGATAATGTAAAGAAAACTGCTTTGTGTTTCCTCCGCTAAATCCCTTAATTTTTCTTTATCAAGCATTGCAGAATAATGCCCATTGCTCATAGTGAATATCTCATAGCCTGATTCTTCTGCAGAAAACTCCACTCCTTCCACCATACAATCTTCCATCTGGCTCCAGTCTCAGGTCTGCAACCCAGAACTCAGCCTTTTCATCCATGTCCATTGCAAAATATTTGCTTAAATCCTTACAAAGCCAGCCCTGCATTCTTTCATTAAGCCCATGTTGGAATATTGTCAGGAAAACCATCCTCTTTCCTGTATCCCACAAACTGGCAAAGGCACTTTTATACCTTGAGATTTTTTCAGCAGTCAGCATCAGGGACTTTACCTGCATCCACCCACCACCTGCTGCATCCAGTATGACATCAGGGACTTTAATTTGAACACAGGCATCCCCTGTCACTAAATCCCATTTTTTACCTTCCATTTTTATGTCCCCATAGACTTTACAGCCATTATCCAACCCTTCCATCTGGTGGTTGGTAAGGAAATACTCAATTGCATCTTCAAAAACAATTGGCTTGGTACAAATCCAGTCCTTATTTTCCCTGTTTGGGTTATCTAAAGAGAATGCCATTACTTCACATTTTTCATTTTTTAAGCCTTTGGCCTCAGAAATCAGGCATGGCATTCCCACCTCATTGATATTCCCTCTGGCAATCTCTGGACAGTAAATCTCCAGTTCTTCCCCACCTAAAACCAGAACTGTTGATTTGTCTTTTTTGATTAATAAGACACCCTCCTTCCACTCCTTCTCAAAATAATATTTCTCCAAGAAATCCTCCTTCCTCTATGCTTTAGTTCTCTTTCCTTGTTAAGCATATCACAAAGGATTTTAAATAAATTTTAGAGAAAACTGCTGCTTAACCATCCTCCCATTTCAAAAAAAGCAGGTTTATCATTCTCTTTTGCCCTGTTATCACATCATAAAAAACTCCAACATATTTAACAGCAATCAGAAATTCCCTTTCAAATTTCCCATCAAAAAAACAGGACAGCACATTTCTGTGAATCCTGTTTTCATCTCAAGTTATTATGGAACGATTGACTGTATTATACAGTTTGCAAGCCTGACAATGCCTCTACTTCCTCCACTGTAAGCCCAGAGCCAACAGCAACCTCCTCAATGGAAAGTTTCCCCATTTTTAGGAATCTCTTTGCTGTTTCTATCTTTGTTGCATTTTCAGCTTTTTTTGCTGCTTCTTCTGCTGCCTCATACCTCTCACTTTCCACAAATGATTTTATTACCTCTTCCTGATCATACAATTCCATTAACATATCCAACACCTCCTGCTCTTTGCTCTCCAAATACTCTTTCAGCACATCACTGTCCTTGCAAATTCTAATGGTTTCCTTGATTGCCTTCCTAGTCCTTCCATAGAGTGCTGTCTGTTCATTGCATACCTTGGTAAATTTAACATATTGGCTGATGATATCTCCCTCTTTACCATCATATATCATTTTCACTTTGACATCCAGACAGATTTCCTTCCCATCAAAGAATTCCTTTGACAAGGAAATTTCCTCTGGCCTGTCTTTCCTTGCACCAGTGTATATCACATATAATTCTGGGACAGGCATTTTCAATTTCTTGCTTTTGTATACATCCTGCTTTGTTTCTTTAAAATATTCCCTGTATGTCTGCACAAGATACATCAGTGCCCTGAAAATAATGTTAACAGTCCAGGTGGACTGGCTTTCAATCAATATGAGCAAAGTTGAACCTACCCTGAAGCCTACATCATTATAAATATCATTCACAAGGACATTGCTGACAGTCACATCCTGCAAGTCATTCTCTGTAGCTTCCTTATCTTCTGGGTGTAATGCTCTATATAACTGGATAAGATACTTCTTTTCTTTGAACAATGAAGTAAAAACACTATCTTTTATAGTGTATTTCATCACTCCTTCCTCCATCTTCTCCTCTTTCTCTCCCAACTCTTCACCTCCTGTATAACTTTGTTCCTCATTACAATATTAACATGAATTGTTTTTATTTTCAATTTCAAAATCAGCCTGCTGCATGGATAAATCAAGGTACTGGCTATCCCCAATAAGGTTATATAGAAGTTTTCACATGAATTGTGGGACTATGAAATTGGAAAAATGGGGAAGAAAAGAACACCTTAATTATAATTCCTCCCCCATTTCCATCATTTTCCCAGTGGCTTTTTCAAAGGCTACTTATTGTTACCATAAAAAGCAATACACTCATCAATGATGTTTTCCACAATTCTCACTTGTTGAGGAGTCAGCTTATCCAGCTTCTCTGAGAGCAACAACTTGTCCTTGTCAATGATGTCCCCTGTAAGCAAATAGTCTGTGCTTACCCCTAATGCAGCAGCCACTTTCATCAGATTCTCTGGTCTCATCCCTCTCTTTCCTGATTCAGCATAAGAAACAAACTGAGTTGTTAATTCACTCATCTCAGCAAGAGCCTCCTGAGTAAGCCCCAGTTTCTTTCTCATCTCCATTATCCTGCTTCCCATTTCCTTCAAATACAGTTCCACATTCATTTTTCCTTCCACCTTTCTTCTTATTGTGAAATTCTATCAACAATACATCTAAAATGTAATCTTGTTATGTTGACAAATTTTCACTATATGCTATCATCTATGAATGTAGACATTCCTAAAATTACATGCATTTTGCCAGAAATGGCAAGGGCAGGGATGGTATATGCTTGGCATATCAAATTACAAAAGGAGGCTGATTTTATGTCAGGCAAAATAACTCAATTCATAAAAACACAAAAATACAGGTTTGATTTTGGGACAGATGATAAACTTTTCACAACCATTTTCAATGCAAAAATCCCACAAAGGGAATTGAAAGGGCTGATTTCTTCCTTACAAAACTGCCTGTATGGGAATATGTCAGACATTATTCTTTTATACTTAAAGCAGCACCATCTGGAGTATTCAAATTTTAACAGCATTGAACTCATTAAAAAGTTCCTTTGATGAAAATATTTATATCTGTGACAAATGCAGCAGGACTGTAATGGGACTTATCCAGAGGGATGACAGGATGGAAGTGTGTAAAAGCAGGAGGGTATGGGAGGAGAAAAGGAGGATGGAGAGGGAGAAGAAGGAAAAATTTGAAAAAGGACCCTTCAATCTGACACCTCACCAGATTCACAGGGAATTGGATAGGTTTGTTATAGGTCAGGAAAAAGCAAAGAAAGTGCTGTCAGTTGCAATTTACAACCATAATAAAAGGCTGCATGATGAAAGTGGTTTAATTAAAAAATCCAATATCCTGCTGGCTGGGCCTACAGGCTGTGGAAAGACCCTGCTGGCAAAGACAATGGCTAAAATACTAAATGTGCCTTTTGTCATTGTGGATGCAACCAGCATGACTGAGGCAGGGTATGTGGGAGATGATGTGGAAATTTGCCTGCAAAGATTACTTGATGCAGCAGATGATGATTTGGAGCTGGCCCAAAAGGGTATTTCTAAAGGAACTGGGGCAAGGGGTTTAAGAAGCATTTTAGAGGATATGCTCCTCCCAATAATGTATGACCTGCCAGAGCAGAGCATTTCAGAATGCATTATTACAAAAACCACCATCCATACAAAAATACCAACCATAGTGAAAAGAGGACAGACTGCTGCATCAGCCCCATATTGATTCCCATAGAAAAAAGCCTTGGCAGGACTGGTTTCCTGGCAAAGCTTTTTTCTATGAAATGTGTCTGTATTAAACTTATAAATTTAACTGGATTTGTATGGCCTTCCTTACCAGCCCTGCATAAACAGTCTTTGGATGCTCCCAATTTTCCTGTCCAATTTCCCGTCTTCTCTTTTTCCTGTTCCATGGAAATCAGCAATAAGCTTTCTGTGCCTTGCAATTCTCCTGCCAGTCAGCAGCAGGGACTTTATCTCAAACCACTCACCATCCACTGGATTCAGGATAGCATCTGGAACATTAATTTGAATACAGGCATCCCCTGCCATGAAATCTGGCTCTGCATCTCCCCTGTTTTCCATCTTCTGAAATGTACAGCCATTCACCATCCCTTCCATACAATGGCTGGCTAGGAAAAACTCAAGTGCATCCTCAAAAATGGCTGGCTCCAAACAAACCCAATCTTTATTTTCCCTGTTTGGATTATCTAAAGAAAATGCCATTACTTCATATTTTTCATTTTTTAAGCCTTTGGCTTCAGAAATCAGGCATGGCATTCCCTCCCCATTGATATTCCCTCTGGCAATCTCTGGGCAGTAAATCTCCACTTCTTCCCCACCTAAGACCAGAACTAGAACTGTTGATTTGTCTTCTTTGGTTAATAAGATACCCTCTTTCCACTCATTCCCCAAATAATACTTCTCCAAGAAATCCTCCTTCCTCTATGATTTGGTTTTCTTTCCTTTTTCAGCATACTACAGAGGAATTTCTATGAATTTTAGAGAAAACCATTCTTTATCCAGTCAAATCTTTGTCAATTCTCCCTTGCTTTCCTGGCTAAAACCTATCTCTTTTTACCTATTGGAAGAAATCTGCCAACACAAACTTATCTCTGCCTTTAAAAATTCCAATCAAAAAAGCAGGCTCATCTTCTGGCTCCTGCTTTCCTGTATTTTAGGTTCCTGTTCCTGGCAATAATGTGCTATTTATACTGATTGTAAAGATGCCATCTCCTTAACAACCTCAATTGGCAGATTGGCAAATTTTGCCACTTTATCTATTGGCAATGTTCCATCTTCCAACATCCTTTTTGCTGTTTCTTTTGCTGCTTCTTCCACTGCTTCATACTTCTCACTCTGAACATATGACCTCATGACCTCTTCCTGATCATATAACTCCATTAACATATCAACCACCTCCTGCTCTTTTCTTTCCAAATACTCTTTGAGCACATCCCTGTCTTTGCACATCCTGATAGTTTCTTTGATAGCCTTCCTGGTTCTTCCATGAATCTTCACCTGCTCATTACACACTTTTGTGAATGTGACATATTGATTAATTATATCCCCAGTATTGCCATCATATATCATTTTCACATTCAAATCCAGACAAACTTCTTCCCCACCAAAAAATTCTTTTGACAGGGAAATTTGCTCTGGCTTTGTCTTCCTGTCACCAACATATATAACATAAACCTCTGGCTTTGGCATCTTGAGTTTTTTACTATTATATATATCCTGCTTTGTTTCCTTAAAATATTCCCTATAGGTTTGGACAAGATACATAAGTGCCCTGAATATGATATTGACAGTCCATGTAGCCTGACTTTCTATCAAAATTAATAAAGTTGAACCCACCCTGAAGCCTACATCATTATAAATGTCATTCACAAGGACATTGCTGACTGTCACATCCTGCAAGTCATTCTCTGTAGCCTCCTTATCTTCTGGGTGTAATGCTTTATATAATTGCAATAGATATTTTTTCTCTTTGAATACAGAAGTGAAAACACTATCCTTTATAGTGTATTTCATCACTTCCTCTTCCATCTTCTTCTCCTCTTTCTCTCCCAACTCTTCACCTCCTGTATAACTTTGTTCCTCATTACAATATTAACATGAATTGTTTTTATTTTCAATTTCAAAATCAGCCTGCTGCATGGATAAAGCAAGGTATCTCAATTGCAAATTTAAATTCCACCCCTATATGGAATTTAATCCTGCAAATC
>CAJUBP010000002.1 GCA_910584585.1 uncultured Lachnospiraceae bacterium | reverse complement strand
GGAGTAATGCTGTCATTAATTTTATTTTCGATATCCAGACACGCTTGTTTTACATCCGGCAGTCCTTTGATATTACCATTGTCATCAATACCAAAAAATATTTCTCCACCATCGTAATTCGAAAAGGCACTTACTGTTTTTAAAAATGTATTTGTAATCATTTCTTTGAACTCTGTTGTTCTTGTTTCACGCATACACTGCTCTCCCTTTCCAATTTTACTGCTTATATTATACACAGAAACACTTAAAAAATCAATCGTATTTTTTTACGATTGATTTTACTGCCTTTTCAAGATATTGCCGCGATAAAATATTATTACTTGTACATTTGAGACTGCTCAAAAGCCGTCTTTATTTGTACATTTTCCTTTTATTTTCCTGAATATTATTGTATACTGATCGTATAAGAAAAAAGACAGCGTTCAGAAATCATTTCTCAATCACAAAGAAAGGAAGCCCTGCCATGCAATACTTTGATTATTATTCCTCCCCTCTGGGAATTCTGATGGTGACAGAGGAAAACGGCGCCATTACCGGTCTGGAATTATCTGAAAAGAACTCCAAACCGGCCAAGCGCCCCATAGATTCATCAGAGCAAAAGAACACGCCGCTGATTGCCCTGGCAAAGTCACAATTGGAAGAATATTTCCTGGGCGCACGGAAAACTTTTACGCTTCCCTTACAGCCCGCCGGCACTCCGTTCCAGAGAAAAGTCTGGGATGCGCTGCGCGCGATTCCATATGGAGAGACACGCAGCTACAAAGAAATCGCCCTTCAGATCCAGAATCCCAGGGGCTGCCGGGCCGTGGGCATGGCCAATCACCGCAATCCTATTATGATTGTGATTCCCTGTCACCGGGTCATTGGGAGCAGCGGAGCTCTTGTGGGATACGCAGGAGGACTGGACATCAAAGAATGGCTGCTGCGGCATGAAAAAAATATACTTAACAACTGAAACTATCCGACATTTATATCACCACCAAATTTTGATATTTTACTATTTGTCACTATTGTATAAAACGACAACCTGATTGTTGGTCTCCCCTCTTTTCCCAGTTACTTTTTACTTCCCAAAATACGCGTCCACCCCGTCCGCAATTCCTGCCGCAAGCTGATTCTGATATCCGTCGTCCGCCATTCTTTGATCTTCCTCCGGATTGGTCATAAATCCCATCTCCACAATGGTAACCGGAACGGTGCACCAGTTAATGCCGCTCATGGTATCCGTTTCCCAGATATATTTCTTATTGGCTCCGGTGGCATTGACGGCGCCGTCCAGCACGCACTCTGAAAGCCTCCGGCACTGGCTGTACAAATGCCCCATATAAGGATTTCCAGGGGTAGGGCAGATGGTCAGAATACCGTTCTCGCTGCTGTCTGAAGAACCGTTGGCATGAATCCGGATAAAGGCATGGGCCCCTGCCTGGTTGGCAATGGCTGCCCGCTGGCTGTTGCTAATATTTACGTCATGGCTGGTGCGGATCATCAAAACATCATAGCCCCGCTGCTGCAGAACCGCCTGCAATTTCAGGGAAACCATCAGATTCAGCTCATATTCGTTCAGGCCGGTTACGCATCCGCTGGTGCCGCTGGAAACTTTCGCTTTCCACTCAGAGGCTCCGGGACCGATGGGTTCACGTTCACTGTTTCCTCTGGCCTGATGGCCGGCGTCAATCACCACAAGATGTCCGTTTCCTTCCACTTTCACCGTCACTTTCACCGTTTTCCCGCCGGAAGTGGCTGTAATTGCAGCTTTTCCCCGGGAAATAGCGGTGACAGTTCCTTTGCTGTCCACATTGGCAACCTTTTTGTCGGAAGTTCTCCAGATCACAGGCTGGTTCTTGGGTTTTGTCTTGACGCTCAGCCGCTTCGTCTCGCCCATTTTCAGAGCAACGGATTTTTTTGATTTCAGCTCTATGCTTTTCGTGGCTCTGCAGACTTTGATTCTGCAGGAAGCTTTTACTTTCGGATTGGTTTTTGATCTGGCTGTAATAGTGGCTGTGCCGCTCTTTTTGGCGATGACTTTCCCGCCGTAGGCTGTCTTCTTTACTGCGGCAACCTTGGAATTGGAAGAACGCCAGACTACATTTTTTGACGCGCCGGCGGGCTGAACTGCAGTTACTTTCACGGTGCGCTTATCTCCCACAGCCAGGGTGTATTTGCTATAATTCAGTTGGATCCGGGTGGGTTTTTGCGCTGCATGGGCTGTCATGCCCAAACTGCCGAAGCCCACGGCCAAAAACGCCGCTGCCAGCAAAACCGATAACAGCCTGCCCACGGTCTTTCTATCTCTGTCCATTACAATCCTCCTAATTTCCAAAATAAGCGTCCACGCCGTCCGCAATCCCTGCCGCAAGCTGGCTCTGATATCCGTCCTCCGCCATTTTGCTGTCTTCCTCCGGGTTCGTCATAAATCCCATCTCCACAATGGTAACCGGAACGGTGCACCAGTTAATTCCGCTCATCGTATCCGTTTCCCAGATATATTTTTTATTGGCCCCGGTGGCGTTAACTGTCCCGTCCAGCACACATTCGGAAAGACGCCGGCACTGGCTGTACAGACTGCCCATATAAGGATTGCCGGAAGTTGGGCAAATGGTTAGGACGCCGTTCTCGCTGCTGTCGTCGGACCCATTGGCATGAACCCGGATAAACGCGTCCGCTCCTGCATTGTTGGCCACTGCCGCCCGTTCGCTGTTGCTGATATTCACATCATGGCTAGTGCGGATCATCATCACCTGATAGCCTCTTGCCTCTAATTCCGCCTGCAGCTTCAAAGACACCGTTAAAGTGAGTTCATATTCATTCAAACCGCTGACGCAGCCGGAGGTTCCGCTGGCTACCTTGGGCTTTGTCTCAGAAGCTCCCGGGCCGACAGGCTCCTGTTCGCTGTTTCCTTTTCCCTGATGGCCGGCGTCAATCACCACCAGATACCCGTTGTCCGTCATTTCTGATTTCAATTTCAAATATTCTGAAGAAACATAATACTCTTTTCCGTCGATTTCCACAGCGCTCCAAGTTCCGTCATCCGCAGTCCGCGTAAGTTCCGTCCTGCGGGCCACAGTCTGATAGACTTGGCTGTCTGTAGAGGGGGCGGTTCTGATATTCACAGATGAGGTGGTTACCACTTCTTCTCTGGAACGCACAACAGTCTCTTCGTTTAGCGCAGGCCCCGAAGCCGCTTCTCCATTCCCGGAACCTTCAGTTCCTTCCGTCCCTTCCTGATTCCCGGAATTCTGGTTATCTGAAGATTCCTGCGCCTGAGAACTGCCCTGATCTCCTGGAGTTTCCTTTGTCCCGGAACTGTCCTGTTCTCCGGAGCCGCCATTTTCCTCTAAAGATTCTCCGGTCCCGGCAGTTTCCTGAAATTCAGAATCTTCACTATTCTCCATTGTTTTTTTCTCATCAGAAACATCTGTGCCAGCCTGCTGCCCGGACTTTTCGCTGCCGCCAAGGCCGCCGCAACCGCCAAATACCAGAACTGCGGTCAGCAGAACTGCCAGCCATTTTCTATTCTTCTTCATTCTTGTTCTCCCTCTATTGCTTTGAGCCTCCAGTACTCCATCCTCAATTACTGGTTGCAGCTTACAATTCCATCCTTGGCGTTCAAAGTCACATATGCCCCTGTTTTCAAAATGGAAGTGGCATACTCCGCGTCAATAATCACCGGAATATCCAGGCTCAATCCCGCAATCACAGCATGGGAATTGGAACCGCCCTCTTCCACAATCAAGCCGGAAGCGTACCGGATCTGTTCCATCATTTCGTTATTCGTTTCTTTTGCGACAATAATATCCCCGGACTTAAAATCTCTCTGCAGCTCCCGAAGATTCCTGCAGACGCAGAGATTTGCCGAAACGCTCCTGTCATTAATGCCCTTTCCGGTAGCCAGAATATGGCCTGCCACATGGACTTTCAGTATATTGGTCGTTCCTGACACGCCTAATGGCACGCCGCCGGTAATAACGGTAATGTCTCCCATGGATACAAGCCCCGCCGCCTGAGCCGCGTCCACCGCGTGATCAAACAACTCATCCGCGTTGTCTTTCAGTTCCACATGAAGAGGGGTAACGCCCCAGGAAAGGTTTAACTGGCGGCACACCTTAGGATACATGCTTCCGCCGATAATGGGACAATCCGGCCGGTATTTGGAAATCATCCGGGCGGTTTTCCCGGACTGGGTTACAGTGATAATAGCCGCTGCCTTCAAATCATTTGCCGTGGTGCAGGTGGCATGGGAAATGGCATTGGTGATATCCGGATTGCTCAGATTCTCCCGGGATTTGAAACGTGCGGTATAATTGATATCCTGCTCGGTGCGGATCGCGATCTTCACCATGGTTTTCAGGGCCTCCACCGGATAGAGCCCGGCGGCAGTTTCTCCTGAGAGCATAATGGCGCTGGTTCCGTCATAGATGGCGTTTGCCACGTCAGTAGCCTCCGCCCGGGTGGGCCTTGGATTCTTCATCATGGAATCTAACATCTGGGTAGCGGTAATTACCTGTTTTCCGGCGTCAATGACTTTCTTGATAATCATTTTCTGAATGACCGGAACGTCCTCTAAGGGAATCTCCACTCCCATATCCCCTCTGGCCACCATGATTCCGTCAGATACCCGGATAATCTCGTCAATGTTTTCCACGCCCTGCATATTCTCAATCTTGGAGATAATATTGATATTACTGCAGTTCTTTTCTTCAAAAATCTTCCGGATCTCCAGCACGTCATCTGCCGTGCGCACAAAAGAGGCCGCTACAAAATCGAAATCATTTTCAATACCGAACACGATATCCTCATAATCTTTTTCGCTGATATAAGGCATGGACAATTCCACATTGGGGACATTGACCCCTTTCTTATTGGAAATCATGCCGCCGTTTACCACATGGCAGACAATATCCGTATCTGTAACCTCATCCACGCCCAGTTCAATTAGCCCGTCGTCAATGAGAATCCGGCAGCCCGGCGCCACATCCTTCACCAAATCCTGATAGGTGATGGAAACTCTGTCTTTATCCCCCAGAATCTCTTCGATGGTCAGCGTAAATTTCTGGCCTGCCTCCAGCTGCGCTTTTCCGTCTTTGATATCCCTCAGACGGATTTCCGGGCCCTTGGTGTCTAACAGGGTCGCCACCGGAAGATTCAGTTCTTCCCGCAGTGTCTGAACCTTTTTCAGACGTTCTCCCTGTTCTTCATGGGTGCCGTGGGAAAAATTAAACCGGGCGACATTCATGCCCTCTGTCATTAACTGTTTCAATACCCCATCTTTGTCTGTTGAGGGGCCTAAGGTGCAGATAATTTTCGTTTTTCTTAAATTTTTCATAAAGGTTTCCTTTCCTGATTTCTTGTTTTTATACCCGTGAGCCAAATTCTCCAATCATGCGCAATCATCTTTCATCCAATTGAGCTGCAGTTATCCCTTCCGTATTACAGTTCCCGTATTCCGCTTAATTTCCTCGCCGGAAGACTGAAGCCGTGTAATCAACGCGCTGCGCACTGCGGAATTCCCGATAAAATCAACAGCGGCCTCAATCTTTGGCAGCATAGTTCCCGCTTCGAACTGGCCCTCTTCCATATAGTTTCTGGCCTGGGCCGTCGTCATCTCGTCCAAAGGCTCTTCCTGACCGGTTCCAAAGTTCAGGCAGACCTTTTCCACCCCGGTTAAAATCACCAGCCGATCCGCTTCAATCAAATCCGCCAGCTTTGCCGCCGCAGAATCTTTCTCAATCACGGCGCTGGCTCCTTTCAGCTTATGCCCCTGGGCAAGCACCGGAATTCCCCCGCCGCCGCAGGCAATCACAATCTGATCCGCCTCCAGCAACGCGCGGATTGCGTCAATTTCCACAATATCCACAGGCTTGGGAGCAGCCACAATTCTGCGGTATCCCTGCCCAGTTTTTACTACATGATTGCCTTTCTTCTCCTCTGCTTCCGCCTCTTCCTCCGTCATCACACGGCCAATTTCCTTGGTGGGATGGTAAAAAGCGTCGTCATAAGGGTCCACGCAGACCTGAGTCAAAATCGTGGATACCGGTTTATAGATTCCCCGGTTCAGAAGCTCTGTGCGGATTGCGTTCTGCAAATCATATCCGATATATCCCTGGCTCATGGCGGAACACACCGACATGGGCGTCGCCGTATATTCGGGATAAATCCTGCAGAATTCCGCCATTGCCGTGTGAATCATGCCCACCTGGGGGCCGTTGCTGTGGGAAATCACCACCTGATAATCCTCTTTGATAAAATCCGCCACTGCTTTCGCCGTTCTTTTGGTAGCGCTTTTCTGCTCCGGCAATGTGGTGCCCAACGCGTCATGTCCCAGAGCAATTACAATTTTTTTCTTCCTCATTCAATCAACCTCCCTTTGGAAACAAGCCGTCCGCCGCTCCTTTGCTCATTCCTGCTGTAAAAACAGTTTCTCTGTAAGCCGAAACGCCAATCCGGATGATTCCAGATTGGCATTTTCGTTTTTCTCGTATTTAGTTTACCATACTTTCCCTTATTTTAAAAGGAAAAATCAGTTATTCTTTTTCCCTAAGGACGCAGTTACTTTCTGTTCCTCCCACTCTCCGTTCTGATTGGTCTGGATGGTAATCTCCACTTCAGTTCCTGCTGCGTAATACTGTATGATTTCCTTTAAACCATCCATGGACTGAACTTTTCTTCCGTCAAATTCTGTGATAACATCTCCCTTTTTGATTCCTGCTTTCTCTGCGGCGCTGTTTTCCTGCACCATAGTAATGTACAATCCTTCCGGTATCCCGAAACTCTCCGCCAAATCGTCTGTCACATCCTGTCCGGACACGCCCAGGTAAGCGGAATTTGAAGCGTCTACCACTTCTCTTGTAATCAAATCATTGATAATAGGCTCTGCCGCAGAGATGGGAATTGCAAATCCCATGCCTTCCACACTGGTATCATTGTATTTTACAGAGTTAATTCCAATTACTTCTCCGTTCATATTCACCAATGCGCCGCCGCTGTTTCCGGGATTGATTGCCGCGCTGGTCTGAATCAAATCATTGGTGATGGACGTGCCTGTATTTTCATCCTGTACGGTCACTTCCCGATCCAAGGCGCTGATTACTCCTGTGGTAACGGACTGTCCATAGCCCAGAGCATTTCCGATTGCCACTGCGCTCTGGCCCACTCTGATATTTTCAGAATTGCCCAAAGTCGCCACTTTTATTTTTTCCATTGTCTCTGTGGGAATATCCTTAATTGCCACGGAAATTACTGCCAAATCGGTGCTGGGATCTGTCCCCTTGATTTCTGCGGTCACTGACTGGTCGTCCACGAAATTCACCGTCAGCTGACTGGAATTGGCCACCACGTGATTATTTGTCGCGATGTAAATTTCCTTCTCCGTCTGGCTTATGATAATTCCGCTGCCTGCGCTCTCAGTATCCTGCATGTAGGAACGGCCGAAGAAATCCATGCCCATTTCCTGCTGTCCCATATTGGTAATGGACACGATGGAAGGAATTACATTTTCCACAATGTCAGCCACATCATTGATGGTGGTTGCTGTGCTGACGCCGGTTCCCGGTATTCCGCTTGAAGTAGTGCCGTCTGCCTTGCCGTCCTGCCCCGCTGTGGTTTCCAGCTTCTGGTTCTTAGAACCGCCGGCATATTCAAAGGCAAGTCCTGTTCCATAAAACACCGTGCCGGAAACCAATCCGAATACCAGTGCCAGAGCCGCGCATTTTCCCAACGTTACGCCAAAGCCATGGGGCTTCTTTCCGCCGGAAAATTTCTGTTTTTTCTTCTTTCCATTTTCCTGAGCCGGATTCCACTGTTCACTGTAAGACGCCTGGGATTGTCCGGTATGGTAGAACTGGCTGTCGTCTCTCTGGGTTTCCGGATTCCCGCTTGGGACCTCTCCCGCAATATAGGTTCTCTCACTGCCCGGGGACTGGTGATTCTCTTCCTGCTTTTCGTAATAATTCGGATTTCTTTCCTGGTTCTCCTGATTGATGTAACTGTATGAATACAAAGAATCTGAACTGTTATTGTTATCGCTGTTATTATTTCCATTAAAATTGTTATCCATAACATTTTCTCCTTTCGCTTCCCTAATTGCTTCTGTTCCTGTTTCGTTTCTAATAAGCAGTTTACGGAACATTTGTGACAGAAATGTGACAACAATTTTAAAAAAACGTGATAACGCAAAAGGGCTTTCGAAAATATTTCCGAAAACCCTTTTATTAGGAATAAAATGTCCAGATTTTATTCCACCGTCACAGATTTCGCCAGGTTCCTGGGCTTATCCACATCGCAGCCTTTGCCCACAGACACATAATAGCTGAATAGCTGCAGCGGTATAATAGCCAGGGAATTGGTAAAATACTTATTGGTCAGCGGAATATAAATCACATAATCCGCCGCCTTCTCAATCTCATGATTTCCCGCGTTGGTCACCGCCAGCACAAAAGCGCCCCTGCTGCTCAATTCCACAATATTGCTGATGGTCTTCTTATATAAGTCTTCCTGAGTCACCACAGCCGCCACCAGCGTTCCCTCCTCAATCAGAGAAATGGTTCCGTGCTTTAACTCTCCTGCCGCGTAAGCCTCGGAATGAATATAGGAAATCTCTTTCAGCTTCAGAGAGCCCTCCAGGGATATGGCATAGTCTATGCCCCTTCCCACAAAAAATACGTCTTTTGCCGCGATATAGCGGTTGGCAAAATGCTGAATTCTTTGTTTATTGCTTAAAAGCATCTCAATCTGTTCCGGCAGCTTCTGCAAATCTTTCAAATACTCCGCCACTTCCCCATCGCTGATCTCTCCCCTTACCTGGGCAAATTTCACCGCAAGAAGGTATTCCGCAATCAACTGCGCGCTGTATGCCTTGGTGGTGGCCACGGCAATCTCCGGCCCCGCCCAGGTATACATCACCTTATCCGCTTCCCGGGCAATGGATGATCCCACCACATTGACAATTCCCAGGGTCTTTACCCCTTTCTCCCGGGCTTCCCGCAAAGCCGCCAGGGAATCCGCTGTCTCTCCCGACTGGCTGATAATAATCACAAGTTCATCGCTGGAAAGAATGGGGTTCCGGTAACGGAACTCTGAAGCCAAATCCACTTCCACCGGGATTCTTGCCATGCCCTCAAAGACATATTTGCCGGTAACGCCCACATGATACGCGGAACCGCAGGCGACAATATGGATTTTGCGGATTCCCCGGATCTCTTCCTCACTCATGCCCAGCTCTTCAATGACAATGGCTCCGTCTTTGATTCTGGGATTTAACGTGTCCCGCACGGTCTGGGGCTGTTCATACATTTCCTTTAACATAAAATGCTCATAGCCGCCCTTTTCCGCCGCATTGATATCCCAGTCTATCACCGTGGATTCTTTCTGGATATCCTCCCCGTCCACATTGTAAAAATCAATAGACTCCTTCGTTAAAACTGCGATTTCCTCATTCTGGATAAAATATACATTCCTGGTATACTTAAGAACTGCCGGCACATCGGAGGCAATCAGGTTGCCGTCTTTTCCATGGCCTACAATCAAAGGACTGTCCTTGCGCACTGCATAGACCTGTTCCGGGCGCTCCTTAAAAATAATTCCAAGGGCATAGGAACCCTCCACCCTGTGCATAATCTTGGTAATGGCCTCGATGGGATCACCCTTATAATAGTAGTCCAGAAGATGGGCCACCACCTCTGTATCGGTGTCTGACTGGAACTGATAGCCCTTTTTCTCCAGACGCTTCCGCAGCTTCAGATAATTCTCAATAATTCCATTGTGTACAACTGCAATCGTTTCCGCCTGATTATAGTGGGGATGGGCGTTCTGATTGGAAGGCGCCCCATGGGTTGCCCACCGGGTATGGCCGATTCCCAGACTTCCCGGCATAGTTGCGCCGTCATGAGTCAGTTCGCTCAATACCTTCAGCCTGCCTGCCGCTTTCTGCACCCGAATGTTCTCTCCGTCGTATACGGCGATTCCCGCTGAATCATATCCCCGGTACTCCAACTTGGACAAGCCGTCCAGCAAAATAGGGGCTGCCTGTGACTCTCCGATATATCCTACAATTCCACACATATGAAATCCTCCTGTTATTAATCCTTCTGGGCCCGGACTCCAGTCCGGTACACAATCTCGTCGCTGATGCTCTGCACGCTGTCTGTCACCTGATAACTGTCGGTTCCATACAAGAAATCATGAAGCTGCTTCACATTGGATGCCAAATCCGCTGGGATCACACAGTCCTGGCTGCCCTTCTGATAAGAAATGCTGACCACTTCATTCTCCCGGTCAAAGGGGAAGCCTGCATTCTCTCCCATTTTATAGTTAAACGCGTCTTTCGCAAGGCTTAAAATCTCAGACTTGGACAGGCTTGTCTTCACTTTCGGAAAAACAGTGTCAATCAGTTCATTGATGGTGCCCACATCAGAGGCCAGCGCTTTGTCCACCATCTTCTCTACAACCAGCCGCTGCCGCTCTGTACGTTTGAAATCGTCCCCTATGGTGTAACGGATTCTTCCGTAAGAAACAGCCTGTACGCCGTTCAGATTATAAGTCCCCGCTCCCGGCAGCGGAGAATAATCCTTGCCGGTTACCTTGGATGTTTCCACGCAGTAATTGTTGAGGTGCCCTGCCTCTTCGTTGGTAATCTCAACTTCCACGCCGCCCAGAATGTCCACTGCTTCCGCTACTGCCGAAAAGTCAAAGGAAACATATTCCTGAATATCCAGATCCAGATTGGTATTCAGCATACGCACCGCCTGCTCCGGGCCTCCCATTGCATAGGCCGCGTTGGCCTTGCTGTACGCGTCTGTATTATCCAGATCCGCCATTTTTAAAAATGTGTCCCGGTAAACGGACACCAGCCGCACTTCTTTGGTATCCTTGTCAATTCTGGCCACCATAATCACATCAGAATTGCCTCTGTCATAGGAATTTTCCTCCCGGTTGTCCAGCCCGAACAATGCTATGGTGGTATACTCTCCCAATACATCCTGGGTTTCCTCCGGAAGCTCCACTCGCACATCCTGTCCCTTAAAGGAAACGTCTGTATTCAGTTTATCCATCTTCCCGTTGACCCAGATCCAGACCAGTACGCCCGCAAGGATCAGCAATTCTACAATGACAATGATTACTTTCCGTTTTCTTCTTCTGTTCTTTTTCTCCTTTTTACTCATGGGCTTATGCCCCTGTGTTTTGCTCTGATTCGCCATACCTTCACCCTATCTGTTTTTTGATTTTTCAATCCTTCATCCGTTCTGCACTTTTATGCACGTTTTATACATATGACTTATCTTATAATATTTCAAGCCATTTATCAACCGTTATTTTTCTTGAAATTTCCCAAAAACCCATTTCTTTTCTGTCGAAAATGTACAATTCTCACGAAAAAACAACTGAAAAACACCAACCGGTTTCGTAACATTTTACCAATTCCATAGTGTTTCATACTGGAATTATTATCTCCATGACGGCGGTATAGTAACAGCGGTTCCGGCAAAAAACAAGATTTTCCAGACACATAATCTCCCAGAATCCCAATCCACTGATCATGCATTTCAATCTGGTTCGGGATAGGAAGAATCAGATCCTTCAATTCCCGGCGAAAGGCCATACAGCATCCGATATAACTGTTTTTTACCAGATTTTTCCAGACGCCTGCCCCGGAATTTCGGAATTGATAAAAAGATTCCATCACAATATCTGCCGGATCTTCTCCCTCAAACACCCGGGCGTCATGGACTGCCACCATGGCTTCGGACTTTTCAAATGCTTCCAGGATTTTCGCCGTTTTCCCCGGAAGCCAGATATCGTCCTGATCCGCCAGGAAAATATAGGCTCCCCTTGTCTGGGTCAGCGCATGCTCCACATTTTTTTTAATGCCCCGGCCAGGTCCGGAAAAGAAACGGATTCTGGGATCTCCGGCCTGATATTCCCGAATCATCCCAAGGGTATGGTCTGTGGATCCGTCATCGGAAATGACCAGTTCATCCCGCTCTCCAAGCTGATTCAGAATAGATTCCATCTGTTCTCTGAGATAAGCCTCGCCATTATAGGTCACCATGGCGACGGAAATGCGGACTTCCCCTTCCCGCTTCTGCTTCCGGCTTCCCCTTTCAGCCGCCGAAGCGGCTAAACTGCGGATTTCCTTTTCCCGGCTTCCTTCTACCACAGCTTCCACCCCCATTTCTGAAAGTAACGTATCATGGAGACAATATGAATTTTCATCAGTTTTTTATCTTTGTGGGAACCCCGCTCCCACTTATGAATCACAGTGGCGTCGGGACAGTACCAGAGGCTGCTTCGCTCATTTACCTGCCTGCAGAGATCTGCGTCTTCCATATACATAAAATACCGCTCATCAAACCCTCCGATTTGCCGGAACAATTCCGTGCGGATTACAAGAAAACTGCCCTGGGCAAAGGGCACCGGAAAGGGTTTGGAGTAATCCATATCCTGCATGGTATGATATGCCTGCCGTTTCTTAAAACAGAAGGGCAAAAACATGCGGATTCCCATATCAAAAACAGTCAGTTCCCGCCGGTAGGCCGCCTGAAGCTCTCCCTTCTCATCTGTCATTCTGGGAACTGCCATCCCGCATTCCATGCGTTCCATAAATTCTGTCAGAACTGACAGGCTGTCTTCCGTCAGAATAATGTCAGGATTTACAATGGCATGAAATCGGGAATCCAGCCTGGAAAGCACGTAATTATGGCCGGCGCCAAAACCCAGATTTTTCCCTGGATTCAGATAAGTAACCTCCGGATATTCACGTTCCAGTTTTTTCAGGGAATTTTCCCGGCTGCTGTTATCTATCAGATATAATTTCCTGGAAATAGTGACAGCGGTACATTCCAGAATGGAACATACCGCATTTCTCACGTCTTCTTCATTATTATATGCTACTATCGCAATTGAAATATCTGTCATGACGATCCCTTACCTGTCAGCACCACCCCTATGGTCCGAAATAATATCCGGATATCCATCCCCAGCGACCAGTTGGAAATGTACTGGGTGTCCAGTGCCACAATCTCTTCAAAATTTTTAATATCGCTTCTGCCGCTGACCTGCCACATGCCGGTAAGCCCCGGCCGGATGCCAAGCCGCGCCTTGTGGTGCAATTCATACTGCACAAATTCTTCCTCCGTCGGGGGCCTTGTCCCAACCAGGCTCATATCCCCTTTCAGCACATTCCAGAACTGAGGCAGCTCATCAATCGAATATTTCCTCATAAATTTTCCGATTCCGAAAATCCTGGGATCGTCTTCCATTTTGAACATCAGCCCATCCATTTCGTTCTGAGCCATCAGTTCTTCCTTCATTTGATCCGCTCCCACAATCATAGTGCGGAACTTGTAGAACTTAAACCTTCTGCCGTTTCTCCCGATTCTGGTCTGTTCATAAAAAATCGGCCCCGGGGACTGAAACTTTATCACCGGCGCAAACGCCACAAACGCAATTCCTGCCAAAAGCAGTCCCACCAGGCTCCCCAGAATGTCCATGCACCGCTTGATGAACACCTGTCTGGTGGTGGCAATCTTCATGCTGGTGGTCAATACCATATATTTTCCGCACCGCTCCACCAGTTTATTGGGCATCAGCCTGGACTCCCGAACCAGATTAAAGTGAACGGTCAGCCCCAGCTCCAGCAGCTCATTGGCCAATGCCTCACTGCTCTCTCTGGTGTTTCCGTTGATAAAGATTTCATCCACCACATTGACGCGCACATACTCCAGAAAACTGTCTGCGCTGGCCACCACCGGAACGCCGCAGATTTCATCTCCAATCCGGTTCTTGTCCACAATCACCACGCCGATAACTTCAAACTCCTTATACCGGTCGTGCTGAAAATCTGACACGCATTCCTCGGCATAGCATTCTTCTGTCACCACAAGAAGCTGGGAAAATTTCTTTCCCTTAATCATGCGCTGCCGGATATAGATTTTCCAGAGGCACCTGGAAAAATATTCGATGATCACCGCAATGCCCCAGAATACGAAGATAACCTGCCGGGAATATATCTCTGACTGTTTGGTGGCCCAGACATAGACCGTAACAGCCGAAAACACAATACTGCAGTGCATCAGAACCGCCTTTAACTCCTGCACTTTGTTCCTGCGCAGAATGCCGGTATACGCTTCAAAGAAAAATACCACACAGATATCCACCAGCAGCAGGACAACCGCCAGCCGGTTGTAATAATCCAGCAGAACCGGCAGCCTTCTCATATTTCCCAGACGGATCAGGCAGGAACTGTAAAAGGCAATCTCCAGGCAGATAATATCCACAATCAGGAAATCCAGATGCTTGACCCAGCTCTTTTTCTGTCTCTTATACATAATCTTTCGTCCTCATTATCCAAAGTATACGGAATTATTTTACACAATTCTGCTGCAGGAAAACAATGGAGTAATCTTAAGGTTTCCTTAATATTTGCCACAGCCACTCAGGTATCCTTTCGGGTTTCCTTAATATTTGCCGTATGGCGCCTATTTGCCGTCCTGATTGTTCATTTTATTCCGTATGTACAGCCAGCTGTCTGAGTAGTCTTTTCTCTGCTTTTCATCCATATCCGTATACTGCGCAAAAGTCAGCTTGGATGGAATCATTTCGGTTCCCCCGCATTTATGGCAGTTGATTCCCTTTCTTCTGGATACTGTTGTAATGCTGCCGCATTCCGGGCAGATAAATACTTTCATCATAAGTCTCTTCTCACAATCAACTCTGTATTTTCATAGCTTCCAATTTCGATTCACTCTATTGTAGCATTGAATTGGAAAAAGGGCAAGTTCTAATGAACTGACCCTTTTCACGGTTTTAATGCGTAATTACATTTTTTCAGTGAAAAATTAGGATTATAATAAGGATCTCCCTGCTTCAAAAGCGCAATCCAACGGGTACGGATAAATTCAATTTCATCTCCGAATCTCTGCAGTTTTTCTTTGGTATCCTCTGCGCCCCGTGTCTTTGACTCATGGTGATAAGCCTCCGCAAAAGGATCGTATACCACCAGATAGCCGGCCTTTCCCGCCCTGAGACAAAAATCCAGATCATTGAAGGCCACCGTGAGCTCTTCCTCTAATCCATGGAGTTCTTCAAATACTTCTCTGGAAACCATCATCAGCGCCGCCGTCACCGCGCTGTAATTAAGCTGGATAGCCGCCTTGTGGTAATACCCTTCCCGGCCTCTGGGAAGGCCCGGAAACATATTGGCCGCAATCCCGTCAATCCCCACCACGATTCCGGCATGCTGAACAGTATTGTCAGGATAATACAGCCGCGCTCCCGCAATGCCCACTTCCGGCCTCTGGCAGTTGCCCAGCAGTTCTTCGATCCAGCTTTCCGTGATAATCTCTATATCGTTGTTGAGAAGGACATAATAACTGCCCTCTGCAAAAGAGGCCCCAAAATTGTTAATAGCGGAATAATTAAAACCCTTGTCCCAGACCAGAACGCGGATTCTCTGTCCGCCGGGCAGCGTTCCCTCCCCGTAGATCTCTTTTGGGCTGCTGCAGGGCTGATTCTCTAAGCTGCTTCCATTCTCACTGTTTCCAGGCGGTTTCTCTAAGCCGCTTCCATTCTCATTGTTGTCAGACTGGTTCTCTGACAAATTGGCAGCCGGCCAACCGCCGGATAATTCCTTATAATAAGCAAAAGTCTCCGGCTCTGTGCTGTTATTTTCAATAATAATAATCTCATAATTCTGATAGGTGGATCGCTGTACCGATTCCAGGCAGCGCCGCAGCACCGCGGCCTGATCCTTATTGGGTATCAGGATGGACACCAGGGGCTCCCCTTCCACTGCGTATTTCACCCGGTAGAATCCAAAATGGGGAAGCTGGGTCACTTCCGCTTTTCTCCCCGTCCTTGCCAAATGTTCTTCCAGGGCCCGCTGCCCTGCCTCATAGGCGTACATTTTGCTTAAGGGATTGTCCGCGGTGGAATTGCTGTGCACCCGCCAGTGATAAAGGATCCGCGGCACATGGCCGGTTTTCTTTGCCGCTTCTGTGCAGCGCAGAATAAAATCATAGTCCTGGGCTCCGTCGAATTCCTTCCGAAATCCCCCCGCCTGCTGAATCACCGTACTCTTTACACAGAGAAAATGGGTGATATAATTATTAGAACACAGCAGATCCGGGCTGAAATCCGGCTTAAAATGGGGCTTCTTATGTTTCAGCCCCTGTCTGGTTTCCTCCACCTGATCTTCATCGGAATAAATCACTTCCACCTCCGGCTCCCGATTGATTAAAGCCGCAATCTCATAGAAAGCCTCCGGCGCCAGCAGATCATCATGATCCAGAAACCCAACCCATTCTCCCCGGGCTTCTTTAAGCCCTGCGTTGGTATTCCCCGCAATGCCCAGGTTTTCCTCCAGGTGTTTATATAAAATCCGCTTTTCCTGATGGGAACTGCAGTACTCGGCCACCGTAGCCTCCACCTCAGAGGTTGGCGTTGCGTCCATCAAACACAGCTGCCAATTCTCATAAGACTGGTTCCGCACAGAATCCATCATCTCCAACAGATATTTCTCCGGAGTCTGATAACAGGGGACCACCACGCTGATCAAAGGCCGGCAGGGCAGTTTCCTGCTCTGCCTTCTTTGCCGGGCCAGTTCTTCTTCCTTTGCCCTGTACTTTTCAAACCAGGGACCGTACGGCACCTGGTCCGGCTCCATTTTATCCCGGAGCCGGTTCCAAAATGCCTTCGCCCCATAATGCTTAAAATATTTAATTCCCTTTTTAATCCGATAGGGTGTAATCTTCATTCCTCTTCCCCCACGCTTCGCAAAACCGCTGCCTGAATGCTTTTTTTGGCAGAATACGCGGAATATTTCATCTTGCTTTGATTAACGGCATAGGATCTGATTTTATAATAATATTTTTTCCCGGCTTTGGTAGTTTTATCCGTCCAGGCGACCGTTGTATTTTTCGTGATCTTTTTCACTTCTTTGTATTTGCCGTTTTTGGATGAAGCCCGGTAAATCTTATAGCCGGCCGCATTGCCGTCTTTGCTCCACTTCAGCTTCACCCGTCCTTTGGAAGAAGCGGTAATGGAGGTGACCGTCGGCCTCTTCAACGCGGTTTTCACATTTAAAACTTTGGAATAACCGGAAGATTTCGTCCCCGATGAAGTCTTTACATAAGAACGAATCTTGTAGTAATAAGTCTTCCCGGTGGTAATGCTGCTGTCGGACCAGCTTACGGTTTTATTTTTGGTAATGGTCTTGACTTTCTTATATTTTCCCTTTTTGGATGTGGCCCGGTAAATGTAATACCCGTCCGCCTTGGAATCCCGTTTCCAGGTTACTTTCACCTTTTTCCCGCCGGAAACTTTTACCTTTGTCAATTGAGGCTTTGCCATCTTAAGCGCCGCCTGCTTTACCGGAGTGTAGGCGGAATAATAGAGCTTTCCATTTACGGACACATAGCCCCGCACCCGGTAGCTGTAGGTATTCCCCGGTTTTACTGTGGTGTTCTGGAAGCTGGTCCCTGTAATGGTCTGGATACAGGTATATTTGCCGCTTCCGGTCTTCCGGTAAATCTTGTATCCGTCTACGGACTTTTTCTTCCAGGACATTTCAATCGTCCTGTAGTTCTTAATCTTAAACTTGCTCCAGGCAGTAGCCGGAATTGTGAGATCAATGGTCTTCACCTCAGAATAGGGAGAGTATTTGTTTTTATTGAACTTTATATAAGCCCGGACTTTATAGTTGTACACTTTTCCCGGCGTCACCGTTCCATCGTCATAAGACAATGTCCCGGCTTTGCTGATGGTTTTTATTTTCTTGTAGGCTCCGCTGCCCTCCGCGCGGTAAATCTGATACCCTTCTGCTGCCGCAACCTCATTCCAGGACAGCTTCACAAGGCCGTATCCGCTTTTCTGGGCTTTTAAAACAGGCGCGCTCAGCTCCGCTTCCGGCTTGGGACAGGGGGCCGCAGGCATATTGTTGTACACCGGAACTTTAAACACGAACTTATTATCTAAAGCTCCAATTTCTGCGTAACCTTTCCTGACAGAGCGTCCTTCGCTGTCTGCCGCCAAGAGATTCTGCATATACTGGTGCCAGTACAGGCCATGGTAGGAAGCGTCCACATCAAATTTCTGCAGATAAAAAGTATCCTGTCCTTTTGTAATGTATGTGGAAGACACTTTTTCCGCCCCTCCCTGCAGCGCTTTATAACGGGTATCCCATCCGGCGTTTTTGGCTTCTGTCAATCCGCTGGTAATCACATCCTGACCGATTCCCGTTGCTCCCATATTAAAGTAATTATAGTACCCCTTATACCCGGGATAGGTACCGGAAATCAGGGAGGAATCCCCTTTCACGCCCTGCTCCTGGCGCACCCGGCTGGCAAGGAAATAGGGGCTTACTTTCAGTTCCTTCCCGATTTGTACAAATGCCTGAGCGTAGGTGATTCCGCCTCCGGAACCGTCTTCCAGCTTCTTATTGCTCATAAAAGTTCCGCTTAATATCTTCTCCACGCCGGATTCCGTATGGTAGCTGCTGTAGGTTAGCTGCTCAAACTGAAATACAGATTCTTCCGTCAGGAAATTTCTGGGATCCAGGTAATGTTTTACAACAGCTTCCGACGCCTGCACCCAGTTGGTTCCGTTCTTAATCACCCATTCTCCGGTGTCCTTATTATAGTCCTTGGGATCGGTGGACTTCCAGGTGTCCGGCTGATAAGTCTCCACCAGATTCCGGCTGTCGGCCATTTCGTTTTCCAATACCTCCGCCCACTCCAGTCCGGTATTCATGGGCACAAAGGTCCAGTTGGGATGGGCCTGTATTAATTTCTGAATTGCGCTCTGATAACTGGCCGGAAAAGCCGATAACTGGGTATTTCCCCTTGCGCTGCCTCTGGTGAACATCCTGGCTTCCATTCCTCCGCCCAGATACTGCGCTTCCCATTCTGTCAGCCTCTCATCCTGGGTTATTACGTATTCTCCCGGAACATAACCGCTGTATTCCTGATCATTTACCGCAAAAGCAATCTGGTACCAGATTCCGTTGTCCGTCAGCTTCACGGCTGTCAGCTTTACCTGCCAGCCGCTGGCAAGTTCCGCTACAACCGCAGATTCCGGGGACGGCTCCTGATAAATGGGAAATGTAAGGTCATTGGTCAGCGTTCCGTACATCTCATATTCTTCCAAAAGCTTTGCAAATGCCTGTTCCGCCTGAGCCCTGGCTTCTTCCTCTGGATTCTGGTCTGCTGTATCCTGCGTCAGTGATTGGATCTGCTGACTATCTGCCGTTTCCTCCGTATCTGCAATGCTGTCGGAACTCTTTGATCTGTCATTTACTTCTTCCCCTGTATCCCGGGCCGCAGTATCCGGAGTGACTGTCTCGATCTGAGCCCCATAGACCGTGCCGCCTGCCCCGCAAATATCAGCGGAAAGAATGGCGGCCGCCAGCAGGACTGCTGCATATTTTTTGCTTTTCCTTAAGCTCATTTCATCCTTCCTTTCCTGTTCAGTTCTCAATCTGCGCGGACACCGGATCTGTTTCATCGCCGTTGCCGGTAGACTCTCCATTGTCCCCGATGGCCGCTACTTTATAATAATAGATCGTATCCGCCAAAGCAGCGCCGTCCGTATAGGTGCATACGCTCCTGCCGGTTACTTCCGCGATGCTCTCATAACCGCTTTCTTCCTCTGTGCTTCGGAACACTTCATACCCCACGGCCTTGGGGACTTTTTCCCAGGATAATGTTATCTTCCCGGACTTAGAAACCGCTGTCAGATTATCCGGCGTCTCCAGCACCCATTTTTCCAAGGCCTTCGTATAACTTCCGTATCCTGTATACTTCCCGCTCCGATAGGGCCTGATTTTGTAATAATATCTTTTCCCCACCTCTGCCGTAGTGTCTGAATAGCCGGGCTCATCGGTTTTCAGCTTCGCGATTTCCCGGTAAGGCCCGCCTTCTTCATCGCTGCGCATAATCTGATAACCAGTTGCCGCAACTACATCCAGCCAGGTTAAAACCACCCCGTATTCTCCCGTCTCCATAGTGACGCCTGAGACACGTTTCAGATTTCTTGCAGTCACCGGTTTGGAATTGCCGCTGTAATTGGATATGCCGTTTTTCTTTACCACGCTTTCTACCGCATAGTAATATTTTTTTCCAGTGGAAATAGTTTTGTCTGTATACTTCACAGTCTTGTTCCCGGAAATATTGGCCACTACCTGATACGTTCCTTTTTTTGACGTACTGCGCTTAATCCGGTAGCCTGTGGCCTTATAGTCACGGTTCCACGCAACCTCCATGCTGGAACTGTTTTTAGACCTCGCGTACACCATGGAAGTGCCTGTAATGGTGGAACCTGAGACAGCCTTGCAGTAACCGCTGTAACCGTTTTTCTTATTCACCCGATTTATCACCAGTACCTTGTAATAATACTTCTTTCCGGTTTTTAATTTCTTATCTACGTATTTCGTGGTACTTCCGTTCTTAATGGTGGCGACGGTTTTATACTTGCCGTTTTTGGAATCGCTTCTCTGGACGCGGTAGCCGTATGCCCTGGAAATTTTCTTCCATTTCACTTCCAGGGAAGTGCTGGTCTTGGAGCTGACGCTTACGATTTTGGTTTTCTTCACGGCCCATCCGGAATAAACGGCAGAATAGCTGCTGTAGCCTGTTTTTTCTCCGCCTCTTGCTCTCAGCTTGTAATAATATGTAGTCTGAGCTTTCACGCTTTTATCGCTGTAAGCGGTATTTCCTGATTTCAGAGTGGCAATCTTGGTATAGGTCCCGTCCTTTGCCTCGCTGCGGAACAGTTCATATTTTGACGCGTCCGCAACCGGATCCCAGGCCAAATCCACCTGAGCGCTTGACGCAGACACTGCTTTTGTAATTTTCGGCCGCGCCAGAGCCTTGCCCGTATGCGGGGCGGATAATTCCGATGCTTCTCCATCCCCGAACACGGCGCATATCTTATAGTAGTAAATGTTCCCTGCAGTTACTGTTCCGTCGTCATATTTTGTCTTAGCCGTAGTTCCTACTTTGGTATAAGTTCCGTTTTCCTCCGCGCTCCGGTGAATCTCATAGGAAACTGCATCCGGAACTTCATTCCAGGCAATCCTCAGCTGCGTGCTGCTTCTGGACTGGATAGAGGAAATCTCCGGCGCCTCTTTTTCATTCCCGTCCTCCCCGCCTCCGGGAGTCAATCCGTAATATGCCGCAATTCCCTGGGCGTCCGCAATTCCCAGATTGTTTAACTTGGCGTCCGAATTCAAGAATTGGCTGACGTCTCCGGAATTGCTGATAAATGCATGTTCAATCAGTACTGCCGGAAAGCCCGCCAGCTTGCTTCTTCGGATAATTGCCAGGTAATCTGCCAAGGAGCCGTCCGGATACTGGGTATTTGTCTCAGAATTGCGGATTAACACTCCGCCGGCCCAGGTGGAAAGCCCCAATGCCGCCAGCTTCTGATAAATTGACGTTGCAAGGCCCTTTCCTTCTGCGCCGATGGCCGGCCGGTAATTGCTGTTGGGATAATAAACCCCCACGCCCTTTGCATTGACGCTGGCGCTGGCATTTAAGTGAAAACTTACATAAACGTCCGCTCCTTTTGCCGCGGCAAATTCCACTCTTTTGGCATTGCAGGTTCCGGAATCCACAATACTTCCTCCAAAGGGGCAGCTTTGGGTTTCTCTTGTCATATAAATGCGGACTCCGCCGTATTTCTCCAGTTCCGCCTTACAGTATTTGGCAATTTTCAGCACCAGATCCTGTTCCTTATAACCGTGATAGGAGGCTCCGGAATGGGTGCTGTCATGCCCCGGATCCAGAATAATTACCATGTCTTTCGCGCCCCTGGTTGTTATTTTAGGGGACAGCCCCAGATTTTCTTCTGTATGTTCCAGAACGTCCGCTACGCTGCCCTCAGAAACGGGATTGCCGTTTTCATCCATGGTTACCACATTTGCTTCCACTTCCTCCAGCAGCTCCTGATTCAGCAGCAGCTCATCCGGCTCCGCTTCCGCCGTCTGGTTGACGCCGTATACCACTTCCATGCCGGTATCCGCAAGAATTGTCCGGTAAGATTTGCCGTTCTGTTTCCAGGTAATTTTGCTCAGCTCATAAATTCCCGCCAAATCTTCATTCTGATACTCCATGGAAAACCGGGCCATATTGCCGGCAATTCCTGCCGCCTGGGCTGTCAGCTCCTGACCTGTGGTCCGGTTCCGGTACCAGAGTACGGCCTCATCCAGCACAATTCCCTCATCCCCCAGGCTGACGGCTATATTTTGGACGCCTGGCGTCTGAATATACTCACTCTCCTGCATAATGAAATTTAAACTGCCTGGTTCTTCTGTATCTTCCGCGGTTTCTTCTGTGTCTTTTGTCACTTCTTCTGCATCTTCCGCAGTTTCTTCTGTGTCTTTTGTCACTTCTTCTGTGTCTTTCTTAATTTCTTCTGTATCTTCCGTGATTTCTTTTATGTCTTCCGTGATTTCTTCTGTGTTCTCCAGCCTGCGTTCCAGTTTTGCCGGCTCAGGTTCAGCTTCGCCGCCCTGATACGCCCATGCCTGCGTTCCCATGGAAACAACCATCATGCAAACTGCCAGAAGGGCCGCTGCTATTCTCTTTGACGCTCTCATCCTGTACACTCCGTTTCTGTTCAAAAATTCCTTTGTATCTCCTGTCATCTCGGGTCGTTTTTTATCCTATCATAATTTTTTCTCCCGCACAACCATCTGCCAGAAACTTACATAAATTTTACATTTATACGCTCTAGTTCCATACCTAATGGGGCTGTCGGAAAATAAAATTTGTACACAATATAAGCTTGAAACTCAACGATTCATAGCTGCATATTGTGAAAATTCACCTTTCCCTGACAGCCCCATTCGATTTGATATAATGGAATCTTATCTTTCTTAGATTATTCTCAGGCAAATACACTGCTTTTTTATTTTTCAATCCATTTTCCCATTTTGCGCCCTCCGACACGTTCAATTATGCCTTTTTCAATCATACCTTTCATCATCCGCTTCACTTTTCTTTCTGAACACCCTGCTTTTGAAGCAATCTGAGATTGTGTGGTATTGGGATTCTCTCTTATTGCCGATAATATATTTTCTTCTAAAGTGCCATCTAAAGTGCCATTTGGCCCATTTGACACTTTAGATTTCTTTAACGGAATAAACTTTACCATAATATCTTCCACGTGAAGCGTATATTCCGGCATCGGCACACCATGGCTTTTACATGCCTCACATATTTTCTCAATCCCACGCCCCCACGTTTCAACAAAACCCGCACAAAAAAATCCATTGGCTATATTGGGGTTATAAGGTACAGAACGATGCCGTTCCATCAGTGTTTCTACCGTCCAGCCAACTGGAAAAACACAATCATTACTAATATATACCGCATCCTCATGAATTCGAATTTGTATTGGTATCAATGCCGCGTAATTAGAATGTATGATGGCATTATACACAGCCTCTCTGACTGCTGCCTTCGGGAGCGGATAGGTTTCTATCCTCGTGACATTATCATATGAAATAATCGCCTTCATATACTTCAAATAAATTAACTCAATAACCCGTTCTGCTTGTATGAATAACGAACCATGGATTTCATCCTGGTAACGCAGATCGGAACCTTCCCCAAAAAAACCAATTTTAATATAAGCACCAGTGACCCACTTTTCCGGATTACGATGAAACAATAAGACTGCCGCCCTCTTTAACTTCCCGCTTTCAATCAAACCAAGGCTGTCCAAAAGCTGCTCATTATTCATACTCAAATCTTCTTCCACCATTCGTCCGCTGCGCAAAGCCTCACGGCGAAAGATATCGAAACTCTCTTTATCCAAGTCTTCAACTGTCACTCCGTCCACTGGAACTGCATCCCATTTATATCCAGTTTTAGACAACAAAAACTCTGTCAAAACTGCTCCTCGAAGAAGCTGTTTTGTACTGCCGCTTCGATAATGATATTCTCCCTTGAAATTTACCGGATAACTGCTGGGATTGACACATATTTCTATATAGTCTCTTCCGTCTTTCTGCAGTAAATTCACATCCACAATTATTCCAAGAATATCTCTAACTTTATTGGGGATATCCTCCATTAATTTATCGCTGTCCGAAACTCCAATTATCCTGCCACCATCATCGATTCCAATGAATATTCGGCCACCTTGGGCATTTGCAAAACCACAAATCCATTTTAAATACTCATCACGCCAGGATTCTTTCCATTCTGTATTTTGATTTTCTTTTATAAACATGCTATCTCCCATATGGAACTGTTTTGCAACTCCTCCTAATTCCTTCTCCGCTCTGCCGGAAAATGAATGGTTTTCCGCAATGCCTTACGGCTGCATTTCATTTTCCGGCGCCCCATGGAGATCACCCTTCTATACTATTAATAACCTGTATTCGACTGAATGGCCGCGCTGACGCTCTGAACAGTCTCTGAAGGCGTATAACTTTCGTTATCGTACAAAAATGCGTGAAGCTGCGCTACATTTCCTGCCAGATTCACCGGAACTACCGCATCCCCGGCGCTTCCTACACTGCCTGGCGTCACCTTATCAAAAGGAAATCCTGTGTTTTCTCCCATATGGTACTTGGTAACATTTCCTGCAAGCCCTAACATTTCCGTCATGCTTAAGCTGGTGGAAATCTGGGGCAGCATTTTGTCCAGAAGAGCGTTTAAGGTCATTAAATCACACTGCTTTGCCTTCTCAAACATCTTGGTAATTACCGTCCGCTGCCGTTCCGTCCGCTGATAATCCAGACCCACATACCGGATTCTGGCGTATGAGGTTGCCTGCACTCCGTCCACATGAACATTTTCTCCCGGCGATACCGGGCCGCTGTTGTGGCCGGTCACTTCATTGGTCTCCACAATATAACCGTTGAGCCATTCCGCTTCTTCCGCCGTAATATCCAGTTCAATGCCTCCTAAAGCGTCGATGGCGTCCACTAACGCGCTGAAATCCACGCTGACATAATCTGTGATATCCAGATCCAGGTTTTTATTCAGCATCTCTATGGCCTGCTTGGGGCCGCCGTTGGCATAGGCCGCGTTGGCCTTGCGGAAGGTATTATCCCCGATATCCAGATACGTATCCCGGTAAACAGAAGCCATCCGGATCTCTCCCGATTTCTTATTAATGCTTACCACGATAATGGTATCGCTGTTTCCTCTTTCAAAATTGCCGGTGGAACGGTTGTCCAATCCAAAAAGGGCAATATTGTCATATCCCTCCAATGTTTTCTGGGTGTCCACAGACATATCATTTATCTTAACATCCTTATCCTTGATGTCAATCCTTCCCATCTTTCCGAATTTGCTCCAGGCATAGGCTGCCGCCAATCCAATCAGCGCAAGGATTACTGCCAGTATTGCCAGTATAATCTTCCTCTGCTGACGCTTCTTCCGGTTGGTTTTCTTCTTTTTCTTTCTGCCGTATTCTGCCTGGTTCCGTGTATCTCTCGCCATGTTCCTGTCCTCCTTGCCGGTTTTGTATGCTCTCGAGTATATATTTTACCCGGTTTTGTGCTGTTTTCATACTGATTCCTAGTGAGTATATCATAAACCCCGGGGTTTTTCTACACATATTTTCCATTTCTTCTATTGCTTTCCTGCCTGATGTAAGGTAAACTAGAGCGTGTCTTAAAATTGCTTTCTGACAGATGTATTCTCCACTTGGTGGGAGATTTGTGCCAAATGAAGGGCGCATAGCGGGCTATGTAACCTGAATTTGGCGCAAATATCGCGCTAAGTGGGGGATACAGATGGCGGGAATGAATTTTAAGACACGCTCTAGGTTACACTAGTATTGCGGTTTCATTGCGGCATCGGGAACAAATTGGCGTTACAGCAGTTCCCGCAAGATATAAAACCGCTCTCAACAAAAGCAAAAGATTCGGGGTATTAATTATGAAATCTGTTTCAAATAAACTTTTTTCTTTTTGTAAATTGCATTTTTTTCTGACTGTTTTATTTCTTTTTCTGCTGTTTGCAGTCCATTGGATACCGGAAGAACAGATTCTGGAGCATTCCATCTCTTTTCTTCCCCGCAATCCGGAATATTCCACTCTCTGGAACAGCCTGCTGGGACAGAACAGCGGCTACCGCTGGAACGGCGTCCAGGTACTGTTCCGGCCGCTGCTGTCTCTGTTTAGCACAGGGCAGATCCGCTATTTGTGCATGATCGCGTTTTTTCTGATGTTCTTTAGCGCCGCCATGCAAATCAGCAGAAAACTGTCTCCCCCTTTCGGATTTCTGTTCCTTTTTTCTTTCCTGTGGGCGGATATCCTGCCGGTGTCCTATTCCCTTTCCCAGGCCGGCTGCTTTCTGATTACGTTTGCGGCCATTCTGATCCTGCTTGGGAAAACGCCCCGCTATGAGAAGGAGGATCCCAGCCGTTTATACCTGATATTTTATGCCATTGGAGCAGTTACTGTTTTTCTGGATACCGGAACTATCCCCATTCTTACCCTGGGAATTCCCCTTACCATTGCTTTTCTTTCCCTCCGAAAGTTCAGCAACATTACGGGCATCCCGGGCATTCTGGCATATTGTTCCATTTCCTGGAGCCTGGGCTGCGCATTTTTGACAATCACCAAATGGCTGATTACGGTACTGGCCACAGGAAAAAACTTTTTTCCGGAATATCTGAAAAGGCTGTGGGAGGAAAATTTCGGCTCGATCCATTCTCTCTCCCAGATCCCGCTGTCTTTGTACAATAATCTGAGAGAATTCCTCTCCAGGGCGGATTTCGGGATGAAAACACTGGTCATTCTGCTGCTGATTTTAACGGTAATCTACCTTGGATTATTTGCAGCGGGACACAGAGTGCGGCGCGCCTGCCTTGCCCTTGTTCCCCTTGTTTTTATCAGCCTGCTGCCTTTTGTGTTTTATCTGCTTACTCCTGCCCGGGGACTGGTTCACGCAACACTTTCCTCCCGGGCGCTGATTACGGCCATGTATCCTGTTTTGCTGTTCCTTTACGGGATGTTGGACACAGAACGGCTTTGGCGTCAAATCACTGACGGCGTCAAATCACTTTGGAGGAATTGATATGAATTATTATCTGTTATGTTTTGGAATTATCCTTTTTTATCTGATGATCAGCTATATATTAGGAGATTTATTTCTATATATAATATCTTCCAAGGAACAGTCCGTTACTTACCGGATTTTACTTGGATTTTTCTGTTATTTTCTTTTGTTCCAGATTATTGCAATTCCTCTGAAGCTGACTCTTCAGCCGCTGTCTCTGCTGACAAGGATCTGGTGGATTCTGATTCTGGCAGTCCTCCTCCTGTTTTCCCTGCTTCGCCGGAAATCTTTCCCGGAACAGGCATCTTACTTAAAGAACTTATTGACAAAGCAGAAATGGCCCCTTCTCACAATGGTTTTGCTCATTCTGATCCAGCTGATCCTGGTGAATTACAACGGTGAAACTTATGCCCTCTGGGATCAGTCTTACTATATCGGCGATGTAAGCGCTTCGGTCTACACCAACACAATCAGCCAGTATGACCCTTATACCGGCGCTTTGCTGAAAAAATTAAACGCGGAATATCTGTTGGAGACTTATCAGAACCACAGCGCTGTCCTGTGCCAGTTGTTGAGAATTCCTCCTTTAATAGAAACCAGAACCGCAGAATCTTCCCTGATGGTAATTCTGGCCAACCTGATCTATTATCAGCTGGGACTGGAGCTTTTCGGCAAAAACTACCGGAAAAAGGGAGTTGCTTTTGTATTTTTCCTGTTCTTTTTGAACCTGTTCAGCTTTAACTTGTTTACCAGCGCGGAATTTTTATTTTTCCGGCCTTTTGAAGGGAAAACCATTCTGGCCTGCATTATTCTGCCGATGATTTTTCTCCTTTTTTTGAAAATTGCCGGAAATCATCTGGAACGGAATCACTGGCTGGAATTGTTTCTGGTCATATCCGCCAGCTTCGGCCTGAATATGTCCGCCATTTATATGGTGCCCTTTGAACTGAGCATCTGCCTGATTCCCTTAGGGCTGTCGAAAAAAAGTTTTTCCGTCTGGATTCGGTATGCCCTCTGCCTGATCCCCTGCATCCTGTACGGCGGAGCTTACCTTTTGACCAAACATTATTTCTTTTTCTACACATAGGATTTACACATAGGAGGCGTATGATGCAGAATTTGTATGAACTGGGAATGGATTTCCTGAATAAAGCGTTTGATGATTCTTTCTCGAATATAGAGTTCTTTTTCCTGGCCTACGCAGTAATTCTTGCCGTGTTCTGGCTCCGGAAGAAGCAAAACCTGAAATCATTCTTTGTGTATCCGGTCCTGTTTGCGTTTTTTACTGTGTTTAACCCTTATCTCATGATCCCAATTGCGGATAAAATCGGCCTTGCCCCCAGAATCCGGCGGATTTACTGGCTTCTGCCGGTGAACCTCGTCCTTGCCTTTGCGCTTGTCTGGCTGGTTTACGCGCTGTCTAAACGCTGGAAACAGGCTGCAGCCGTAATTTTGTGCATTTTTGTCATTGCCCTTTGCGGGGAAAGCCAATGGAATCATATGATTCCCGCCGAAAACAGTTATAAAATTAAAAATGAAACAATAGAAATCGCCGATATGATTGAACAAGACGCCGATACCCCGGAGCCAAAATCCTGCCTTTTCGCAGATATTCAGCTGCTGGAGCTGCGGCAATATGACGCCTCCCTCCTAAACGCCATCCGCAGGAAGGACATGGCTGACTGGTCTGTGAATGCCGCTGATTCGGCTCAGGTCCAGCGGGTGCTGGATAAGAAAAACAGCCGGCGGATTCTGACGCTGGTCTTGTACTACGGGATTCAGATCGATCCGGCTGTCCTGGAAAAAAATATGGACAAACATCAGATCCAGTATGTGATTCCCCATAAGGAAAAAGGACTGGGGGAATATTTCGGGAATATTGGGTATGAACTGGTGGGGGAGACAGAACATTATGAAGTGTTCCGACGAGGGCTGTAATGTGTCATTTTTGATGCTTCTAAACCGGACAGGAACATTATAAGGCCTTTCGGCGGGGTTCTAACGGCGGAGGCACAACAAAAGGAGTGTAAATTATGATGAAACTAAATTACAGAACCAGGGGGAATTCCAATCCATTTGGAAAAGCAAAGGTCTACTTTTCCTGCCATCCTGCAGATTTCGAAGCATATTTCGATGTCCTGACAGATGAAATTCTGGAGCGGGAAGACTGCGCCGTCTGGTATGATAACAGCCAATCAGAGCCGGAAAATCCAGAGGAATTTCTGCAGGCTTTATCCGGCATGCGCCTGTTTGTAATTCCCGTTACCAAAGCATTTCTCACAAAAACGAACCGGGCCCGGGATCTGGAATTTCCCTACGCAATGGAGCAGAAGATTCCCGTTCTGCCGCTGCTGCAGGAAAAAGGGCTGGAAGAACTTTTCAACGAAACATGCGGAGAACTTCAGCTTGTAGATCTTCGCAGCAAAGAAATCGTTTCGTTTCTCTATGAAGACCGGCTAGAGCATTATCTCTCCCGTATTTTAGCCGGAGATACGCTGACTCAAAGAGTACGCGCCGCTTTCTGCGCCCACATTTTCCTCAGTTACCGAAAACAAGATCAGGCATATGCCCGAAGGCTTATGCATCTAATCCATGAGACAGATATCTGCCGGGACGCCGCCGTCTGGTATGACGAATACCTCACTGGCGGGGAGAACTTTAGTTCCGGCATTCAAACAGCTATCCAAACCTGCGATTTGTTTGTAATGGCTGTTACTCCAAACCTGCTGATAGAAGATAATTATGTGATGACAACGGAATATCCCCTGGCTCTGCAGGAGAAAAAAGCCATTCTTCCCATCGTAATGCAAGAAACCGACGCCCTGGAATTACAGGAAAAATACCCGGGAATTCCTCCCTGCGTGCCCGCTGCGGACAAGGAGGCCTTAACCGGCGCTCTGGAAAAACATCTGCGGCAGATGCCAAAAGAGCCCGAAAACTCCCCACAGCATGATTACCTAATCGGTTATGCCTTCCTGTCTGGAATTGATACGGAGGTCAATAAGCAAAAAGGAATTGCCCTCATCACTGCCGCTGCCAGGGCCGGTCTGCCGGAGGCTATGGAACATCTGGCCAGCCTGTACCTTATGGGAGATGGCACAGAACGGGACTATGACGTCGCGCTGGCATGGTCAGAACAGTTGGTCATTGCCGAAGGGAAGGCCTATTATGAAAACCGCAGACTTCCCAGGCTGGATGCCGCGCCTGCTCTGCCGCCCGATTCTGCCGCTGAATCCAAATGCAACGACAACTATCTGTGGGCGCTTCTTTCATTCGCTGAAAACTGCCTATCGATCCACGGAGATCTGACTTTGGCAGAAGACGCCTATCTCAAAATGGAAGAAATACTTGCTCAGGAGCACACATGCCAGCTCAATGCCCCGCTGCTTCAGACAATCGTCTCTGCCGCATTAGGGGATCTGTGTATTGCGAAAGGAGAACTGCTCCCAGCTTATGAATATTACTCCCAGGCAGATTCCGCCATGGAAACCATCCCTGGAGACGAATCTTTCCCGTCTTCTGGCAGAGCACAGTTATCAGCGCTGATTTACCAGAATCTGGGCTTTATCTGCCGAAAATTAAAAAGATATCCCGAAGCCTGGGAATGCCTGCAAAAAGCCCGATCCATACTGGAATCCCTCGTGTCAAAAACAGGGGAAAATGAAGACCGGCAGGCATTGGCGGAGATCTACATGGGCTTGGGCGCCCTCTGCGAACTCCGGCATAATCTAACGGATGCCCATCAGTACTATCACAACTTCCTTTCCATCAGCGAAAGTATTGCAAAGGAAGCGAATGCTTCATCAAATGAATGGCTCCTTCTGGCGGCAGCCTATGAAAAGATGGGGAATGTCTGCCAAAAAGAAGGCGGATCCGCCCAGGCAGAGAGATGTTATGATTTTAGCCTGGCAATCCATGACTCCGCCGAAACGGAGACGGCGGGCAGCCTTACAGATAAGCAGCATTTGGGAAATCTCTGCATGACATACGGCGTCCTGGCGAAAGAACAGGGAAATGATCAGAAAGCAGAAGATCTTCTTGCCAAAAGCCTCACAATCCATACCAGCCTGTGGGAAACTTCCGGACTATCTCAATCCCGAAACGCGCTAGCGCTTTTGTATTATTACTTAGGATGTCTGGGAGACGGAAATCTTCACTATCTGGAGCTTGCATGCCAGCTCCTGGATGAGCAGGCCTGGGAAACTGCAAATTCCGGCATGTCAATGGGGGCGGCCATTTCCAGTATCCGTCAATCAAAAATCATAAAAAAAGACGCAAAGAAACGCATCAAAGCAATGAAACGGCGGGCAAAACATGAATTCCATTGATATCCTGTATGACCATTACAAAGAAACTTACCAGTTATCCAAAGAGGCCCAGGCCAGAAGAAATAAAAACTTTCTGATCCTCTGCCTGTTGGAAGCATTGTCATTTTTTATCTCAATCCGGCCGGAAAAAGCTTTTGAGCTTTTACAAAGCGGAATCCAGGAGCGGCTTGGCTTTCCATTGTCATCCGGAACTGTGATCCTGCAGACTTTGCTGTGGATTGTAATTATTTACATCTTCATCCGCTACGTTCAGGACATGCTCTACATCGAACGGCAGTACCCATATCTGGAACAGCTGGAACAGGCTCTGTCCCATTCTCTGGATACCTGGGAGCTTGCCCGGGAGAGCAGCCACTACCGGCAGGATTATCCTGCGGTTTTAAATTTGATCGATTTGTTTTACAAAATGTTCATGCCTGTTTTCTTTACGGCAATAAATACCCTGCGCATTTATAGGGAATGGGCTTATCCTCCGCAAAGTTCCATGCTTTCCCGGATCTGCGATACTGTTTTGTACGGGGCGGTTTTTCTTCTTGCCTGGTTTTACTTTTTTGAAATCCATCCTGAAATCACAAAATTCTGCAAAAGGCATATTCCCTTTGCAGACAAGGCGGCTGACTGGCTAAGAAGGATTTTGGAAAAGGTTTAGAGCGAACAATCCATCAGCAGTGGATTTTGCCTTCACTAAGGACGCCCGCGAATCGTTGGCTTTCCTGTGTATCGAAATATAGATTGTTCACTCAGAAAAGCTTCTCCACTTTCCCTTTCGCCTCTGCCATCGTCCACCATTCTATTTCATTTTTTAAAATAGCCACACCGAATTTGAGCCAACAGGCAGAGGATGCCTGCTCTTGTTCTCTCTTCCGTCTCTGGCCTTCAATAATACTCCCGCAGAGGCGCCATGCAGTCTTCCAGTTTCCTGCCTTTATGCCTGTCGCCTACCCGTAATGCCAGATTTTGCAGGCTTATTGTGTATTCTTGGCACATCTTTTTCCCCTTTTGTTTTGCTTTTCCTGCATTATATTAAACTTTATTTATCCACCACACTTTTTACAATTTTTAATAAAGACTCTTTTTCAAATTCTCCATTAAAAAAAACCAAAGAAACTGCACTAGTATATTTTGGCAATACCTTCTTTTCATACCACAAAAGCTCAAATCCCAACAAATCCCTACACATGTCTTTTACATTTAGATAAGCTGCTTCTATACTGTAACGCATTTTATCTGGATGTTTACATTTTTGATGATTTTTACAAGCACACGGTCTGCAGCATCGGCAGCTTCCACTTAACAACGCATATCCATCCATTTCCGTTTCAACTTCCCGCGCAATTTTTTCTACAATATTCTTTAATGTTACATTTGCAGCCTTTATCGCTGTATATTTATTTTTAATGTCTAAGTAACCATCCATATCTGTCGAAAGGCTTATCAGCACTATTCTGTCATATCCATTCAGCAATTCATAATAAGGTTTTGAAAAGGGCGGGCAGCTCCATTTTTTTCCATAATTGGGACACCCTTCTCGGCAGGCCTTTCCTATCATTTCTTTCTGATAAAACTTATTTAAAACAGAGACATCCTCTATCAGAATGCCTCTGCAAATAATATCAATTGTTCTATTTTTCAAAACCTTTTGAAATTCTATAAAAATTTTTTGAACCATAACTTTTTAAAAACTTGCTGCTTTCCGCATCATTCTTTGAACAGGACACTTTTCACCACAATTGCATTCACTCATCTTTTCCGCAATAAATTTTCTTTCCTTTTTTAAATATGCAGAATTATGATATATATCGATTAAATCTCTTTCGTATATTGAATCAGGACATATCACATGCCCATTATTATCCAATAGGGAAACGTACTTAAATGCTTCGCATCCAAATACTTTTCCATCATACCTAACGCATAATTTCGTTCTGCCTGCATAACATTTATATTCGCTATCCGCATGCTGCAATGGAATGCCTATCCGTACTTGACTGCTTTCCAACATATGTAACTTTTGTTTTAATTGTTCATTTTCTTCTGCATCCAAGTATAGGCTATCTTTGAACTCTTTCGCCCTCCCATGTGGTATAAGCCCCAAAAAACTGACAGCATTTATGCTCTCTTTTTCAGCAAAATCTAATAAATCATCAATTTGATTTAAATTAATTTTAGTGGGAACGAAATGTATTTCTGTAAAAATATCCAATCTTTTACAAAAACGTATCCTGCCCATCTCTGAATGTAGTTTTATACAGCATATATTGATGTTTCAATATACGCTCAATATTATCTACGATTTGCTGATTACCTGCGTTAAACATGTCTATTTCTTCTGTATACTCAATTTTATCTGAGTGAAACGTTTGTATAGATAACCGCACTGCATTATTTGCCACCCCTTTATACATACTTTTCCATGACTTTCTTCCCCATTCCTGTAACTCATCACACACAAAAAGAAGCATAGGAAAAGTAGCTACATCTATATGATAAATGTCCTGGCATGTATGTGACGCCATAGCCCTTAAAATGTCTCTCCTTATATAAAATTGACGTGCGTCTTCTTCCTGAAAAACATAGTTTGGATCCGAATTATTATCCGCCTCTTTAAAATAATTCAATTTCTTATATATAATAATAGAACTTATGATGCCATGCGCAAATGATTCCAGAGAAAGCATATATTTAAATTTATATTTTTCTTGAACACTGGCTTTATAGGCCGCCTTTTCACCATCAGTATCTGTGGCCTTCATCTTTTTGCTTGTAAATAAAATAATATCTTTGTTATTAGAATCTCTCGTTCCATCAAACCTCAAATCTCCGCTTATATTCGGCTGTGATACAAAATCTTCCATCATATTCTCAGTCTTTGTCAAGATTTTTTTCGATTTTTCCAAAGGATATCCTAAATCATGACACAAAGCCATCAGAGTCCACATACTTATTTTTTCAAGGATATTTATCTCACTGCTAAAGCTATTGGATGGTATTGCAATATAACTTTGTTCATCTACATCACTTTCATAAATTTTATAAAAAATCCCATCTTTTTTAATAAAAATACCATTTTTATCTGATTTTCCTGAGTAGATACTGTCTATTTCATCTTTTCTAATACTATTAGTCGATTTCTCATTATCTCCTTCAAAATGTATAATATCAATCAGCCGTTTCCCCTTACCGGTAATAAATGTATTTTCATTTAACAGCAAATATACACCCAACAACCATACTCTAACCACATGAAACACATGATCCCGATAATAAGCATCACTTCCATATAAAACACTTTCAAAATCAATATATTTCTTATGGTAATCCTCTAGTGAATCCAATCCGTACACATATGGCTGTTTCCCATTTTCCATAAATGGCTCTCTTTTATCAAAATAGCACAGGCATATTACCGCCTTCTCTATTAACATATTCCATAATTTATCGACTTCTCCATTCAACTCATAAGATAATTCAATGTTGGATTTGCCTTCTTCCCCTTTTGTTTTCCCCTTCTCCTTTAACATGTTAAGATAATTTTTGATCTCTGAATCAAGCGGATAAAACGGCAACGCCTTATCATTAGCCTGAAACATTCTTAATTCTTAATTCTCAATTCTTAATTCTTCTTCCTTCTCAATTTTATCACAAAAATTTATTACCTGTTTTAACAACAATTCATCATTGATTTTAATCATTTTATTCTCCCATCATTTTACTCCATTACGCTATTTTCCGTTATTCCCAATTAATTACTTTAATGGTTTTATGATAACACACTAATATGGAATTTGCACCATCTTTTTATTGATTTTTTAATTTAAAAAAACTTTCACCGCCTTGACTGCAACAGTCTTTTTTGTTATAGTCTAAAAAGAAGGGGTATAATATAATAAAGAGGGATCTATTTTGTCTTGTTTTTTATCACATTAGATTCACAACTCCCAAAAATATTTCAGAAATTCCACCTCATTTTCACTATTACGCCACAATGCCTTAGTCACTAACGTTTATATATTTTTCTAATAAAATATAAGAACATAAAAGAGAACATTTAACAAGATTTCAAAAATATCTTGTATAAAAAAAGCATAAGGGAGGGAATAAAATATGCCGGATGATATTAAAAATATTTTTGTATCACATCAACATAACGATGCTGACAAAATTATAGCTTTCAAAAACTTAATAGGCAGACATGGTATTAATATGAGAGACTGTTCCATCTATGAAAATAAGTTAAAAAATAACGCAAATAATGAACAATACATCAAACAGGAACTGATAAAACCTCAAATGAAATGGGCCGGAACAATAGCAGTTCTCATCGGAAAAGATACAGCAAAAAGCGATTATGTGAACTGGGAAATAAAAACGGCTGCCGAAATGGGCAAAAGGATTGTCGGCGTTTTTTTACAAGGAGCTAAAGAAGAGGATATTCCATCAGAATTATATGAGCATGGACATAATCTGGTGGGATGGAATGGGAATAAAATCGTAAGAGCAATTAATGGAGAAAATATGGAATGGGAAAACCCAGATGGAACCCCACAAGTTAGTAATCCGTTTAACATACCACACTTTACTTGTTAGGAGTGATGCTTTATGAGGTTTTACTCATATGTAATACCGAGAGATTATGGTTTTGCCCCCAATCCTTATTTTGGATACTGTACATTGGCAACTTGTAAACAAAAAATACGAAAAAACGCTCAGATTGGAGACTGGATCGGTGCCTTTGGATCCGCACGTACTGCAATTACATCAGAGAAAATGGAATATTTATTCACTATGGAGGAGAAACATGAGAGTAATCTTTTGCAAACCACAATTGACAATGCAAACGGTTGACAATGCAAATACTTTTTTTGCGTCATGCTGTGAAATTTTAGATACTTATGTGACAAACAAATTATATATTTCAACAGATTTTCAAATAGCCCAGCTTTTGGAAGACACTGCCACTGCTAATGATATTTTAATTTTTTTCAATTCGGAAAAAGGCACTTATCATAATAATTTTCTCAAATTAATAAAAAAATACACGAATGTTCAAAGCAGGATATGGGCAATTGCTATGGAAAAAAATCCAGAATGCAGACGTCCCCCAGCACCAGTGTCCGATAAACAGAGTTTTGATGTATCCTGCCGGAATGAGAACCGAAACCCGCTGAAAAACAACATGAGAGCGATTGCCCAGATTTTTACCAGAAAAATTATTGCCCAAACTCTATCTCCGCTCTATCGCGATGAAGTTTTATATTTTATCAGCCACCGGCGTAGTGACGGAGAACATATAGCAGCAAAACTTGCAGATGAACTAAAGCAATTAACAAGGGAACGTAACGTGTACCGTGATGTGGTTCATGTAAAGGTAGGAGACGACGCGCAAAAGGATATTGATATAAATCTCGCCATGAGCGATGTGCTGATATTTTTGCAAACAAAAGAAGCTCAGAATTCCCCCTACATCATGAAAGAGTTGTGCTATGCGCTCATTTATGATATTCCTATTTTGTGGATTCAAATTGATAATGCCTCTTATTCCAATATGGAAATACGTCCCGGAGAGCATCCCATACTCCATTATAAAAGTGAAGAGTTTGACTGCCAGGAACGATTAATTGAGATTGCAGATGAAATTGAAGAAAAATGTTTTCAGCTTATCATGAACTCATCTAATCAAGTATTCTCCCACATTGAATGTCTAAGAGATTTAGACGATGCAAAAAGGATCAAATTGACAGGCGATGAAAATGCCATATTGGCCTATGAAATAGAGTATAAAGAACAAACAAAGGATATCTATGACAAAGGAATTAAAAGACATTATGTTCAATGCTTTGGAAGAAATCCTCAAAAAAATGACATAGACAAGTTTATTCAAAAGGTAAAACAAGAAAATAAATACGAAAAAAGCGACCGTCTATTCCTGCTTTCCAACCATGGTCAAAGAAAAAAATCCATAGGCGACGAAAAAGTAACAGAAGAAAATTTTGATGATTATATTATGAATCTTGAAAATGTGTCCGGCATGAAACGCCAAAAACGCAATAAGAGAATTATTCTCTCAGGAGCTTTCCCCGACTGTGATGAAATTTACAAGACTTCTTTATTAGAAGCAGTCCTGGTATACTCCAGGGAAATCATTAAAAGCGGATATACATTGGTCTTCGGAGCGCACCCAACCTTTCAAAAACTTATCTTTGACATAGGGAAATTATATGCGTCAGATATCAAGTATTCCATTGAAATGCACATGGATAAAGCATATCTTCATGAATATAATCAAGAAGAATTGGAAGAAAAATGCACGCTTATACTTTCAGACGGATTGCAGGATATGCGCGAGAATATGATTTGCGGCAAAAAAAGCGAACTGTTAATTTGCCTCGGCGGAAAAATAAAAAAAGACAAATCCCAGCAAGGAGTGGACATAGAAGCAAAACTGGCAAGGCGCATGGATATTCCTGTCGCTTTAGTGGGAACAGTAGGAGGACGCTCCAGCGAATACGCTTATGAAATGATTCAAAAAGATGGCTGGTCCGAATTAAATTCCTGGGATAAGGATTTGAATGAACGTCTGTTTTATAATGTAAATCATCGCTTGATGATTCGGCGGTTATTAAATACAATAGGATAAACAAGGAAGGAGATATATACAAGAAAATGTATGCAGGTTTCAACTTAACTCTTAATAATATTGATATGCTCAATCGATACGAAATTAGTGAAGAAAATTTATACTACGAATATGGATTGCAACTATATACAGATCTTAAAAAATATTCACTCGAAAATTTAAAGCAAATACTCAGTGAAGATTCCATCAACGGAGATACATTGCAAAACATGTGGTTTCCGCATGAATTTTCTGGTTATGATAATTTTATTTTTATTTCCCATTCACACAATGATAAAGATATTGCTGTAAAATTAGCGGGTTATTTGAAAGCAAAATTTAATATATGTTCCTTCATCGACTCCTGTGTCTGGGGCCACATAGATGAATTAAATAAGGCTCTTAATGATTGCAGTCAAACAGGCTCTGGCTACTGTAATGGATGTGATTGCAATGATTTTTCATATAATTTATCCTACGTTCATATGATGTTAACTTCAGCTCTGATGACAATGATTGATAAATGTGAATGTATGTTTTTTCTCAATACGCCTTGTTCCATCAATATAAACAAAAAAACAGAATCTCCCTGGCTCTATTACGAATTAAATGTGGCAAGTTTAATACGAAAGAAAGATAAGATTCCTAAAGCCGCACTTGAGCATGGATTATTAGAATTTAAAAATAAGATAGAATTTACCCCCAACTTAAAAGAAATGATAAATATTACTGTAGATGATTTGAAAAATTGGGAAACAAAGTATTCACGTTCCGACAATACAGATCCATTTACTGTACTATATCATATGTGCATGAACAAGGAACTTTAACTGCGTCACGTCTCACGCGTAGCGCCAATTACTTCCGAATGAAAGATGGTTGCCGGAAAGTGAAATTCTCACACAATTTATCGCCATAATGCCGAAGCACTTACTATATATGTTAAAAAGCACTTTCTGACAGCCCCTTTCAAAGGATACTCCCCCAACTCTTTCATGACATATTCCGATCTGCGTGTAATAGTAACCGCCTATTCGTGAATTCCATACTGTAATTTCATTTATAATGAGATATTCCGGGCCTGCAAAACATAATTCCTATTCCCTCGCCATGCTATCTTCTATCTCTGTTTGTGCCGCTAAAATCGCCTCCCAAATTTCTCCATATTCTTCCTCACCCAAATTACAGTTTATCACTGCTTTTGCCGCATCCAAACACTTTAACGCCGCATAATATCTGCCATGGTAACAATAGTATCTTTCCATTGAAAAATATACCGCTATCTTTAACTCATAATCCTTCCTATATAGATTTTTTTTATTTCTCAGCAGCCTTTCTGCTGCCTGCAATTTTTTCAGGGCATTGCTATCTTTCTCCCAATCCTTATCAAATGTGGCTAATATTAAATTTATTTCCGCTGTCTCTGAAACAACCTCTTTTTTTCTGCTCAGCAGATGATAAGCCCGAACATAGTACTGAAGCGCCAGCTTCCTGAAATGGATATGTTCTAACGCTTGCCCCATACATAGATAAATCGGATAATCTTCCACTGAGACTTCCCTGTTCTTTAATCCGATAACTGCCATACACTCTGTAATACAGGTCAAAAAATGCCTTCCATCCAAACTCCACGTATTTGCTAAATTGTGCAAAGAAGTCACTGTTGAAGGTGTATGCAATCCACCATGCTTTAACCGATACCACAATCCTTTCAAATGAAAATGAGCTGCTTTTTTATATTCTTCCTTCCTGTCAAAAACACCGCCCATATTATCCAAAATAGTTGCAATATGCATATTATAATCCGGATAATAGCCCTGATAGCATTTCAATGCTTCAGCATAATATTTCATCGCTTCCCTTTCATGTCTTGTTTCCTGCATCAACTGTCCCATATTATTCAGGATTGTTCCATACAATTCATGCTGAAAACAAGAATCTTTTTGCAGCATATCTAATGCTTTCCGATAAGCCTTATATGCTTTAGCATAAAACTGCATATTCTGAAAACAGGAACCCATTTGATTATAAATATCCGCCTCTTTTTCACGGAAGACATCTCTCTGATTTTTCAGAACCTGTATTGCATTTTCGTAATTTTTCAAAGCGGCCTGGTTTTGCCCCATAGTTTCATATGCTGCCCCCATAGTTAAAAAATTATCAACTTCCCACAACTGAGCCCCATGGCAAGGCTCCAGCAGATTCTGAACTCTTTTCCCAACCTTTATCGCCTCTTTCGATTTTCCAGTTTCAATAAAGTAACACATAATTTTTTGAAACCAGGAAATTTCTTCCACTGTCCCTTTCCTTCTCTTCGCTCTCAAAAGTTCTCCTGCTTTTTTCAAAGATTCAGCTTCCCTTTTCCAATCCCTCAGGCAATAGTAAACGTCACATTCCGCCAAAAGTAATTCTATTTTAAATTCGCTGTCTATTTCTACTAATTCCCAGACCTTTCTGCACTGCAGTAACGCACGCTCCAAGTATCCTCGGCGTATAAGAAAATGAATGTTTAAAATTCTCACTTGCATCACTTCTGAATCCACTTTTCCAAACGCAGCTTCCAGCCGCGGCATCAGCCAAACATATTCTTTTTGATATTCATTGTCCCTGCGCTGCTTATTCAAGCTATTGAGAAGTGTTATCCTGATTCGCAAACTGCTTACTGCATCTTCAAAAAACGGATTGGCATAAGACTCCAACAGTCTGCGCCCTAATGCATATGCCATTACATAATGTCCTGTATTCAGATAAATTCTGCACAATAGATTTTTACATTCACATACTTGAACAGAATTTTCCCGACTTTCCTGAGCAGCTCTAATCGCTTCTTTGGCATATCTGTACGCTTTGTCATACTGAAGGATCTTGGCATATAACACAGACAATTGATTATAAATATTTCCTGTATCATTCGGCTCTATTCTGCCTTGTTTTAATAGGTCAAGCATTTTTTTCAAATGCTTTTGCGCACAATCATACATCTCCTGTTCCAATTCAATGTTAATTATCGTAATCATACAGACATAATTTTCTTCTGTAATTTCTAGTTCAGACCATGACTGTAAAATCTGATTAAAATTAGAAAGTTTTTTCAAACAACACAGTGCATATTTTTCATTATAATATGTAATACTGTCTACGATCTGAATATCAGCAAGAATTCTTCCGCTCCATACTTTATCCCGAATATACTGCAGCTGATGCAGCAATTCCCGGCCAAGCACCGGATCATCTTTCGCATCCTGAAAACATACTGTTATGATATTTTTTCTATAGCACTGCAAATGCTCTTCGCTCACTTTCCATAGTCGGCAGACAGCATCGTAAAATTCTCCTGAATCAATTAACATACGCTGTTCCCCGGTTATTTCCAGATAAGGATACACAAATGAGAGTATCTCCCCATCTACAAATCCCACTAGCAGCTCCAATTCCCTTTCTGTTAAACCATTTTCCGTGGAAACAAAATAAAGCATCATTTTTCTTATATAATTCTCTTTTCCCGGAAACCTCCCTAACATCCGCTGCAAAAAGAAAGTATACAAACTCCAAAGACCGCCCGCCTGTAAGGCCCGCTTATATAACGTTCTTGTTACCGTATTATATTTTGCTGAAGCATTTAGTTCCGTAATGAATACATAAACATATTCCAATGAAATTTTTGCCCTTTTACGAAAAATCCAATTTTGGGCTATGCGTCTGCTTTCTCCCTGCTTCCCCTCTGTCCACAGAATTCTTTCAATAACTTTATAATTGTCCACAGAACTATGGCGCAAAAAAGACACTTTCCTATCAGAAACCAGCGATTTATTATTAGTTGTAAGAATCATTTTCACATTTTCCGGTAAATAATCCGGCAAAATCACATTTAATGAAACTGCGTCCATCCTATGTATCTTGTCAATACCATCTATTACTAAACAGCACTTTGCAGAATATTTAGCTATTTTCCTTATCGTTTCCTGAAATAAGCGCACATAGTCCCGTTCCGAATAGACATTCTTCATCTCTCCTTCCGGCATTTTATAATATGCGTAAATTTGCTTCAGTAAAATCAATATTATTTCGCTCAGCGTATAAGCTTCACATCCTGCAAACGCAAAGCACATCCCTGGCACATATTGCTCCAGATACATCTGGGAAACCAAAACCGTTCTCCCACTGCCCTTTTTGCCATAAATACACAATATTTTTCTGGATGCCCCCTCCAAATACTGATATATTGCTGAAAGCTGCCTGTCTTTTACATAACATTTCGTTTTTCTTACAGCATATGCTGTCATCATACATGGCGCAACCTTTGTCACGCTTTCATGTATTTCCTTTAAAACCCACCCAATTACAATGTCTTTAAGTTGTCCGGCATCAGAAACCTCCTGACATTTCTGTCCTGATTGCTGTATTAGTGATATTAATTTACAAGTTTTCCTATTCCTCTCTCCCGAATTATCATTTACATTAAGAAATAATTTCTTCTTATGTTCTGAGGCTAACGCATAGAGAAATTCCATTTCCAATACACTCACATTCCTGTCAATGGCCCCTGCCAGCATTGGATATTCTTCTTTCAATCTTTCTCTTTCTTTTTCCCCTCTCAGAAATGTTTGTATCGGCGTTCCATACTCCTTCCCTACAATACCGATAAAAATATTGCTTGCTTTCACCGCCTGCAAACACTGACGTATTACAAATTCCGGTCTTGTATTTCTGGGTATTCCCATTTCAAAATCATATAAATAAAAGTAAATCCCGTACTGCCCCAGTTCCATTTCCAACCGAAAACGCAATTCATTCCTGAATAAATCCCTTTGGCTTATCATTAACGGCTCAAATGTCGATGATAAGAACATTTTTACTTTTTTCACTACAACATCTCTTTCCTTCTGTTTTAAAAACATTGATAATTTTACTTTCTTGAAAAACTATTGGTATAAGCAGCACAAGCAATACTTCCGCTGCCTGAAATTCAGACAGACCAAAACAGAATAAATGATAAGAATACAGCAAAGGATATCCCCGCTGCAAACAACGGGGATATCCTTTTTGGCCCTACTGTCTTCAATTGGTATAAGTTATTATAATGCTTTCCTGCAAATCCTTATCTTTCTCTGCCGTAACAGAAATAGTAGTGGTAACTCCCGCTGTATTCGGCGCAGGAAGCGTAATGGTAACCATACCGTAGGAATCTGTGATTCCGCTCTGGGTTTCCAAATTTTGATGATATCCCGAAATTCCGTATGAAATATTCGCGCCGGAAATTGGATTGCCATAATTGTCACTCAACCGTACACGGATTTGAACTTCCTCATAGTTCTTAAAGCTGGCCTCTTTTCCCTCTAATATTTCAAGTTTTTCACCGCTTGGCAGCCAATTCATCTGATATTTGAGCCCCGTGTTTTCTGCGGTGCTTTCTGATATGCTGTCGCCAATATTGGTATGAGTCACTTCATTTCCGTCTTCATCATAAAATGTAAACTTCACGCTGCCTGAATCGCTTGGCAGCTTAATTTTCCCTGTCAAATTCGTTATGCCGGTCTGTGTAGAAGATAAAATTGCCGTATTATCCTCTTGCCTGCAGCTTCCTGCTCCATCGCTGCTATAGCCTATAGAAATTCCGGACACACTGGCAAACTCGTTTTCTTTCACCGGACGTTCCACTGTCCCCGGATCTGCGTAGCTGAATTTATAGGATTGCGCAACCGGAAGAAAACCAACTTTCCATGTTTTTCCCACTATGCTGCTGCTATCTGTCGGAACTGAAACCACTTCATATGCAAAGTTTGTTGTCCGTAAAGGATTATCTGAACTTACTGCTGAATTTACATAGGTAAGTCCCATATCCACCCAATAGATGTTTGCTGTCTTAATCTCTTCCTTGACAGCGCTTCCAATAGTCAGCTTAACATTAAAGTCTCCGCATACTGCCGTAATGCCCTCTACATATCCTGCGTTTACTCCTCTCAGCTTTAGAACGGCCTGGCCTGCCGTATCAGTTGTCCCATTTGTGATTTCACTGACGGTGACATAATTTGTTGCCGCATCATTTCCTGCGCCAGTCAGCTGCTGCCCCTGCGCAGTAATATCAGTGAGCCCAAAACCATTATTATATTGAAAGACAATGTTTCCATCCCCAGCCACAGGATTTCCAAGTTCATCTATTACCTGCGCTGTGATTGTAACTGACTGCCCTTCCAAGGCATAATAATCCGATACTATCTCAGAGGGCATCTTGTTCGGAACAGGAACCCACTGGATGGAACTGTACAAGGCTCCGCCGTTCTGCGAATTCAGTTCATTGACAGTTAATCCCTCCACAGCAATCACTGCCTTTACAATTGTCACTCCTGTTTCTGTAGAATCCACAATTGCTTTGTTTCCCTCCTGACGAAATTTTCCCACCTGATGCGTCACATCATCTTTGCCAAGATACACTGCCTTAACAGCTCTCCGCACAGGCGCCAAGGTATTCTTATTGTCATATACTTCTCCTGACCTTGCATTCACAGACGGGTATACAAAATATTCCTTCACTCCGTCATTATTGGGGCCAGTTGCTTCAATGACTGCATTCCCAGCCTGGGGAAACAGCGGAACTTTATATTTATAGGTATAATTATCCGCTATCATTGTGTCCGGCACATACTGTTCCACATTCGGCAAGTCGTCTACCACTGAATATTCCGGGCTTACCACTTCCCACCCCACAGCACTTTCCAGTTCTACAGCTTCTGCTTTCTCATATCCTTCGCTTGTCCATGCCCCTGTAATCTCTCTTATCACATAACCCTCACTCCCCTCTTCTACTTGTCCCTGGGATACCAAAGATACCACCAAATACCCCCTCTCATCTGTCTGCTTCCCAAATGAGAACCCTGATGCAGCCCCGTTATTGGCTGCAGTAAGTTCCTGATGCCCCATCAAATTTCCTGTTTCAGCACTATAAAGATCCATATAAATTGCAGTATATTTTGACAGAGCAATCTTATCAAACTTCACAGTCAGGCTATTCAATCCTGCCGGAACTTCCTCTATCGTTGTAGTCGTAGTTTCGTTTGTATCATCATTGTAAATAGAATAATTTCCTGAGGCCCCGCTGCCGTCTTCATTTGGAAATGAAACATGCCATTCTCCGCTGTTTGCTGTTTCTCTGGTTGCAGGCAGCAGCAAATAAGGCTGCGCCTCCAGGCATACACTGTGATCTTCGCTTGGAGAAGAAACCTGCTGGCTGGTAACATACTCTACTTTCTTGCTTCCATTAGTTGAAACCGTCTCATAAATTCCTGAATCTGCAAAAGACGCATTTCTGGAAGGGACGATATCAGAAATCACCTCTATCCGTTCCAAACGTACTGTTGCAAACCTGACACTAAGTTCCGCCCGCTCATTGGAAGCAGAATCCATGGCAGTGACAATAAAACTCTGCCATTTCCCGCACACTGCATTCCATTCATGATCTTTGACGCCGATATAAAAGTTTGCATATCCATCTGCATCTGTTTCCTGGTTCGACTGCCGCACTTCAAAACAATCCTCTGCATTTCCGAATGAAGATTTTAATTGAAGATTAATATTTGCTTTGCCAACCGGCTGTTTGTCCCGAACCAATCGCACACGCAGAGCCATGTCCCTGCCAAACAGCACCGTATTATCATATATCCTTCCCACATTGTCCTTATAAGGATTTGTTACTTCCATTGAGATCCCATCTGCAATGGCAGAATTGCCCACTACTCTGACTGTGCATACGTCAAAACGATCGCTTCCGGCTACCTGGGCTTTTATTTCCGTGGTTCCTGCCGATACTCCTGTAACCTTGCCATTTGCATCAACCCTTGCAATTGCCATATTATCGCTGCTCCAGATCACCAGCTTCTTAGATGCCTCTGCCGGCAATATCTCTGCAGTCAGATTTGCAGTACCGGTAATCGTCAATTCAAGGGTACCTGGGTTCACTTTGACCGATTCCACTGGCACTTCTACAACCCTTACATTCAATGTTGTACTGACATTCCCGGAAGCAGTCACAGTTATCACTGCTGTGCCCTCTGAAATTCCAAGAATTGAGCCCCGTTCATTTATCTGAGCCACAGCCGTATTGCTGGAATGATAGGAAAGCGACTTGTTCGTTGCGTTTGCCGGAATAATCTGAGTAATAACCGAACTGGAATGTCCAACATAAACAGTATTTCCACCCTCTATCGAAGCATTCAGTCCCTGCACTTTCACTTCCGCATCTATACCGCTGTCTCCGGAACCTCCCTTTACAACCTTGACCAGACAGTCTGCCTTCTTATTTCCAACACTTGCAGTCAACTTTGCAGTCCCGGCCTTCACACCCTTCACTACCCCTTTGGTAGATACAGTGGCTACTTTTCTGTTTGAAGTACTCCACTTCACTTTTCTCTTTGGAGACGCCTTCGCTGCCAGAGTCAGTTTTTTTCCAACCTTAAGGGATGCCGTTTTTTTATTCAATGCAAGTGAAACATATTTTACCTTCACTTTCACATAAGACGATTTCTTTTTGTTATCCTTACCTGTAACAGTTATCTTGATCTTAGCTGTGCCGGACTTTTTCGCCGTAACCACACCCTTATTGCTAACAGACGCAACACTTTTTTTACTTGAAGCAAAGGTAATTTTCTTCTTGGCGTCTTTCGGCGACACACTGACTTTCAGCTTCTTTGAATCCCCGCTGTACATCGTCACCGTCTTTTTGGTAACTTTTTTGGATCCGACTTTCACCGAAATGCTCTTTACTTGTTTTGACGCTGCCTGAACCATTCTGGGATGAACTGCCATATTTGTAACTAAAAATATTGCTGCCAGCAAAAAAGCAGCACACCGTCTCCATAACTTCCAACCTTTCATTAACTATTCTCCCTTTCTTCATAAAGTACTTTTTATCACATAGGATGCCTATTACTTAATTTTTACTTTCTTCACTTTGCTCCAGGGACCATAATACTTGCTTTTGCCCACTTTTACATAGGAACGTATCCTGAAATAATATGTTTTCCCACTGGAAACTCCCACAAGTACAATCTCTCCCTTTGGCCTTTTACAACTGCGCATGATCGTATTAGATTTAAAATTATTTTTACGGGAAACCTCCAATCGATAGCCTGTTACTGTTTTATCATCCTTCCATTTCATCTCCATTTCACGCCAGGCCGGAGACTTTACTTTTATGAATGTTATTCGCTTCGGCACAACCTTTATTTTCACTTTTTTGCTTGCCGCATTATAATTTACAGTCTTTGACGCGCGAATGGTAATCACTGCCGTTCCATACTTTTTCACAGATACTTTTCCCTTTGATGATACGGAAGCCACTTTGCGGTTGCTGCTGGAATATGTCAGCCTGCCGTCTCCGCTTGTTTTTGCTTTCAGATAAAATGCTTTGCTTCCATATTCCTTCACATAAGAGGATGCCCGGATTGTCTGTGTCCTTCGCTTTTTATTGCTGTTTCCGCTGCCGTTATCTCCATTACCGCCGCTGCCGCCGTTATTACTATCTCCATTACCGCCGCTGCCGCCGTTATTATTGTCCCCATTACTGCCGCTTCCCCCATTACTGTCCGAATCACTGACGCTCTGCACTGTCAATTTTGCCCTGCTGCTTGTGACATGATATATGTCATTACTCACTACACAATAATAATATCTGCCGTTCAAGCCTACTGTCACCTGGCTGCCCGGTATCGTATACGATGAGGATACAGCCCCTTCAATCATAGTTCCTGGACTGCTTTGAGACAGCGCATAGTACCATTGAAAAGTATAAGCCGTAGGCTTCCCGCCATTGGCCGTCACGCTAAATACCGCTGCTTCCCCTTCCTTCACTTCTAGATTGGCAGGACCTGTTACCGCCGGCTCGCTGTATACTGTCAGTCTGGCATAGCGGCTTTCCACATATTCATCACTGTAACTGTCATATACTATACAGTAATAATATAAGCCGTCTGATTTCTGCGTTATCTTATCCTTTGCTATCACAAGAGTGGGTTCTGTCTCTCCGGCAAGGATAGTTCCCGTTCCAGTCTGGGAATCCGCCGCGTACCACTGATAGCTGTAACTATCTGGATGATCTCCTTCCGCAGTTACGCTGAATACAGCGCTTTCCCCCATTTTCACAGACTGATCTTCCGGTCCGCTCACTACAGGCCGCAAATCCAGCTTCCAAACTGCAAATAATGTCTTGCCTCTGCTTTCCGTATACAGATCCCCTGGATGATAGAGCGCTTCCGTCGCTGCGCTGCTTTCCGCCCATCCTTTAAATATATATCCCTCCCTTACCGGTTCTTCATAGGTCAGTTCCAACGGACTTTCTGCATATTTCGTCTGAGAGTCCGGTGCTCCCGTTCCGCCGTTTGCATCATATGATACGGTGTATTCCCCCAGCAAATCCAGACAAAAAGCCCGTTCGGAACCAGGCTCATATTTTTCTTTCACTTGGCCGTTCGCAAGAGTTATATTAAAATACACTTTAATGGAACCCTGCTCTTTTTTTAAGGATATTGGGATATATGCACAATTTTCTTCTGTATCATAATAATAATCTTCATTCACAGACGTACATATCACCTTTGCAATCATCTCAGCGCCGCCATCCTCATTTTCCACATAAATCGTTACGGTGCTGCCGGCAATCGCCTCAGGGTCTATCTCATATTTTAAATAAAATTCTCTGTTTCTTTCTATTTTTACGCTGGATGGATTACCCAAGGCGTTTACCGTCCTATATTCCCCGCTCAATTTGCAGACCAGTTCACATTGGGAAGCCGCAGCGTTTGTATCAAAATCTGAACTCACTGTACCCACAATAACTGCTATAAAAAATATTACAAGCTTCCGCCCTATTTGATCAAATCGAATTTTCATTTTCAATCCCTCCAAATTTGACATTAATTAATCAAATCCCACTCACGAATATCTTCTTTATCCGGGACTGCCGTTACTGTGGGTATTGGCGTCTGAGGCGCTTCTGTAGGCTCTGGCTCCTCTATGGGCACTGGCGGCTGAGGCGCCTCCGTAGGCTCCGGTACACTTGTAGGCGTCACTGGCTGTGGCGCTTCCGTAGGTGTTGGCGTTTCTGCCGGTATCGGGGTTGCCGTAGGCGTCGGCGTTTCTGTCGGTATCGGCGTTGCCGTAGGTATTGGCGTCTGAGACACTTCTGTAGATTCCGTCGTCTCTGATAGTCCTTTGTCCTCTTGCGCCTTTTGAAATAGCTTGTCCAAATCCTTTTCCATTGTAAAGATACTTTTTTTCTCTGATATCATCACTAATTCCATATCTTGTGAAATGATATCTCCGTTCCCATCTGTATCTGAATCCTGATCCTTTTCCAGATCTTCAAAATAATCCACAATATACGGACCCACAAAACATATTACCGCTAAGATTGACGCATATAAAATTGCTTTTTTTAATTTATCATTTTCATTTGGAGAATTATTGTTATCATTCGGAGAATTATCGTTGTTATACTGAAAATAAGTAAAAACAATAATCAGAATACAAATAGCCAATATAGACAATACCCTCAACATCAATACCCCCAAGCATGTTTTCATTTATTATGCATTAAAATCAGGTATGTTATAGAGATTGATTACACCCTCATCTACTTTCCTATTATAACGACATTTTCTCTGCATTTCAACAATTTTTTCCTTATTTGGATATTTATGGAAACTATCCATACAATTGACCTGCAATTCTACTGCTTCGCCGCTTTACACAATTGTATCCGTCCGCTATAATAAGGATGGCACTCCAGATGCTTCAAAGCATTTTATAACACACGATAAAATCAGAAAGAGAACAAGACTATGAAAGTACAAGAATTGAGAAATTTACTAAGCGCCTCCGACAGAAAAAACCTGGAAAAGGCCTTTGTAGAAAGCTATAAACAGCTTCGGAAAGCACAAAAGGAAGAAATCGACCCCATACTCACGGATATTTTGGAGGGGAAATCCATTGAAAAGAAGAAAACTGCCGCCAGCGTCAGTTTTGAAGAGTTGGAACTGCAAATCAAAAATTTTATTGAAAACGCCTATGCTCAGAATTACCTTGCGCCTAACCGCATCATTCCCAAAAACCAGCGTCCCAAATGGCGGTTTCTGGTAAAAAACTTTATAAAGGAACTGGAAAAGATTCCGCCGGAAAACATCAATTATTCTAAAGCCGTTAAATTATTGACTGAATTATACCAACTGATCTGCGAAGCCTGCAATTACTATCTGTTCTCCACTGACGACCCATTCCGCTCAATCGGCTGGGAACAGGCGGCCCTGTTTGAACTGCTGGTAAAGAAAACATTCGGAGACGGGTATTCCAGAGAAAAAATCTCTTCTCTTCTGCAGTATGCGGCAACCGGAGGGCTGAGCCGGGAATCTTTGCATGTCTATCAGGAAGAGGCGCTTCTTCACGGATTAAAGACCAGCGATGTAAAATATACCGCCATTGAAGAGGCAAAAAAACTAGTCGAAACACGGGCCGAAAAGCTTGTTGGATTGACAAAATATTCCTCAAAAAGGTTCCAGCTGGAGGATGAGATCAACGAGTTTTGCAAAATGATCCTGATGACTTCCATTGAACTGTCAGAACCGGAACCAGGGCTTGATTATTTCTTTCAGCATACCAACTACCCTGAAAAAGAAATCAAGCTATACTGCGCTCTGGATCTCGTCAGCTACATGGAGGCGGACGACTTATGGCTTACCGTATATGAAAACTACGGAATTAAGAAAAAAATCAAGCCCAGAGACTATCTGGTAAGAGAATATGAAGAACGGAAAAACTCTGTATAGCAATTCAATTTTAAGACATGCTCTGAGAAACTGTCTCGAAATAGCTTCCTATATTCCTTGTCTTTTCCTCCAAGCGCACTGCTCAAAAACCAGTTACACGGTCCGTTATGCGCCCGATTTTTGAGTAGCGCTTTCGAAGAAAACTCCTGCAGGCTAATGGTAAGTTATTTCGAGACATTTCTTAAAGGAACCGATCGTTACAAAAAAATCATCTTCTATACCGGAATCCATATACTTTCTTCAGCCTTTCGTAGATTTCAAATGCAACCGGGCAGACTTCCACGGCTTCCAGTACGCTGTACAGGCTGTGGAGCCGTTCCGGCTGATCGGTATACGGGTATTTCTTACAGCTTTTGGGGCGGCATTCTCCTAATCTGCAGGAACCGTCTTCCTCCAGAAAATCACAGGGCTTATGCTTTGTGGTATATGATCCGCCTTCTGGCTGCTCCCTCAAATAGGCCCCAATCAATTCCTCCTTTGTCAGCCCCAAATATTTTGCGTCTGCTTCGATATCCTCTTGCGGTATCGCGCCATAATACATTTTGCAGCAATTTCTGCAGCGGCTGCAGTCATAGTTTTCAAACAATTCTTTATGCAATTTGGCAAACTGCTCATCCAGTGTTTGCTCATCCGCATTGCATTTTAGAAATGTTCGGAATTCTATATTTTCATGTTCTCTTTTTCCTGCTTCAAATTTCACTTTTCTCGGTGGTATCAAGTGTAGTTTCCTCCTTAAAATCCTACGGTTTCATGCTAAGGGCCCGTTCAATCCCATTAAAATATTTCTCAATCTGCAGCAATACTTCCTCTTTTGTTATTTTAGAGCGCGTCTCTTCCTTGTAAATCTTTTGATACAGCAGCTTCAATTCATCCAGTGAAATCGATTTTAAGCATTTTTTCTTCGCTTCCGCGTCTTCTTTATTATATACCAGATGCTCCAGATAAAACTGCTTCGCCATTTCAACATTCTCTATTTGCTGTATCTCGCTGCGAACCGCCGTTTTCTTTGGCTCTGCGTTCTCTTCCAAGGGAGTTATCAGCCTCTTCACCGCCTCTTCCGCTTCTTCTGCCGAATATTTGAAATATCCTTTGCGGAGCGCGCCGCCTGTCCCCAAAGGCGCAAAATCTTTATAGCATTTCAGCAATGTCTTTAATATGTCTTTTTCTTTCGCGTTCAGTTCCATATCAATCATCCTTTCCTTGGGATAAAATTTCAAAAATATATCTTGTAATTTCACTGTATTCTTCATGCATATCCCCCATACTCACAGTAAGAGGCAGTCCATACCTGGCAGAATCGCTTCTGTTATCCAGATGCCGGATACTGAGATTAAAAATATGGCGGTATCCCGGATAAGCATATTCTGTTTTCGTAATCAGTGACTCAGGCTTAACCGCGCTGATGGCGTCATCCAGCATTTTCAAAATGCTCATATTCTTCTCTCTGGGCCGGTTTTTATACATTGTCTCCAAAACCCCGATAAATTCCGGCCTTTTGCCGAAATAATATTTCAGTATCACTCCGCCGATCTGACTGTCATAAGCATATTTTAAATAGACGCTTTCAATTTCCGTAATATAATCCGCAACGCCGTTGGTGCTGATTTCATCCCCCACAGTGGGTATCAGATAGTAATCACACGCCAGAAATACACTCTGAATAATCAAATTGCTGGTAGGCGGGCAGTCAATCAAAATAAAATCATAATCCATCTCTTCCTGTATATCATCCAGGAACCTGGAAATCACCAAAATGTTCTTTGTATCCTTAGAAAATCTGTCAGCGATGTCATTGATCCTGCTGTTTTTCATATCCAACACGGTGGGAACAAAATCCAGGCGCCCTTCGCCGTAACCAGAATGCTTGGGTATCGGCTGGATGGCCTCTTTCACCATTCCAAACTTCGTATCTATATTTTTCTCCAAAATATCCAGACGGCTGGCCTTTTGGATGTACTCCGCATACAATTCCAGCACATAATTCAGGGTATGATCCACTTCTAATTCCGACAATTCTTCATTCCTGCAGTCCTGGCATATTTTGCTTAACGAACATTGGGGATCCAAATCTATCAGCAAAACCTTCTGCTGGTATTCCGTCGCTAAATGAACGCCTATTTCAAACACGGTTGTCGTTTTTCCAACGCCGCCTTTATAATTGCCAAAAAAGATTTTCTTAGCCACAACACTTCCTCCTCATTTGTAAATTCTCACATAATATGCTTCCCTGTATCTCATCTGTCCCTGTCTCTGCAGCAAATCTTTGGGAAGGCAAATTCCTTGACTATTTTCCCATGCTTTTACCTACGCAATCATTATTTGCCTCCCTGTCTGTTTATACATAGTATCAACACTTACGCATGAATGTCAAGAAAAGAAATCAATTATGTATTTTCCTCTTGATGTATCGCGTATGATTGTGCATAATATTTTTATAAGGAAACTGACCTTTGAAATATGTCTATCCCGCAGCATCCATACGAAAGGAACAGGTGATTGTTATGACACCGGCATTGGCGCAAGAAAAATTCTATACCATCGAAGATATCTACACTCTGCCGGAAGGCAGCAGGGCGGAACTGATTGACGGCCAGATCTACTATATGGCTCCGCCCAGCCGAACGCATCAGGATATCTTATCATTCCTTCATCTGGCAATCGGAAACTATATAGCAGACAATCACGGCCAATGCAAAGTATACCCCGCCCCCTTTGCCGTCTTTCTATCAGCGGACGATTCCAAATGCCTGGAGCCGGATCTCTCCGTGATCTGCGATAAAGATAAACTGAATGACCGCGGATGCAGCGGAGCCCCTGACTGGGTAATCGAAATTGTATCGCCCAGCAGCCGTCCGATGGACTATTATACCAAATTGTCCCTATACCATTTGGCTGGCGTAAGGGAATATTGGATTGTGGATCCCATGAAGCAAACCATCCTGGTATATGATATGGAGCATGACGCGGCTCCCGCCATATACTCATTTGCCGATCGTATCAAAGCCAATATCTATGAGGACTTATGGATTGATTTCCGAAAACTGGAACTATAGCCTGGAACCAGACGTTCCATTCCCGGATTGCCTGCAATAAAGGAACAATCCTTGCAAAGGAGGCATCACAAAAAGCAAATGGAGGATATTAGGAAAATGCAGGGATTTTTCTGGGAATGCGCGATAATGATAAGTACGCAGTGTTTGTAGTGCAGGACGAAAAAAATGAAAGGTACATTGCTGAAATAAGGGATATGAAAAACGGGAACTATATCAACGAATTTGCGTTGGATAATGAATTCTCGGTCAGCGCAATGTTTTTTAACGAAGCCGGAGAGCTTTCCTATTCACAAAAAGATGTGTATGAATCAAAGCGGAAGCGAACGTCATGATGTATTTCAAAAATGGCTGGAAGATGTGGAAAATAAAAAATCATGTGTGGAACAAGATAAGGATAAATTATAAAATTTAGCTATTTGATAAATGTCTTTCTAAAAACTCTCCCGGTGTCATAATTTCTGGCATTTCAACTTCTACACCTAAAAAGTCTTTGCCACCTGTAATGAAAATATCTATATTTTCAATAATGGCGGTATAGAGCACTGGATAATCATTTATATCTCTAAATATTAAAAAGATTTCCCGGCATATGGCGTGGCGTATAAACAAACTCATATGACAAGTCCGATAAAAAAGAATCAACAGCATATCTCTTTTTCGGAAATTTTCGGTCAACAACGGCGGTTAATTCATCAATTATAAAAGAGGATAAAACCAGTTTATGATTTCTTGTGATATAATCTAAAATCTTTTTGAATTGTTCATTTGGAAAAAGCAACATTGAAATCAGGATATTTGTGTCTAACATGATTCGCATTTATATTTCTCTCCTCTTTCCGCACGAATTTCCTTTACAAGTTTTATAACATCCTCTTCATTTTTAATGCCAAATTCCTCTGCCACACCTTGAAAAGCCTCCTGTGCTTTTAGCAAAGCATTCGTAGAAGCATTTGTTAAAATAACTCTATTCCCTTCTTCCAAAAAAAGGATTTTATCTCCTTCTCGTATTCCAAGCGCATTTCTGATTGCGATAGGTATTGTAATTTGACCTTTTGACGTTACTTTTGCCAATTCCATATTGGTAAGCTCCTTTCTGCATTCCTTACTTTCCTTACATTTTATTATATTGTACAACAGTAAAATGTCAACCTGTTTTTCAAACTTAATTTTTTCGGTAAGTATAATAATAGAAAATATATCACAAATTCTATCAAAAATATCAACGTCTTTAGAAATAGCGAGCATCGGATTGTGCTATCCATAATCCATTTTTATCCCTATCTGGTTTAACCTATGTGGGAGTTTTCAAAAAAGATATAGATCAGGAAGATCGGGACGCAATGCTGATTGATATGCGCGAAAAGAATTTTCAGCAAGACTATGGTAATTGGAAAAGTATTATAGAATCGCCAGTTCCAAGATCACACCGGCCAAAGCGGGGCAATTTCCTTTGCCCGCCCCGCTTTGCTGCCTGAAATCTTTTTTGTCCAGGCATGATTAATTAATTTGTTCATCTAAGGCTGCTTTCACTTCTCCTATCCAATCATCAACGGTGCCATACCATTCAATCATCTCGTTCAGTTTGTCTTCTTCAATCTCTTCATCACTTTCCAGCAGTTCTTTATGCTGTCTGAGCAGATCCGACATATCATTCATGGTGTCAATAGCTTCCTGATCGATAGCGTCAGGATTTTCGTTGATTAAATTCACCACTTCGTCAAAAGCATCGCTGGTTTTGTTGAAAGCATCAATTGCAGGCTGTTTGTCCGCCCCGCCGCAGGCAGCTAAACACGCGCACATTGCCAAGGCCAGCAAAAGTGTAATCATTTTTTTCATTTTCTTCGTTCCTCCGATTTTATTTTATAGCCCTTTGGCTGATGTCTACTATAAACCTATTTTTGAAAAAAAACGGAACTTTGCGCGAATTGCTCGAAAAATGCCGTGAACTGACAACAGCACGCTTTAGAGCGCATATTACAGGAGCGCCAAGAATGTCCTCAGCAAATAGGTGGGCAGTCCCTTTGGCTCCAGAACGGTACTGGCTCCATGCCAATCAGCGAGGTGATTGGCATGAGTGTGAAAAGTGACGAACTGTTACTGAGAAATATCAAATTTACTCATTTTACTCTTGTTTTCCCTTTGCCGCTCATATAAAATGAATCATGAAGGATATGCGTTATGAAAACCATACCGAATGAACCAGCATTTCGTCCAACGGGCCGGAGTTCTGGTTTCACTCATATACAATACTATTTTTTACTATGTTTCATAGAGAAAGAGAGGTTACCATGAAAACTTCAGGAAGCATTTCAAAAGAACTGAGAGAAAAAAGCGGATTCACCGTAGAAGAGGTTATTGAAAAACTAAAAGATTATCATATTGCGATAACCCCGGAACAACTATGTGGTTATGAAAACGGTACGGATTCTATAGACGCCGATCTGTTTTTGATTTTAAACCAGATTTACGGTTGTCCTGATATTTTGGAAGCATTTTCAGACTCAAACGCCGTACAGAATATCCCGCCGCTGGATCTTAAACATCTTCAGGAACTCTCCGCTGAAAAAATGAGAAATCCGATGTAAAGCTCAGCCTGCGCAAACCGGCGGCAAAATCGCCGTTGGTTTGCGCAGCGAAAGCGCAGAATCTTTCGACTTTTACGCCAGCTATGACAAGGGCTGCGCCAATGTATCCCTTTCCTATTTGTCCAAAAACGACGGAATAAAATCTGTGAATCTCCCTCAGTTTGTGGATAAAGAAACGACTTTTCAAGAGGTATTAAACATTCTGGAACTGCCAGAAGACGCCCAGACAGAAGATTTTGAGGGATTCAAGCTGGCCCATATTAATGATTATCACAATGAGAATACCCAGGTGGATGAGCTTGCGTCTATCTATGTAACAGCCTCCTACGTATCTCTTATGACAGCTATCGAATCAATATCGCAAGTATTGACGCCGAACACAATGTCTACATAAGAGAGGTATATGGTTTGGACAAATCATTACATGAATAACTTTTAAAATAAAAGTGGATCAATCCGTCTGAACAGATGGCTCACGCCACACTGGGCTGGCGGCTCTGCCACACTGCGCAACGTAACCACAAGATCTTGCGACAGATTTACATCCTTAAATTCCTATGCCAGAGAACTTCTATTTCTAAACCTTACCTGTATCCTTTTTCATTGCTTCAGCCTCTTTTTCATTGCTTTGCTTCCATTCTGATATTTCTTTAGCAACATATTCATTTACCTGGTTCATAAGCTCCTCCGTAAGAGGACAGCCATATTCTCCACAATTTTTTATATCACAAAATTTGGCACAATCATTCCTGCTTTCCTGATTTCTTTTCCTGCATTCCTCCCGCTTAATTACATACTGGGAGATCCGCTCTTTCAAAACTTCTGCCGAAGTCCGATAACGTGTTTGCGAAGAAATGTCATTTCGTTAAGTATTGGGCTAGATTCTCTTCCTAAATTTAGTCCCACACTGGAATTTACTTTTTCAATTCAGCTTGATTTTTTGAAAGTCTTTGATATAATAATCACAGAGGGTAGTGTAACTTATTAAAATCTAAAAATCGTCTTTCGTGTAATTTCACGCATTTCCCTCTGTCTTTGATATTATTAAATAGAACAACATCCTCTAAAATTTTATTCAAAACATTTTTCATTAAAATTTGAAGGGGAAGTAATCGTGAACAAATGATACAATAAAGGGGAGAATTCTATCATGTCCAACAATTTAATAAATTCTAATTTACAAAAAATTCACAAAACAAAAATTTCTGATAATATAACTGCGTACATGAAAGCAATTTTAATAGAACAATGCGGAATTATTCACACTTTATGGCTGCCCAATATTATTAAAGGGCGTTATCAATTTCAGAAAGATACTGGTCTGAATCTTGATTTACCAATCTACATTGAGGGAAAGGACAATCAATGGTTCGCTTATACAGAAAAAAATGCCGCATTCCATACAACAGATGGAAAGCGCATTTCTAAACAAGCGCTTTACGATAAACTGATCGCAAACATTTATGACGATAAAGGGCAAGAATATGTGCTATTTGTGGAAATAAGCAAACCTGAAGATAATTGTTTCCTTTTTTATTCTTTAAAAAAGCAAGCAGTATATACGATTGGCCGAGAATTGAATCATCACATCTGTTACCCGTACCAAATGGTTTCTGGTAACCACGCATCGCTCCAATGGAAGGATGGCTCTTTTTATATTATTGATAATAACAGTACAAACGGCACTTACCTGAATGGTCAAAAGATGGAGCCTTGCATTCCACACAAATTGACAAACGGGGATTTCATTTTCATTATGGGACTATATATTCTTATTGGCTCCGGATTTTTGGCGATCAACAACGCTAATGACCGTGTCAAAATCAACACATCTGACATTTATCAGATTAAGGAATATGATGATTTCATTTATACAAACCATTTGTTTAATGTCCCGCATATTGAGCCATTCGATCGCCAACCACATAAGCAGAAAAAACTCACTGCTTCTTCTATCAATATTGAAATGCCCCCTATGCCTTTGTATGCAAATAAAGTTCCTCTCTTGCTGCGCATGGGCAGCCCAATGGTCATAGGAGGACATGCCTTAGCAAGCGGCAATTTTGCAATGGCCCTAACATCCTTAGTATTTCCTGCGTTGACCCAAGGCATTACAGAACGGGATCGGAAAGAATATGAAGAAAAACGTACCGCTATCTATCGAAAATATCTGTCGGGAAAAAAACAGGAAATCCTGAATGAAAAAGATAGGGAAGAGTATTTGCTCAACGACTTTTATCCACCGCTTTCTGTCGCCTTACAGTTCGCTTTTACAAAGAAACATTTATGGGAAAAGCAAAAGTCAGACAATGACTTTCTAAATATTCGGATTGGAACCGGGGATTTTCCAATGATTGCTAAGAAAACTTTTCCAGAACGAAAATTTGAGTTAGAATCTGACCAGCTTACTGAAGAAATGTACGCATTAGCAGAAGAAACTGTTTTTTTAAATAATGTTCCAATTATGTTATCTTTGCAGCAAGACTATATCGTCGGCATTCTGGGAACACCGCAGCAAAAAGCAGAATTGCTCCAAAATCTAATGATGCAGATAGTCCTTACACACAGTTATGACGAAGTCAAACTAATTTTAATTTTAAATCAGGAGGACGTTGCTATTGCGCAATATATACGATATCTGCCTCACAACTGGAACAATAGCCGGAATATTCGTTTTCTTGCCACTACCCCTGCTGACGCACTTCAAATCAGTGAGTATTTAAACAAAGAATTAGAGTATATCTATGACGAATCAAACCGGGAAAATGCCTTAAAAAAAATGCCCTCTTATGTCGTCATAGCCTTAGATAAAAAATTATTTGACTGTGTTGAAATATTTAAGGAATTATTAGAAGAATCCTATTGCGGCGTATCTATCCTTGCAGCTTTTGATGGAATCCCAAAAGAGTGCAGTAAAATTATTGATTTGCGCACAGAAGTAAAAACAGTCGATCTTACAAATCCTGAAAATGATGAACAAACTTTTACTTTAGATTCCTACCAAAAAGACATTGCTGATAGCAGTATGCGCGCCTTGATGAAAATCAAGCTGAAAATTGAATCCGAATCCTCTTTACCGGATACGCTGAGTTTTCTTGAAATGTATGGAGTCGGCCGTGTAGAGCACCTTAATCCTCTGAAACGCTGGAACGATAATAACCCAGTGAACTCTCTCTCTGCCGTTATTGGTGTCGGAGCAAATGGTAAATTGCTCACATTAGATCTCCATCAAAAAGCACACGGACCGCATGGTTTAGTCGCCGGAATGACAGGTTCCGGTAAATCAGAATTCCTGATTACTTATATTCTCTCTATGGCCATCAATTACAGCCCGGACGAAGTGGCTTTTATTTTAATTGATTATAAGGGAGGCGGCTTAGCTGACGCTTTTGAGGATAAAGAACGTCAAATACACCTGCCGCATTTAGTTGGTACAATCACAAATTTGGATGGAAGCTCCATTCAAAGATCACTTATGTCTATTAATAGCGAATTAACTAGAAGGCAACGGATATTTAAAGAAGCAAAGCAGCAATGTAATGAAGGCACATTAGACATCTACGATTATCAAAGGCTTTATCGAAATAAGAAAGTCTCTGAACCGATGCCGCATCTTATCATCATAGCAGACGAATTTGCGGAATTAAAAAAACAACAACAGGAATTTATGGATAAGCTGATAAGCGCTGCACGCATCGGCCGAAGTTTAGGTATTCATCTAATTCTTGCAACTCAGAAACCAGGCGGTGTCGTTGATGAACAGATATGGAGCAACGCAAAATTCCATGTCTGCCTTCGCGTTCAGGATCGGGGTGATAGCATGGAAATGCTTAAACGCCCGGAGGCGGCAGAACTTAAACATACTGGACGTTTCTATTTACAAGTAGGTTATAATGAATATTTTGCTCTGGGACAGTCTGCATGGTGCGGCGGCGACTATTTTCCGCAAGACGAACCTCCCACAGAACAAGATAATACAATACGCTTTCTTGATAATGCAGGCCAAACAATATTGGATATAAAACCAAATATTAAAAAAAAGCAAGCAGAACATAAACAAGTTGTCGCAATCACCCAGTATTTATCTGACTTAGCCAGACAAGAAAATATTGACCCAAAAAATTTATGGAAAAATCCGCTCCCAAAAGAACTTGAACTTGACTCATTTATAAAAAATACAAATAAAGCTGAGCCTAATACAATTTCTGCCTTAATCGGACTAGTGGATGATCCAGAAAACCAACAGCAATTTCCTCTATTTTTGCCACTATTGGATTTTCATAATATGTTACTTGTCGGAGCATCCGGCAGCGGTAAAAGCACGTTTCTCCGCACCATGCTCTACTCTCTGATTTACAGGTATTCTCCATCCGAGGTAAACTATTATGTCATTGATTTGTCTGATGGAGCATTAAGTGGATATGCCCAAACTCCCCATTGCGGAGCATATCTCACCCAGGAAAATGACGAGGATATCGGACGCTTATTGACTTTTATCCGAGAAATAATCGCCCAAAGAAAAAAAATGTTTGCTGAAGCAGAAACTTATGATTTCAATGTATATCGTCAGCTGAATGCTCTGCCATTAATCTTGTTTATTGTTGACGGTTTCACTAATATACAAAGTCTGCGCAACGGAGAAAAATACTTTTTACTATTTCAGGATTACCTGCGCGAAGGAACCAGTTTTGGAATCCGAATTATCTTGTCTTGCAACCATGACAATGAGGTTGGTTCCAAATCGAAACAGGAGCTGGACTACCGTATTGCGCTGCAAGCAAAAGATCGTTATGAATACAATGATATTCTTGGCGCAAATGTACGTTGCACTTATACACCTGCCGCAATAAACGGAAGAGGCATGTGCTTACAGGAACAACGGCCTTTAGAATATCATACTGCTATGCTGGATTGTGACAAACCAGAACCGCAGCGCGCAGAATTACTTCGACAAAAGCTTTCTGATTTCGCACAGCGATATAAGGACTGCACCCCGGCCAAATGTCTGCCAATGGCTAATTTAGAACAAACTTATGAACACTTTTGTTTAAATTTTGAAACTGGACGTATTCCTTTAGGTTACTCTCTCAGCGATATGAAAACTGTATCCATGCCATTTCAGCAATTACACAGTATTTCTCTGTATTTTGGCAATCCTAAAGGCATTGCAAAGGTTTTCCAAAATCTATTATTCTCCGCTGAAAAAAACGGTATGGACACATACATTATTCAACGGCAAACTATTGATGCGGAAAACCGACCAATAGCAACTGTATTTGATACTAATTCAGAACCATGCGCGCTTTCTGGATTCCATGGAAATTTTACAATGCTCAGCTGTTCGAAAAAAGATATTACAAATTTATCTAATATTATACAGCAGGAAATACGGGCAAGAAACATTTACCGTGATGAATACAGCATCCAGAAAGGAATTCCATTAGAACAAAAGAAACGTTCTCTGAAAGCCGCAAAATATATCCGGGAGCACACTACGCCAATTATGGTTATAATTGAAAATTTTAGCGATTTCTGCAAGGCATGTAAAGAAGAAAACACAAACAACAGTGAATTAGAAGGCTTATTTGACGTTTATTTTAATCAAATGCGAGGCTATAATATTTATTTTGCTGCAGGCTTTTACCCTGATGATGAGAGGTTAGCCTCTTATCGTTTATTCCACTCTTACAATGCGGAAGAATTTTTCATGCTATTTGGGGGGCATTATGATAAAATACAAATGAAGAACATTCCATATGAGATTTCTAAAATAGATGCCATAAACTCGCAGCACAACTATTTTTGGATGAAATATCGAGAAAACTTTTATCCTATGATTATGCCCGTCGGACAGTTAGAGACATCTGCAGAGGATCCAGATGATGAAAGCATTATTTAGTATTGTGATACTACATGGAGACCAATTTTTAGACATACTCATGAAGTTTTTACGAAAGGGTATTTAGAAATGAAAAGAACATTAATTAACCTGTATGTCCCTGCCATCCAGGAGCGATATGATCTTTCCATACCTACAGGAATGACCATTAGAGAAGTAACAAAGTTACTGGGAGAAGGTATTTCAGAACTCTCGAATGAACGCTACCAGCATTCCAGCTTAGGGATGCTGACTCTAAAAAAACCTGCTATACTGCTCCACCCAGATAAAACCCTGGAAGACTATGGGATAGCGGACGGTTCCCAATTAATCTTATTTTAAAGAAAGGCTGATGTGATTTTGAATCCGGAATTACTGAAAATATTGGAAGATGCCTTAGCCAATACAAATAAGTTGCTTTCGCTGATAGAAACAGATAGGGATGACATGCACAATTGTATTAACGGTGAGATTCTGACAAAATACCAACAAGGCTCCGATGAAATCATTAAAACAGTAAAAGAAATCAAAAACACTTTAATTATCTTACAAGACAAGCAGCGGCTTGGATTATAACGCAAATATTCCGAATGTTTTACTCTCTGGCAATCGCCCGGAAAGTAATTCAAATAAAAAAATTTTTAGGAGGTTATCTTATGGCTGGAATGCAATTCAATGTTCAGGATCGGGCATCTGTGGAGGCCTGGAAAAAAAGAGCGCAAGAACTCAATGAAAAAGCCAACAAATTAGTAAGGGAAGCTGCGGAAGTGTTAGAAGAATTCAAACAGACAGCAGAAGGACAAATTTTTGACAAAGTTGTAGAATACAGCAGCAATGTAATCGCTGGAGTCAATAAAGTCCTTGACGGAATGAACCAAATCCTTAGCACTGTAAATGATTTAATAAGTTCCATTTTAGCAAAAATAGGTGAAATAGTGGCTGATGTCGGCAATACACAAAGCAACGTAATTGGTTAAGCAGAAGAAAAGACAGGAGGATAAGAAATGGCAACAGATCAGCTTAGATTAAAGGTTTCAGCAGCAGATTACATGCAGAAAATCGCAATGCTAGATAACAAAATGAATGAATTAAACTCGGTTCTGGCAGAATACCAAACATTAAAAAAGGATGCCGTCAATGTATTAGGTGATGGCGACAGCAATCTCCAAAATATGCAAAATGCCGTCCAAAAGAATATTAATGCTGTTGAAGGCCAAATAGCGTTACTGAAAGAAAGCCGGCAAATGCTGCAAAAACAGATGGAAAATTTAGAAGAACTATCAGGAAATGTTACACAGCTGTTTGAAGAAAGTGTACAAACTGCAAAAACTGCGTTTGATACAGTAAAAATTGTCGGTGATTTGGTGAACTAGCCTTATGTTGGACAATGGATTTTACGCAAACACCATGCGATTGTTTCAACATAGTTTCAAACTTCGGGAACAGGAAAGAATTTCTCAGTCAATCTATGAACAGCTGCAGATGGCAAAACGGATCACCGCCCCAGAAGACATTTCATGTTATAATGAATTACTCGAACAAGTAAATCGCCTTATACATTACTTTTCTGCTATGTCAGTGACCGTTGAAAACATGAGTGCCGAATTAGAGCAGCTTTCTTTGAAAATAGCCGCTATGTTGGAAGAAAATGCAGATTGGAACAGAAATCATATATGACAGATAAAATCTAATTGCTGACAATCAAATCCCCTATGTTCTGCTCACATTGCAGCACATAGGGGATTCAAATTTTTAGCTTCTATTCCGAGATATTCGTATCTCAATCCTTTAATTATAAGTTATTGTAATACTGCCTCGTAAATCATTATCCTTCTCACCGATAACCGAAATATCAGTAGCGCCTGTCATATACGGGGCTGGGAGTGAAATGGTTACCGTACCATTTTCATCCGTGATTCCCGTTTGAGTTCCAATGCTGCCATGGCATCCATTCACTACATACTCTATTTCCACATTAGAAATTGAATTACCATAATCATCTACAACTCTAACATAAACCTCTGTATCCTGCTCTTGCCTAAGACTTGTCTGCCCTGTTTCAACTTTTAAATGCTTACCGCTTGGACTCCAATTCATTTGATACTTTAAACCTGTATCGACTGTAGTATTACTTGAGCCATTATCGCCAATATTTTTATGGCTTACTTCATTTCCATCTTCGTCATAGAAAGAGAACACGACATTGCTTGTGTCTGACGGCAATGTAATTCTTCCATTTAAATACGTGACTCCTACCCGCTCTGAGTACAAAACTGGCATACTGCTATTCGCATCACACTCGCCAACCCCTTCCTGGCTATACGCAATCGGGATATTCGAAACACTTATAAACTCTCCAGAATTCATTGGACGATCTACCGCTTCCGGATTTGAGTAAGCAAACTTATGCGACTGAGCAACCGGGAAGAAACCTATTTTCCATCTCTTCCCTACCATACTGCTGCTCTCTTCTGTAATTGTTTTCACAACATTTGAAAAATTTGTTGTACGCACAGGCTCATCCGCTTCCACTGCTGAATTCACGTAAGTAAGTCCCAGATCCACCCAATAAATATTCGCTTTCCTGATTTCCTCTTGCGTATTGCTTCCAATTGTCAATTTCACATTAAAATTATCAGCACAAGTGGCTGTTATGCCTTCTATGTATCCAGCATTAATTCCTTTTAACTTAAGCGTAATTTTCCCATTTTTATCTGTTGTGCCATCTGTACTTTCACTAACTGTTACATAGTCTGTTGTGTCTGTTCCCGAATTGGAAATCTGGTCGCCATAGGAAATTGTACCGCCATTATGCTGGAAAGTAACTATCCGCTGCCCAGCCACATCCTGGCCATTCGCATCTATTACCTGCGCCGTAATCGTAACTGTCTGCCCTTCTAATGCATAATAGTCAGGAACCACCTCAAGAATTTCTGAATTAGGAACAGGAACCCACTGGATCGAACTGTATAAAGTCTCTCCATTTTGAGAATTTAACTCATCAGGTTCAAGTCCGTTCACAGTAATCATTGCTTTCACCACTGTTATGCCAGTTTCCATTGATTCCACAATGGCTATGTTCCCTTCCTGACTCAGCTTTCCTACCTGGCGCATCACATCATCTTCCCCCAGATAAACTGCTTTTGACGCTCTCCTCACAGGCGCAAGAGTATTATCATTCGCATAACCATTTCCCTCCCGCATATTCACAGAAGGATACGCAAAATATTCTTTTACCCCATCATTGTTAGGACCTGTAGCCTCAATGATTGCATTTCCAACCCAGGGGAAAGCAGGAACTCTATACTTGTAGGTGTAACTATCAGTTACCATGCCATCCGGTACATACTCCCTTACATTTTGCAACTCTTTTGGCTCTGAAAACTTGGGGCTTACCAGTTCCCACTTCACTGCGTCTTCAAGTTCAACAATAGTTGCTTTTTCATTGCTTACGCTTGTCCATTCACCTGTAATCTCTCTTATGCTGTATCCTTCCGCATCTGCTTCTACCTGTCCTTGTGACACCAGGGATATTACTAAATAACTTCTTTCATCAACCTGTTTTCCAAGAGAAACCACGGATGCCAGTCCATTATTCTCTGCTGTGCGTTCCTGATGTTCCATCAAATCTCCAGTCTCTGCATTATAAAGATCCATATAAAGGGCAGTATACTTTGACAGACTAAGCTTATCAAAACTCACCGATAAATAATTCAATCCTGCCGGAATCTCCTCCACAGTTGTGGTCGTAGTCTCATTCGTATCATCATTATAGATAGAATAATTTCCTGAAACTCCCGTGTTATCTTTATTAGGAAATGTAATATGCCACTCACCGCTATTAGCCGTTTCTCTGGTTGCTGGCAACAATAAATACGGTTGCGCATCCATTCGCACCCTGTGATCTTTGTCCGCTGAAGAAACTTGTTGGCTAGTCACATACTCTATTTTCTTACTTCCATTCGTTGAAACTGTTTCATAAAGCCCTGAATCTGCATAAGACGCATTTCGGGATGGAACAATATCTGAAAGCACCTCTATTTGATCCATTTGAACCGTTGCAAATCTGACAGCAAGTTCAGCTGTCTTATTTGAAGAGGAATCCCTGGCAGTAACAAGAAAACTCTGCCACTTTCCGCAAACGGCATTTAGATCAGAATCTTTTACGCCGATATAAAAGTTTGCATATCCATCACCATCTGTTCTTTCATTGGCCTGACGTATTTCAAAACAATCCTCGGCATTTCCATGCACGGATTTCATAGAAAGATTAACATTTGTCCCGCCCGCCGGCTGATTATCCTTCATCAACCGCACCCGCAGCGACATATCTCTGCCGAACAGCACCGTATTCGGATATATATTTCCTGCATTATCTTCATATGGATTTGTCACTTTCATGGAAATTCCATCCGCAATAGCGGGATCATCCACTACTGTAACTTTACATACCCCAAATCGATCGCTTCCGGCCACCTGCGCCTTAATCTCTGTGGTACCTTCTGACCTTCCTGTTACTTTACCATTTGCGTCAACTGATGCAATCTCCATATTGTCACTGCTCCAGTTCACTAATTTATTAGAAGCTTCAGCCGGCATTATTTCAGCTGTCAGGTTTACGACACCAGTAATAGTAAGTTTCACCTCATCTGGTTTTATCGATACAGATTCCACCGGCACTTCTACAACCTTGACATTCACTTCTGTGCTAACATTTCCAGACGCTTGCACTGTTATCGTTGCCGTCCCCGGTGAAATTCCCAAAATTAAACCGCGGCTATTTACCTGTGCAACAGCAGAATTGCTGGAATGATAGGAAAGTGTTTTGTTTGTCGCGTTTTCCGGCACAATTTTGGTTACTATCGGTTTAGAATGTCCGACAAAAACCGTGTCACCTCCTTCAAGAGAAGCATACACTTCTTTGACTCCCACTTCTGTAGAATGGTTGCTGTCATCTCCATCACCTGCCGAACCTGCTACCTTGACTGTACAGCTTACTGACTTATTTCCTACATAGGCTGTCACTTTTGCAGTTCCTTCCTTCAAACCTTTTATAGATCCCTTTGAGGATACAGACACTACTTTCCGATTTGAAGATTTCCATTTTACGCTTTTCTTAGGAGATACCTTTGCTTTCAAAGCAAGACTCTGCCCAACCTTAAGCGATGCTGTTTTCTTATCTAATGACAGGGAAACATACTTCACCTTTACTTTTACGAAAGACGTCTTTTTCTTACCATTCTTATCTGTTACAGTTACCTTGATCTGAGCTGTACCAGACTTTTTTGCCGTAATAATGCCTTTATTATTGACGCTTGCAACACTCTTCTTACTTGACTTAAATGCCACCTTTTTCTTTGCATTTTTAGGTGAAACCGTAATTTTCAATTTTTTCGATTCCCCGCTATACATCGTCACAGTCTTCTTCGTGACCTTTTTGGAACCAATCTGAAGTGAAATGGTCTTCACCTGCTTCTTTGCCGCAGCCTGCAGCGTTTCTGGATTAATAGCTATATTTCCAAATATAACAACCAATACCAGTAAAAAAGCTGCACAGCGTGTCCATAACTTCCTCATTCTCATTTTTCGTTCTTTCCCCCTTCTATAATTTATCTATTTTTGCCGCCTATCGCAAGGCCATTATAATGGTACATTATTAATTTTATAATCTGAACCAACAGGTGTCAAGGAAAAAACTGGAAATAACAATAAAATAAATATTATTTAATTTTCGTTGTCTTTACCTTACTCCACTGACTATAATACTTGGTTTTTCCAATTTTTTTATAGGAACGTATCCTGACATAAAAATTTTTCCCACTGGGAACTCCGACCAGCACAACACGTTCTCTGCCCTTTTTATAATAGCGCCTAATCGTATGGGACTTAAAATTACTTTTAGAAGATACATTTAACTCATAGCCTGAGACCGTTTTATCTGTCTTCCATTTAATCTCAATTTTTCGCTTAGCAGGCGATTTTACTTTTTTGAGCGCTATTTTTCTTGGCACCACTTTAATTTTCACTTTTTTACTTGCGGCTTTATATTGAGCAGTCTCTGACGCGCGAATTGTGATCACCGCTGTGCCATAGTTTTTCACAGATACCTTTCCTTTTGAAGACACTGAAGCAATCTTACGATTGCCGCTGTGATATGTCAGTCTGCCATCCCCATTGGTTTTTGCTTTTAATTTAAATGCCTTGCTTCCATATTCCCTTACAAATGAAGACGCTGTAATTTTCTGCTGCTTCTGACTTTTATCACGATTGTCTTCCTGGCTATCATCACTGCCATCACTATCATCCCCACTAATGCCAGAATTATCGTTTTCTTCTTTATCAGTGCTGCCATCCCCATTATTATTATTATCTTCATTATCAGCGCTGTCATCGCTTCCATCGCCATTATTTTCTCCGCTTCCCGGGCCTTCTATTTTCTGAACTGACAATCTTGCTCGTCCACTCATGACATAATATATGCCATTGCCCACTTCGCAATAATAATATCTCCCATCAAGTTCCGGCACCATTTGGCTGCTTGATATCGTGTATACAGAAGATACTGCTCCATTAATTTTTATACCCGTATCGTTCTCAGACAAAGCATAATACCATTGGTAAGTATATTCTGAAGGGTTTCCGCCACTGACAGTAACATGGAATTCTGCACCTTCCCCCACCTTTACCTTCTGCTCTGTGGGATCTGTCACTGCCGGTTGATAAAATACAGTCAATTTGGCGCGACTGCTCACAACATCCCACTCATTATAACTATCGTGCACCATACAATAATAATACATTCCGTTTAATTCCGCTGCTATTTCTTCTGCTGGTATGATAAGAGAAAGAGCTGTTTCTCCAACAATCGCTTCTCCTGAACCCTCTTTAGAACTTGCGCAATACCATTGATAAGTATAATACTCCGAATAATCACCCTCCACCGTTACACTAAATTTCGCCTCATCACCTACTTTTACATTCTGATCTAACGGCGCGCTTACAAAAGGCCGTAAATCCAACTCCCAAACTGCATATAAAGTTCTGCTTTTATCTTCCATATACAACTCCCCCGGCAAATACGATACTGTAGCGGTTGTATTACTTATTGCCCATCCTTTGAAAATATACCTCTCCCTCACAGGCTCCGCATTACTCAACGTCAACGCAGTTCCTGTGTATTTCGTCTGAGAATCCGGCCCTCCAGTCCCTCCATTGGCATCATATGATATCGTATACTCCCCTAATAATTCCACCCAAAAAGCATTGCCAGAATTCATCTCATGTTTCTCAAGCACATCCCCATTCGCAAGAGTCCAATCAAAATAAACTTTTACGCAGCCTTGTTGTTCCTCCAAAGATATGGGGATATACGCATAATTTTCTTCTGTGTCATAAAAATAATCCTCGTTTTCTGATGTACATATTACCGTATTAACTGCATTTATATCACCAGCCGCTTCTTGTACATATATCATTACCTTACTTCCCGCAACTAAATCATTATCTATTTTATATTTCAGGTAAAAGTCTCTCCTTCTTTCTATTTTTTCATATGACATGTTTCCCAAATCGTTCACTTTAACATATTCTCCATAGGCTTTATAGACCAATTCACATTTGGAAATTGCGTCATCCGCTATAGATTCAATTTTCATGCCTCCCAAAATAGCTGCAAGAAAAAACACGGCAAGTACACATCTGCACCTCTTGTACCACCTTCTGTTATCAAATTGATATCCCATCTGTAATCCCTCCATTAACTAATTAAGTAAATCCCAATCCTCAATATTTTCTTCATCCGGATCTGCAGCCGGTTCAGATTGCTGCGGTTCAGCCGATTCTCCTGGCGCTTCTGGCTGCACTTCTTCGGGCTGCTCCCCGTCTGGCTGTGATTCCTCCGGCACTTCTGGCTGAGACGGATAAGAAACATCTGAATCTCTTGAGCCAGGATCCCTTGGCTCCGGTGTCTCCTGCGGCTCCTCTGGCTTTGGTTCTGCCCCTTTGCTGATTACAATTTTAATCTTTGTTTTCAGCGGAACACTTTCTCCACCAAGCGCACTTTGGCTAACTACATGCCCTGCCTCTACAACGTCATTATAACTTTTTTCCTCTATGGAATCCACATCCAGTCCTGCCTCTTCCAAGCGATCCCTTGCCTCATCTTCTGGTAAATCTACCACATTGGGCACTTGGCTTAGTTTTACGGCTTTTGTCATTTTCTCTCTTCCCAATTCCGCTCCCAAGTTAATATCAGAGATAACAACATTTTTTCCTTCCGCTGTTTCCAACATTTCGGAACTATCACTTACTGAACCAATAAAAGCAGCCAAAGAAATAACAATTATTAATGCCCCAGCTGCCACCCACTTAGTTTTTCTCTTTGAATAACCTTCTTCCGCCGCGCCTCCCCGTTCTCTCTGTTCTTCCACTCCTGCAGCTAGTTCCTCTTTCCCTTCAGCAATTACTTTTTCACGTCCCTTTTCTTCCTTAATCGCTCTTTCATATTCTTCCCCCGCCTCAACTGCTTCTGCTTGAACCTTTTCTTCTACATCTGGCTGAGATAGAGATTTATTCTGGTTTTTAAAAATCCCCACGGTCCCTTTTGGAGCACTAAGTTCTCCTGCCGACAGTATAGACACTGTTTCAAGCTTCTCATCCATTTGTTCCTCTATAACAAGTTCCTCTTGCAATGCTTCTCTCATTTCACGGGGACTTTGATATCTCATTTTGGGATCAAATGCGCATGCTTTCATTACAATCTCTGACATTCCTCCTACCGCATTACAAGGAGGCGGAAACTCTTTTCCCGCAAAACGCCTCTTATCTGCTTCATCCAATTCTATAGAATTGTCCTGACCATAATGCCCCAAAGAAAATGGTTTTCTGTTCTGATTTAGAAAACAATACAATACAATCCCCAAGGAGTAGATATCTGCCCTTAAATCATACTTTTCTCCACGATATATCTCTGGCGCCATATAGGTGTATGTACCTTTAGGAACAGAAACAGGAATAACTTCCTCCATCCTTCTTGCTATCCCAAAATCTCCTAATTTATACCCTCCTAACTCAGTTATAAATATGTTTTCCGGCTTAATATCACTATGGATTATATGATATTCCTGGCAGGCCTCCAAAGCCTTACACAGATCTATTCCAAGCTTGAGCACGTCCTTTCTGGCAAAAGAGTTTTCTTTTATATAGGTAAGTAATGGCTTAAGCAATTCCATCCGCAGATAAATGTCATATCCCACACCGTCTGCATGACGAACGGCTTTATGATCCTCATAACTGACAATGTTACTGTTTCCCTGCAGCTTATGCATAATAGCAAACTCTTTTTCCACCTCTTCCATTATTTTTTCAAAATATGCGCCTGCGTTCTCTTTATCAAATTTTTCTCCGAAAGAAACCCAGACTCCATTTTCGCCAGGAATAGTAATCACTTTAAGCGCTGACTCATAGGTATGACCAAATTCCTTTCTGGTAATCTTATACACTTTACCAAAAGAGCCTGCGCCAATATCCTCTGTAATTTTCCAACCAGACCATATTTCTTCTAGATTCATGAACTCATCATCCCCCTCTCCATAAATAGTGTCAAAAAGAATCCTCTTGTGTCAGGCTGCATATATTTCTAATAGAACTATCATAATATATAGAAAAGCTATCAGTATTCTAACTGTTACTGTAATTGCAGAATATATTAAAGCATTTCAAACACTCATTCTCCGTAACTATTCATTAAAATAGGGAATATACAAAATCTCACAGTTCCTATTATATTTAAGAATAAAAACTGCGAGATTAAGCTTTTGCTGCTGCGGAATGCAAACATTTTACTCTGCATTGTGCCAGAACAATGAGGGTGAAAGATAACGAGACACAGTCCAACTTTCCTGGCGCAGGAAAATCACATATATGAAATTCGCCTCTTTAACAGTTCAGAAGCTCATTTGCGAGCGTTATCCTTGATAAGATGCCACCAATCTATCTCCATTCCTGTTCCTGACAATATAAATGGCATTACACACCCTATCCCACTTCGATATCCAGACTAAAGCGCTTTTCTATTCTTTAATTTTTCGTTGAAAGTGTCAAAAAATTTTCCCATAAGATACCCTACCCTTTCACGAAACTCTACAATTGCGGAATGTGCCATCCTTTTCTTCAATAATCCATAGAACATTTCCGCATCACTTTTGCACTGGAATTAGGTAACGAAATCGTCTGCATATACTGCCAATCCGCAGTACCCCCTCATCAGTGGCTGTATTTTCTCTTTGAACCACCAGACAAGAACATAGTGCATATAGATGTTAGCAATAATTGGCAAACAAACCGAACCTTGACCTGTCCCCTCTTCCGTTGCAATGTAGGTATAATCTTCCACTATCCCCACCTTCAGCATCCTCCTTGTAAGCCTTAGGATATTCGGGTCTTTGATGCGTAAGCTTATGAATTTCAGTATCCAGTCATGGTCTAAATGGTTAAAGAACGACTTAATATCGGTGTCTAACACATAGTTGGTATATCTCTTTTCTATCATTATGTTCAGTTTCCTGATTGTATCATGGCATCCTCTGTTTTGCCCGAATCTCATCATTTCTTCATAGAAATGTGGCTCAAATACCGCGTCCAGTATTCTGCGGAGCACCTCCTGTGCCAGTTTGTCCTCATAACAATAAATACTCAGCGGTCTGGTTTTGCCGTTCTCTTTTGGAATCTCCACCTTTCTGGCCGGCTGTGGCTTGGCTTGTATGCGGCATTTCAGCCTTCCTACCAGTTCCTCAAGATTGGCATCAAGATTTTCCCCATAAGCTTCTTTTGTCATGCCATCAATGCCTGCTGCCTTCTTCCCATCCATCTGCTCATGGCGTTCCTTCAACAATTCCTTGTCAGTCAGGTGCCCAATTGATGTAAATGCCATTTCCGGGTTTTCCACTGACAGTTGTGATATTCTCTCCAATTTCGTTTCCATTATCTCTTTCACCCTGTGTGTGAATAATGTTTCCTCTTTGATATTGCTTTGCACAGCGGAGCCAACAAGGATACTGGCTCTCTCGCGGCTTCCTTCCAGTGGGTTTTGCCACTTTCACAGGCACTATCCGGCTGTCCGACTGCCTGCGCGTCTTCGGCTTTGCTTAGTTTGTTCGTTGCGCCTACCATACAGTTTCATTCTGCATGGAACACACAGGCTCTCCCCAGTTTATGTGACGTCATTGTATGACATGACTGACTCTCCGACACCGCAGCAGTGTATAACCATTAGCCATGGCACAGCTACACATGCTGCTTTCCCCTACTTCCATCGGATCGACCTGCCGGAATAAACTCATTTCGGCATTCAATCGTTCGCCCTATCACCTTGCTGTCTACGCTTAGCAGATACTGTTACCAGCATCCACCCAAGACTCGCTACCAATGATGCGGCTACATCTTATTAGACAGGATTTCCACCTGCTAAATGTCACCCCCTTAGCTGGGCGCACGGAAGTTTGAGTTAATAATTGCCATATATAAACGGGCTTCCTCCAGTATATGCCAAGCAAAGTAACGTACCACAAAAAACAAAGAAAACAACCAACCCCCAAAATGAAGTTAAATCAACCAACGGATAATAACCCTCAACAATACTAACATTTGTCTTTTGGGGGTTATTCTGAACACCATTTTTCTTAGACTTAACATATGCAATTACACTAGCAACAATCATTACTATTAACGCGATAATCAGCCAAAAATATGGTTGTTCTAGTCCATCTTCAAAACTAAATATACGCCGAATAATTAAAATCGCTTGTGATATGGATTCTGCTCTAAAAAAGACCCAGCAGAATGTTGTAAATAAAAACGTTACGCAAATCGATAAAACATTTGCAAGAGCCGAATTTTTTTTACTACTGCTTCCAGTTATAGCCATCCATACCTTGTGAACTGCTAGCGCCAGGCCGTGCAATAACCCCCATATGATATATGTCCAATTGGCCCCATGCCAAATACCCCCGATAACCATGGTTAAAATCAAATTGGTATATGTTCTAACTTTTCCTTGTCTATTTCCACCAAGAGATATGTAAAGATAGTCCTGTAACCAGATTGAAAGCGTAATATGCCATCTTTTCCACAGCTCAGTTACATTGTGCGCCAAGTATGGCAAATTGAAATTTCTAGGCAGATTAACTCCAAGTATCTTTGCAATTCCAATGGCCATATCAGAATAACCAGAAAAATCAAAATATATCTGGAATGAATAAGCTATCGTTGCCAGGAAAACTGTCAAACTTCCAAAAGCTAACGGTGTAGCATATACTTGATTTACAAAAACTGAAAGTCGATCAGCTAAAACTATTTTTTTGAAAAGGCCAAAGACAAAGATTTGTATTCCCGGAGCAAAAGTGCTCCACCCAACTAATCTTTTCTTTCCAAGTTCGTTAAAAAAATCACTGCTGTGTTGTATAGGTCCAGATGTAATTTTAGGAAAAAAAGCTAAGTATAATGCAACATCCATTAGATTTTTAGATTCTATCCGGTCTCTTGATACTTCAATAATATAACCAATAGCGCTAAAAGTATAATACGAAATTCCTAATGGAAGGATAATGTTCAGTGCACTGTAGTTCGTTCTCCCCCCCCCCAAAAATTTTCGCAAATGATTCCACAAAAAAATTCGTATACTTAAAAAATGCTAATGCCAATATAGCAATTATTATTCCAAATTTATATTCCTTTTTCCTTTGAGCAAAATACCATGTCGTTAAGGTTAGCACAGCTAGAACCACAGCAAATCTCCAATCAGCATAAATGACGAAAACATAGCTCGCTACTAACAATATAATATTTGCTGTTTTTAAGGATTTATCATCATCCTTAATAAATTTGTTGGTAAATAACAGCAGTATGAAAACAATCGCAACAAACCCAAAGAAAGTAAAACTAATCATTTTCATAATTCACCGGCCTCCTCAAGTTTCATTATTTCGTTATACAGTTCATCAGCAACTGCTGCATGACCGTATTTGTTAAGATGCCCTGTTGCGATTTGCCCCGTACAAAACCCATGCGCCACATGATTTTCTTCATAGTACATGGTTTCAAATCTATCTGTCATATCTATAAAGGAAATTCCATATTCATTCGAGTAAAAATTAAATGCATTGAGGTACTCATTTCTATCAAAGTAAATACTTCCATCATCCATCAACTTTTCAGTTGGGTGATACAAAATAATTATCTGTGTTTCATAGATTTCTTCGAGATTTTTAAGATATGAAAAGAGTTCTTCATATGCCACTATATCTATGTCACTTTTAACCTCTGTGGTCTTCTCAGCAGTCTCAATATCTCCATCTGCTTTGGCAATAGCAGAATTAGAATCCGGCATAAATAATTTTAAAAGTCCACCTCCCACCTGATGATATAGAGTTCTAAAAAATGGTATTTTTTGCAAAGCTCCGATAATTCCAGCGCTATGGCTTGGTGTATGCTCTACAGATGACGAAATAACCTCATCAACATTTCTCTTTAGTATATCTACAATACTAGTTTCAAGCACTACAATTTTGGGACTTTTATCATATAATTCCAAATTTTTCGGGATATACTGACATATTTTAAAGAAGTTATGCCCTGATATACCCATATTGTACAGAGAGTGCTTTCCGTTCAATTTTCGTGCTAGTAAATATGGAGCATTTTCGTCTTGCATCACATTAGTCGCTTCCATATGTGATGAACCAAGAATAATTATATCAGGATTATCAATAACAGCTATATTATTAAATCCATTTGCATCATATTGCCCACAAGAGATACCTTCTGTAGCGTTAATCCATATAGAATTTGCTGGCCAAACGTAGTCCGTATTACCTTTCAAGTTTTCTTCGTGTACAGGTGTTATGCTATAGAAACACAACAGCCCCGATATAATTACCACAGAGACTATTCCAGCCATTATTACTTTTAAAAATCCCTTAATAATTTTCATAATAATCACTAATTCCTTTCGCCTCGTACTCTAATTATGACATGATTTACTCTCATAATAACACTATAACTCCTAATACATAACTCATCTGCTCTTTTGCCAAATTCAATTCATTGGATATTTCATTATAAATAGACTTCCCAACTTGTTCTATAAACAACATATTTCCAATTTCTACTCCACGTTTTAAAGAGTCCACTTCGTAAACAATATTTATACCATCTATAATTTGTACATTTTGAATTTCCAACTCCTGCTTTATAGCACTCAAGATTTTATCATCCATACTTTCATATTCACTGCCTGTCATATATATTTTCTCTATACCTCTCTGTCTACATAAAAGTGCCGTATTAGCTGCTACAATCTTAATTTGTTGCTCCACAGATAATTTTTTAATTCTCCTATTTTTTATTGCTAATAATTTATCATCAATTATTGACAAAAATTTCTTTTTCTCCTGCTGAATAATAATTTCTCCTAAAAGCCTAGTATCATAAAGGGTACATATCTCACCAGAATTTTGAAGTTTTACGGCAAATATCGTTTTAAATGATATCCAAATAAACATTAAAAATATCCCACAAATTGCACCCAATACCGCAAATTTCAAACTAAAACTTGGTTTTGTAATAATATTTTCATCATTTATTTGCTCTACATCGTTTTCTCCTCGCAATTTCGCCAATTGTTGTTCTGTCATTGAAGCCTTTAGAGCATTCAACTGTGTTTCTATATATACAATATTGTTTGCAATTGTATTCTTTTCTTCTGCTAATTCCGTATCCGCAATAACATTTTGCGATTCACGCAATAATTTTAGTTTATGTGAGCCAACTTCTTGAAATTCCCTCTCCTTCTCCAATAATTCTGATTTTAAAAATTGGGAAATTGTCTCAAGTTTTTCTTCTTCTGCCCATGTAAGTGTTACCACCATTGTTTTCCCACTTTGATATACGCCACACAACTCACTAAAATCCGCTTGAGAAATAGCAAGTCCTGCATAATCAATTATTTTCTGGCTTAATTCTCCACTGTTAACATAATTACAGTATAACGACATTAAATCTCCAGTGTAATCATTTTGATTATCTTTTGTATAATTGTAAGTATAATCTGATTTAACATAATATTGCAGTTCAATTATCGGTTTTTCATAAGGATTTATCTGCATCAAAGCCGACTCATCTAAATATCCCTGATAATTTTCTATACGCATCATCATTCTCTTAGCATCTTCTATCTGCTCCTCTTCTTCTAAGGTTAAAGGACTGTCATTTTGTCCCGATTTAGAATTTTGGGCAATCTGATACGTTCTATTATCATGAACATATTTTATACAACTAACTCCTATAGCAAAAATTACTCCAAAACAAATTATTTGACGCCAACAAAACAAAATATTCCAAACTAATTCCATTACGTTTATTTCCCGATCTATTTTTTGTTTCGTTTCCATATCATTGCTTCCTCCATACCATTCTATTTACAATTCCTGTGTAACTCTGAATAATTTTTACTACTTTTATACTAATATTTTCATCCATATAATTAGGAACATCTGTGCCAAAATCACTATTTTGTTGCATTTTTGTTACAATTTCTACCGCCTGCAAAACCTGTTCTGTTGTAATGCTACCTAATACAAAATTTCCTTTATCAAGCGCTTCCGGACGCTCCGTACTGGTGCGTACACACACTGCTGGGAAAGGCATACCTATACTATTAAAGTAAGAACTTTCTTCTGGCAATGTTCCACTATCTGATACCACACAAAAAGCATTCATTTGCAAATGATTATAATCCGAAAATCCAAATGGCTGTAAGCTCCTCACTAATGGATGAAACTGAAAATTCCGAGTATCAATAAACTTTTTGCTTCTTGGATGAGTACTATAAATAATTGGCAACTGATATGTTTCTGCCATAACATTAATAGCATTCATCAATGCCATAAAATTCTGCTCATTATCAATATTTTCTTCACGATGTGCCGATAACAGGATATATCTTCTCTTTTCAATCCCCAAAGTATTAAGTACATTACTTGCCTTAATCTTTTCCAAATTAGCCGATAATACCTCCGCCATAGGCGAGCCTGTAACATATGTCCTTTCTTTCGCTGTTCCTTCAAAATTTAAATATCTTCTTGCATGTTCAGAATAACACATATTCACATCCGCAATATGATCCACAATTTTCCTGTTTGTTTCTTCTGGCAAACATTCATCAAAGCAACGGTTTCCAGCCTCCATATGAAATATAGGAATATGAAGACGTTTTGCCGAAATAGCAGACAAACAAGAATTCGTATCCCCTAGAATCAATAATGCATCCGGTTTTTTTTCTACCATCAATTTATAGCTTTTTGAAATAATATTTCCAATTGTCTCACCTAAGTCTTCCCCTACAGCATTCAAATAATAATCTGGTTCTCGCAATCCTAAATCTTCAAAAAAGATCTGATTTAATGTATAATCCCAATTTTGACCGGTATGAACCAATATTTGTTCAAAATATTTATCACATTTCTTGATTACTTCTGATAATCTTATAATTTCTGGACGTGTTCCTATAATCGTCATTAATCTCAATTTTTTCATTTTGACAAGCCTTTCTCCTCCTGCACTTTCAAAAAATAAGTATCTGGTTTCTCTGGGTTAAAACATTCGCTGCACCACATAAATGTAACAAGATCTGTATCTCCCTCATTGATAATATTATGAGTAAACCCAGTCGGAATATCAACTACTTCCATATTTTCCCCACTCACATGATACTCAATAATTTCATTACTGTCAATCTGACGTAATTGAATAAGCGCTTTTCCACTTACCACTACAAATTTTTCGTTCTTAGTATGATGCCAATGTTCCCCTTTCGTAATTCCTGGTCTAGAAATATTAACTGAAAACTGCCCCCTATCTACTGTCTTTAGGATCTCCGTAAAACTTCCGCGATCATCTTTATTCATTTTTAAAGGATAGCTAAATTGATTCTTTGGAAGATAACTTAAATACGTAGCATATAATTTTTTTTCAAAACTCCCTTCCGTCATATCAGGAATACTTTGTTCCTTACGGCTTTTTTTAAAAGAATAAATTAAATCTACAATTTTTCCCAAAGTTAACGTGTGAACAATTGGTACGAAACAATATCCATGTTCATCAACATGCGCATTCCCCTTTAACGCTTCAATTAACTCTGCCACTACATCATCAATATAAACCATATTCATAATAACATCAGGGTCATTTACATGTATCGGAAGATCATTTGCAATATTGTTACAAAAAGTTGCGATTGCAGAATTATAATTTGGCCGGCACCACTTCCCAAAAACATTGGGATATCGATATATATATACCTTTGCGCCTGTTTCTTTGCCATATTGAAAAATCAATTCTTCTCCTGCTTTTTTACTCTGTCCATAGGGATTATCTAACTCGGCTTGTATAGAAGAAGCTATCATGATAGGACAATTGTTTTTATGTTTCTTCAACATACTTAATAAAAGTGAAGCAAAGCCAAAATTTCCTTCCATAAATTCCTTCTTTTCTTTCGGACGGTTCACTCCTGCAAGATTAAACACAAAGTCACAATCTGAACAATATTTTTCTAAAAGTGATTCACTTGTATCAATATCACACTCATAAACTATAAGACTCTCTGATAACTGAAAAGATTTGTCCTTTCCCATTTGAATATTTTTTAATGTTGCAATAAAGTTTTTTCCAATAAAGCCCTTAGCTCCAGTTACCAAAATCTTCATACGTTTATACCATACCTTTCTCTAACAGACTTTTAATTTTTCGTAACTTTCCTAAAAAATATATCTATTTTTCTACATACCATTCCTGAAAGCCTCTCTACCGTAAAAAATCAAGCATTGCTATCAGGAGTGTTATTATTATACATACATTTATTACGATTACAAATAAAATACTATTATTACATTTTCCAAGCAATTAAACAAGCATACACATACCAATTGAATTATAAATCGGCCAATGAAACGCATATATACCCCATGAAATTTTTCTCAACCCATTAATCTCTCTAATAGAAAATAAATTCTGTAATACTCTTAAATTTAAAACTCCTGCTAAAAAAAGAGAAAAAGCAATTCCATATGCATATAAATTCGCAATATTCCACACATAAACCACAGCAGGTATGAATATTCCAACTGCATACAGCCATTTTTTACAATGGGAAATGCTTTCTTCATAAAAGCCGCAAACTGCACCTAACAGGCATGAAAATATGATTGGCTGCTGCAATATAACGGTTATTCCCAAGATAAGCGCAAAAAAACAACCTCTCCATTTATGAATAATGTATTTGCATAACTGAACCACTACCGGCTAAAGCCGGTAGGTTCATCTCGCTGCTGAAGCAGCCTAAAGTTGCACATATTCTACGCTATCTCTTTCCATTTCCTCTCTTACCCTATTTCGAAATTATCTGATTTGCTCTTCTCCTGTAAGTCCTGATTTTGGATATACTCTTTGATAACTTCATCCGTTACATTCCCACTGCTTGCCACAAAATATCCCCTTGCCCATAAGTGCTGTCCCCAGAATTGCCTGTTCAATTCTTTATACTCCATCTGCAATTTCCTAGAAGTGTTCCCTTTAATGTATTGAACCAGTTTACTTGCTGACAAATGTGGCGGGACAGACACCAGCATGTGGATATGGTCGGCACCTACGTGCCCTGCCAGAATCTCCACTTCATTACTCTGGCAGACGAGTCTTATCAATTCCCTTGTCCGCTCTGCTATTTGTCCAATAATCACAGGCTTCCTATATTTTGTTATCCACACTAAATGATACTTGATGTCATATGTGCAATGTGACGTTTTTCTGTAATGCTCCATATTCTTCACCTCAAGTTTAGTATTTGTGTTTTTACCTTATTCTAAACTTGAAGATACGGGGTTGACCTAAAGGTTTCGCCTTAAGGCGAGGGTTTTAACCCCATTATACAGACAATAATTTAATATATATTATAATAGAACTTAAAAACATACTTTTCAGACACCAAAATGGCGAATTAAAAAAACTATTTCCCTGAAATAATACTCTAAAGGGCTCTTTGATTGCATCATAAATTGTCAAATGCTGATTATAAAAACTTTGTATCCATTTATTTTCAACGATAACTTCTAACGATTTATTATGAAATCCTATTATATATTGAATTATTAATATTATTATAGATGCTCCAAAAATAGGAATTGCCAGTCGAAAAAATCGAATAATACTTTTTCTGAAAATATCAATAATTCGCAACTCATCTTCCGCTCTATTTACTAATAATAAATATCCACTAATTACAAAAAAAGGTATACCAAAAACTTTCCGCCGTAAAAATTGAAATTGGAAAACTCGTGATACATTCAAAAAAGAAGCATTAGTGATTTTCCCCCCCCCCTTACGCATATTTATAAATTCCTGTATAATGACCCAACATTACAAAAAAGCATGCCAGTCCCTTTAAACCATCTATGTACATTTTTCTGTTTTTTTCATCTCAAGTTCACTCATTTTTTCTATTGATACATCCGGTTACTTTCTAATTATAACCGGATGTAACGATAGTTTATTTATTCTCTTTCCATATTTCCAATTCTTCTTTAATATATCTTAAATTCATTAATTTCTCTTTTACCTGTTCAACATTTAACAATTCTGTATTATTTGAATTAAATTCAGAAAGTTTTGTTCTTTCTACATTACCTTGTTTAAAATATTTGTCATAATTTAAATCACGTTTATCACACGGTACACGATAGAAATTTCCTAAATCAATGGCATTAGCACATTCCTCATTCGTAAGCAGTGTTTCATACATTTTTTCACCATGACGTATGCCTATTACTTTTATGTCATGTCCCGGATCAAATAATCCCGCAACCGCCTGAGCAAGCACCTCTATAGTACAGGCCGGTGCCTTTTGCACCATAATGTCACCAGATTGGGCATTCTGAAATGCAAATACAACAAGTTCCACAGCTTCTTCCAAACTCATTATAAAACGTGTCATAGTTGGTTCTGTAACTGTCATTGGATTAGAATTTTTGATTTGGTCGATAAACAATGGAATCACTGACCCCCTAGAACACATTACATTTCCATATCGAGTGCAGCATATGCTTGTCCTCTCTGGAGATACTGTTCTGGATTTCGCTACAATTACTTTTTCCATCATTGCTTTAGAAGTTCCCATAGCATTCACCGGATATGCCGCTTTGTCAGTGGAAAGACATATTACTTTCTTTACTCCTGCTTCAATAGCTGCGGTTAATACATTTTCTGTTCCCAATACATTGGTTTTTACCGCCTCTACTGGAAAAAATTCACACGATGGAACTTGCTTCAATGCAGCCGCATGAAAAATATAGTCCACACCATGCATAGCATTCTTCACAGAAGATAAATCTCTAACATCTCCAATAAAAAATTTGATTTTGTTACTTACTTCTGGATACTTTGCCTGATATTCATGACGCATATCATCTTGTTTTTTCTCATCTCTAGAAAAGATACGAATTTCTTTAATATCTGTTTCCAAAAAGCGATTTAAAACTGCATTACCAAATGAGCCCGTTCCTCCCGTAATTAATAATATCCTGTTTTCAAACATATTTTCATCCCTCTCAGTCCATTTAAATAAAAAATATACATTCTATATTTAAATTAATTTTATTTATATAAAATATAATCATCTATCATATCAAATATTTTACTATCTTCCAGTAAATCAAATTTCCTTGCTATCCAACACTCATTTTCTCTGATTTTTTCAAACTCCCCCTCTGTAAAAATATATGGATGCCCTCTAAAAGGTTTTCCTTTATCTGAAAAATATGCCCATGTCTTACAATTTTGTTCTCTCTGATTACTAGGATTTACTTTAACCATACTTTTCAAAGAAGAGCGCATAGCCATTATTTGAAAAAAAACTTCTTCTGGCGTATTAACCTCATTTAATATAGTATCAATATAACTTTTCTTTCTGGAAATCTCAGAAATAACATAATCTATAACTATATCCGGAAGTATCCACCACGCAGAACCTCCATAAAGTTCTATTTTTTCCCTTTTTAAGCTATGATATGCCGTTTTTTTTACTATAGGTAACATCGCTTCAAACACCATAGCACAGATTCGAAATCCTGATCTTATTACTCCCTTTTTTAATGAATTACTAATCCACCTATTAAAAGCTATAACTTTATGATTCTTTTTAAACTTATAATATAACCAATTTTCCCTATCGTACGGTGTACAATCAATAAATGGTTCTGGATAACTTCTTTCTAGCTCTCCTTCTATCCAAGTAATAGGTTTAATCAGATAATCCTGTCCACTCAAGAGCGCAAAATATTGATATTTTTTATTTTCTAACTTTTCTACTTGCTTCGCTTTGATGAGCAATTCCATCGTAATATCAATAAGACTTCTATCATCAAGCTCTCCATGAAGCCGACTATCTGTCAGGTATACCCCCCCCCCAAATTTTTTTACACACCTATTTATACTAGATTTTAAATTAGAAAAATCATCTAAATTCATATTCGCATCTACATGAAGAATAACATCCGTAAATTTTGTTTTACATACATGTATTAATCTTTCAACTTGTATAGGATTTTTATGGCATATTATCATAAAAACATTCATTTCTTCTCTCCTCTAAATTATTTCTAATTATTCATAAATAACTGCTTTCACACAATAGTTATTATTAATCAACTCCCCCGGTGCAAGCACTCAAGCACTGTGAGCGGCTCCTACGTCGCCTCTCACAGCACTTGACTTTTTCGCTCGCTTTGTTCCCTCAAAAGCGGGGTATGGGGTTTCCTCCCCGCTATCTTTACATATCAAACAAAGTCATCTGCCCTTCCATTCCTTCATTTCTGTATAGCTTCTTATACTCATTCCCCTGATTCTTTACATAATTCACTATTACTCCCTCATTCCCGTGTTCGCTTACTGTCGCTACATAATAGCCCGACGACCAGAAATTTCCTCCCCATAGTTTCTTCTTGACTTCCAGGCATCTGGCAAATATTTCTTTTGTTGTTATGCTTTTTATTATCTTTACAATCTGGGTTGGACTATAATTCGGCACTGACTGTACAAGAAAATATACATGGTCTTTATCCGTCCCTATTTCAAGAAATTCCACCTCATACCTTTTGCTGATTTCTATGCAGGTTTCTTTTATTACCTTATCCACTTCTTCGTCTATTACTACCCTTCGATATTTCGTTGGAAACACAAAATGATACATAAGCCTCGATACGTTGTGCGATTTGTGTATATTCTCACTCATCTACAACTCTCCTTTCCGCTTACATTATATCACCTTTTTCATTTAGGGAAAAGTTTGTTGCGATGCAAGCATCGGGGAATGTACCCTCCTGAGATTCAATGACTAATCCTTAATTTCTGTAAAAATGTACCTGCTAACTCTTTTTCATATTCATTTAATCCAAACTTCCACATTGTAATAATATAAACACTTATCATAATCGTACATCCAACAATAAAGCCTAGCCATGTGCTAGGCATATGCCCTTTGATTAAATTCCCCACTACAAATGTAATTCCTAAACATTTCCATATATTTTCTATTATTCCCAAACTATATCTTTTTACACTAATTCCAATATACCTTTTAAAAACAAAATTCATAACCAAAATATCTCCCAATATCAAAACTAATGCTGTCGCTAAAGTAGCTCCCAAAAGAGGCTTCCATTTAATCAGTAAAATTGACAGTCCTACATTTGCTATTGCTATCGATAATTTTAAAAAACCTTGTAACTTGTGCTTTTCTATTGCCCACAATATTTGTGAACCAATCTCTTCAGAACAAATAATGATCCGCGGAATCATTATAATTATCGCTACCCAAAATGCATCTTCATAGCCATCCCCTACCCACAATTTAATAAATAATTTTCCAAATACACCAAAAACAATTCCAATAACCGCCAACATCATAAATAATATTCTACTAACTCGTATCATTTCCCTTTCAATATATGACACATCCCTTCTTTCTTCTATCATACGTACAATTCCTGGCATTAAAACTCCATTTACATTAACCGCAATATTTTGGATATATTGGGGAATTAATATTCCTGTTCCATATACAGCTAAAATAACTGATGCCCCTGGCACAATTACTCCAATTAAAACTTGATCTACCATTGAATTCAGCTGTGTTGCAACCCCTTGCAATAGCACTCCATTTGAAAAGCCCACAATTTCTTTGACAAAATTGGCTTCAATATGCTTTATACTAGGAATAATTTTCAAATTAAAAACTACTTTTTCAAAAGAAATTATGCCAATTACAATTGTCACACATAAATTGGCAACCACCATACCATAAGAGTTTTTTCCAGTATACAATGCAAGAATACCTAAAATCATGCGCAATATCACTTTGAATATATCCAGCCACTTACTTAACACAAACTTTTCGTATGCTAATAATATTTTCTGATAAGCTCCAAAAAAAAGAGTCGCCGCTGCATTAAATATCATCACCCAAAACAGTTGCTTGACTATTTTAAGCTCTTTGTCATTAAATCCCTTGTCCAATATCAAAGAAAAATTATTCGATACCAAAACTCCTATGCCAATTAAAACAACTGCAACAATCAAATAGTAGCATGTAATTATTCCTACAAAACCCCTTTGCTTTTCCTGTCTTCCCTGAATTCTATATTGAGCCGCAAATTTTACAATAGAATTTCCAATTCCTAAATCCAAAAGATATAAATATGCCGTTATCGACATAACCCAACTATACACCCCATATTCTTGTTTTCCTAATGACCGAATTACAAGCGGAGTATATAACAAACTTGATATTATTTCCACCATCATTAAAATATAAGAAAATATTACACCTTTTTTTCTACTCATTTTAAGCTTCTCTCTTCTTAATTACTCTTGCAGGAATGCCAACTGCAATTGCATTTTTCTCAATAATATTATTTACAAGTGACTTTGCTCCTATTACCACCCCATTTTCTAATTGAGAACCTTTTGTAATAGTACAACCATCTGCTATCCATACATCATTTCCTATATTTATTTTTTCTACAACATTCTTCTGTTTACAAATTGGAACTCCAAGATTTGTTCCATGATTACAATCAATTATATAACAATGTGCTGCAATCATAACATCATCTCCAATTCTTATTCCTCCTTCTTCAGAAGCGTATAATACACAATCTTGCCCTATTGCAACATTGTTACCAATAGATATCTCTCCATCTCCAAAAAAAGTTACATTTTGAAAAATTGTTATATTCTCCTTTATACTAATATTACAATTCAAAACATTAACTCTGCCATAAACTTTACAATTCTTTACATGCAGATTTCCTGTTTGAACTAAAAAAATCCTTTTATAATAATTTCTTTTTATTTTATTTATAATAATATCTATTAAACATAATAATCTATTAAACATACTGTTCATCCTCATATAACTTGTCACACACATATGGATACATTACATATATAAGAAATGCCAAAGAAAATGTTGCATTATTAAACATCAATAATAAAATCACAACCACAAACATTGCTATTGTCAATTCTTTTTTCCTTCCATGTAAACGCATATTTGAAAAAAAGGGAAAACATAATAAAAATATCAAAACTATTCCAAGCAAAAGACCATAAATTGCTATTGTATCAAATACAAACGAATGATGACCAAATTCATTATAATACCCATTTGATTTAGTTAGATGACCGAATATAACACCCCCCCAAGGATATTTCAGGATAGAATTATAGCTAATGGATAACACCGGAATTCTATCCCCCATAAACTCTGCAAATAAATTTTTTCCATTACCATAAACAGACATTTTCAACTGCAATAATCTATCATAGTTCTTTCCATCTGGTATAAAATCTAATATAATAGACAAAAAAAACTCCAACATAGGTTTCCAAAATAATATCATAAATATTCCTACTATTAATAAAAATAAAAAAAGAATTTTATGTTTCCTTTTAACCTTAAAAAAGGTCAAAATTCCTATTCCAATTATACTTAAAATCAAAGCTGTCATATAATTAGATAGAATAATCGTAATCTCTCCTAAAGTTGACAATAAAATATATATCAATTTCTCCTTGCCTTTTTTTTCATACACATGTGAAAAAAATAAAATTTCCATAATAACTAACCCATATATAAAAGCGTAATCTCCAATCCCCTGCTTTAATATATTTTCTGAGAATTCTCCACTACTTTTTATCATCCTAGATATATACGGCGACTGTATTAATGCATAACTTGTTTTGAACATTGTTATAGTTGAAAAAACTACCATAATCTTCCATACTAAAGAAACTACTTTTATATCATTTACTAAACCGTACACAATGTAAATAAAAACCATAGGCATTAAAGAGATATAACGATTAGATAAATCTTTATATCCAAAAAAATTGGCTATTCCACTAGTGTATAAAGAAAAACAAGATGCAAGTATAATATAAAACCACTCAAGATTTTTTTTATCTTTTTTAATATCAGAAATAAAAAGTGTCATAATAACTATTAAATATATTATAACTGTTGGCAAATATACTTGTAACTGAGGCAAAGCAACAATTAGCGATAACATTAACAAACTAAAGAAAATATATATTTTTTTCAAATTATTTAGACTATACTTCCACATATTAAACTCACTTTTCTATAATTCCTTTATCATTTTATTTAATTCTAGTGTAAAAACTTTGTCCAGTTTTTGTAATATTTCACTTCCACTTTCTTTTTCCGCCAAGCTTGCTTTTTTAATTGCATGTGCAACTTCCTTAGCATCATCTAGAGAATAATAATAAAGTTTATCACTTACTGCTGATTCCTTTACAACGTTTATCTCTGCTGTCACCACCTTTAATCCATTTGACAAATATGACAAAATTTTAGAAGGAAAAGATGAATCATTCAACATATTATCACTTTTCTGCGTACTTAACCCTATATCACATGATTGAATAAAACGCAAATATTCTTCCCCTCTTTGGCAACCATCATATGTTATTTTGCATTTATATTTTCTTTCTGCATCATGAACTAGGCATTTTACCTCTTTAATTTCTTGTTCCGTACCAAATCCTATAATGTGCAAATGATAGCTTGAATCCAAAAATTTTCCCGACTCAATAGCTATTTTTACTCCCCCTTTTGTTAAATTAAATGTCCCCGCATATACCACATGTATTAATTTATCTTGAAAAATTTTTTGTCTTTTCAATTGTACCAAATAACTTCCGTGTGCCACAACATAAGGTTTAGAAAACTTGCTGTTTATTTTCTTTCCCAACATTTTAGAAGGAAAAATATATGCATCAGCAATTCGAAATGCTATATATTCTCGCTTTTTCAATTTCTCATTTAAATTTTGGGCATCTTGATAAATCTCCTCCACTTCTAAACAAATCTTGCACTTTCTTATTTTTTTAACTATTCTACATATATTAACTAAGGCAACGGAATGATACACCAATAAAACCTCACCCTTTTTTACTTTTTTTAATAAATAGAATAATAATTCCTTTTGTAACCACCACGTATTCAATAACCGAAAAAATTTATTTGTTCGTGGAAAAGAGGATAAATATAAAATTCTAAAGTCTTTATTTATAACCTCAGTTTCTCTCAAATTAAATTTTTTCCTGTCCAAACCAGATAATGAAACCACCTCTATCTCATTTCCTGCCCTTTGTAAAGAGCTTGCAATATAAGTCATTTTCTCTACTGCAGCAGGACTTGTGTATGGCTCTGAATCTTTTCGAGTACAATAATATCCAATATATTTTATATTCACGTCTACCTCACTATTCCTCTTGATACATATTACTAATTTGTTGAATGATTTTCTCTATTTCAAATTTTTCTTTTCCCCATTTATATGCAAACTCGCCCATTTCCTTTGCTTTTTGAGGATTTGTAATAAAATAATTTATCGCAGCTTTTAATTGGCTCTTGTTTCCAGGTTCAATCAAAAATCCTGACTTTTTATTTTCGATCACCTCTGGAACAGCTCCCCTATCTGTTCCTATGGAAGGCAAACGCATAAATGCAGCCTCAATGTATACTAATCCGAAAGTTTCAAAAAGCAATGTAGGTAAAACAAAAACACTACTTTCCAACAAAATTCTATTTACATCTCGGTTAGAAAGTTTACCTAAAAAAATAACCTTTTTATTATTAATCTCATTCTTCAACTTTTTTCTCATTTCTTCTAAATAGTTACCTTCTCCTATAATAACAAAGCAACTATCCCCTTTTATTTCTTTAATTACATTTGCTAAATCTTCAAATCCCTTATCCTTTTCAATTCGCCCAACACTGACAAATACCTGCTTATTTCTTTCTATCTTAAATTTCTCCCTAAATCCTATTTTTTCAACGTCGCACACATCACTAGGGATGTTGTATATCATTCTTCTTTTTTTATTTGCAAATCTTTTAATCTGCTTATGATGATAAGTAAAGCAACTATTACACTGAACATCTGTAGCCAATAATAGTGTTATAGGCTCAACCAAGTATTTAAACACCATTCTTTTATAGCACTTTTGCCTTTTAATTTCACTTGAAAGCCCATGTGTTATTAAAATTCTCTTTGGACACTTCGCAAATGTTGCCGCTATCATACAAGCTAGTCCTTCCGCTATCCCAGATATATGTATAATATCTGGTTTTACGTTTCTAATTTCGAAATATAACTCTCTTATTACTTTTACTATACCAACTTCACTTGGTAAATTTTTTTGATTCAAATGTACAAACTGATATGCTGTGTCTCCAAAAGACTTCTCAATTCTATCAAAAATAATGTTTGGGCTTCTTACAAGCCCCTCTTTCACATAATGTAACATTATTACTGGTCTATCTCTCATTTTTTCCTTCTCCTCTATCTGTTCTCAAAGCCTATCTTTATCTTCTATATCCTTAAAACAATTTTTCTATTTTAATAACCCTAATTCCTCTGTTACACCTTTACTATAGCTTTAAGAAAGTTCCATATGCGCCTAGCTTGAATTCTTTCAGATTTCGTTTTAATAACAAAATCTTGCGCTCTTCTTGCAAACTCTAATCTATCCTTTTCATTCTGAGCATATATTTCTTCTAACAATTTACAGACTCCACGAGCTGTTTCATCTTCTAAAAGATACACATAAGAAAAATATTCATCTGGAATACCTTTTAACCTTGTTAATACTGTTGGTGTACCCGATGACAAATATTCTATCGTTTTTGAAGGAAAAGAATATTTTGTAAATAAATTTCCCGAAAATCTTGGGGCTATTAATAATCCTACTTTTTCTTCGATTTCTTGTACTCTTTGATTCTCAATTAGCCCCAAATATCGAATATTCTCATATTTTTTTTCATATTTTTCAACTAATATTTTTAAAGGTCCATCACCACAAATCCATAATTCTTTTTGAATATCTTTTAATAAAATAAAACCGTCTAACAAAATTCTAATTCCATTATCTTCTGTTAATCCGCCAGCATAAAATACTACATTATTATTCCTCTCATTTTTTGCAAATTTTCTATCCCGAGATATTCCTTCCATTATCATATATGGCCGATTTTTTTTATTTACCACTTCATTCATATATTTACTTAATAAAATATATCCATTAAAATGGCCATCCCAGAAATGTGAAATTTGTCTACTAATTTTTGTTACAATATTTTCCTTATCTTTCCTACGATATATACTTATCTCCGAACAAAGCGTTACTATCTTTAAATTAAATTTCTTTCTTAACATAAATGCAGGAATAATATGAATGGGATTCGCAGAATATATTAATATTACTTTTTCTCCCTCCTTTGAAGCCCACACTTTTATCAATTCTATATTTTTTTTTAAAGCAAAAAAAACAGAAATCAATTTATTCTTATCACACCATAAATGTCGAATTTTTATTCCCTTATAAACTTCCTTTTCTCCCTTTTCTTTGTAGATAGTTTTTATCTTTGGCAAATAAGAAATTACTTTTATGCTATTATCTTTTTTTTCCTCTATTAATCCATTTAGCAATTTTGTTTCTAATTGTTGTCGCGCATGTGAACTTCCACTTCCACTTTCTACTAATTCGTTAAACGTTTGTTCATTACAAAAATAACCCATATATAGCAGATCCATATCTAAAGATTCTCCCTATACCAATCAATTGCCAACTGCAGACCTTCCGCAAAATCATATTGCGGATCATATCCCAATAACTCTCTAGCTTTCGAAATATCAGCATTAGAATGTTTAATATCCCCTGCTCGATCAGGTCCAAATTTGGGTTCAATCTTTTTTCCCAGTATCTTGCACATTTCATAATACAAATCAATCAGGTACTCTCTCCCCCCATAAGCAATATTATATGCCTGTCCCCCCGCCTCATGAGACGCTTTACAAGCCTTCAAGTTCGCTTCTATCACATTATCAATATACGTAAAATCCCTGGACTGCTTCCCATCACCATTTATAGTAGGCTGTTCATCATTTATTAATAATTTTAAAAACTTAGGAATAACAGCCGCATAAGCTCCATTGGGATCCTGCCTTCTTCCAAATACATTAAAGTAGCGTAGCCCATAGGTATCTAAACCATACAAGTTATAATAAAGCCTTCCATACTCTTCGTCTACACGCTTTGTCAATGCATATGGAGAAAGCAAATTACCTTCTTGTCCTTCCTTTTTAGGCAATACAGGATGATCTCCATAAACTGAAGAACTAGACGCGTAAACAAACTTCTTCACCCCGTTTTGTCTGGCCGCCTCCATCATATTAAGAGTGCCTCTTATATTTACTTCTTCATAATAAAGAGGCATCTCGATACTTCTCGGAACGCTTCCCCAAGCCGCTTGATTCAATACAAAATCCACGTCTTTGCAAGCACTCAGGCAAGTTTCAAGATTTGTAATATCTCCTTTTATAAAAGAATAATTTGGATTATCCAAAAATAAATCTATATTTTCCTGTCTTCCGGTTGAAAGGTTGTCCAAACATCTTACGTTATAACCCATAGACAAAATCGCTTCACAAAGATTAGAGCCAATAAATCCTGCTCCGCCTGTAACCAAAAATACGCTTCCTTCTGGAAATCCTATATCACGATAACCCATTTCACAACCTCCAATATATATATCCCGCTTCTTCAAATTTCTTACGATTCAAGATTCCCTTAATATCTAAAAGAATCCTCTTCTCATTCGCATAAAGACTATTCAGTTTATCTAAAGACAATTCCTCAAATTCTTTATGCGCAACTGCCAAAACAACAGCATCCAAATCCTGCAACTTCTCCATCTCTTCAAATTGAATTCCGTATAAACTGTCCGCTTCCACTGCATCTGCTTGTGGATCCACTACAATGGGTTCTATCCCATATTCTTTCAATTCATTTACAATATCTATCACTTTAGTATTTCTTGTATCTGGACAATTCTCCTTAAATGTAAAACCAAGAATTGCAACTTTTGCATTTTTTACATTCTTATCTTGTTTAATCAAAATCTTTACTAAATTTTCAGCAACATATTTTCCCATCTCATCATTAATTCTGCGTCCAGAAAGAATAATTTGACTGTGATATCCCAGTTGTTCTGCCTTATATGTCAAATAATAGGGGTCTACACCTATACAATGTCCCCCTACCAATCCCGGCTGAAAATTCAGAAAATTCCATTTCGTTCCTGCAGCCTTCAAAACAGCCTGGGTATCTATTCCCATCTTATTAAAAATAATGGATAATTCATTCATAAATGCAATATTAATGTCCCTCTGACTGTTTTCAATCACTTTGGCAGCCTCAGCAACCTTGATGCTCTCAGCTTCATATACCCCTGCTTCTACTACCATTCGATAAACATTTGCAATCTCTTCCAACGTTTCTGCATTCATCCCCGAAACAATCTTAGTAATTGTCTCTAACCTGTGAACCTTGTCTCCTGGATTAATCCTCTCTGGAGAATAGCCGATCTTAAAGTCTTTTCCACATAATAACCCTGATTCTTCTTCCAATATTGGAACGCAGATTTCTTCTGTCACACCTGGATACACTGTCGATTCGTACACAACAATGGAACCCTCTGTAAGATTTCTTCCTAAAATCCTGCTAGCTCCTTCTACAGGAGATAAATCTGGTGAATGATCGCTTTTTACCGGTGTAGGAACAGCAACAATATGAAACTTAGCCTCCTGCAGTTTTTCCTCATCTGCAGTGAACATTACTGTACACTGTTTTATTGCTTCATCGCCTACTTCTTTCGTTGGATCTACCCCATCCTGATAAAGCTTTATTTTCTCTTTATTTAAATCAAATCCTATAACATCCGCCTTTTTTGAAAAAGCTACAGCAATAGGCATTCCCACATATCCCAATCCCACCAATGAAATTTTTTCTTCCCGTTTTATAATCTGCTCGTATAATGACACTGCCATTCCTCCATTCAGCTAATTACTGTTCAAAACGTTCAATTTCTTTTTCATACATCTTTACAACAATATCTCTGCTAAATTCTTTTTCCATCTTTTTCCTTCCCGCTTTGCCCATTTCAACCTTTTTCTCATAATCAAGTTCTATAAATTTTTCCATAACTCTCTCTAAATCTCTAGAGCTTCTTGCTTTAAATCCAAACCCTGAAACTCCTTCATCAAAGGTTTCTCTACATCCGGGCACATTTGACGCCAAAACTGGTCTACCGCAAGCAGCCCCTTCTAACAACACATTTGCCATTCCTTCGTGATAACTTGGCAAAACAATTGCATGGCTTTTCTTAATAAAAGAATGCACATCTTCCTGCTGTCCGCAAAGTTCGACGTATTTCTTTGCATTTATTCTCTCCAGAGTACTTTTAAAATCTTCCTCACAAAATCCTACTAACTGAACTTTAATATTCTTATATCGTTTCTGTAGCCTTTTTACCGCCTCCACCAATTCTACCACACCTTTATCCCGCATAATTCTTCCAATGAACAAAAATATAGTTTCATCACCTGAATCAGGATAATCCTCATAGCAGTGTTCTTCTAAATTTACTCCTGATCCTGGAAGAAGTTTAATGTTACGAACCTTTAAACCGTTGCGTGCAAAAAATGCTCTATTACTTTTATTTTGAAAAAAAATACATGCCGCCCTTTTCAATGACCATTTATAACAAAGCACTAATATTTTACTAAATAAATTTTCCGCTTCTATGGCTGTCCCTAAACCCGTAATATTAGCAATATAAGGAACATGAAAAAGCTGGCAAATCCACCCACCATATATATTAGGTTTTACAGTATATGTTAAAACCAAATCAGGTTTTACATTTCGAACCAACCAAAGATACTTGCTAATTACAGTAAACTCCTGAAAAATGTTTTTCCCTCTACGATTCATTACTACAGGATAAAAAATTACACCCATATTTTTCATCTCTTCTACATATTCACCCTCTGGTAATGCAATGTAGAGCTTATGTTTTAACAATAACCTTTCCAACAATTCTTTCCGAAATTTATATAGTCCCATGGCAGAATTTGCAAACACTAGTATACGCATAAATCTATCCCCATTCTATCTCTGTTATTCATATACAGTTATATTGACATATATTTTACGGAATCATGAAGTCCCCCGAAACTCTTCCATAGTAACAGAATCTCTACTGTTAATCCCTTCACGTCGCAAAACCGTCTTTATCGTATCTAATATTATCTTAACATCACCCCAAAAAGTAATATTATCTACATATTTTATATCCCACTCAAATTTTTGTTCCCAGTTAATAGCATTACGCCCATGCACCTGCGCCAACCCAGTAATTCCCGGTCGAACTTTATGCCGTTTTTTCTGCTTATCATTATACAATGGCAAATATTTCACCAATAACGGTCTTGGCCCCACAATACTCATATCACCTTTTAATATATTTATCAGCTCTGGCAACTCATCCAAACTTGTACTCCTTAATTTCTTACCAAAAGAAGTAAGTCTCTTTTCATCCGACAAAAGATTCCCCTTTTTATCTCTAGCATTTGTCATTGTTCTAAACTTATACATTTTAAATATTCTTTCATCTTTTCCTGGACGTTCCTGCTTAAACAAAACTGGTTTTCCCAATTTTCGTTTTATTAAAATACTCAAAACAAGAAAAACAGGACTTAAAATAACAATTGCAAATAAAGATAAAATAAAATCTAACCAACGCTTTAAAACTTTTCTATACATATGCTTTCCCATTTTCCATAATATTATATTTTTTTAGCCGGCACTCCCACATATGTACCGCTTTCCACTATATCTTTCACTACTACCGCCCCCGCACCAACCACTACGTTATCACAAATACGTATATTATTATTCACTATTGCACCAATTCCAATCCAGGTATTTTCCCCAATTACCACATTACCCGCCAAATGACTTCCCACTGAAATATGCGCAAAATTTCCTATTTTACATTCATGATCTATAGAAGCCGATGTATTTACAATTACACCCTTTCCAATCTTAGCACCCGTTTGAATCACTGCTCCTGCCATAATCACAGTACCTTTTCCAATCTGAATCGTCTCTTCTGGAAGTACCGCCTCCGGATGAATCAACGTTACAAGACTTACCTCATTTTTTTCATATTTTTCTTGAATTCTCTTCCTAACATTTGAATCTCCAGTGGCAACAACTACATCGGCTTCTCCATAATATTTCAACGGAAAGTCACTTGTTCCTATCACAAACTTATGCTTCTTTACTAAAGCTTCATCATCGTCCAAAAAAAATACATCCTGATAAATCCCAATTTTCTGAACAAGATCTAAAATTACTTTTCCATGCCCGCTTGCCCCCATTATCAAGAGTTTTTTATACCCTCCTCCGAAAAATTTTATAGGTTTTGCCGGTATACCCATAGCAGTACAATCTGAGGGCAAATCACGCACTACTACTGCTCCCGCCCCTACAATCGTATTTTCTCCAATTACCTTCCCCTGTATAATTTTACTTCCTGTGCCAAGCTCTACACCCTTTTTTAATAAAGTGCATCCTGAAATATTCACTCCTGGATAAACCGTTACAAAAGATTCGATAACTACATCATGCCCCACTGTACATGACAAGTTTAAAATCACAAAATCTTTCATTGAAATATTCACAGTAAGAATATTCCCAACACAAACAATATTCCCCTCTCCCATTGATACAAACTGCGAATTTTGCACATCTGGATCAATTAAATTAGGAAATTGAAATTGTCCTATTTGCTTAATCCTTGACACTATTTTTTCTCTTACTTTTGCAGAACCAACCGCACAAACTACAGATACTGAATTATCATACCTCTGTAATTCCTCAATTCCTCCTAGAACTTTGTAGCCATTTATTTCTGTTCCAGGTTCCGTGCCATCATCTAAATATCCTTCTATTTGCCAGACAAGTTCTTTTTGATTAATACGTTCTATCAACCACTGTACTTCCCGTCCAAATCCTCCCGCACCAAAAATCAAAATTTTTTTTAATTCCATTTTCACCTCCAAAGCTTACCACACGAGTACTTTTTTGCAAACACCCTCAAAATCTTTTATGTGTATTAATCACAATACTAATTATAATTTACAACTAAACTATAACCATAACTTCCTAACCACACCGCATACTCGTTCCAAATCATCATCTGTCATCTTACTGTCACTGGGCATACAAACCCCATGTTCAAAAATCTGCCCACTAACACTATTATCTGCCCCCGTGTCGTCATCTACCACACGCAGACCTTCCACCGTAGTGACAAAATCACAATCCGCAAACACAGGCTGCAAATGCATCGGCTTCCAAATCGGCCGGCTCTCCACATCATCTTCTTCTAAAGCCAGCATAATATCCAACGGTTTCACCTTGCAGTCCGCATCCAACTGAACAGATGTAAGCCAACAGTTACTTCTGGTATTTTCCATCATCGGCATAAAATGAATCCCCGGCAAATCCCCCAGATGTTTCCGATAATACTCATAAATATAGCGTTTCTTTTCCACACGCTGTTCTAAGACTTTCAATTGGCCTCTGCCGATTCCCGCCACAATATTGCTCATACGATAATTATATCCAATTTCCGTATGTTGATACCAACGGGCAGGCTCACGTGCCTGGGTAGCCCAATAGAGGACTTTCTTTGCTTTCTCTTCCGCGTCCAGTGTATTCACCAGCAGCATGCCTCCGCCGGAACTTGTTATAATTTTATTCCCATTAAAACTGATAATTCCATAATCTCCGAAAGTTCCTGTATATTTTCCGTGATAAGTGGTTCCAAGGCTTTCTGCCGCGTCTTCAATAAGGGGAACCTGATACTTCCGGCATATCTTCGCGATTTCATCAATATGGGCGCAAATCCCATAGAGATGCACCACCATCACCGCTTTGGGTCGTTTCCCCTGCTTCTCATATTTCTCAAAGGCAAGCTCCAGGGCCTTCGGATCCATATTCCATGTTTCCATGTCACTGTCTATAAATACCGGGGTCGCTTTCTCGTAAACAATTGGATTTGCGGTAGCAGAAAAAGTCAGGGACTGGCAAAATACGATATCGCCCTGACTTACTCCAATTGCTTTTAATGCCATATGTATAGCGGCTGTCCCTGCGGAAAGGGCTACTGCTTTCCCTGCCCCCAGCTTCGCTGCCATTTCTTTTTCAAACTCTGTTACATTCTTGCCAAGAGGCGCAATCCAGTTGGTGTCAAATGCTTCCTTGATATATTTCTGTTCATACCCTTCTTCGCTCATATGGGGCGAGGAAAGAAAAATATGCTGTTTCATATTCTCCTCCTGTTACGCAAGATACTCTATAGACTTATACATTGTTTCCTATTGTACTACAATTTTCCAGGAAATGCAAATATTAATTAAAATTCCTATACCCTATACAGAATCGGAATCATAACCTCATTCGCAAATTTTTCAAAATAGGGCAAAACAAACTCATAATAACTTTTCCGAAAGGGCGGAACAATATCCAAATTATAGGCCGCTAAAACCTGTTCCAAATTTAATGTCGAAAGCAGTAACCGCAATTGATCTATTTCGATAAATTTCATTGCAAATTCCCGCAAAAGAATGCGCCTGGAATGTTCATAGTGTTCTTTTATGATAGTCTCAGTTGAAGCATCTGCCCGATTCTCAAGATCGCTGACAATCTGAATCAATGTTTTCAGCAAAAGGCTGTAAGAGCGAATCTCAAAAATACTATTCCTGACTTTCGGAACAAACATTCCCCAATCACTCTCCGCATCCTTCCCGGAACCTGTAAAATATATATAACAAGTCTGATAAAAGGCTGCTGTATCTGACAGTAGTTCATCATAAATCGGAGTTTCTCCCCATATTAACTGACGGAGCGCTTCCTCGACTTCTTCCTGCGTATGGTACGTGTGGAAATGCTCCCTCCAGCTGACAGCTTCTTTACAAACCTGCTCTTCGCATTTTCTCAACGCATATCGTATATTTTCTTCCACATTTTTCCTGACTTTTGCATTTAAACCAAGATACAGATGATATATCTCATGCACAAACGTATACATCTTGCAAATCAAAAGGGTTTCATTCAGTACTGTGTCTGAATAATCATAGTCCTCCGGCTTTACGTAACCATGAACCCAGCAGGCGCGCGCGAACTTATAACTTGCATTGCCGCGCGGCGGAAAATATTCTCTGAAAAAATCAAAAAAGTTTAAAGCCATATCCCACAAAATTCTTTTTGAATGTTCCTCATTCATATCTTTTGCGTCTAACTTACGTCTGTGGCGCAAATGACGTTCAAAAACTTTCCAGTAATTCAAGTCCCAGATAATATAAAAGCATCCGTCCAATTCTATAAATTCTATCCTTGCCTTACTGCTCTTAATCGCAATACAGACTACCTTCAGACCTAACTGCTTTGCCATATTTTCAAACATTGGCTTCATCTGTTCTTCAGCGTATGTAAACTTATCCCTTGTAAGCTTCAGATATGAAGCAAAAAGTGTAAAGCTTTGATCCTTCCATAGGCTTTACACTCTTATATTGTGGGTTATGAGGTTGTTTCAACAATTAAAGTGTGATATCTTCTATGTTCACCCCAAATGATGATAACTTTGCCATCACCCCTTTAATTTGATAGAGTACTCTCGGAAACTCACAGCCCTTGAAAACACTGCGTTTCCAGACCAGTCTGTTTTTTCTTCACCTCCACTTTTCAGTGGATTTTTAACATGTTTTCTATATTTTCATCAGAAAATTTTCAAATACCTGTTGACAAATCTGCCAGTTTGTGCGGCCGCATTTTTCATTGCTGAAAAGAAGCAATGAAAAATGCGGCCCTTTGGTTTAGGGAAACCGTTCACTTTTCACCAGACCAAAGGAGGAAACACACATGTTAATTCACTGGCAGTCCCATCAGGAATATCTGAATTTCCTGCATGAGACAAAAGTACATCTTGATTCTTCCCAGCGCACAAGGCTCCAGCTCAAATTCGGCCCTGTCAGGGAAAAACTCCGGCTGCTGAACCTGGATCCGGTAATGGGACGCCTTTCCGCTTTCTATTCCCCTGTCGGCAGGCCCGCTAAAAACCAGGCGCAGATTATCCGTTCCCTTATCCTCATGGACATGCAGGGCTTCACCAGCCTTACCGCCTGGGTTGAAGAGCTCGGGGCGGACAGTCTCCTCGCCGCCCTCATCGGCTGCGCCCCGGATTCCCTTCCCCCACTGGGCTCTTATTTTGACCTCATGGACAGGCTCTGGACGCAGCCCAAAGGCTCTCAGCGGACCGGCAGGAATGACCTTTTTCCCAGGGATAAAAATGGAAAGCCCTCCAAAAAGCCCGGAAAAGGGAAGAAACTTCCCAATAAGCATTCCGGCGTCACGGATAAGATGGCTGCTTACGCCCTGGACCATACGGAGTTCCCCTTCCATTATGAAGAAAGGCTCCAGCAGGTCTTCCGCCTCGCCGCCATCCTGCCCTCCCTTAAGGACGGGCTTATCCCGCAGGACGGCGTCACGCTTTCCGGCGACGGCACCTGCGTCCATTCCCACGCCTCCCCTTATGGGCGTAAGGTCTGTGACTGCGCGGAAAAGGGGATCACGGGCTGTTCCTGTAAACGCCATTTCTCCGATCCGGACGCCCACTGGGGCTGGGACAGTGATGAGGAAGTCTTTTATTTTGGACATACCCTCTACATGCTCTGCTCCCACAATGCAGAATACGGCGTTGACCTGCCACTCCATATCCGCTTCCTGGACGCCAGGCGGCACGACAGCGTCAGCGCCATCGTCTCCCTCCGGGAATTTAAGACCATTAACCCGGATATCCCTGTCAGGGACGTCTGCCTGGATTCCGCCCATGACAACTACGCCACTTATGGGCTCTGCCGGAACTGGAAGGTCCGGCCTTTTATTGACCTGAATTCCAACCGCGGCCGGCCGGCTTCCATACCGGACGCCATCTCCATTGATGAGGACGGCACCCCCCTGTGCATGGCCGGTTTCCGCATGGTCAACTGGGGCTACTGCAGGCAGAAACATTCCCGCAAATGGCGCTGCCCGCTCGCCTGCGGCAAAGTGGGTTCCTGCCCCTGTAAGGAAAAATGTTCTTCCTCTTCTTACGGCCGCTGTGTCTACACAAAGCCGGACTGGGACATCCGTCTGTATACTCCTGTCCCGCGGGGGACACAGGAATATAAGGAAACCTACAATAACCGTACCTCCTGTGAGAGGGTAAATAACCGGGCGCTGAATGATTGCAATCTTCATGATATGGGTATCCACACCCGGAAGCGCTATTCCTTCTTTACCATGATCATCGGCGTCTGTATCCATCTGGATGCACGGCTGAAGAAACGTACAAAAAAGAAAACGTAAATACAGCTTTTTCCATACAGAATTTTTTCAAAACCTGCCATAAGGGAGGTTTTCAAGCCATGCCCTCCATTAAATTCTTTCGCCGCAATGTCAGGCATACTGTTGTCCTGGTTATCCTCTTCCTGTTTTTTCCGCTTGACTGCCCCCCTTTTCCGTTTCATCTGCCTACTTTCCGAGACCACTCTGATAATCAAGTTCATTGTTTTTTTGGTTGCCGTTATCTTTTTTAATACGCTGCAAATCCATATACTTATCAATGGTTATTGTGATTAGTTCTTCTTTCGTCATTTCCATTGCCTCTATATCTTCACCGCCTTTTCCGATTGACGCAGTTGCTTCTTGATATAATCATTATAACGTTTGCGTGTGAGAGTGTAAAGGGAAATTCATTTCAGTCCGCGCCCCGAACCAGGCATTCTTTCCGATAAAAGCACACTCCATATCCCACAATATCTTGGTACCCTTCCTGCTGCAGTTCTTCTTTATATTTTTTCTTCTCTATCTGCGCGAGCGCCTCACGGCACCCTTTCTCCATTTCCTGAAATCTTTTTACGGTTTTCAATTCCAGTATCAGCGCACGGCCTTTGCGAATTCTTGGCGTTTTCAAAATCAAATCCGCACGGCCCAGCCCTGTCTCCCGATTTGACTGAATCCGATATTTCCCGTTTCGCTGCAGCAAGCCTGCCAGAAATCCGTGGTAGTAGCTTTCTCCATAGTCGAAATAGCTGATCGTCTGCTCCAGGAAGCCGGAAATTTCTTCTTCCATCTTGTCTGTATCCCCTTCTTCCAACGCTGTATAGAAGGGCTGCATATCGAACCCTTTCTGTTTCTTGTCAAACCAGAGGCGAATGGTATGCCGGTAAATGTAAGCCACCTCCCGATTCGGAATTGCCAGCGTAACGTACTGTTCATTCTCTTCCTGACGCGCCGACGCCTTTTTCAGATATCCGGTAAAAAACAGAAAATTCCACAGATTATCCTCATGATCGTATACAGCGTCGTATGTGATGTCCTCATGAACTGCCTTTTCTATGGTTCCTCCGTTCATCAGACATTCCAACTGTTCCTGAAGCATTCCTTTGTCATCCTCTAATTTGTCCACCAGATCCCGCACCACACTGTTGGAGCTGGTATTGGCCCAGTAGGGTACGGGAAATGCCTCCCGGTTTGTAATAATGTCTTCCATATGATTCAGGATGCTCCAGGGATTATAGACCTCCGCGTTTCCAAAACAATATCCGTCATACCACTCCCTGATCGCCGAAAGATTCCCCTCCCGGCCATAATATTTCAGCATATCCTGAACCTCTGCCTCTGTAAAACCAAAATACTCCTCATAATTCTCATTTAGAATAGAGTATACTCTCAGGTTATTCAGCCCGGTAAAAATGGATTCCCTGGACACTCTCAGGCATCCGGTGACCACTGCGAACCCAAGATATGGGTTAGTTTTTAAGGCTGATTCAAACAGAGAGCGGATAAAACTTACCATTTCTTCGTAGAATCCCTCAAAATACGCGTTTTCCAAAGGAACGTCATACTCGTCAATCAATATAATGCTTTCCTTCTGGCAGGCGCGGTACAGACATTCTGACAGGAACGCAAGGCTGGTCAGATAATCAGTATCTTCCCCCCGCCGTTCCCGAATGCGCATAAATTTCTCCCAGTCTTCCTGGTTCTCCAGTTTTCCTTTCACCTGTTCCTCATGCCGGGCATACTCTCTCGCCAATGTTTCTTTCAGGCAGGCCATGGCTTCTTGATAGGTCCTCTGCTTCGCGGATTTCAGCGTTACCATAATAACAGGATACTGGCACATTTCTTTTGTATATTTTTCATCAGCCTTTCCAATGGCAAGATTCGAAAACAATTCTCGCTTTTGACAATTTCTATCCTCATCTTCTGTATGTTCGAAATAACAGCGCACCATGCTTAAATTCAATGTTTTCCCAAAACGGCGGGGACGGGTAAACAAGTTTACCTTTCCCTTTTTATCCAGAAGCTCCTTGATGAATAATGTTTTATCTATATAATAATAATTCTTCAAAATAACTTCCGAAAAATCATCTACCCCAATTGGCAATGGCTTCATATACTTTCCTGCCTTCCACAATTCAACCTATTCCTTCGGATGATACGTAGGCACAATCTCCTGCACCCATTTGCGGATATCATCCGGCTCCTGCACCACATAATCCTTCAGATTCTCCAGCTGCATCAGGAAATGATCTTCATCCATCTTAATGGGCTTTCCAATATGAATCAGCTTATTGGCCGTCTCCTGCAGCCCTTCCTCATGCATCAGCATTTCTTCATAGAGCTTCTCTCCTGGGCGCAGACCAGTGTAGACAATCTGAATATCCTCCCCTGGCTTATGGCCTGACAAAAGAATCAGGTTCCGGGCCAAATCTACAATCTTTACCGGCTCTCCCATATCCAGTACGAAAATCTCTCCGCCTTTGGCGTAAGCCCCCGCCTGGAGCACCAGGGAAACTGCCTCCGGGATGGTCATAAAATAACGGATAATGTCAGGATGGGTCACTGTAACTGGACCGCCCTGCTCAATTTGTTTTTTGAAAAGGGGGATTACGCTGCCGTTGCTGCCCAAGACATTTCCAAACCGAACTGCCACAAATTCTGTGCGGGATCGGTTATTATAAGTCTGAATGATCATCTCACAGATCCGCTTGGTGGCCCCCATAATATTGGTGGGATTTACCGCTTTATCTGTGGAAATCATTACAAATCGCTTTACTTTCCACTTATCGGCTGCCTGCACCACCTTCCAGGTGCCCAGGACATTATTTTTCACCGCCTCATTGGGGCTGTCCTCCATCAGCGGCACATGTTTATGGGCGGCGGCATGGTATACGATATCCGGCCGGTAAGTCTCGAAAATCATGTCCATACGTTTCGTATTGCGGACGGAAGCGATTAAGACCACCAGATTTAATTCCGGATACTTGTTTTTCAGTTCATTTTGAATATCGTAAGTGGTATTCTCATAAATATCCACCAGTACCAGCATTTTCGGATGATGCTCCGCTACCTGACGGCAGATCTCGCTTCCGATGGAACCGCCGCCGCCGGTTACCAGCACTACTTTGCCAGACACATAATCCATAATTGTGGACAGATTGACTTTCACAGGCTCCCGGCCCAGTAAATCGTTCACATCCACTTCTTTTAATTTGCTGATGCCCACCTCGCCGTTTACCAATTGATATACGCCTGGCAGACGCTTTAATTCACAGCCGGTTTCCTTACAGACATCCAGCACGGTTTTGATCGATTTTGCAGGGGCGGAAGGCATGGCGATGATAATCTCATCTATCCGGTATCGTTTTACCAGTTCCGGAATATTCTGCCGGTTTCCCATGACTTTTACGCCGTGCAGGTAGCTTCCTTCTTTAGATTTATCATCATCTACAATACATATGACACGCTTGCTCACATGATTGCTGTTATGAATCTCTTTCACCAGCAGATTGCCGGCTGCTCCGGCGCCCACAATCATCACTCTGGAGGTTGTGGCCCCGCTGGCCTGCCGTTTTATCAAGGTCCGGATTCCGCGGTAAGAAAACCGGCTTAAAAATACCAGGATCCACAATGATACCCCGTAGAGGAAATAATAACTTCTGGGCATATTCACAGAGAAGAGCACAACTACCGTCATCTGAGCCACTGCAGACAATCCGCAGGCAAATGTAATATTGATAAGCTCCGGCGCCCCGGCAAAGGTCCACAGGCTGCTGTACAAGCGGAAACAATAAAAAATAAGAATTGTCGCCACAATCACTATCGGAACATATTTTAAGCTCTGGGTAATGTAGTCCCTGGGAATTGCTCCGTAATTTCCTTCAAAACGAATGAACAGCGCCATCAGGCTTGCGGCTATTACCGCTATAATATCATAAAGAATCAGAAATACCCTTTTTATCAGAATCTGATTGCTGTCTACTATTGTTTTCACACTTTTGTCCTCTTTTTAATCCCGTCCCCACAAATCCCGGGTGTACACTTTTTCTTTCACATCTTCCAGCTTATCGTCCCAGCGGTTTACAATGATCACATCACTCTTCTGCTTAAATTCCTGCAAATCCCGGTACACCTTACTGCGGAAGAATTCTTCTTCTTTCATGGTGGGTTCATAGACAATTACTTCCACGCCTTTTGCTTTCAGCCGCTTCATAACGCCCTGAATGGAAGACTGGCGGAAATTATCGGAGTCTGATTTCATGGTCAGGCGGTATACTCCCACAGTTCTGGGATTGCGCTCTATGATACGTTCCGCAATAAAATCTTTCCGGGTCCGGTTGGCGTCTACAATTGCGCCGATAATGTTGTTGGGCACATGATCATAATTGGCCAGAAGCTGTTTCGTGTCTTTGGGCAGGCAATAACCGCCGTAGCCGAAGGATGGATTGTTGTAATGATTGCCGATTCTTGGATCCAGGCCTACGCCCTCAATAATCTGTTTGGAGTTCAGTCCTCTCATTTCTGCATAAGTGTCCAACTCGTTAAAATAAGCCACCCGAAGCGCCAGATAGGTATTGGCAAACAGTTTAATGGCTTCTGCTTCTGTCAGGTTGGTAAAAAGAGTGGGAATTTCTTCTTTTATTGCGCCCTCTTTCAACAGTCCCGCGAAAGTCCGGGCTTTCTCTGCCATAACTTCATTGTCTGCCGGGGAACCTACGATAATCCTGGAAGGATACAGATTGTCATACAAGGCTCTGCCTTCCCGCAGAAATTCCGGGGAAAACAGGATGTTTTTGGTCTGGTATCTTTCCTGCATGGATTTTGTAAATCCCACGGGAACGGTGGACTTCACCACCATGGTGCAGTCTTTGTTTACTTTTAATACCAGTTCTATCACCTTTTCTACCGAAGAGGTGTCAAAATAATTTTTCCTGGGGTCATAATTGGTGGGAGTGGAAATAATCACGAATTCCGCCTTGCGGTAAGCTTCCTCTCCATCCAAGGTTGCTGTCAGGTTCAGCTCTTTCTCTGATAGATATTCTTCAATCTCCTTGTCCACGATGGGAGATTTTTTATGATTCAGCATTTCTACTTTTTCCGGCACAATATCCACTGCGTAGACTTCATGGTGCTGTGACAGCAGGACTGCCATGGACAATCCTACGTAACCGGTTCCTGCTACTGCAATTTTCATTATTTTTCCTCCAATTGTATTTGAAATTTTATACAGAATTCTTTTCGCTTTCCATATTATAGCCCAAATAATAAGAATCCGCAAGCAATCCCGCCTAAAAACTCAGCAGCACCCGAATAAAGCACATATAATAATAGATAAACCAGGACGGCAATTTCGCCAGTTTCTCCGGCCTCTCCATGGAGAATTTCCGATTCTTCTCCGCAAGGGAATAGGCCAGCTTATGGTTCCATTTCCGCTTTCCGGATGTGTCTGCGCAGCGGTATTTAAAGACCAGGGCGCGTTTCTGGCTTCTGACCATATCTTTTCCGCTGATATGGGAGGCTTCCAAATCACCATCCGCCACCGCCCGGTTGAAATAGTCCAGTGCTTTCTGATTGCGGATCACGCAGCTGGTATGCTTAATGCTCACCTTTTTCATTTCTTTCAGCCAGATATCGCCGAAGCTGATGTCGGCGCTCTTCGCAAAATGATCCCGGCAGCTCATACAGCTTGCTTTTTCAAAGAAATAGGCATTTTTATAGGCACAGACCAGTTTCGCGTAAGAAAATGTTTTTTCTTCTCCGTTTTTATATAGGACAGAGGACATGCCCCGCCAGTGGCCCCTCCGATAATACAGGCGTTTCGCGTCTTTGGGGCTGATTCCCGCTTTTTCCATAGACAGGGTGGTGGCCCGGATATCGTGGCCGCCGCTGCAGTACAGGCCCAGTTTTAAAACTACCTTTTCTTTCAGCTCCGACCGTTTCTCCAGAATCCGTTCCAGGCCGTGCATCATGCAGGGCGTCATCACAACCGCAACTTTTCCCGGGAACTGTTCCAGCAGATCGATATGCTTTAACAGAGGAATGGACATGTAAACGCTGGAGGACGCTTCCCGGATTTCCTGCTCCGTGACGGCAATATAGGTTTTATAAGTCAGTTCATCATTGACAAAATCTGTCCGGGTGACCCAGGCGCCGTCGATATCTCCATGCCGCAGCAGATTGCACAGCAGCGCCGTCACCATTCCTCCGGAGGCCGCGTAATCCCGGATTTCCTGTTCTTTGGCATAGCCTTTGCGCAGCGCAAGATAATTTCCTGTGTAATACTCTGGGTTGTCGTAATCCAGCAAACTGGCTTTTCGTCGGGGCTGCTTTAAAATCTCATCTGCTGCTTCTCCGATATACTGAATATTCCGATAAGAGCTTTCCATAACCTGAGCATGATTTTTCTCCAGCTTTTCACGGATGATTTCTTCATCTTTTTCAAAATTCTCAAAGCTTTCCCGCAGGCTGTCCATATTCAAATTGGAAAAATCCGCCGCGTACTGGCCCAGTTCAAACATGTCCAGCACTTCCTGGTATTTATGGCTCCAGCCAATCAGAAGCACCGGCACTTTTTTCTCCAGAGCCCCGATCATGGCATGAAAACGGGAGGCCACCAGATATTTACAGCGGCTGATGTATTCCCGGATTTCCTCAGCATCCATCTCTTCATGATACCACCGGACTTTTGTCTGATCCGAGAGACTCTCAAAAATAGCGTCCCCGATCATCAAATCATTATTCCTGGGCTTTTCGCTGTGGATTCTTGCGGCGTTGGCGATCATCAGGACGCCGTAGCCTTTCTGATTCAGATAGGTGATGAAATCCACCATGATTTGCTGGTAATCAATTCCCATTTTGCCGCATTTTTTTTGAACAACGGAACTGATGGACAAGCCCACCACATCTTCTTCAAAAAAAGCGTCTTTTGCGCAGCGTTCCCTGACTTTTTCCTGCCATGCCTGGTCATCCTTCATGGTAAACGCGCCGTCTGCACACAATTTTACATTTTCTGTGATGCCGATTTCTTTCAGGTTGTCATAGGTGCCCTGGCCCCGGGCGCAAATCAGCTTCAGCTTGGGCAGAATCCACTTTGCCAGGAACCGGTTCCAGGGATTATGGAAAGTTCCCATGGCCTGGGAATATTTTACCACAGGAGTTCCCACCAGAAGAGGCACCGCCGCGCAGATAAACGCATACGTATTCATGACAAATCCCCGGCTGTCCACGAAAGAAATTCCGGCCTCGTCAATGACCAGATCTGTATTCCGGTAGGCTTTGATGATTTTATTTTTTTCCAGTAACTTGCGGATTGGGGCGCACCAGCGAAATATCCGGTGCAGAATTGCCATGGGGAACGCAAAAAAAACAAGCTGCTCCGGTTTTGCGGGCACAATTTTTACAAAATCATAGGGGACCTGTTTTCGGTCCTCGCTTGGATATACTGACATTAAATTTATATTTAAGCGTTCACCATATCGTTCCTGCAGTTGGCTGATGGAGCTCTGCAGCATGGCAGCTGCGCCTTTGTTTCCGCTGTAACTTGCTGCTGTGATAGCGATTACCAGATCTTTCATAATTTTCACTCCCTTTTCTTTCGTATTATAAGCATAACCAAATATGCCAGAAAATCTCCCACAATCGTAATTAATCGGTGAATGACAGATAATGTCAGAACCGTCTCCGCCCCCACCACGCTGCCCAGAAGCACTGTAATCACAAGCTCCCGGACGCCGATTCCGCCGGAGGCTCCTGGAATCACAAATCCCAGCACCCAGGCAATCACATAACCGGATACAATCAAAGATCCGTTCTGCCAGGTGATTTCACCGCCCATGTAGGCATACAGAGCTACCATAATCAACCCCAGAGCTATCAGCACAATTCCATACAATACCATAGTCTTTCCCAGGGTTTTTCCAAATTCTTTCAGGCTGTATTCTCTAAGCTGCGCCGCAATTTTTTTCCGCAAAAGAAAAGCTGCTGTCAAAACTGCCGCAATTCCGACAGCAATGACAATCAGAATGATCCGGACATAAGATTCTCCAAAAATCAACTGGACGGACTGCACAAGCTGCCCTGCGGAGACACTGACTGCCAGCAAAAACGCCACCAGCACCAGGCCAATTACCTCACATATGGTGCTGACTGCCAGCTTTTTCTGGCTGATGCCCAGATTCGTGGCAAAAAGATTCCGTTCTACATAGTGCATCACGTTGCCCGGAAGATACTTTCCGATATTTGCCTTGGCATAGACGCAGACGGCCTCCCGCCGATCAATTTTTTTCCCGGCAAAGAAATGCAGCCAGCAGGCCCAGGCCAGGCCGGAAATATATACGGTCGCGCATTTTACAATGACGCAGACCAGCGACACTGCCAGAAACAAATACCAATTGTGAATGGATTGAAAGTCAAATCCCAGTTTCCAGATGGCGTAGATAATAAATACAATTGACAGGATGGAAATAATTTTTCCAATGATTTTTCCTGCTTTTTTCAGTTGTTCCATTGATAGTTTCTGCATATTTGTTTCCCTTCGCTTTTCTTAATTCTGACCACCGTAACTGCTAAACCAATATCCCATGCCTCCGTAATAACAGAACCACAAGGGATGCCCGGCGGCCACATCCGCGTCTGTCACAAAGCAAAAGCAGAGGAAGACAGCCCCCGTCATAAACACCCAGATATCTTCCCTGGTTCCCTTTCTTATCTTCGAAATTCCTTTCCCTATCAGGCTAATCTGCAATACCAGAAAGGGAATCAGAATGAATATTCCATATCGGTACATCATCTGGAGATACGTATTGTTGGAAGGGATGCTTTCCCGGCGCAGGCGAACCTCCTGGCTGCTTCCGGTAAATCCCAGCCGCCGGATATAATTCTTCCAGTACATGCCGTAATCGATATCTTTTGCGGACTGAACGCCTTCCATCAGCCCCGGTTCCAACGCATCGAAATCCGCCATCTGTTCCGGCCACAGGCTGCTGTCCAAATGCTCCTGTTCAAAAGTCACCTCTGTGCCCAATGCGCCCGGCAGATATTTTATGGAAACATGCACAATAAATACACAAAAAACGGCTATCAGCCCCGCTTTGAAACCGCAGACCGCGAAAGTTTTCCACTCTCTCAGCCAGTCTTCCCGCCTGTAATAATTCCATATTACAAAAATGCCCAAAAGAACTGCCAATGTGACAAAACCGCTTCTGCTGCCTGCCCGCTGCAGGAAAAACAGCGAAAGGGCTGCTCCTGTTATCGGCCAAATGCTTTTTCGGAAAAGATTCTTTTGGCCCGGCAGATTTCCGATTTCTACCAGGAAAACTGCCAGCATCAACGCTGCGTACATGGCAAACTGCTGAGAATCCGGAAAGATTCCGTTATAGCGGACAGCCAGTTTTTTCGTGCGGAATATCATGCAAAAGAGCAGGGCGATTCCGAAATCAACTTCCAAAGCCCACAAAATCTCAGAGATCAATTTCTCAGGATCCTTCCTGTTATTCCATACAAAAATCAAAATCCCGCAGGCAAACAGCATCGGTATTCCATGCCATTTATGATCCGACACCACAAATACATCGGAGAGCAGCGTTCCCAGCCACAGCCACAGCCAGGACAGGCACAGGGGATTTTTCCAGTTTACATAATGTGAAGGCCCATCCCAGGACAGAACCGCCAACATAAGAAAAATCAGGCTGAGGGACAGCATATAATAGCGGTGGGCCTGTCCATCGGTGCACCAGCCCAGCGCATTTGCCGCTGTCATCCATAGAAACAGGAAACACCACAGCAGTTTCCGGCTGGCTTCACGGCCCTTGGACACAGTTCTGTGATGCGCCCATTGGCAGATATCTTCGATTAAAATCTGATAGATTTCCTGCAGTGTCTTTAGACAGCTTCCTTTGTTATGCTGTTTTTGTACCGCAGTTTTGTCAATTCCGATCAAAATATCTAAATGCGGCCCTTCTTCCTGCTCATTCACCCTCTGGGTATTTCCTGGCATTCTTTTCCTGACACGCTTCCAAAGCTGCCAGAAAACAGCCAATGCAGCCAAAAAGCCTGCATAGGAAATAGCCATCAGTTTTCCAAATCTCCGGAAAGAAAAACCCAGAGCATTCTCCCGAAGCTGCATGGACTGGATGGAGAGGAACTGGCCTTTCGCTCCGTAAATCCGGATTCCCATACGGTACAGTTCCTCATCGGGATACTGCAGAATGACAATATTCTCTCCCGTTGTCAGCATATGGGGCTGTTCTGCCGTCTTCTGTCCTGCTTTATTATAATAAATAATGCGGATATCCATGGGTTCTGCAGACATTTCTCCCACTGTCAGATAGAGGAAGTTCCAGCCTGTGGCTCTTTTTCCGATCTTCCATTTTTTCAAAGCTTTGTTCTTCTGAATCCAATGGCCCCCATCTTCTTCGCTGTACTGCCAGTTGGAACTGGAGGACTGCAAATCTTCTCTGATAAAATCATAGACCTGGCCAGATGAAAGGAATTCCCGGATATTAAAAGAGCCTCCGATATGCATCATCACCACGGAATAGCAAAGAAGCAGGCCTGTCAGCAGGATGGTAAAAATCTTTATTCTTTTGTAACTGATGGTTCTGTTGTTTTCTTCCCGCATTTCGTTTCCTCTTTCCATTGCCGGCTCATCATAAACACGCCGGGAAGCAGGTAAAATGCCAGGCAGCTCACGGAATAGAAAGGTCTTTCCACATTTTCCACCAACAGCATGCACAGCATCCCCACTGTAATTCCAATGGGATAAAACCGGTAAATCTGTTCTTTTCCTTTATATCTGAAATATTTCCAAGCATACCAAAGTGTCAGCCCAAGGTAGAGCAAATAGGGCACAAGAGTAAATACTCCGTACCGGTAAGCAATGATAATAAATCCGCTGTGTTCCAGTCTTCCTTTCCCCCAAATCTCCAGTTGATAGGGATGCCCCCACAGATTCATATTGCGGAGATAAGCATTCCAATACAGATTCCTGCTGGAAGTAAACATCTCCATATCACCGGTTGGCAGGATTTTCTGCGCAGTCAGATTCTCTTTTATATTCTTCAAAAGCCCGGCAGCCTCCACATTTAATGTCAGGGAAGGCATTCCCACTTCTATTCTGTATTCATCTCTCGGAAAGATCACCTGCGTTCCCAGCTTCTGCGGAATCGTCTGAATGCACCAACCGCAAAAAAACGAAACAGGAAGCGCCATTACCGTACATGTCACAATTGCCTTCCAGCATTTCTTTCGGTACTGCTTCTGACCCGCCAAAAACAAAAACGCACCGGCAAAGAGCAGCAAAATCAGCGCCAGAGCTAACAATCCCGTGCGGGACTGGGAAATCCAATTCATATAAAAAGCCACGATTATCATAATAAGATGGAATATCCAGCCTTTTCCCTTTTTTCCTTTTTCAATCCACTCCAGCAGCTCTGCCAAGGACGCAACACACATGGGCATCAGATACTGAATATAAATATTGGGATTCCAGGTAATTCCGCAATAGCCATACCATCCTAGCTTAGGTCTGGCAATAAAACAGAAAATGAGATTGATCAGTGAATAATATTCAATAGATCTTATCATATCCCGAAACAGCTCCCGGGGTTCTCTCATATTCTGCCAGATAAAGAACAAAAATCCAACCGCTAACAGCATCAGCCAGCCCCAGCCGGCAAAACGCTTTTTTACGATAAAATCTGCAATGCAGATCACAATCCAGAGAACTGCCCAAATCTTCATATAAGTCAAATTCCAGTTCTGCTTCTTCAGCTCTCCTTCTTTCGATAAAACTGCAATGCCGATAAAAAACAATCCGAATACAAGAATATGCCTGGGATAATAAGCCGTAGTAAAATACGTATCTTTATTATTAATCACCAGCATATAATACAGCAGGCCTAAAAACAGCAGCCTGCGCCCTGCGGAACGGTATTTTGCGGGAATCCCTTCCAAATCCGGCAGCATTTTTCCCACACTGAGATAAATATTCTGCAGTTTGGAAAAAAGAATATAAGAATCTAATTTTTTCTTTTTACCATACCTTCGGTATAAACTCCCTGCTATTTCAGCCACAACCAAATAAATCAGAAAAAAAATCAGCGCCGCGCTCCAATATTGACTGGCTTCCGTCACCTGTGTCCCTTCCAGCAGCTGCATTTTCTGAATAGAAAACGTGCTCCCCGCACTATGATTAATTAAATATTTCATCTGGGCAAATGCCTGGCCGTCAAGAGGGATTATATTTTTTCCAGAAGTTATAGTAATCTGTTTTGTCCCTGTTAAAACCCCTGCGCTGTCATAGAATTCCAACTGCCATTCCATACTCTCCTGGTTCATATCATCCAGTTCCAGCACTAAGGTTTTCCAGGGCTGCATGTCTCCTTCCAATATAACCGTCTTGCCCGCTGTGTCTTCCGTAACACTCATTTTCCGGCCTTCTCCCAGATAAATCATGCCAAGATCCGCAGTGATGCAAGACATATATCCAATATCATATACTTTCCCGATATCATAAAAACAGTCCAGATTAAAGGATCTGCTGACCCACATTGCACCGCAGGATAAGGAAAAGATGATCCCGCACAGCAGGACTGCGGCAGCTTTCAAAGAAACCTGCTTTTTTAATATTTTGATCCATTTCATGGTATTTTCCTCACAAACATATTTTGGATTATAGCACGAAATATTATACTTGGCAACCGGAGGAAATACTATTAAAACAAATTACAAAGATTAGCAGGCTTAAGAATAAATATAAAGAATATACAAAATGACAAAATTTATAAATGCATGTGGTCACATTATGAGACTGTTTAAAATAAACCCCTACCATAGATTCCGGTAAAATTCACTTTAAACAGTCTTATTTTTCATCTCAGAAACTACTTCACCTTTATCTCTTTCTCCATCTGATTCTTCTGCTTATCCATCATAATCACCGTTACTACCGTACCCTTTTTCTGCTTCTTAATCTTAATACTGTATGTTTCATCCTCCTTCACCGTCCCCTTACCGATATTTTTCCCCTTGGCTTTCACTATAATCTTAAGATCCTTCGTTCCCTTCCCTTCCAGCTGTGTAATCTTGGCAGTAAGACTTCCTACCGTCAGCTGCCCCATGTCCTTGACCGGAGCCCGGCTGCCCGTTTCCACCTGGATATTGAGTTTTTTATTGGCAGTAAAATCATTTTTCTTCAGAATACTCACTTTGGATTTTCCGCAGATAAATATACCGTTTTCTCCGTTCTTGCGGAGGGTGTTTTCAATAATTCTGGCTTTCGTGGATTTGTCATACAGACCAATTCCATTCTCTTTATTGACGGAGACAATATTTTTAGTGATTTCTGTATTGCTGGATCCGCCGATTATGAGGATTCCATGGCCCCGATTATGGCTCACAGCAAGATTCTCCGCAATCTTTGCTTTGGCGGAAGCATTTACTGTAATTCCATGGCCTTTATTATATTTCACAGTGTTCTTCACAGCCTGACTGCCGCTGCTTTTTCCATCAATCAGAATTCCGCCTGCCCGGTTCTTATTGATGGTATTTCCAGTAATCTGGCAGTTCCTGCTTTTCTCACCGATGCTGACGCCGTACTTCTTATTGCTGCCGATGGAGTTTCCGGTAATCTGCGCTGTGGATTGTCCGCTCACGCTAAGCCCGTGAATCCCGCTGGAAGAAATTTTATTTCCTGAAATCAGAATGTTTTTGGCGCTTTTTCCGGTTACGGAAACTCCTGTCCGTTTATTACTTTTTATTTTTTTATTGCCGCTGACCTCAATGCCGGAGCTTTTGCTTATGGTGATCCCGTTTTCCTTGTTGCTGCTGATGCTGGCGTTAGAGGCCACTCTTCCCCCTGTTACGCCGGACATGACAATTCCGCTTTCTTTATTGCTGCTGACAGCGGAATTGGCCTCCACTCTGCCTCCGGTCACCCCGGACATAACAATGCCGCTTTTCTTATTGGATGTCACCTTATTTCTCACCGCTTCCGCGTTAGAGCTTTTAGAAAAATAGATTCCATGCTTGCCGTTCTCGGAAACCTTGCTGTTGTCTGCCACAGAATATCCGTTTCCTTTTCCGATGGAAATTCCATATTTACTGTTCTTTTCCACTGTATTTTTCGTGATTGCCATCGGAGCAGAGCTTCCGCTGGCCGCAATCCCGCTTCCTTTATTTGAGCTGACCCGATTTCCGCTGATACTGCCGACGCTGCCCCCGGTCACGGAAATCCCGGCTTTCTTATTGCTGCTGCTCTGATTTCCGCTGATATTGCCAGCGCTGCTTCTGGTTACGGTAATTCCGTTTCCCTTATTGCTGCTGCTCTGGTTCCCGCTGATTTGACATCCTTCGCTCTCTGTTACAGAAATCCCATTCTCTTGATTGCTGCTGCTCTGATTCCCGCTAATGTTACAGCTTTTACTGCCTTCTGTAACAATAATACCGGAGCCTTTATTACCTGAGACATTATTTTTCTCTATAGGGCAATTCTGACTTTTATCAGTAACTGTTATTCCGTGATCTGACATATTTTTTATGGCGTTGCCGCTGATTGGAACGTTTGCGGAGTTTGTGAGACGGATTCCCTTGTACGCTTTCGACAAATTGTTTTTTCCGGTTACCGCATTGCCGCTGATATTGCAGTCCCTGATATAATTTCCAAATATTCCATGGCCGCCGGTGGCTGCATTGATCGTGTTGCCGGTTATGGTAAGGTTTCGGATAATATAGTTTCCCTCGTCTCCCTCCGCGCGGATTCCGCATCTGTTTACAGTCTGATCCACGGCTTTCAGGGTAATGGCGTTTTTCTCTATTCTGGACTGGGTATCTGTATTGAATTTCAGCGCAGGCGTGGGCGTTACCATCCGGCCCAGGGTCTGAATATTGCAAAAATAAATCCCAGCTCCTACGTTGACCATGGTATTTCCCGCTATGGAACTGTTGCGGTAGTTTGTGGCCAGCACAGCATAATCCGCAATATTCTCAAACCGGTTGTTCTGAATCTTTATATTTTCAAAATAACTGCCCCGCACCAGAGAATGGGTTCCCACGCCCCGGAACAGGTTCTTGAACACGTTATTGGAAACAGTGACATTTTTCATGGGGGTATAATCGTAGTTCTCATATCCAGGGAAAAACTTTTCTCCGCCCATAATATCAATTTCCAGCGCCTCCATCAGCAGCTCATCACTTTCAATGGTCTTTACATAGCCGCTGAAGGTACAGCCTGTCACGGTAAATCCGTCAATTCCCGCCGCCTCAATATGATGCTCGTTTTTCACATCCTGAAACACTGCGTTTTTAATCACCACATTTCTGGCATGGGCCATGCGGAGCAAGGAAGAGCCATCCCGGAACTCAGCCGTCCAGGTGCCGCCCTCAATGGTGACATTGGCAAATCCGCTGGTGCCGGAATAAACTTCCCCGTTTCTTCCCAGCCGAAGCAGAGATGTGCCGACCCCGGTATTCTTCATTACGGCTCCAGGCGCAAGGACAAGGCGGGTATTGCTGTAAAGATACAGCGAAGAATCAATATTGTATGTACCGGCGGGAACAGCCACAGTATAAACAGTTTTGTTCCCTTTCTTATTCTGTTCCTGAATGAAGTCAAAGGCTTTCTGGAGCCCCGCTCTGCTGGCTTCATACCCATTGGCGCCGATGGTAATCGTGGCGGGAGCCGCTCCTTTCTCTTCCTTCAATTCCAAATCAACCGTTCCGGCGTCCCCGATTGCATCTATTTGATCTAACTCTCCTGCTAGATCCGATTCTCTTTCCTGATCCAGTTCTTTCTCTTGATCCAACTCTTCTGCCCGATTCCGCTCTCCTGTTTGTCCCTGCTCTTCAGACTCTTCCGCAGACTTCATCTTTTTCCCGGAAAGCTCCTCTTCCTGTATTTCCGCCCCATAAGAGGCCAGAGATGGCTCTATGGCGCCCGTTCCCATAAAAACTGCGAGCAAAAGCAGTGCCACTCTCCTTTTCATAACCGTTCTCCTTTCATAACTCCTGCATTTCTCCTATGCTTTTTATCAGACACTAATTCTGTCCATTTTTCATCTGTTCTGATCCGTCAACTTCCATATTTAAGCAGCTTATGCCCCATATTCTCAAGTTCCTCCCGCAGCGCTTCTCCCTTTACATATATCACATAATATTCCGCGTTCTCATAGTCAAAGTCCGCCAGCCGGTAACAGTCGCTCCTGTCTATCTCTTTATTGAATTCATCCGGCAGAGAAATAATAAAATAATTCCCCTGGCTTTCTTCTGGAAAATGATTGCGGACATACACCTGAAATTCCTTGAAAATCAACTGCAGGGGCTTCATTCTCTTCGCGCTTTTATCCACATAAACAAAGCGGTATTCTTCCGGCACTTCCCGAATCTGCGGCACATAATCCTGTAAATCCTGCACCTTTGCCTTTACATTGATGTCACAGGCCAGGCGCATTTTTCCATAATTCACCCCAAGGCTTAAGGCAAACACTGCGCACATTCCGGCCAGGGCCCACTCCCGCCAGGACAGATACGCCGCAAAGAGAAACGCTATCAGCACTGCCACTGCAAAGAGGCCTCCGTAAAACAGCCCCCCTGACATATTGTCATATCTGGAAGCGTCATTTCCGGGAAAGCCGTTATCCACAAACAAGTTGGAGGCAATGCTGTTGCGGATGGAAAACTCCTTGTGATCCATATAAATACTGATAAATTTTTTATAGAAAATCAAAGTAAACAACGCCAAGGCCGCCAGGACTATACGGCTCACCTTCTGAAAAATGTCTTTCCGGTAAACGAAGAAATAAATGCCGATCAGAACCGCAACGCTGATGCTCCCGGCCAGATATCTGTCATACACCAGACGATCCACTCTGGAGGCCGAACCTCCGTAATAATTCTGCAGCACATGGGGGAAGAAAAAGAGCATCCCCAATGCGGTGGAACCTGCAAAGATCAAAAATCCATAACCGCACAGAATCGCCTCTTCCGGCCTGATTTCTTTTTTCCTCCGCACAAACAGCAAAATAATCACCAGAGCCGCAAAGACGCCTGCCAGCGCCAGCCCCATGGAACTGGTCATGAAATTAAAAATCCATCCCATCCCCAGCTTTATCATGGTTTTTATGCCGTCAGCAGTAAAAATGTCTCCTAATTTCTCAAAATCAAAACTCTCTGCCGTGGCGTGCCTTACATTATTTCCCCAGATGTTTGATTTGAAAAATCTGGTTAAGATCCGGTCAATTCCCATCAGCCCAATCAGGGAACCGCCGTAAACCCAGTAATTCACCATCTTTTCCCCAGTAAAAAAATGCATCACAAGCACCACCATGGTAACGGCAATCACCCATACAATGCCTCTGCTGTGGCAGGCGGAGATGTAAACCGTACACAGCACAGCCAAAAACGTAACAATGGCATGTTTTTTCCTGTCTCCCCGGCTCTGCCAGGCTTCCAGCAGAAAATACAAAACATAGACAGAAAATGCCACCAGCACCACATCCGCCCGGGCAAACAAGCTGTACAGCACAGCCGCAGGCGTTATCGCCGTAATCACAGATATCAGCAAAGCCTGAACTGTGCTTTCCACTTTCAAGTGTTTCCGAAGTATCTGATAAACGCACACGCCTTCCAGGCTCAGGAAAACCGCGCTTTCTGCCATAATCAATTTATAAATGAGAAAAGAATCCTTCACCAACGCAAAAATGGGATACCAGAAAAGCGCCTGCCCGTATTTATAATAATATCCCCCTGTGTTGTCGATAAACACGGACCAGTCCATCCCCGCCAGAAAAGCGGCATTGGCCATCGTTCCTGTTTCATCTGTAATATAAGTCACTGTCAGCGGCAGCCCCAGGACCAGAAATCCCAGCATCAACACCGCAAATACAATGATTCTGTTATATTGATCGGAAGAAATAATTTTTCTCACACGTTCCATGGTTCCATATCCTCCATCGGCCTAAGACTGAATCAGGCCATAAATTAATTGCACAACTCTCTCGGTGGATTTTCCGTCCAAATCATCGAAAAACCTTGTCCGAAACTGCGCCAGCTTCTCCGCTTCATAGTCTTCTTTGCATACTGCCTCCACCAAATCAGGAAAGCTTTCCACAATTTTGCCCGGCACGAAAAATTCATAATCATAGTAAAAATCTCTGCCCGCAATATACTGTCTCAAATCAAAGGCATACATCAGCATCGGGATGTTGAGCAGCGCCGCTTCAAACACCACAGAAGAATAATCGGTAATCAGAAGATCCGTCACAAACAGCAGATCGTTGATTTCCGATTCCGCGGACAGATCCAGAATCCGATCCCACCACTGTTCCCCGATCTCATACTCCATTTTCACAAAAGGATGGTGCTTGATGATCAGCACGTAATCTTTCGGGAGCTGTTTCATAAATTCCACCGGATCAAACTGGCTTTTGGGATAGTCTGCTGTCTGCTTCCCGTAACCCCGGAAAGTGGGCGCAAATAAAATCACTTTTTTGCCTTTTATCACAGGATACTGCTGCTGCAGCCTTTCCACAATATCCTTTTTATATGTTTCGTCAAAAAATACATCGGTACGGGGAACCCCGGTGGCAACCACCTTATCTATGGCAATCCCAAATCCTTCTGCATAAAACTGCCGGATTTCCGAAGAGCTCACAATGGCATAGTCGTAGTCCCTGTGATCCAGGCTGTCCTGTTTGGGTCCGCCCCTCTTGCCGGTACGGGAGAACCCGAAGGTCTTAAAGGCCCCGCAGGCGTGCCAGAGCTGGATCAGCTTGGTGTTCTTCCGCAGCTTCAGCATGGAAATCGCCGGCGTGTAGTCGTCAATGAGAATCACCCTGGATGTGGCTGCATAATAGCCGATTCTCATCATGCTCTTTAAAGGCATGGCCGCAATCTCTTTGGGTTCCAACACCCATTTCATATCCGCCCGGGGCTCCTCTTTCATTTTATCATACAGAAAGGAGAAATTTCCTGTCATATCCCCCCGGCGGCTGGATAAGAAAAACACCTGGTTCTTTTTCACAGGCAGCAAATGCCCCAGCAAAAAAAAGAATTTCACAAATCCCATCTTAATCCCGGTCAATCCGAATTCATATTTACAGAATCTGGAGTGATACCAGCTGATGTGGGCAAAAAAACGGCGCAGGGGGCTTCCCACATTCCGGGGATAGGTCTTACTGACATCAAACAGAATCGAAGCCACCGCATCCAGGAAAAACCAGGGCAGCAGCAGCACGGCCAGCACATGGGTCAGGATCTGATGCACCGGCCCAACAATGGCCTGGCAGACGCTCCATGCTTTTTGCAAATACGCGTGATCATTTCCCTTGCCCCGAAGAATCAGCTCCGACGTCTCTGTTCGGAAAGACAGCCCCTGGGCTTCTAACGACTCCGGCGTGCGGGACAGTTCCAGGGGAATATTGCAGATATGCGTATCCCCATAGATAAAATCAAAGGATATCGCAATATCTTCCCTGGTTTTGCCCACAAATATATTCTTTATATTCACAGGATATTCCGCGTATACCATACAGGCGTCCATATCCTCCAGCGGAAAATATGAATTCACGATGATGGGAAACCTGCGGTTATCGCCGGTTTTTCTCAGCACTGCCACCACTTTGGGCGACCGCACTTTCACATCGTAAGGTCCTTCCGCCGCCACGCCCAGAACCAGCATATAATCCTCGATCCTTGCCTCTTCTAACCTAAATTTCCATTCCATATATTATTGCTTCCCTTTCCATTCCAACACCCGTTTGGCTGCATGGCCGTCACAGGCGCTAAAGTATCTCTCACAGAACTGCTCCAGATGCCTGTAATCATATGCTTCCAGATGCTGAAGCTGCCAAATCAGATCCTCCGCGTCTCCAATCACAGGAGCCGACAGAATCTCTTCATAGGCAAAGTTATAATCACGCTCTCTGGTGTATTCCTCATAGTCATCAGCGGTAAGAAACACCGGTTTTCTCCGCAAAAATGATTCAAAAAACGTATTCCTGTAATCTCCCACGAAGACGTCCCCCGCCGCAATCAGCCGCCGGATACTCATCTCATTGGTAACGTCACAGAAAAACTCCCGCAAATCATCTGACATGAGATAACTGTCCATTCCCAAGGGCACCCGGTAATCTGCCACCATCACATATTCATCGCCCAGAGCCTTGTGAAGCTTGCGGATATCCAGAAATTCCAGCACCCGGCATCCCTTCACCCGATGCCGGTACTGGGGCAGATACACAATAATTTTCTTACCTTGGGCTGCTGGAAACAGATCCTCCAGGCTTTTTCTGGCTTCCTCCCGGAATTGTTCTGAAAAATAAATATCCGTACAGCAGCTTCCCACTGCCTGAACCGCTCCCTTGCTTTTTACAGCAAAAGAAATCTCATAAATCTTTTTCATAGTCTCTGAAGCAGCGCAGATTAAATCGTAGTCATTTCGCATCAATCTGTCATTCCAGTCCTTGGAATCTTTCAGATATCCCGGAAAATGCATGCCTTTTCCGAAACAGTCCAGGGAAAACGCATATTCCCCCAATTGAACCACATAGGTGCCTTTGCGGAATTTTAAAAGGCTCATCAATTCAATATGGCGGTTGATGAAAATATACTCCGCCGTGGCCATTTCTTTGATGACTTTTCCATAGAAAGCGCTTTTCTTATACCTGAGAATCCTCATGTTCCCCAGTTTTTTCAGTTCCTGTTCCAGGCTCCAGTATTCATCCCGATCCGCAGGAGAATCGTTGGTAAAGATAATCACTTTCCCTTTCTCTATGGGATGTACGGCGTGCTTTAAGTAGGTTGCCTGAAAATACAGGGATTTCCATTTATGCCGCTGCATTTTATAGGGAGCCAGCAGGTTTTCTTCTTTCTTGGCGAGAATCTTTGCCGTCTTCTTATCTCCCTCCCGCCGAAGCTCCGGCACATCCTCCACAATGTACCGCACCTTGTCCGCCAGCCGTTTCTCAGATCTTGCAAGGCTCATTTCCAGAGAACTGGTGTAATCCGACTTGGGATTTTCCCGGATTAGCCCGTCCGCCATCTCCTCCGTAAAAGCCGGGGCATATTCTCTTTTGGCGTCATACATCGTATAAGAATCCATCAGCGGGGCAAGGCAGGCAGTGAATACCTCATCCTCCTGATGTTCTTCAAAGTATTCCACAGAAATCTTCTGCAGCATTTTCTCCAGATTTTCCCTATCTTCCAGCTCCAGGCCGTAAAAATCATCCACAAATTGCAAAAGCCGATGTTCCATGGCATGAAACAGATCCAGATCGCAATCCGCCGGTTCAAGCACCGGCAAAATGGTTCCGTCTTCTCCCCGCTGATACTGCTCGACGCTTTTATATGGAATATTGGCAAAAATCGCCTCCACAAATATCAGGGAATTGGACGCTGTAGTAAAGTTATACCGGATCCGGTTCTCTTCACTGCTGTAAATGCTTCTCATATAATAAAAAGGAACCGAACATTTATATCCGCAGGCCTCTTCCAGCAGGCGGGCAGCGCAGTCCTGGGTATAGCCCCTGCCCCAATATTCCACAAAAGAAAATTTCTCTTCGAAATTAATTTCCTGCCGAAGATAATCCAGCACAATTCCCCGATCTCTGGCCGACTTATCCAGGATGAACTGCCGGTAAGGCTCTGAATTGGAAAATGTGATGATCAAAGATTCCCGGATTTCTTTTGTGATCTCGCCTGCTTCTTTCAAATAGGCCAAGTCGGGGAAAATCCTCTGAAAGTCTTTTTCTTCCATATTAAGAGCATTCAGCATCTTATCATAGGATTTTACATTTACAAAATTGCCGAATTTTGAGAAAAATTCCTTATCCAGTTCTGTAATCAAGGACGGAATCCGCCATGCCCTTCTGGAACCATAGAGATACCTGGTCCGAATGGGCAGATTCCTCTTCTCTATGATTCTGTCTGCAATCCGCTTCAGCTGATACCCGTCCCGTGAAATAAAATAAAGGCATTGTGTCCCATGTTCCGCGGCATGCTGCAGTACCCAGCTGATATAGGGAATGAAATACATGGAAATATGCCCGTAAGCATAATAATCTTTCCGTTTCCCGTTGTTTTCCCGGAACCTTGCCAAGAGCGCTGCTGTCTTAAAAGCATCGCCGGTTCCAATCTCAGCCGCAATCTTCCATTCATATTCATTAAATTCCGGACGCTCCCGAAGCACTGTTGAGATATTTAACTTCTTTGCAAAGGTCCCGTCTGCCTTCCGGTTATCGCCATGGTGAATCCACGCGCCGAACATATAAGGTTCAAAACTTTTGTATACTTCCAGATACAAAAGCCCCGTGCTCTTCTGCACGCCGTGCTCACTGGACAAAAACAACGGAAGTTCTCCAAGGACCGGATCTGCTTTTGCAAGGAGCTTCTGTATAAATTCCCGGCTCAGGTACATATCACTGATCAGGCAGACCGTTTCCCCTTTCCTCACAAGATCTTTTACATAGGAAACCGCTCTCGGAATAGGGATGCTGCTCTCATACTCTGCTTCCAGTTCCCACTGCGCCAGAGCCTTTGCCTGTTCTTCTGTCAGGTGATACACCTTTGCCATCCGCTCAAAGATTTCTTCAAAGTAAATCTCCCTTCTGGCGTCCGGCCGAAGTTCCAGTGTCTTACGGTACCATTCCCGGACATTTTCCTCTGCCTCCTGCCTTTTCTGGGGATAATTCTGCATGAAAAAGGATGGAAACTCCAATTCAGAGGCTTCCATTCTCTCTTTGACCTGATAAAAAATCCCTTCCGGCTCCAAAACTTTTCTGGAAATTAAAGTGTCAAAAATATCAAAGGTATACAAAACAGGCAGAGGCTCCGGCTTTGGCTCAAATTCCAGAGCGGCGTTGATAATTTCATCCATAGAACCTTTATGGTCATATTCCCAGAATAATTTTTCGATTCTCTCTCTGTCTTTTTTGTCGTCTTCTTCGTAGGAATCCAACGCTTCTAACAGAGACTCAAAATTCCTGCACATTTTTCCGCAGGTCATTTCCTCCAAATCATACACCATATCCCGGGAAGATTCCGCAAAAAAGTACCGGATGAAATATTTGGTCCCGCCCGCCAGCATATCATAAAAAATAGAGGAATAATCTATAATTCCAACTTCAATATCGTCAAATATTTCATAGAAGTCTTCCTGATTATTCCAAAACAGAAGTCTGGGATGATCCTGGTATTTTTCTTTCAGCTTCAGATACTCATAATCTTCTTCAATCAGCGGATGCATCTTGAAAATCATCAGCATATTTTTTTCTTCCAGCTTCTGAATCAGACGCTCCATATCGGGTATGGCAAGGCTCATAAACCCCTGGGGGACATCATCCCGGTAAGTAGGAGCATAAGCCGCAATCCTGGCGTCCGCCCCCAGTCCTTTCCTGGCCCGTATATTGTGGTTGAAGGTAGTTACTTTCTCAAAGTATTTCTGATACATGCACCTGGGATATCCTCCGCGGATCACCCTGTCTTCCCGCAGTCCGCACTGATAAATAAAATGCTTTTCCATCAGAGGAGATGTCACAAGGAACAACTGCCTGTCATAATAAAACTGGTTATACCGAATATATTTTCCTGCCACCCGTTCCGTCAAAAATCCGGTATGCGCCCGTCGCTCGATAGACTTGCACCCCACGCCATGATAAAGGTTCAGATACTTCACCTCTGCCATCCGCTCCGGAATATTCTCCTTCACCTGCTCCACGACATAAACGCCGGTCTGGGCTTCCAGCCGGTGCGCTTCCCCGTCTACAAACGTGTAGGCCTTATAGCCCAGCTTCCGGATATATTCCACCGTTTCCTCACTGTCGCACAGCCAATAGGCGTCAATATCTTTCCGGTATTTATTGATATAGATAAACAGATATTTGGGATTTCCCGCAAAAGTCTTGCCTGCATTAAAAGCCCATCTGTTGTTTTTCGGAAAGGACTCCAGATCCTCTGCCTCCAGGGTTCCCGATTTCATCTTTTTCATCATGGAAAGAGCGGGAATCCTGCCCGGTTTCTTCTTTACATCCTTTGACATTTTCTTTACCTCCATTTGGGCGCCGCGCCTGTTATTTCTTCTGCATACCCGCAATATAATCCGCAATCCGGCCCGTGGCGTGTCCGTCACACATCTGCAGCTGTTCTTCTATAAATCTCTCATACTTCTCAGTCACCGTATGATATTCCCCCTGCTCCAGTACTGCTAAGAGTTCCGCTTCCTCTGTGACCACCTGTGCCGGAAGCTCCTCCAGCCTCAGATAAAAGCCCCGTTTTTGTTCATACAAAATCCGATCCGGCGCATAAATCAGAATCGGTTTTCTTGTCAGCGCAAAGTCAAAAATTACCGAAGAATAATCGGTAATCAGCAAATCGGCAGCCCCATAGAGCTGTTCCGTAGGAATCTGGCAGCTGCCCGCAAGGACGTACTTATTTGCCAGGTGGGGATGGACCTTCCTTACAATATACCATTCCCCGGATAGCTTTTCACTGAGACGGTCTATGGCCTCAGCGCCGAACAGCGTGCCCTCTGCCGCGTTATTGCGGAACGTAGGCGCCCAAAGAATGATTTTCTTCCCGGCCGCCTCCGGATATTCTCTGAAAAAACGGCTCCTGCAGTCTTCCATAAATTGTTCTGAAAAATACCGGTCCGTGCGGCTGACTCCTAACGCCTGCACCTTTTCCAGCGGAAGATGGAAAGCATCCGCATATATTTTTCTGCAATGTTCGGAGCTGACAGAAACCAGATCAAAATTGCAAAACATATTCTGATCTTTGGCGGACAGCAAATCATCTCTGGCGTCATATCCGAATTTCTTGTAGGCGCCGCAGGCATGCCAGAGCTGAATTACTTTTGTTTCTTTCCTCTTTTTTACGGAAATCACAGGAAGGTAGTAATCACAGAGCACCACCAGCCCTGCCTGGGCATAATATTTCAGAAAGGAACACATGGCTTTTACGCTTTTCCCGAAACTGATTTCTGAAAAATCGTGCACCAATTCCTCAATCCTGTACCCCCGCCGCTGCATTTCCTCTTTCAAGAGCCGCATATCCTCCGGAAATTCCCGGTGATGGGCGTCGGCAAATACCGCAAGCCTGGGATCCGTTTTGGGATACCGGAGGCAGCAGAGACGATATACCACGGGCAATATGAATTTTCTCAGGCACTCTTTCAATGCCTGTCTGATTTTCAGTTTACTTCCCATAGCCTGTTACCTGCCTGATTCTCTATTTTCATAGCCCTGGCTGATTTTCAGTCCGCCTGCCAAAGACTGTCACCTGCCTGATTTTCAATTCGCCTGCCAAAAACTATCACTTACCTGGCTCTCCATATTTCATAACTTCCCGCCAGATTCTCTCTGTGGCATGTCCGTCACAGGAAGACATAAATTTCCGCCGGAATCCGGAGATTCTCTCTGTGGCCTCTTTGGGCTGTTCCTCAATCTTCCTGACTGCCGCGACAAGCTCTTCGCTGCTTTTTACTATCGGTCCCGGCACAAATTCCCGATAGTCGTAATAAAATCCCCGGTTATCAAAATATTCTTCCAGATCATAGGCCAGAAAAATCATGGGCCGCTCCATCAGGGAATATTCAAATATCACAGAGGAATAATCTGTCACGCAAATATCCGCGATGCAGAGCAGCTCCGCAATTTCCATCTGACAGTCTCCGATGGCAAAATCCTGCCATGTCACTTCTGGTTTCAAAGATTCTTTCACAAAAGGATGGCGTTTTTCTATGATAATATAATCCTGCCCCAATTTTTGCTTCAGATACCCATAATCCAGGATTTTCGGGCTGTCTGCCGTCCCGCCGGCCCCCCGGAAGGTGGGTGCGTACAAGATGCATTTCTTCCCTTTTCCCTGAGGAACCTGACTGGCATATTTCTTCTTTGCCGACTGGCGGAAAGATTCCCGGAAATAAAGATCCGTCCGGCTGACGCCCAATGCCTGAACGACAGAATCCGGCGCTTGAAAAGCCTCCCGGTAGGCCCAAATCACTTCCGGGCTGCTGACGGTAACCAGGGTATAATTCCTGTGATACGGGTACTTCATAAGTTCTTCCCGGCTCTCGCCGTACTCCTGATCGGCGGAGCTGAACCCCCACTTTTTAAATGCCCCGCAGGCATGCCAGGTCTGAATCATTTGGCTGCCCTTCCTCATCCGAAAAGCCCCCAGCACATTGCAGGAATCATTGAGAAAAATATACCGGGCGTCTGACGCCTCCCACAGAAGGCCCAGACATCTGCGGTAATAGGACAGGGAATCTTTTTGAAAATCCAGATAGTATTCCCGGATCTGAAATCCTGCCTGTTTCTCTGCCTCTTCTTTTAAAAGCCGGAAATTATCGCTTAAAGTCCTGCCGTGAAGCTCCGCAAATACTGTCTTTCCCTTTTTTATTCTGCGCAGCGCGCCAAGGGCGTACACCCCCGGAAAAAGGATCTTATAGACAAAAAATTTAACGCTTCCCCGAATGATATTCTTAATACCCGCTGTTTTACCCATGCTTTCCACACTATTTCGTTCATCATACTTGATGCTGTCTCTCATTCATGCTTGCTGCTATCCGCTAATTTTTCCAAATCATTACAGTCTTTCCGAAAGCCCTGCGGATATCCGTTTCAAAGGCTTCTTTCATATCAGAAATGGAAGCGACCTCTATGACACTGCCGATAAGGTTCTGCAGATTGCCCACCAGTTCCGGATTTTGGGCGAACAGCGACACTGTCCGTTCAAAATCTTCCCGGCCGCTTCTGCTGCTGCCAAACAGCCGCAGCCCCTTTTCCAACACCATTCTGGTATTGATGGGCACATGATTCTCGGATACTCCCAGAAGCGCCATGGTTCCTTCCGGCGCAATGTGGTCAATCATCTGGTCAATGGCCATCTGAGCGCCGTTTCCGCCTACGCATTCAAAGGCATGGTCCACTTCCAGTTCTTCCGGAATATCCTTGACCAGAAATGTTTCTTCCGCAAAAGCAAAATCTGCCAGTTTATTTTCATCTACGCCGAAAATCGACAGCTTCACATCAGGAAACATGGTGTGGAACAAAAGGGCTGTGATATACCCAAGGTTGCCGTCTCCCCAAATGCCTATTTTCCTGCGTCTCTCATGGGCGATCCGGTCAAATCTGCGGATGGCATGGACGCTCACGGTAATCAGTTCGGTAAAAGCCGCTACCCGCAAATCAATATCTTTCGGCAGGCACACCAGCCTGTCCCGTCCCAGTTCCACATAATCCTGCATAAATCCGTCAAACCCGCTGGCCCGGAACTTGCTGCTGCGCAGATAATTCTCCGCAATGACAGCATCCGGCTCTGTGGGCGTATTGGGAATCATCACCACCTGCTGACCCGTCTGATACTCTCCGGTCTCATCATAGACCACCTGGCCGATGCCCTCATGAATCAGCGCCATGGGCAGTTTCCTGGCCAGAACTTCTGCCGGGCGGGTGCCCTGGTAATATCTCTGATCAGCCCGGCAGATAGACAGGTGGGTAGGCCGAACGATGACATTTTGCAATTCTATTTCTGTAAATTCCACTTCAAATCTTCTTGGCGCCACTAAGCGATACACTGCATTTAACATTATTTTCTGTCCTCTTTGATCAATGCTTCCGCCACCCGCAGATCATACGGGTAGGTGATTTTAATATTGGAAACTTCCCCCTGAACCAGATAAACCTTTTCCCCTTTCATGGCAAAGATTTTGGCTGCGTCTGTCAAAATTTTCTTTTCCTCTTCGCTGAGGCTTTCATATAAATTTTTTAATTTCAGCGCGCAAAAACTCTGAGGGGTCTGGCCCTGGTACATTTTGGATCGTTCCGGAATATCGCTGATGATTTCTCCGTCACGGCTCTCCACGATCGTATCCGTAGCGGCAATCACCGTATCGCAGGCCCCGTACTTTCTGGCAAACCACACATTTTCGGAAATAATCCGGTGGGTGATAAAGGGCCTGACTGAATCGTGGGTTACGATAATCGTATCTTCCGTTAAATCTCCCTGTTCTTCAATATAGGAGATGGCGTTCATAATCGTTCCGTTTCGGGTGGCCCCGCCCTTTAACACTGCAATCTGCTCAACGGGAAGCCTGTATTTTTTCAGCAAGGTTTTTGTATAGGATACCCATTGCTCCGGACATAATACCACAACCTTTTCAATCTCCGGATGAACGTACATCTTCTCCACTGTATGGATGATAATGGGTTTATCGCCGATCTGGAGATATTGCTTGGGCTTTTCTGCATTCCCCATGCGGCTGCCCACGCCGCCTGCTAAAATTACGCCGTATACCATGTTTTGGCCCTCCTGAATGTTCTTGATTCTGTTTCCTATTCTATCTTTTTATCAGAAACCAACTTACGGGCATTCCTGCCGCTCTTTGTCCTATTTCTGTTCTGTCTTCTTTTCAGAAGCCAACTTATGCGCGTTCCCGTTCTTTCTTCTTAATCATAAACCGGCCGCCTCACTCCTTATCTGCGCCTTGGCCGCTTTCCGGCTGCCGGGGGCTTCCATCGCCCTCTGCCTTTTGCTTTCTTTCCATATCCCTGTCAAAGTCCAGTTTCCGGACGTGATATTGGACGTCTTCTAATATTTTCCGGTTTGCCGAGATAATATCCGCCAGAAGCCCCACGATAAAGGTCTGGAATCCCAGCAGCATCAGCGTGCTTGCCAGAATCAAGGACTGCATGTGGCCCGCGCCGCTTCCGCCAAAGTAATATACTAAAAATCGTACGCCGATGGCAAGTCCCACGGCAAAGATAATGCTGCCGATCACAGAAAATACCATCAGCGGACGGTACATCATAAACGCCCTTAAAATGGTCAGCATGGATTTCTTCACATAGCCGAACATACTGCTGAACAGCCGGGAAGGCCTGAGCTCCGCATTGGTGCGGATGGGCACGGATTCCATAGCGATTTTGCTTCTCCCGGCCTGGACAATCGTCTCTAAGGTATAGGTGTACTCATTGACCACGTTAAGACGCATAGCCGCTTCCCTGCTGTAGGCCCGAAAACCGCTGGGCGCGTCGGGAATCTCGCTGCGGGAGGCTTTGCGCACCACCCAGCTACCGAAATGCTGCAGCTTTTTCTTCAGAGGGGACCAGTGTTCTGTATCATCCACCGGCCTTGCGCCGATGACGATATCTGTTTTTCCCTCCAGAATCGGACGGACAATTTTCTCAATATCATCTGCGCAGTACTGGTTATCGGCGTCTGTGTTGACGATAATATCCGCCCCGTTTCTGAGACAGGCGTCCAGCCCCGCCATAAATCCTTTGGCAAGCCCCTTGTTCCGTTTCAGGTCCACCACATAGTTGACGCCCCAGTTCCTGGCCACCTCTACGGTGTTGTCCTTGCTGCCGTCATTGATAATCAGATATTCAATTTCGTCGATTCCATCTATCTGCTTCGGCAGATCATTCAATGCAATTTCCAGTGTTTCCGCCTCGTTATAGCATGGTATCTGTATAATCAGCTTCAATTGTTCTTCCTCCGTAATTGTCAATTCATCCTTTATTTCTGAACCATTCTTTACCAAATATATCACAGTTTATGACCTATTGCAACTTTACTTCCATAGCAGGACGGCCCCCGCCGAAGGCGGCTTCAAATGGCAGTCCCGGTTACAATTCACACCCAGATATAATAAAAAGCATTATAAAATCTGGCATGGATGTAAATTGTAGCCCGTTTTACTCCAGCATCTTCCGGTATACCTCCGCCACCTCGTCAATCCCGCCAAAAGATTTTATTCTGCCGTGATCCAGAATCACTGCTTTATTGCACAGCCGGCAGACCTGCTCCAGGGAGTGGGATACGAAGAGCACTGTCACGCCTTTGTCAAACATGCTCATAATTTTGCCTTCGCTCTTCTTTCTGAATTTCGCGTCCCCCACTGACAGCACTTCATCCAGAATCAGAATCTCCGGCGCCACCACCGTAGCGATGGAAAATCCCAGTCTGGACTTCATTCCTGAGGAATAATTTTTCAGGGGAACGTCGATAAACTTATTTAATTCTGAAAACGCTACAATTTCATCAAATTTTTCATCAATAAATTTCTTGCTGTACCCCAGCACTGCCCCGTAAAGGTAAATATTTTCCGCGCCGGTATACTGCATATCAAACCCGGCTCCCAATTCCAGCAGCGGAGCGATTTTTCCTTTTTTGTATACCTTGCCCTCAGTGGGCTTAAAGACTCCTGCAATCACTTTCAAAAGAGTGCTCTTTCCCGCTCCGTTCAGACCCAGGATGCCCAGGCGGTCTCCTTTTTCCAGTGTAAAGCTGATGTCCTTAAGGGCCCAGAATTCGTTGTATTCCATCTGGCGCTTGATGGACTTGATGACATATTCTTTCAGGCTGTCCACCTTTTCCTTGCTGAGGTTGAATTTCATGCCGATATGCTCTGCCCGGATTATTTCTTTTGCCATGTTCCTCTCCCTTTCCCTCTAGATCTGTAAGATAAATTCATCCTGTTTCTTGTAAAAGACATAAAGTCCCAGGACTAAAGAAGCCACGCTGAATCCGGCGGCATACAGAAACATTTTCATGTGCACCGGCTCCCCGAATACGGCATTCCTGAAATTGGCAATAATGCAGTACAGCGGATTCCATTTTAAAATCCAGCCATAACCGCTTTTTAACAATTTCTCTGGAAAATAGAAAATGGCGCAGGTGTACATGACCAGCATCAACAATACATTCCAAAGATATTCCATATCTCTGAAAAACACTCCGATGGTGGCTAAAATCATCCCCACTCCATAGGAAAGAAGCAATAAAAGCAGCAGGCAGGGCACCGCCCACAGAATCTGAAAGGTCGGAAATACCCGAAACACCATTGCCAGCACAATCAGCACCACTAGAGAAATCAAAAATATAATATAATTAAACAGGACGCTTGACAAAGGATAGAGATATTTGGGCACATACACCTTCTTAATCATGGACGCGTTGGCCCGAATGGATTTCAGCGCCCCCGTGGTGCCCTGGGAAAAGAAGGAATAGAGCAGACGCCCGCTTAAAATATAGACCGGAAATGTAGGATCGTTGTTGCCAAACAGCGTTCCGAACACAATCGTCAGCACACAGGTGGTCAAAAGCGGCTCCAGCAGCGACCACAAAATCCCCAGATAGGATCTTCTGTATTTCAGTTTGATTCCTTTTTTTACCAACTCTCCCAACAGAAAACGGTAACGGATAAAATTCTTCATTCTCTCTCTCATTGCTAACTGTTCCTCACCTTTCCATCTGCAGTTCTGTCTGCAGGTCATTGCGGATTCCAATTATATGGCCTTCCGCGTCCCATTGCGAATTTCAGCTGCATGGCCTTCCGCGCTGCATTGCGGATTCCATTGCGGATTCTATTACATATATTTGCGGATGCCGTGAAACATATACATCAGAAAATAATAACAGGACGCAAGCCTCCCGATCCCCATCAGCCGGTATACGCCGAAATGCATTCGGGCGGACTTCAGTTTATTTCTGGATTTGCCCCCCTGGCTCATTCTGGATTTCAGCATAGGCTGGTTGATTCCGCAGGCATTGCCGTATTTTTTCAGCACTTTCAGCCATAAAATATAGTCTTCATGAAGCTCGTCATGGCTCATATAGAATTCCCTGGCCGCCTCTGTCCGCATCACAACCGAAGAGCAGGCAATACTGTTTGTCCGAAGGAGCATCTGATAAGTAATCACTTCCGGCGCGCCTATGATTTTTCCTCTGGGCGAGCCGTCTGCGTTCATTAATTCCCGGCCGGTGCAGCATAATACCAGGCCTGTTTCCTGCAGCTTCTCACACTGGAGCTTTAATTTCCCCTGCTGCCACCAGTCGTCCGCGTCCAGAAAGGCCAGATACTTTCCCCTGGCCCGGCGGATTCCGATATTGCGGCTCTCGGCCGCTCCCTGGTTCTGTTTATTCCGGATTAATACCACTCGCTCATCCCGGGCGTACCGGGCAGCAATTTCAGCCGTATTGTCTGCGGAGCAGTCGTCAATCACCAAAAGCTCCAGAGGCACCTCCTGGCACAGCACAGACTCAATGGCTTCTGCAATATAATTTCCGGCGTTATAGGCCGGCATAATTACGGATACGGATATCTGGCTTTCCATTTCTGCGCCTCCTTACTTTACCGCCGTCCTCTGTTTCTTATCAATGCCTTCTGTATTTTCTTTCTGGAAGATGATTTTAAAGGTCATCAGCATCAGCTTCAAATCCAGCCAGAAAGAATAGTTTTCTATATAAGTTAAATCTAATTTTAATTTATCATAGGGGGTTGTATTGTATTTTCCGTAAATCTGCGCATACCCGGTCAGGCCCGCTTTCACCTTCAGCCGGAAACTGAACTCTGGGATCACCGCCTCATACTCTTTGGCAATGCTCTCCCGCTCCGGCCTTGGTCCCACAAAGGACATTTCCCCCTTTAAAATATTAAAAATCTGGGGCAGTTCGTCAAAATGAGTCTGGCGGATCACCCTCCCTACCGGCGTAATTCTGTCGTCGTCTTTTCTGGCAAGCTGGGCGCCGTCTTGTTCAGAATCGATCCGCATACTGCGGAATTTAACAATCTGAAATCTTTCCCCGCCTCTGGTCAGCCGCTCCTGGGTATAAAACACCGGCCCTTTGTCATATAATTTAATGCACATCCCAATCAGCAAAAGCACAGGGGACGAAATGACAATGGCAATCAGGGACAGCACAATGTCCATGGCTCGCTTTACAAACCGCTGCTCAATGGTCAGCCCGTGGTTTCGGGACAGCATCAGCGGAGAGTCAAACAGATGAATGGACTCTGTCCCCGTCAGAATAATGTCCGAGATTTTGGGCGTAATATAAGTCCGTTTATTCTGGTCAAAACAGAATTTTAAAATGGGATTGCGCATGCTGGTGGGCAGATCGCAGAGAACTACGGCCTCATATTCCAAAATTCTGGTGTACAGTTCTTCATATCCCAGATAAACGCTGGCCGTAGCACAGACATTATATTTATCTTTCCGGGAATTGATTTTCTGAATTAACTCATCCGGGGAACGTTTCCCGTATATCACAATCATTTTCTTGGGCGGATACAGCCTGGTATAGACAAATCTTACCAGATATACTCCCGGCAGTATCACCAAATATTCTGTAAATGTCAGCATAATCATGGGATGCGCCGGCATGTAGTCATTTGCCACCAGGCACACCTGCAGATATCCTACCACATTCGCGCAGAAAATAGACAGAATCTGCGAAAGGCATACATCGGTAATCCGCAGATACCCGATCCTGTAACCGCCGAAAGTTCTGGTAAAAAAATACATAATCAGCACATATATGCCGATCACCGCCCAGTTTCCTCTGTGCCAGGGACGGTTTGCTTTGGCCAGCGTCGGATAATAAATGATATACCAGGTATAGGCAAACATTGCCGCTTCCATTGCCAGCATCATAAAATTTGCAGTCAGATTCAATAAATGCTTATACTGTTCTCGTTTTCTCATATTTTATCCCTTTATCCGGCCCTGGGGTGGTGATTATCTGTTGCGCGGAGGGCTGCGGACTTTCTTTTCATTTGTTGAGTTATATTGTACGAACCATCAGGGCTCCTCCCGGCTTACTACGGTGTGAGGAGTTGTACTGACCATCAGGGCTCCTCCCGGCTTACTACGGTGTGAGGAGTTGTACGAACCATCAGGGCTCCTCCCGGCTTACTACGATATAGAGAGTGGGAGATTATGGGCCGGGTCCCTCCTCATGGTAAATTATACCACCCTTTGCTTCATTACGCAAATTTTGGAATATTTAGAAAAAATTATAAATTTCTTAACAATTCCATGAGAAATCTTCCATTGTTTTTTTTCTTTAATTATGGTACCTTTATTATTAGCTTTTATTATCATTTTCACTCAAACTAAATCATGGGAGGTCTTAGTATTGAAAAAGTTATTGAAAAAATTTTCCTCATTGGCACTAACTTTTGCCATTCTGCTGACGGGAATTCTTTTTGTTCCCCAGGCCGGCAGCGATGTGGAGGCTGCGGCTTCGTATTATCTGCCCAGTTCTTACAAGAATATGGTATTTTACTCTGCGCCGGACGACCTGCCGGCCACCTTTGTGACGCTGAGGGTCTGCCGGAAAGGTTCCACCAAGAAACCGAAACCATCCTCCATTCAGTCGCTGGCCAGCAGTGATTCTTCCATTGCAAGGCCCTATATTAACAAGGACGGCGATATCCGGGTTTATTTTTTCAAAAAAGCCGGAACTGCCGATATTACCTTTCAGATAGGGAGCCAGAAACTGAAATCCACCATTACGGTAAAAAATTACAGCAATCCCCTGCGTAGCTTTAAGGTGGGAAAGAAAAACTTCACTTCCCGCTTTCGATCCGCTACCGAATGCAATTACTTTCATTCTTCCGTTTTGAAAAACCAGACGGTTTCCGCAAAGGCCGCAAAGGGCTGGAGAATTACCTCCATGAAAATGCAGTATGGCTCCGGATCTTACGAAATTAATTCCTGCAGTAAATCTTCTTTTTCAAAGAAAGTCACCTTTGACGGGGATCTGGACTACATTACATTTACTATGCGCAATACCAAGACGAAGGCATATGTAACCCTAACCTGGAACTGCATTAAAGAAAAAGATTAAGCGCTGCCGCCGATGATAAAGGGGCTGCCGGAAAATGAAATTTGCGTACAATATATGGTTTGATACTCAATGATCCAGAGCTATATATTGCGGAAATTTTCCATTTCCCGGCAGCCTTTTTCTAAGTTCTAATACAAGTTAACGGCATATACCCACACCGCATGAATTGAAATAAAAGCAAAAATTCCTAACACAATCCCATTGTAATATTCCCTTTTTACCTCTATGTTTATCTTACTTTTTATCTTATTCAGCAATTTTTCACTTCCCAGGGAATATAATACCGGAAACAGAATCGGCGCAATATAGCGATACTGGCATCCCCCAATGGTATCGCTTCCCACCGGCGTAATGGCAACATACATGGAAGTTGCCACCAGACACAGAATGGCGAATGACAGCGCGTATGTCACAATCCTGGGAAGCTTTGTGACATTTAAATCATATTCATTCTTGTCCGTAAGCGCCACTGCAGCCAGAGTTGCCACCGCAAGCGCGGACAATGCCGTAGGCTGCAGATTCGTCAAATACTGCAGATTTGAAAAATAGCGGTTCGCAGACTCCAAAGACACATAATCCACCAGGAATCCCAATAATGTCTTGGTATATTCCCAGGGATGGGCAAAAATATAAGAAACCTGCCCCAAAGCGTCAACTTCCGTTCCGCCCCGGGCGTCCTGAATGGAGCCGGGCGAAATAAACATCAAGATTAACTTCCCGCATACGGCAATTGACACGCACAGCACCGCAGCCATCATAAGCTTCCGCTGTTTGGAGCTGACAAATTTTTCCTTAGGCATAAACAAAGTCAGCAGTACCAGGGGAATATACAGCATTTTGGGGCCTACTCCTATAAAAAAGGCAAACAGCATGCAAATCCATTCCCGGACAGTCATTTTTTTCTCCGGCTGCTGCAGTTCTCCGAAAAAACAGCAAAAGCCGTACAGAAGCCACGCTGTAATCCATTGATCATAAGAATAAGAAGAAGCCATGAAAATGTTAAAGGGAATCAGAGCCACCGCTGCCGCCAAAATTTTTCCGGATTTTAGTTTGCGGATGGCAAGAAATACCACAACCGCGTAAAACAGCACATTAAACCAGCGTCCCAGCATAAAGGTCATATGGTAGGGCAGGGAAATCAGCCTGCCCAGCCAGAGACCGAAAGCAGCCGGCAGGTAACAAAGGTTCCGGTAACGGGGCCAGAATCTTCCTGTCAGGGTTTTGTCTTTGAATTGATGCAGCTCGTCCACTTCCTGATATGTCTCCCTTTGGCTTTCCCTGTCATAATTCTTATGTTCCAGCGCCGTTGTCAGGTAACATTTCTTGTCGGCATAATAATATTCCGCTTTTGACACATCAGGATTTATCACATGGGACAGCACCATGGAACAATTGTAATGCCATTCATCATCCCAGGAAATTCCGGTGCTGGCGGGAACCACTGTCGCATAGAGCGTCCCCACGCTGAGAATGACTGCCAGCGCGGCTATCTCCGCCTTTTTCGCAACAATCTCGCGAAAACATACCATGCATGCCATAAGCTCCAATACCACGAAAATTGACAGATACCTTCCCCAGAAAAAACGGTCTCCTCCATAAAACAGAACAGCGAAAATCCGTTCCAGTCCAAATGCCAATGCCGCCGCGGCTGCAAGAATGACTGCCAGTTTCCTGAAATCTTTATTCCTAGCCAACTTCATTTAACTCTTCTCCTTTGAATAAAAACGAACCAATAGAGCTGCAAACCACCCGAAACAAAATTTCATATTCCCTCCAAGCCTTTATCCTCTTATCAGCTTTCGGACCCTGTCCTTAATCTTTCCCTTTCCACTCAGCTTATCCATCAGCAAATCTGCTGTCTTTCCTTCCAAAATACTGATTTTATAAGAAACCTCTATCTGGCGTCTCTCCTGCGGAATTTCTCCTACAATAATTTTGGGGTCTATATTGTCAAATAAATAGCAGTTCTCTCCGATTTCCAGTCCAGTAGTCACATAGGGCGCAGCACCGCCGTCTTCCCACTTAAGCTGAATATCCCTTAAAATACAAGCGCTGAAAGCCGGATCAATCGAAACTCCCCTGGTGCCTTTGGGCAATGAGATTTTACAGCACATATGATCCTGAAAGATCTGGTCGATAAAGTAAGAATTTTCCTCTGAAAATCCCCGCCCGGCATCCAGATATACCTGCATCCGCCTGCGCTCCGCCTCCTGCATAATGCCCCTCAGCGGAAAAGCCGCCTTCCCCATAATATTGTAAAGGTCAAAGATGGAAGCATAGCCGCCGCTGATGTATTTCTGGAAATTTTGTTCCATTTCCGTATAAATCCGCTGCATTTTTCTGCTGACGCCGAAATATTCATAAAATCCGCCCAAATCATTCTCTGTTTCCTGAGGGGTTCCCCCTTCATAGCCTGGCTTTGGATGCAACTTTGCGTATTCACTCACGTAGTTTCCCAGAATCCTGCGTCCAAACGCCCCTTCCAGATAATAATGCAGCGCCCGGTACACAATAAATCCCACAGGAACCGGAAAGAAAAAGGTCCATTCGTAATCCAGCACATGATATTTTCCTTCCCCGGCCGGCAAAAGATTGGAAAAAATCATATCAATGTCCGCAGTTTCCACCGCCTGAGTCCCGGCCGGAAGCTCAACTTCCCCAAAGACCTGCTGAAATTCCGGCACAGCGTGAAATTCTACAAGAGGAGCGGCGGAATGGATGCTGTCTACTGCTTTTTGGATTTTGTCCATCACCAGCTCCAGTTTTTTCTGCTCCAGCAGCTGATCCAAAGTTTCTTCCAACGTAACCCCCTGCAGATATTCAAAGTAAATTTTATCTTCCTCCAATCTGCACCGGTTCACCTGAAAAATCCCTTTTTCCGCCCAAAGCGCCTGAAGCTTCTTGGCTGCCTGGGCAATATGGCGGATATGGGGATGCCCTTCCTCATACTCTGCCTTTTTATATATCCGAATGTTTCCGCTGAATTCTTCTTTTGCATTATCTGTACTGGAAACGCCGGAGACTTTCCCGCTAAGCTTCCCTCCTGCATTATCTGTACTGGAAATGCCGGAGACTTTCTCATTAAATTTTCCTCCTGCGTCATCTGCCGCCTGGCAGACCCCATGGCTATCTGTACTGGGAAAACCGCAGGTTTTCTCACTAATATGCGTCTGAATTGCGAATTTTGGCCCCCGCCCATTGGAATACTTAGCATAGACTACCTGCGCAGGGGAATTCTGCACCGGCGCCTTTCCTGTTTCCTGGCTGTGGAAAGCCTTGTCAGGAACCGGGTGAGAGGAATTCCGCACTGGCGCCTTTCTGATTTCTACAAAAAAGGAATTGGCATACAGATCATACAGCCCGTTTTCTATAATCTCGTCAAAAGCCCGCCCCTCATCCATAAGAGCCAGACGGGAACGGTCAAAATTGCAGAAATTCCCTGCCAGCCCTCCCTTTTGTGGAAGATGATGATCGGAATAGATGGTCAGCGGAAGCTTATAATCGGGATGGGGATAGTAAAAATTGTAATCTGTGCAGCCGCATTCTTCCAGAATCTGCATCAGCTCCGGCTTTGTAAAGGTACGCACTCCATCCGCAGTGGGATAGCCTTCAATTCCCTCGAACATTCTTCCCACATGATCCTCGGTGCATCCCGCCCAATATTTCAGCCCGAATTTATTTTCAATCGCCAGCAAAAGCGTTCCGCCCGGCTTGATATGTTCCATAATCGCAGTCAGGAATTCATGGTAAGGCTTCTCCCCGCCGATATATCCCTGGCCGTACTCAAACACGCCAATCAAGGTGGCATAGTCAAAATCCTTCTCTAAACCTTTCTCAATATCCTGAAAATTTCCGACGCAAATCTTAATGTTATCCCGTTCCCGGTTGCGCATAGCATTAATCTCACTGCGCCTCTTAGAAAGGTCAATACAGGTCAGCGAACCTGCATGGGCAGCCAGCGCGCCCGTAACAGCCCCGCAGCCGGAACCCACTTCCAGAATTTTCGCCCCTTTCTGGAAGGGATACCAGGATAAAATATTTCCGCGTTCATGAGCCAGATGATACATCACCGCCCAATCCCGCTCTTTTACAATAATTTTGTGATAATCGCTTTCCTCGTACTCCTCTGTCAATTTCAGAATCCGCTCTTCGACGGCTCCGTCGCTGTAGTAATCCTCTCCCGGATAATAAGTTTCATCCAAACAAACATTTCCAATTTTACGCATCCTTTTCTTCCCCTTCCACTGATACAGAAGATTCCATATCAAAAAATCCCACCGTATTCTTATCTGAAATTACGGTCAGGCTGCACACGTCATACAGGCGGTGATGCACCTGAAATGCCTCATGCTCAAATCCTGTACATCCCAAGGACAGCAGATATTCCCCGCCCTGCAGAATCATGCGCTGCGTAAACGCGATGCTCTGTACGTCCCCTGCTTTCCGGGGTTCCATGCCCTGTTTCTCCAGCATACTGTTTGTCCCGGTAATCTCAATCCCCATCAGGTTCTTAAAGGTAAATGCAAACACCGGCTCCGCTACATCTTCTGCAAACCGCACCTTCATTTTAATGGTAAATAAATCGCCCTTCTCAATGATATTAGTAATTTTTCCTGTTTTATCTACAACGGCAAAATCCACAATTTCTGCCTTTTTATCGCCGTATTCCAGGGTATCCGGATTCAGGGGCAGCCTTTCCCTCCACTTCCCGCTGTCAGATCCAGACACCCATAAAGACGCGTTTTTCATGAGATCCGCTTCATCCTGCTCCACCAGCGCCATCTTATAGCGATCCACCGCCTCTTTGGGAGTGCCTTCCATTACCTTGACCCCTTTATTCAGAAGAACTGCCCTGTCACAGTATTTCGTGATGCTGCTCAAGTCGTGGCTGACAAATAAAATCGTCTTTCCCTGCTTCTTAAACTCTTCAAATTTGCGGTAGCATTTGGCCTGGAAAAACACGTCGCCCACCGACAATGCCTCATCCACAATCAGAACCTCCGGCTCAATATTGATTGCCACCGCAAAGGCCAGACGCACAAACATTCCGCTGGAATAAGTCTTCACCGGCTGATAGACAAAATCTCCGATATCCGCAAATTCCAGGATAGATTCCATCTTCCCCTCGATCTCCTGTTTGGTAAATCCCATCATATTTCCCTGGAGGTAGACATTTTCAATACCCGTATATTCCATATTGAACCCGGCCCCTAACTCCAGCAGCGCGGAAATTCTGCCGTCCACTTCCACCTCCCCTTTTGTCTGGCGGATGACGCCTGTAATAATCTTAAGGAGCGTGGATTTGCCGGAACCGTTTGTCCCTATAATGCCGACGGTCTCCCCCTTTTCTATTTCCAGGGTGATATCATGCAGAGCCGCATGTTCCCGGTAATTCTGCTTTCTTGCAAGCCCCAGCGCGTCTTTCAGCCGGGCAGCCGGCGTATCATATAATTTATAAATTTTACTGACTTCGGTCACCTTAATCGCTATCTTCCGCATAGTTCTCTCCATCCATTGAAATCTTTCGCGCCTCAGAATTAGCCTTGTCCCATCCCTGCTTTCTTGGGCAGGCGGATCACAACTGGCGCCGTCCTTTATAACACATCCGCAAAATGCACTTTCAAGCGTTTAAATACCGTAACGCCCAGCAGGCAGATTAAGACTGTGAATCCCCAAAAATAAAGCGTCATTCCCGGATGCTCCCAAAACCATACTTTATCAATGAAGGATTCCCGATATCCCATCACGATATAATACAGAGGATTGCACTTTAAGATTACCATCAGGGCATCTGGTATGCTGGCCCTCATATCATCTATATTCCACATAATCGGCGTGATCCAAACCCCAATCTGCAGAGCAATGCCCACCATCTGACGCACATCCGGAAAAAATACCGACACCGCGCTGGTCAGATACGAAATGCCAAGGGCGAGAACCAATACCCCCAGACTGTAATAAAACGCCTGTAAAACATAAATATCCGGCATATAGCCGAAAAGCAAAAACAGCACTACTGCAACCGCCACAAAAAAAATGTGCACAAATACGGAAGAAATTACTTTCACCACCGGAAGAATGTCAATGTTGAACACGACCTTCTTCACTAAATAGCTGTATTCCACAAGGGCCACTGTCCCTGCGCTGACGCAGTCGGAGAAAAAGAACCAGGGTACAATGCCGGCCACCAGCCACAAAACGTAGGGCAGGGGCGTCTCTCCCCGAAGAGCCGCCCGGGCTCCCATTCCCATTGCCTTGTCAAACACAAACCAATAGATCAGCACTGTAACCACCGGCTGCACAAAAGCCCAGATAATCCCCAGGTACGCGCCTGCGAATTTGGTCTTAAAATCGTTCTTTGCCAGGTTTTTAATCATACTGCGGTTCTTTATAATTTCCAAAATAATATTTTCTGATTTACGCTCCATATAATAACCCCATCATGCTCAGCCTCCCGTCCGGCGGGCCGCATGGCCATCCATACTGTGAAAGCTTTCTCTTTCATAATAATACTGTTCCTTTTCTAAATCTTTGTTATACCCGGGGAGTCATATTAAAAGAAAAATCTCCTTTATCCGGAACCAGATTGGGATTGTAACAGGGATCATAGCCGCCCAAAAACTTTGGATGCTTTTCATATAATTTTTTCATTTCACATTTTCTGCGCTCTTCTTTTTCTTCCGACGCTTGATCCAGGCCGCGGCTTACAGATTCATGGTGCACCAGCGCAACGTCATTGCGGAGTACATTATGGTATCCCAGTTCCAGCAGGCGGAAACACAGCGCCACATCATTATAGGCCACCGCAAGCTCCTCGTCAAAACCGCCTGCCTCGTCGAATTTTTTCCGTTCCACCATCAGGCAGGCGCCTGTGACTGCACAGAAGTTGTAGTCCAGAAGATTCCTGCCGTAATAATAATTGAGATCGTCGTCCATGCCATACAGGCAGTGGCCGGGCCCGATGGGCAGATTCAGTACGCCTGCATGCTGAAATTGAATGCCGCCCGGATAATACAGCTTACATCCCACTGCGCCTGTATAAGACACCTGGGCCTGGCCGGTCAATACAGTCAGCCACTGTTCCACCGGCTCCGTAAGATTCGGATTCTGTTTCACCGCTTCGCTGATTTCAATATCGTCATTTAAAAACAAAAGAAACTCCCCGCTGGCTTTCTCCGCGCCGATATTGCACATCCTGGAAAAATTAAATTCCATCGGCTCATAGAAATATATGATATTTTTCATGGTTCCCGCCTGTTCCTCCTGCTGAACCATATCTTCTATTTTCTTTTTATTTTCCTCACTGCTTCCATTATCTACAATCACCACTTCATAATTCTCATAATCTGTATGCTGTAAAATGCTGCTAAGGCACATTTTGAGCACTTCCGGATTATCCTTAGAAGGAATTATAATGGAAACAGAAGGATTTCCCTGGGGAAGATAAGTGACACGGTATTGTGAAATTTCCGGCAGCAGCGTTAATCTTCCGGTCTGCCCCCGGCGTTCCAGCGCTTCTTCTTTTGCCTTACTGGTTGCGTTCATCACATAGGGCTTCGCTGTCATGGCATTTGCGGTAGATTCCTTGCGCATGCGCCAGTGATACAAAATCTTGGGAACATGTCCGATATGAGAGGTTTTCTCCATGACCCGCAAGACCAGATCATAGTCCTGGGATCCCTCAAATCCCGGCCGAAGCCCGGAAACTTCTTCAAGAACCGTCCTCCGGAAAACAGAAATATGGCAGGTATACATATATGACATAAATGTTTCCGGCGACCAATCCGGCTTAAAGAAAGGATCCCGGCGGACTTTTCCATCCTCGCTGATTTTGTCTTCATCTGTATAAATATAGTCAAGAGAGCTGTCTTCATTTAATTTCTTTGCTATCTCATACAGAGCATTGGGGGCGTACAAATCATCGCAGTCACATAAAGCTACAAACTCACCTTTTGCCGCTTTGATTCCATCATTGGTGGCACGGGAGATATTACCGTTTTCTTCGCGGTAAATGATCGTGATTCCATCCCTGCCCTCATATTTGCCAAGAGTTTTGCGCACAGATTCCTGTGTGGACGCGTCATCTACCAGGATAATCTCAAAATTTTTATAAGTTTGTCCCAATACAGAATCAATACATGCGCGCAGCATCTGATCCTCGACATTATATACCGGAATCACCACGGAAAAAAACGGCTGATAGGCTAACTCTTCCACAGACAGGATATCACGCTCATTCGCGGCAATCCAGGCATTGTAGATTTCCACCGCTATATCTGTTTCTTGTCCGCTTAAGCTTTTTATTTTATTTTTTATTTTATTTTTTGTCTTGTCATAAAATACGGCAGCGCCTTCCTCTTTCCAGGTACGAAACGCTTTTTCTACCAGCGATTTTGCCATTGTGTGACCTTTCCTTTCTGTGTTCCATTTTTGTTTCTAGTATTATAGCGAACTTTTTCTGTTTGGGCACGGAAATCAAGGCAGTACGCCCCTTCCTGTGCCTCGAAATACAAATTGTTCGCTCTAGAAAAGGGCTGTCGGGAAATGGCAGATTTCCACTATATACGGTTATGTATCCCAACCGTATATTATGTGTAATTTTCATTTTCCGACAACCCCTTCTTTCCCTCTGCCGCCAGCAGTCCAGTCTCTGTCCAGAGGGCTTCAAATCTTCATTTTAATAGGGTCCCTGGAACTGAAGGATATCCTGTACGCCGTTATAATCAACGTCCCAGTCTCCATGGGCTCCCTGAACTGTTCCAGAGATCACAATGTTATTGCTCTTTTTATTGTACTTATATTTCAAGCCTTGATTCTGCTTAAATTCTACCCACTGCAGGGATTTTCCTAACACCTTACTGGAATCATATTTCCCATTCCACTTGCATTTTATGTTTGAAAAAGTAGCTTTTACGCTGTCCCCGTTTAACCTTGCGCATGCTTCAATCCTTAAATAGCAGGGTTCTTTCGCAATATTAGGCTGGGAAAAACTTCCGATTTTCTTGTAATCCAGGTATACATCTCCATTTCCCTGTTTATCAACCGTCATCATCAGGTGATAGGTCTTATTCAATTTTAAGGATTTGTTGCTGGGCCTTGTATACCTCTGGCCGCCCGGATCATTCGAAGCCACATTCTCAATCAGCGCCATGGCTTTTCCTGTATAGGGAGGCGTTGCATGTTCATCGTACTGAATGCCGAAAGACACTGCGGAACTAGGCGTAGCCATTACAATCTTTGCATGGTAGCCGCTTCCTTTTCCGGAAAGCTTCACATCCGCCTCAATGGTCAGCTGGGATTTTGTATTTTCAATGGTGCTGCCTGCTATTTTTGCTTTCACAGTCTTTCCATAATCCGTATAAGCTCTCTCACCGCCGCTCTTTCCGTAAGCTCTCACTTTATAATAGTATGTGCCGGGCTTCATGCTTTTAAATTTCTTCTTCACGGTTTTGCCTGATTTCAGGGCAGCGGCTTTTTTGAATCCGCCCTTGGTGCCTTCTCTGTACCAGATTTCATAGCCTGAAGCTTTTGCGGAGGATTTAAAAGAAACGGTAACTGTAGTCTTTGAAACCTTTGCCTTTACCTTGGCAGGAGCTTTTATAACATAGACGCTCTTCACATCGCTGGAGGCTCCCTCCACATCATCGTTATAAGCAACCACCTTGTAATACGCGGTCTTTCCCGGGGATGCTTCTTCATCCGTGTAACTTGTCTCTTCTGCCTCGCCAATCTCTGCAAAACCAGTGGAATTGCTGGTAAAAGAACGATATACCAAATATTTCGTTGCGTCGGAAGCTTCCTCCCAGGCAAGTTCCACTTCTTTTCCGCCTTTCCAGGTCACCTCCAAAGACTCCGGTTTGCCCGGCGCCTGCACTGACTCATTATCTTCCGGGACATCCGCCTTCACTGTCTCAGTCGCTGTGCCGTCCAGTTCGGCCGCTTCCAGTGTCTGAGTCTTTTGAAAAAACATTCCCGCCAGTACCAGCGCTAATACAAAAACAGGCATTAATAGCCTTTGAGACAATAACCTTCTCTTTTTCATAATCATGATCCACCTTTTCCTTTCTAAATATCCATCCTGCTCAGCCTGCCGTTTCATAGGCCGCATGGTCATCTTTACTGTGAAAGCTTTAGATTTCACTGTAAATGTCCAGTCTGCTCAGCCTGCCCTTTTACGGGCCGCATGGCCATCTTTACTGTGAAAGCTTTAGATTTCACAGTAAAAAATTGCCAGTCTCATTATACAGCACCGCTATCTTATTGTCAACATTGCAAGATTTTGCCAGACTTTCAATAAAATCTCAATAAAACACAACCGGCGCAGCCTATGCCGCACCGGTTAAATGGGACTTCTATTTCTTTATTTTAACACTCTTCTTCCCGCTCCAGGAACCATAAATCTTCTTCCCTTTCGAATCCGTTTTATAGGCCCGCGCCTGAACGTAATAGGTCTTGCCTTTCTTCAGGCTGCCTATGGTCTTGGAAGTGGATTTTCCTGTGACGCGTTTTGCCGACTTCATCTTCGAATTTGAGGCATAGCGGAATTCATATCCTTTGGCTCCGCTGATTTTCTTCACAGTGACTTTCATCTTCTTCCCTGAAACATTGCTCACCTTCTTAATGGATGTCTTCTCCGTTGTAACCTTTTTCCACTTCGCGTACAGCGTCATGTTCTTTGTTACTTTTGAGTCAAAACTCCATTTCTTCTTACAGCCGGAATCCGTATACCAGCCTTCAAAAGAATATTTGCCGCGCTTGGGGTTGGCCGGTTTCTTCACTTTTTCACCGTAAAGAACTTTTTTGGCCGATACTTTGCTGCCGCCCTTGGCGTTGAATTTCACCGTGTAAGTGGATTTTGTAATTTTAGCGGACGCGGCCTTGCTGTCCCACATAGTGTCTTTCACCGCAACTGCCTTCACCGTGTCATTGTGCTCTACCTCAAAGGAACCCCCGGTGTAATAATAGCTTCTGGTGGCTGAGGATGAGGGCTCGCTGCCGTCAGTGGTATAGTAAATATCCGCCCCCGAGGTATCCGTGCTTAAGCTGACCAGCAATTTTCCGCTTGCCTGCGTTTTCTTGATTTTCGGAGCTGCAGCTGTTTTCGTTGGAGTTCCTATGGTTCCGATAGAAGTAGGGGTAGCTCCGGAATCCTGGGTAGCCAGGGGCACCAGCCCTGTATAGCAGCTTTCCATCCGATGATAACTGTTCTGATCCAATCTTCCGGTAATCATCGCCGTGCTGCGGTTAAAGTAACCATACATCACTTCCATGCTGTACTGCCCATCCATATCATCCCAGGTAAGATCCACATTGTACCAGGAATCGTTCAGGCAAATCATGTTCCACGCGTGCGCCGGGCTGGTCACGCTGAGAGTGTCAACTCCGGCTCCGTTCATTAAAATGGTAAAGGCTTTGGTATATCCTGCGCATACTGTGTAATCATCGCAAAATACACTGTAAGCGGTCTGATGGTAAGGAGTCTTGGATACCGGCTTGTCATAGTCATGATCATAGCTTATTTTCTTGCAAATCAAATCATGAGCAATCCTGGCTTTCTCTACCTCAGTGGTTCCTGCCGCAATCTGGGCTTCCATAGCGTCAATCTGGGCTTTCATCTTGGCAGTCTCCTCCGCCCTTGTGGCTCCGTTGGCAAAGCCGTCATAAATCATGGGAAAGATTGCGCTGCCGTCAGACAGAAAACCATTTCCCACAAAATAGTACTGAGGATTGGAATAGGAAAACATGGTAAACAGCTCTCCTGCCCGGTCATAGGTCAAGCCTAGATAAGTAAAACGGACTCCTGTCTGCGTAGCATGATAATATTCTCCCTGAACCCGCAGTCTGGCCGCATCACTGATTCCATGCAGATATCCTCTGGCAATCTGATCCAGCATATCCCAGAATACCCGCTCCTTTTCTTCCAGACGGTTATAGATATAATTGCTGGAATACACATCCCAGGAAGAATCATATTGCTTGGAACCCAGAACAGAAGACCGGAATTCCAGGGTTCCATCCGCTGTTTCCTCCGGCTCTATCACATCCAGGGATTCTGCTGTCTCTTCCGATATCTCTATCACTTTAGGCGGTTCCACGCCGCCCATGGGAGGCGTCCAGTTCTCTAAGATATCCTCTTCCGATAAAGGCTGCTCAGAAGCATCTTCCGGCAAAGTTTTTTCCTGCGGCTGACCCAAAACATCCTCCGGCAGAGACTGCCCGGCGGCTTCTTCCGGCAAATTCTCTTCCTGCGGCTGTTTCTCTAGGGAGCGGGCCTCCTGTGCTTTCTGTTCCTCTTCTGTCACTCCGGCATTCTCACCGCCGCTGCCGCTCTCCGTTTCCCCGCTCTGTTCCTCTTCTGTCACTCCGGGGTTCTCACCGCCGCTGCCGCTCTCCGTTTCCCCGCTCTCATTCTCATCGAAAGTTTCAGCTCCGGAAAGATCCTCTTCTGGCAATTCATCTCTTGTTCCAGAGATATTTCCTTCCTCCAGCCGCTCTGCATTCTGAGAGAGCCCATCCCCGGATACTCCACTTTCCGCATTACCGGCAATGTCCTCTTCTATTCCCGCGCTGGCTGACGCAAATGCTTCTGCGGGAGCCATGGAACATGCCATCACTCCCGCCAGAAAAAATGCCAAAAACCTTTTTCTCATGCTGCAAACCCTACCTTTCTTTCCGGCTCTTTACATACTCCCCGATTCCTCCCCAAACCTTATCTTTATCTGACAGAATCAAATCATCTTCAGTCATCCCCTCCGGCATCGGCCACTGAACGCCGATTTCAGGGTCTTTCCAGAGCAGTCCGCCCTCATCGTTGGGATGATAAAAGTCCGTCACCTTATAGCAGAATTCCGCGTATTCAGACAATACCACAAATCCATGGGCAAACCCCTTGGGGATAAAAAACTGTTTCTTGTTCTCCGAAGAGAGGGTGACTCCGAACCACTTTCCAAAAGTCTCTGAACCTTCCCGCAAATCCACCGCAACGTCAAAGACTTCTCCGTTTACCACCCGTACCAGCTTGTCCTGGGGATAATTAATCTGAAAATGCAGTCCCCGAAGAACCCCTTTCTTGGAAGCCGACTGATTGTCCTGCACAAACGTGCAGTCTATCCCTGCTTCCGCAAAATCATTATAATTATAAGTCTCCATAAAATAGCCCCGTTCATCTCCGAACACTGCAGGCTCTATGACTTTCAGTCCTGAAATTCCATTACAATTGTCTGTTACCTTAATTTTTCCCATATCTTCCTCCATGCCGCAATTCTTTCAGAGGGGCTGCCGGCTGCAAAATTCTGCCGCGCCTCTCAAATAATCTGTCCTTCCATCCTGTCCTGGCTGTTACAGTCCTGCCGCAACGTCCATCAGATACTGGCCGTATTCTGTCTTTAATAACGGTTCCGCCAGCTTCTTTAACTGCTCCACATCAATAAAGCCCCGCTTATAGGCAATCTCCTCAATACAGGAAATATACAGTCCCTGGCGTTTCTGGAAAGCAGATACGAAATCCGCCGCTGCCAGCAGCATATCGTGATTGCCGGTATCCAGCCACGCAAAGCCCCGGCCTAAGGTTTCCACCTTGAGATTCCCCCGTTTCAGATATTCATTGTTGACGCTGGTAATCTCGATTTCTCCCCGGGCAGAGGGCTTCACATTCTTTGCGATCTCCACCACATCATTGTCATAGAAATACAGTCCCGGCACTGCGTAATTGGACTTGGGCTTTTCCGGCTTCTCTTCAATAGAGATAGCCGTTCCCTCTTCATCGAATTCCACAACGCCGTACTCTCTTGGATTCTTCACATAATATCCGAAAATCGTAGCTCCCGGCTGACGCTCGGTCCGGTCAGCCGCTTCCTTCAGTACTCTGGAAAAACTCTGCCCGTAAAAAATATTATCGCCTAATACCAATGCAACTGCGTCCTGACCGATAAATTCCGCGCCGATAAGAAACGCGTCCGCCAGTCCTCTGGGTTCCTCCTGCACTGCGTAAGCAAACTTCATTCCAAGCTGGCTGCCGTCCCCCAGCAGATTTTCAAACACCGGAAGATCTCTGGGAGTGGAAATAATCAATATCTCGCGGATTCCCGCAAGCATCAGGGTAGACAGGGGATAATAAATCATCGGCTTGTCATACACCGGCATAATCTGCTTGGAAATCGCCTTTGTCAATGGGTATAATCTGGTTCCGGAACCTCCGGCTAAAATAATTCCTTTCATGGGCTTCCTCCAAATACATAATTTTATATGCATTCTAGCATTTTTCCCTTACAAATGCAAGGCTGGTCATGTTTTTCGGTACATACTTTTGATTCTGGAGGATTTGTAGCCCGGGACAATTTTCTTCCAGGACTTGGCGCCCAGCAATCCCAGGTATTTCTTCGTGTATTTGTTAAACTTGGAGGTATCCATATATTTAAATACGTTAAAAGCCTCTTTTCCCGAAATTCCCATCCGCAGACCCTGGGCGACCTCTACCGGATGGTCATCATAACTTCTTATGATAAAAGCGTCTATCATGGGATTGCAGGCCGCAATGTAATAGCTGTAAGCAAGGGCCGCCGCCTGGTTTGCCTGTCCCCAATGGGAAGAATAGCCCTGTTCTGACAAGATAATCCGCACAGAAGATCCATATGTCTTTTTGATATAATTAGTCAAAACATGGATATTCTTCATAGTGATATAGGGCGACTTCACATCATTGGTAATTCCGTATCCCTCCCAGAAATTGGTATAAGTCAGCGGGGCGGAATAAGCATGGTAGGCTAAGTTCCACTTGATGCCGCTCTGAACCTTTTTCAGCTGTTTGTTGAAGGAAGAAATCGCGCGCTTGACGCTGTATCCCCCTTTTTCCGCAGTGTTCCAGTAATTATCCATACAGATAAATATGTTGGCATTGGCCTGCTGGCTGCGGATTGCGTAATATAAAGCCCGGAACGCATAGGCGTATCTCTTGAAATAGGCTGTTTCTGACAAGCTTCCCTTATAATTCCAGAATTTGGGATTATTAATTTCATTTCCCAGCACCCAGTTGGACACATAACAGTTCTTCTTGCCAAATACCATACCCAGATAAGAAAAGATCGCTTCCATCTTTTCCCGGGCGGCGTTCTCCGTCACATTCCAGGTAAAGAAGGGAGCCGCTCCCATTCTCCGTGCCTCAGGCGCAATCAGCTCTGTGTGACCCGGCGTCCACTCCAGCAGAACCTGCCCCGTCACTACAATATTCCGCTTATTGCATTCCGCGACAATCTGCTTGTAGCTGTCCATGGAATTGAAATAATAAGTCTTTCCATTATATACATAGGGCACTGTTCCGTCATTGCATACCATGGCAGCGGTAAAATTCATAAAGTTCTGTTTGGCGTCACAGGCAATGATTTCATCCAGCGAACTGGAAAACTGGATTCCCTTTTTCGTCTTCCCCGCCTTGTAGGCTGACTTGTTGGAGGCTGCCTTCTCCGGATTGCTGACATATGCAGTCTCGCTGAGCAGCTTAAATTTTCCGCTCTTCTTGACGGCAATCCCGAACATAGAGGTGACATAGCCCTGATTTTCGGCTGTTTTCAGGCTGAAGGTAATATTCGTTTTCTTATAGACCTTGGCAGCTTCTTTGTAGATCTTCTTGTTCATTGGATTAATATATACCAGATAATAATAATCGTCAGAGCTTGCAATCCGGTTCTTGATTTTGGCCTTTATGCTCACCTTCCCGGTTCCCGTGGCTTTGCATTTAGTGATTTTCGCAGAGCCTGCCTTGGCTTTCGTGGTGCATTTGGTCCATTTGGCATAGACCGTCAGATTGCCGGTATTTCCCTCTTTGATCTCACCCACGCGCTTCTTAAAGTTGGATGTTTTATACCATCCGTCAAAATCATATCCCTTTCTGGTAGGCCTTGGCAGCACGAAAGGTTTGTCTGTGGTGTAATATTTTTTGGCGGAGGCAGACATTTTGCCGCCGTTTGGATAATATGTAATCGTATATTTAATGGGATTCCACTTCACATACAAGGTTACGGTGCCGTTCTTTTTCGAGGTTAAATTGCTCACCTGGGCGCCGCCTCCATAAGTAACTCCCGTGCCGTCCGCCTTGGTGTTCCATCCCCCGAAGGTAAAGCCTTTCCGCTTAAAAGCATTTTTCTGCAGGGTAAAGGGCACTCCGTAAATCTGGCTGCTGCCGGCCACGCTTCCGCTGTCCGCTTTGTTTCCGTCATATTTTACGGTATAGGGGTTTCCTTCCCAAATGGCGTAGAGAATCACAATTTCTCCATATCCTCCCAGGGCCTTTACTTTATCTTTATTTTGATAAGAGGTCCCCTTGCCGTCGGGACGGGTATTCCACCCGATAAAGGTATAACCGGTGCGTTTGAATTTATTCGCTTTCAGCGTCCTGGTTTTATTATAAGTACAGGGCATATCTTCCATTGTGCCGGTTCCGCCGTTGGGATGGTACTGAATGGTATACAGACCCACTTCCCATTTTGCCTTAAAAACCAACACTTCGCCTTCGGTGCTTGTCAGATTGCTGCTCAGTTCCGCTTCGTTCTGAAAGGTATATTCCGCGCCGGATACCGTGATGGTCCATCCCACAAAAGCATATCCCTTCCTCTCAAAAGTATTTTTCGGCAGCTTCTGGGCCTTGTCATACTCCACGGTAATCTCCGCCATCTCTCCCGTTCCGCCGTTGGCGTCAAACTGGATCTTATAGGTAATGGGCTTCCAAAAGGCTTTCAGGCTGAAATCTTTCTGTACCGGCTGTTCTCCAAACTTATATTCTTCCCCGTTTTCATCCATCCAGTACTGTAAGGTATATCCCTCTCTCACCGGAGCAGGAATATTCTCCGGCAAAATCATTTCTTTGTCTTTCACCACAATCTGTCTGAGAGTTTCTCCGGTATCCGGCAGCTTTCCTCCGTTAAAATCAAAGACCACCGTATATTCCGCCGTCACCCAGAAAGCCTGCAGAGTGAGATTTCCCTCCACCGGCTGTTCCTGCCATTTATATTCGGCTCCTTTTTCATCAATCCAGCACTGTAAGGTATATCCTTCTTTCACCGGGGCAGGGATCTCTTCTGCCGAAATCAGTTCTCCTTTTTTGACTTTAATCTGTTTGTCCGTCTCTTCGGAATCCGGCAGCTTTCCTCCGTTAAAGTCAAAGACTACCGTATATTCTTCTGTTTCTCCGGGAAGCTGTGTATCCCCGCCTGTCTCATCTCCGGAACCTGTTCCGTCCCCCGCGTCTCCGGCGCCTGTTCCATCTCCGGCGCCATTTCCCTCATCTCCGGCGCCTGTTCCGTCCCCCGTGCCATTCCCCTCATCCCCGGCGCCCGGCTGGCTGTCCGGATCCGTAACCTCTGTATTATCATTATCTCCCGTCAATGCTTCCGCTTCTGCCCCCGCTGTATATGCTTTGGGCGCATAGGCCGCAGCATAGAATGTTTCTGCTTCCCACTGAAACAGAAACAGCATCGCCAGAAGCAGTGTCATAATACGTTTTCTCATCGCATGTCCCTCTTTCTATCTTTCATTTTGTAAAATTATCTCTTTTCAATTGCCTCGGTACCGTATATAATATAACAAAGTTATTCCATATTTTCAATGTTCAGTCCCTTTAATTTAGCAAAACAATGTGATATAAATATGATACGCCAAAGAGCATATGTCTGAAAACAAGCCGGCAAAACAATCTGCCCGCGTATCGCCTCAGAAAGGAGCATCCCTTTGCATACCATGCCTTCTGTTCATATTATACTGGCCGCCTACAACGGCAGCAAATATATCCGGGAACAACTGGACAGCCTTCTGGCTCAGACTTACCCAAATATTTCCATTTATATCCGGGACGACGGCTCCAAGGATGATACCGTCTCCGTCATCCGGGATTATATTGCGGACCACCCGTCTTCCAAAAAGATTATCCTTCTGGATAACGGCGGGGAAAACCTGGGATGCCCTGCTTCCTTTTACCGGATTCTGCAGGAATGCCCTCCTGCGGATTACTATGCCTTCTGCGACCAGGACGATATCTGGTATCCGGACAAAATCAAATGGGCCGTGGAAAAATTAGAAGCGCAGGCCCGGCCGGACAAGCCCGGGGTCTATTTCTCCGGCTGCGAATACTATACAGACACCGGAGAATTTCTGCGGCATTCCCCTGTCCAAAAAGAACACATTGCGTTAACGGATGTCCTTTACTACACGCCGGCTTCCGGCTTCGTCATTGTATTTAACGAAAGGGCAAGGCAGGATCTGATCTTAAAAGTCAATCCCGGAAAAGAACTCCACGACCGCTGGCTTCTTCGGGGAGCCGCCTGCTTCGGAACCATTATTCCGGACACCCGCCGCTCAGCCACCCACATCCGCCACTCTGACGCTGTGACAGCGGAAGATTCCAGCGACTCGAACCTGCTCCGAAGTTTTCTGAAAAACGAAATAGGCGGCACAGCCATGACAGACAGCAAGGACTGCCTGGCTTACTTCCAGCAGGTATTCGGTCAGAAACTCTCTGTTTCCCAGCAGCAGACCCTCTCGCTGTTTACCGCCAAAAACACCCTTCCCCGCCAGCTTCGGAAATTGTTCTATCCCCATCGGCTGCGGGCGCGGCTTGCAGGTGAAATCGCCATCCGGATTCTGTTTTTAATTGGAAAAATCTAGCAGCGTACTTTCCGGCAAAATTGCCGGATTGCCTTTTTGCGCGCAGACTATCTTTAAAGGGTGTCGGAAAATGAAATTTGCGCACAATATATTGCGGAAATTTTTCATTTCCCGATATCCCCTCCTTGCGCCGTCTTCCCCTTCACAATCTCCAGAAGCTTTCGGATCTGCCGCCAGTAACAAAGCAGGGAAATTCCGGCAATCGCCGCAAAATACAGGAAAAATCCCGGAATAGGATCGGCGTTCACCAACAGATAAAATACCAGCAGCCCCGCCAGAATATACCCATACCGCCGCAGGCATCCCCCCAGGGGAATCCGCATATGCCGGATGAAAACCCGTTCTGTCACCAGATACCAGATCACAAAAGACAGAAGGCTTGCCCCGGCAATATACCGGTAATCCTCAAACAGCAGATAAGCCGCCCCGTTCAGCAAAAAGGATATCGCAATGGCAAAAATATTGTTCCAGGTATACTCCTTAATCAGTTTTAACACCTTAAAATAATTGCCGCACACCAGGGTAATAATCGTCCGAAACACCACTGTCCCAAATAAAATCGCCACAATGGACAGGCTGGGAATGAACTTATCCAGCCATCGGAAGATGATAAATTCCGCGGCATAGAACGCAAGCATGGAGAACATGGACACAATTGCCAGCACATCACTCATCAGCCCGTAATATTCCGCGTATTTCTCTTCCTCCACCCGCACAAGGTAAGGGTACACCAGGTTGGACACTGCGCTGATTGCGGTAAAAATCACCGAAATCACCGACACCGCAAAGGAATACATGGCAAATTCCGTCTGGGAAAAGAGATTGTCCACAAAGATACTGTCAATCCCCAAGATAATAATGCCCACAAATTCACTGAGCATCAGAAAGAAACCGCTTTTTATCAATTCCGGAATTCCTGTGTCCTTCAGCCTTGCCTTCTCTCCCCACAGAATCATTTTATTCTGCGCCATGACAATCGCCATGCAAATCAGATTGCAGATAGTGAGAATGGCCAGAATCCATTTAAAATCATACCACTTCAGCAGGATTACCAGCAATACCATAACCAGGTTCAGAATATTCTGCAGATACGTCACATAACTGTCGATCACAAACCGTTTGGTGAACTGATTGATGGAAGAATAGAACCATTTTATATTGATCAGAGGAATGTTGATAATCACAAAGGCAAAAGCGGTTACCTTATCCCCTTCCATAGACGGCGCTGCCGCAAACAGGATCAGCGACAGGGCTGCCACAACCGCAGCCTGGGACAGCATCATAAAACTGCTGTACGCCCGGAATATTTTTCTGGGAATCTGTTCCAAATCCATATTTCCATATTTCAGATAGATGCCGTTTACAATTCCAAAGTGGAAGAATCCGGCATAGGAAATGTACAGCAGATACACCCTGTAATAGGCATAATCCGGAATGCTTAATTCCTTCGGCAGAATAAATCCTGAAAAAAGGGCCACTAATATTGTAAAAATATTGCTGCTCACCACCATAAAAACATTAATTAAATTTTCTTTCTTTGCTTTTTCCATTTTATTTCCCTGCTTTTCTCTGGATTTGTTGCAATTCACACACATACCAATCAGCGGGGTGATTGGCATGTGTATGAATTGTAACCTGGATTTCCACAGTTCATTCACCGGCATATTTTCCGGTTGTACTTTATTCTCCGCTGTTGTATGATGATAGAAAAGAATCCAAAAGCATACAGGACGGAAAAGCTGTACTTTACTCCCCGTTGTTGAATGCTTCTATAGATTACCAGAATATCATACAAAAAAGGAACAACTGCTATGAAACAGACCACTGCAATTCTGCTCGCCGCCTATAACGGCGAAACATATTTAAGAGAACAATTAGATTCCATTTTAAACCAGACCTATAAAGACTGGACTCTGTTTGTCAACGACGACGGGTCTTCGGACGGCACCCCGGACATCCTCCGGCAATATCAGGCACAGTATCCGGATCGGATTATCCTTTCCCAAAACGTCTCGGCCCGCCATGGCGCCACCGCCAATTTCGCTGATCTGTTTGCCAAAGTATCCGGCTACGACTATTACGCTTTCTGTGACCAGGATGATCGGTGGGAACCGGAAAAATTATCCCAGATGATCGATTTTCTGAACGGACAGCAGAAATCATATGACGGCCCTCTGCTTGCTTACTGCACCATGCGGATTACCGATCAGGACATGAATCCTGTCTGCGGCTCCCTGGAAGAATATACCCATACCGCCCTGGGCCCTTCGCGGCATTACCTAAAGCTGCTGCTGGCCAACTATGTGCCGGGCTGCGCTATGGTATTCAATGCAAAATTAAAGCGCTTAGTCTCTTCTTATCCGGAGGAAATTGACCTTCACGACTGGTGGATCCTGCTGCTGTGCGCCGCCTTCGGCCGTATTGTCCACAAAGACGACACTCCGCTCTCTAACTACCGGCAGCATTCCAACAACGCCTTAGGCGTCGCCAATACCCGCTCCACGCTGGTTCGGATTCTGGACAACCTGAGGCCTTCTGTGTTTCGAAAGCATCTGGCCTCCCTGACCAACTGCAGAAGACAGGCCGCCGCACAAGCAGAGGCCCTGCTTCGCCTGTACGGAAACCGTCTTTCCCCGGAGCAAAAAGAGCAGGCCCGGAAAATTCTTTCTCTGCTGACCTCAAGGAATCCTGTGAAAAGTGTTATCTGCGGATTAAAATACCCTTATCTGGGCAATTCCCTTTATGAGCGTTTTACTTTCTGGTGGTTTACCATTCCGCGGTAATGCCGAATTCTTCTGTTCAGACTTGCTGCGCATCCTGCCAAAGACAGCAGCGCGGCAAGAGAAAACAGCGGGTAAGCCGCGCTTAAGTACATATAGCTGACAGCCGGGCATTTCTCCAGATGTGTCACCGCCACGCCGGCAAATAAAACCAACAGGCTCAATCCGATTCCTGTAATCACCAGCCAGAGATTTACCGTGTCATACCGGCGCTTCTTCCATTCCGCGGCAGATAAAAGGGTAAAGACTCCATATGCCGCCGCCCCCGCCCAGGCCAGGACACCGCCGAAGAAAGCATAGAGACTGCTGACCCCATTGCATCTTTTCACGGCTTTCACGGCTTCCGCCCGCGTCGCCTGCTGTTCCTCCTTTTGGAAAAAACTGTCCACCGAGCCAATGCAGTCTTCTTCCTTCACATCCGCCAGTCCCTTTTTTGTAATCCGGGCATTTATCACTTTTTGCCCGTCTTGATACGCCGCAATGTAAAATTCCGTATGATCTTTCCCAGTTCCATTCCATTTTGCGAGAAAACGGCATTGATCCGCTCCCCTGACATTGGGATAGCCTTCTTTTACATCTGCGCTTTCCTCAAAATCCAACCGGACATATTGACTGCCTTCGGCGTCCTCAATATACACTTCCAGTTCTCCCAGATCATAGTTGGGATACACAATCCATCCCTCACAATAATAATCCGTGTCAAAGGCCTCGTAACAGGCGTGATTCCCGGTAAGCCGTTCAAAGGTCTGGGCTCCCTCTATATCATCCCCCGACAGCTCACAAATATCGGAAAACATACCCCCGCAGCCTGCCACAAAACGCCAGATCTCTCCCATCGTGCCGAACAGTTCTTTTCGCTCTGCGGAGTTTGCCATATGGCAGGCGTCCAAAACAGATTTCTCTCTCAGCCTGATGTCCCCCTGTTCCACTGCCCTGTTCAATTCCTCATAAACCTCCCGGTAAAACTGGTTCGCCGTCTCCAGATCCTTATAATATCCTGCGGAGTCAACAGCTCCAATCAGCGCCCAGCCAATCCACCCATCCTCCACATTTCCGTCGCCGGGATGCGTATCGTGGGGATCGCATCTGTCCATCGCCTGTTCCACCTCTTCTTTCACAGAGGCAAGGGTGGGAGAATATTGGCAGAGCCTGTAAAATGTCTCCCTGGACAAGCTGATATTTTCAGCGGAATCCTCTGATTCCACCCCTGTAAGAAGATCCATTGCCGGTCCGTAATAAGCAATTCCCGAACTGCCGTAAGCTCGCGTGTTCAACAATTCCACTGATTTGGATGAAATCAGAATTCCGAGAAATGGAAAGAATACCAGAAATAACTTAGGAAAAATCTTGATTGATTTTCTTTTCTTTATCAATACGCCTGCCGTAACCGCCAATACCGCCAGGGCAAAAGGCAGAATCCAAACTGTATCGCTTTTCGTTTCCCACAAAAAACCAAGGCTCCCTGCCGCCAGCGCCGCCCAAAGAAAGTTTCTTCCAAAGGACTTTTGTTCCATTTCAAAATAAAGATTCAGCAGGCTGCCGAAGATCAAAAGCGTCAGCGCCGTTCCGAAACCGTTCCGATACACCCGCTGTCCGGTGTCTACCGCCGTCATAATCGGATGGAACAGCAGAACAGCATAAATCACGCACAACGCCCATTTTTTCTGAACCACATGGCTGACTGCATAGAGCAAAACCAGGCAGCCGGCCAGATACAGGAGATTTGTGGTGAAAATGTAAGGCAGCCCCAGAAGATTAAGGGCCGCCAGATACAAGGCGAATCCCACTTCCTTCGTAAAAATATAGTCGGAAAAGGGACCTGTCCATCCTCCTGACGCAATATTCAGCGCCCAGTTTGCCATCAGCCCATCGTCGCAGGCCACTTCCGGGAGCGGATAAATCACCAGCCCCCGTATCATCCAAAGCTTCATCAATGACAGCAGCAGAATCACCGCCGGAAACCAGCCGGTACGCTTCCACCCCTTTTTTGCGTTCATCTGTCAATTCCTCTCTATTTGTGCCTGATATGCAGAATGCCAATGAAAAAGCTTCCGAAAATCACTTCAATCCCCACCACGATCAGCAGCATGGCGGGAATGGTAATCCGCATCATATTTTCTGGTGACAATCCCCCAAATCCTGTATTTCCCCAAATGCAAAAGGCAATAATTGTAATGATAATCCCTGTCAGAAACAGCAGGATGCCGATCAGGACTCCTTTTTCTGTTGACAGTTCCTCCAGCCAGCGATCCAGCTTGCCCTCTGTCGGTATAAATCCGGTCACGCTTGCATAAGAACGGACAAACAGAGAAAACATCACCAGGTTAAAGCCCACCATCATGGCGGCGGCCGAGTACATCAGGGTATGAACTCCCAGTCCCACAGAACCGATATGAATATTTCCAAGGCTCAAAACCACCGTGAAAATCATTCCCAAAAAGAACAGAATCAATCCCGGATACATAAACAGCCAGTTGGGGCTGTGCATCAGAAGGAATTTCAGATGCCGCCATCCGTCGGACCAGCTTCTTAAGTGAGGCGCATGGGAGCGGCCGTCCTTCTTCAATGTGGTGGGCACCTCCGCGATTTTCAGATGATTCAGCGTGGCCTTCACCACCATCTCGCTGGCATACTCCATTCCCGTTGTCACCAGTCCCAGTTTCAGAATGGATTCCCGGTTATAGCCCCGCAGTCCGCAGTGGTAATCTCCGATTTTGCAGGGAAAAAACAGCCTGGCGATAAAAGAAAGCACCGGATTGCCCAGATATCTGTGAAGGGGCGGCATGGCCCCCGGTTCAATTCCCCCCTTGAAACGGTTTCCCATTACCAAATCATAGCCCTCCCGCAGCTTTTCCACAAAAGGCCCCAGATGCAGGAAATCATAGCTGTCGTCAGCATCACCCATAATCACATATTTTCCAAGGGCTCCGTTGCACCCGCCGATCAGCGCCGCGCCGTATCCCTTTTCCGGCACATCTACAACTCTTGCTCCGTTGTCTCTTGCAATCTGCTGGGAACCGTCGGTGCTGCCGTTGTCCGCAATGAGGATTTCTCCGTTGACGCCGCTCTCTTCCAGATATTTCTTCGCTTTTCCTATGCAGACAGCCAGCGTTTCCGCCTCGTTGAGACAGGGCATCAGTATGGTAAGTTCGTACTGTTCATTCATTTTATTTCTCCTTATCGTTCCATGGTGTTGGATTCTTCCCCTTTGATATAAAAGCGCATGATAAATTTCGCCATCCATTCGGGCCAGAATTTCAAAAACATGGCGTAATCTTCCTGCGCCCGGATGTTTCCATTATTGATTGTCACAGAGGTTTCCGATTCCAGATGAATCCTGTGCCAGGTCAAAGGCCGTCTCTCGTAGACGAACTCCCCTTTGCTTTTAGAGAGCGATTCCCACGCCTGCCAGTCAATGTTGCTCTTAAATCCCGGAATAAATACCGTGGCCGGCAAATGTTCTCTTATGTAAGTGACAGAAGGACAGGAAATGGGATTTCCCATAGACAGAATTCTCCTGCGCACAAAAATATTCCCATGAAACGCCCGGACTCTCAAAGGGAGCAGCATGAGACGCTTCACTTTCAGCAATTGATTGCCGGAAACTTCCTGTCCTTCCCGCAATTCATTGTAATCCGTAAAATATATCAGGGGATGTTTTGCCCGGTTTACGCCCTGCAGCATATATTTCACATAATCGGGATGATACATATCATCCTGATGGGCCAGGGTAATCAGCCGGGTCCGGCAGTGATGATATGCAAAATTCCAGTCATTGGCAATTCCCGCTGCCCCATGGTTAATAAACAGCGGGATTCCGTATTCTTCCGCCAGGCCGCGGATATGATCATTCTCGGTAGAGGTTGTCATAATCAGCCGGGTGGGCACTGTCTGTTTTTTTAATGATTCGATACATTCCCGCAAAAAGGGGCTTTCTTTATAAGCGCAGATTGCAAAGGTATGATCGCCTGGTTCATATTTCATGGTCTGCTTTCCTACCGGTTCTGATACATTTCTTCGTAATATTTCTGATAATCACCGCTGGTTACGTTTTTCATCCACTCTTCATGCTCAAAGAACCAGGCAATTGTCTTGCGGATTCCCTCTTTGAACATAGTCTCCGGCTCCCAGCCGATCTCAGCTTTAATCTTATCCGGCGCAATGGCGTATCTTCTGTCATGGCCTTTCCGGTCTTCCACATAGGTAATCAAATCTTTGGTAACCAGTTCTCTTCTCGGATCGCCCTCCGGCAGCATTTCCTGCAAAGTCTCCAGAATGATATGGATAATCTCTATATTCTGTTTCTCATTATGGCCGCCGATGTTGTAAGTCTCGCCCAGTTTTCCCTGCTCCTGCACCATGTCAATTCCCTTGGCGTGATCATCCACATACAGCCAGTCCCGGACATTTTTCCCGTCTCCGTATACCGGCAGCTTCTTTCCCTGGAGGGCGTTGTTGATGATCAGCGGAATCAGTTTCTCCGGGAACTGATAAGGGCCGTAATTGTTGGAACAGTTGGTAATGTTAGCCGGAAAATGATAGGTGTCGATATAGGATTTCACCAAAAAGTCGGAGCTGGCCTTGCTTGCGGAATAAGGGCTGTGGGGATCATAGGGGGTCGTCTCATAGAAATAGCCGCCTTCTTCCTCCAATGAGCCGTACACTTCATCGGTGGAAACATGGAGGAATTTCTTCCCTTCCAGAAATGTTCCGTCCTCTTTCTCCCAGGCTTCCTTGGCGCAGTTCAGCATCACTGCCGTTCCCAGCACATTGGTCTGCACAAACACTTCCGGATTGCGGATGCTTCGGTCCACATGGCTCTCCGCCGCAAAATGCACCACCCGGTCAATGTCATTTTCTTTAAAAATCTTACGGATCGCCTCTTTGTCGCAGATATCCGCTTTCACAAAAGTATAGTTCTCCCTGGATTCCACATCTTTCAGATTCTCCAGGTTGCCGGCATAGGTAAGCTTGTCCACATTGATAATTCTGATTTCATTGTCATACTTGCGGAACATATACTGAATATAATTTGAGCCGATAAAACCCGCTCCGCCTGTTACCAGATAAGTTCTCATTCTGATTTCTCCTCTTCCTCATATTTACATCACATTTGGTTTATATAATACAGTTATCTTAAGGAATTCATATACGTCTTTAACGCGTCTTTCCAGTCTGCTGCCATGTAGTCACTGGTTAATTTTATCATGTAATTTTCCAAAATAGAATAGGCAGGACGAGGCGCCTGATTGGGGTTGCGCCGGCGGTATTCTTCTGTGGTCACACGTTCCACCTTCGTGGATTTCCCCGCCAGACGGAAGGTTTCTTCCGCCAGATCCGCCCAACTGCAGCTTCCCTCGCTGGTTGCATGGAACAGTCCGTAGTTTTCCGTAGGCTCCAGGAAATGAATCATCTTTGCCAGCTCCGCCGCGCTGGTAGGGCTTCCCACCTGATCCATTACAACGCTGACCTGATCATGGGTCTCTGACAGCCGCAGCATGGTCTTGATAAAATTCTTGCCGTCCCCATAAAGCCATGCCGTCCTTAAAATAAAATAATGCTCTGCAAATTCCCGGACAAAATTTTCGCCCTCCAGCTTGGTTTTGCCGTATGCGCTGGCAGGCCCCACCGGATCAAATTCCGTGTAAGGTCTGGTTCCGTTTCCGTCAAACACATAGTCTGTGGACACGTGCACCAGTTTCGCTTTTACCTCGGAAGCGGCAATGCTTAAGTTCCTGGGGCCGATGGCATTGATCCGATATGCGCTGTCCCATTGCTGCTCGCACAGATCCACCGCCGTGTGGGCGGCGCAGTTGATAATCACATCCGGCCTGGTTTCCCGGGCCAGTTCCATCACCTGGGCAATATTTGTAATGTCCAGAGCGGTAATCCCCTCTCCTGCCTGCACATCGGTATTGATAAATTCCACATTGTCTTTTGCGTATTCTTTGTTAATTGCTCTTCCAAGCTGCCCGTTACAGCCTGTCACCAGTATTTTCTTCATGGCTTCCTCCATTTTATAGCATTCTGTTAATCAGAAATAAGATTCTCATAATGATTTCATCCAATGCGCTCTGCCGGTAAATGCTCCGGTTTGCAATAATCTTAAGCCTTCCCGGAAATTTCTCCGCCGCCAAAATCTGCCACACTAGCCTGTCCTTTTCGCTGTCTCCCTGATACAGCCTGGCAAATTCACTGAGCTGTCTCTTTAATTTGCCCCGGCTCTTCTTCAGATAAGCTGCTTTGGACTGCACTTCTCCCCAGAATCCGCCTTTGGCTCCCACCACATTGCCCTCGTGCTGCCGGTAGAGGATATAGGGATGGGAATCAAAAATCACAGTTCCGGCATAAGAAGCTGCCAAATATGTCCACCAATCATGAAGAATGGCGTATTCCGGCAGCCGCTCTGCAATAATATCCGCCAGTTCCCGGTTCATTACCGCTGTGCAGCCGGTACAGATGCATTCCACCGCCGCATTCCCGAATCCCGGCCTGAGATTTCTCCTGCTCTGCTTTTTCATGGGAGTGAGGCTGCGGTCTGTGAGAATCTTATTGCCGCAGTAAAGGGCAGGGCCCGCCGCCTTTGCCAGCTTACGGACCGCTGCTTCCACTTTATGCTCCAGCCATACGTCGTCCTGATCACAAAATGCCACATATTCTGCGTCTGATTGTCTCAAAAGTTCAAAAAAACTCTGGGTCACACCAATATTTTCCCCTGGAAAATATTTTATATGTTCATATTTTTCACTGTATTCTTCCAATATTTTCCTGGTGCCGTCTCTCGAACCGTCATCACGAATCAAAATTTCCAGATTCTTCCAGCTCTGCCTCAGCAGACTGTCCAACTGTTCTTCCAAAAACTGTTCTCCCTGATAGGAGGACAACAGAATCTGTACTTTTTCTTTTCCCGTCATGTCTCAGCTATTCTCCCAAACCGTTTTCCACCGCTGCCACCACGGCCCGGAGGGCTTCGTCTTCGTCTTCGCCTTCACATACAAACTCAATGGAATCCCCGGATTTGATACAGGCGCCCAGTACGCTTAATACACTTTTGGCATTGGCTGTTCCGCCTTTAAAGTTAAAGGTAATCAATGATTTGAACTTCACTGCTTCTTTACATAAAATGCCTGCAGGCCGCAGGTGCAGGCCCGTAGGGTTTTTGATTTTGACTTTCTGACTAACCATCCTCGTTCCTCCAATTACATTTTCTCCGATTAAAGCATATTCCGCATGATCAGGTCGGCCAGGTCTTTGGCGTCCTGGTTGATTTCGTTTTGATTTTTGCCTTCTATCATAACGCGGACCAAAGGCTCGGTTCCGGACGGGCGGATCAGAACTCTGCCTTCTCCTGCAAATTTCTGTTCCAGTTTCTGGACTGCCTGGGCGATTTCCGGATAGTCCATAAAGTGCTCTTTCTTGTGATTGGGCACTTTGGCGTTGACCAGGGCCTGGGGCAGCACTTCCATAATCTGGGAAAGCTGGGAAAGGGGCTCTTTTGTCTCTACCATAACTTCCAGCAGATGAAGCGCGCTCAGCAGCCCGTCGCCGGTGGTATTTTCATCCAGGAAAATAATATGGCCCGACTGCTCTCCTCCGATATTATAACCATTTTCTTTCATATTTTCCAATACATAGCGGTCGCCGACTTTGGTCTGTTCAATGTGGATTCCCCGCTCTTTGCCCATCAGGGTGAAGCCCAGATTGCTCATTACAGTCCCTACGATGGTGTCTTTCTTTAATTTGCCGTGCTCTTTCATGTAGTTTCCGATAATCGCCATAATCTGATCGCCGTCTACCACATCGCCGTTTTCATCCACGGCCAGCATACGATCCGCGTCGCCGTCAAAAGCCAGGCCGATATTGGCTTTTTCATAAACTACTCTTGCCCGCAGCTCATCCATGTGGGTAGAACCGCAGTTGGCGTTGATATTGGTGCCGTCGGGATTGGTGTGAATTGCCACAAGGTTGGCCCCAAGCCCCCTTAACGTCTCTACCGCAGTGTAATGGGAAGCGCCCTCCGCGCAGTCCACTACAATTTTCAGGCCGCTTAAATCCAACGGCATGGTTTTCTTCATGAAAAATACATACTCTTCCCTGGCGTCAAACCGATAGCTGATATTTCCAATTCCTGATCCGATGGGCATGGCAACATCCCGCATGCCGTTTTTGATCAGGGCTTCAATCTCGTCCTCCAGTTCATCGGAAAGCTTATATCCGTCGCCGTTAAAAAATTTGATTCCGTTAAACTCCATTGGGTTGTGGGAGGCGGAAATCACAACTCCTGCTTCTACCTTATGCTTCCGAACCAGATATGCAATGGCCGGCGTGGGCATCACGCCCATGTACACTGCATTTGCCCCAACGGAACAGATTCCTGCCATCAACGCATTTGCCAGCATTCCGCCGGAAATACGCGTATCGCAGCCCACGATAATCGTAGGCTGATAAGATCTTTCTTTTGTCAGCACATAAGCCCCCGCCTGCCCCAGTTTCATTGCCAGTTCAATGGTAAGCTCTGTGCCTGCCACCCCTCTTACTCCGTCTGTTCCAAACATTCTTGCCATAATTTCCTCCATTCCGCGTCTGCTTTTCCTCTGTCTGCAGACGCACATCCTTTAATCGCTGTCTCTGGCGCTTCTGTCCGCACTATCCCTATTATTTCCATTTCCAGCATTTCCATTACCATTATTGTCTTCCTCTTCTTCCTCAGAACCGCCGGCGTTTTCCTGAGTTTCATCCTGTTCCGTCTCCGGTTCTGCATTCTTATCTTCAATGGTAATCTGGATCCTTGCCGTCTCAGTCTGCTCAAATTGTTCTCCCGGCAGCGTTACTGTCAATTCTATGGTATGGCTTCCCGGCTCCAGGTTTGTTACATCGGCCGATGCGCTGATACTTCCGATTTCCAAAGTATCCATATGTTCTTTCAGCGCCCGGACAGATACCGGAACAGAACTGCCGCTGTAAGTCAGTTCATAATCCTGATTCAGTCCGGTAATCTGAATCTTCTCCACAGGAATATTAAAAACCTTGGTTTCTTTCTGCTCAATCAAAACCCGCACTACAATCTGGTTGGCCGTATCATCCACCAGAGATACGCCGGCTTCCGCCAAATAAGGCGTAATATCAATGGAAACCTCACTCTCTTCCCTTGCTCCGTCTATATTGATGACATCTTCCGGTATATTGATGGCGCTGATGCCGTTCAAAACCTCTGCTTCCCCCTTAATCAGCACGGAATCCGGCGTATATTCCAATCCCCGGTATTCATATCCCTCTGCCGGCGTTCCGCTGATCTGGCACCGGACCGGCACGCTTTTTGTTCCCAGTATATTGGCCCGGATTGTCACAGCGCTTTGATTCATTTCCAAAAGGTCTGACGCAATAGGCGTATTGTCTTCATCATACAGCACCGGAACCACATTATCTGATACGTCGCTGGACACGCCGTCCACATTAATCGAGGCGGATACCCGGCTGATTCTGGACACAATGGACTCAGGCCCCGAAATATTCAATAAATTCGGCGTCACTTCCACATTTCCAATGGCACATCCCTCTGCCGGCGTTCCCGTCGCCTCTGCGGTAATCACAAACTTCTGCTCTGACAAATCTTCCAGTGTGATCTGCAGATTTACCGTTCTCTGATTGATGGTGATATATCTGTCATATTTCCGGGCGCTGATCTCTATGGGAACCAGTTTGGTATCCCCGTCCTGCCTTAAATCCAGCTGGCTTAAGTCCGCAGTTACATTGAAATCATCCCCGTTCATTTTCTCCACATAACTTCTCGGGCCGGTGATGTAAAACACTGCAATGTCTGTATCTCCCACCACATCCGGCACCTTTCCCATCTCCGCAACCACATCTTTGTTGAGAATATCCACAGAAACAGAAAATGTCTTTGTCATATCCGGATCCGCCAGCTTCACCACAACCATCCACAGAACAATGGACAAAAGAATGGACAGAACCTTCAGTCCGGCGTTATTCACCAGAGATTTTATCATTTTCCTGAACATTCTTCATCCTCCTTTTCCACAGTTTGAATCTCGCCACGTCCATTGCGCCTTTTCGGATGAAATTCAATTTTCCTTTCAAATACTCTGCATCCACATTCCGATACAGTTCCCCGCCGATGGCGATGGAAACATTTCCGGTTTCCTCTGACACTACAATGGTTAAGGCGTCGCAAACCTCACTGATTCCCACTGCCGCCCGATGCCTGGTTCCAAGCTCCTTGCTCAGCCCCATATTGTCAGAAAGGGGCAGATAACAAGTGGCTGACACAATCCTGTCTCCCCGGACAATAATAGCTCCGTCATGCAGCGGCGTATTGTGTTCAAATATATTAATCAGAAGCTGGCTGGACACAAGGGAATCCAGCGCGATTCCGGTTCTCTCGAATTCTCCCAGAACCACATCCTGCTCCACCACAATCAAAGCCCCTGTCTTTACCTTCGCCATCTCGTAAGTCGCTTTTACAATCTCATTGGTCACACGCTCGCTGAACCGTTCCTGATTCTTCTGGGAATCAAAAGAAAACAGCGAGGTAATAAAATTTTTCTGTCCAAGCTGTTCTAACGCCCTGCGCAGTTCCGGCTGAAATACAATGATAACCGCAATAGCAATTACATTGATGGTCTTTCCTGCAATCCACAGGATATTGTTCATCTGGAAGATGGCGCAGACCAGCACAAAAACCAGCACCACGATAATGCCTTTTAAAAGATTCCAGGCTCTCGTCTGCTTAAACCACACCAAAATATTATAAATCAGGAATGAAATTATGATAATTTCCGCAATGTCCGTCCTGGTGATATTGTGGCTGTCTACCCAAAACAGATATTTTGACGCAAAAGAACTTAACGCTGCTAGCAAATCCTGTACCATACTTTCATCCCCTTTCTGCTTTCCAAATATTCTGTCATATTATATTCATCTACTTTTTCATTATTTTCTTATTTTTCCTGCTTTTGCAGATTTTTAATCCAGCCAATCCTGGTCAATATCCAATTCTTCCGCCAATTCCCGGCGTCCTACCGTAGTTCGTTTCTTGGGCGTAATCCGCTTTACCTTTTTTTCCTTCTTAGCGACAAATACCTTGGGAACGGCTTTCACAAAATAATAATACTCATCATCTTCAAATTGTACCCGTTCCACTCTGGAATAATCCAGATTGTAGAGAAAGAATTCCAGAACCAGGCAAACTCCCATAGAAATCAAAATGCCCACAGAAGTCCACAGAATCTTATCTGTCAAATCCAGCAGAATATATCCCAGCAAGAGAATGATAAGTTCCAGCACATTCCCCACAACCATGGCAACTCTCCAGGCATGGCTGATGGCCTGCCTGCGGATCAGATAAACCGTCAGAGACGTGACCAGAAAGGCTGCTAACATCAGGTACATCTCCTTATTCCCGGTAAATATCTTAAGCGCTGCCGTAAATTTGGCAAGCCCTTCTGTCTCTTCCGTGGAAGTAAAATTCACCAGATTATCCCGCACCCCTCTGAGATAATAATAGGTAACTGTCCCGCACAATACAGAAAAATATGCAGAGGGACCCCGCAGCATTCCTACTGCCACAGGCATTACCTGAGGTATCTGAAAAAAACAGAGCACCGCGGTCAAAATTGTGCTGCAGCCGTTTTTCGGCGCAAATTTTCCATACATAAACAGCAATAGCAAAAACAGGCACAAGCCAATGGCGCAGGCCTCCAATGATACTGCAGATAAATGCAGCAAGATCAGGCCGCAGGCCAGCACAATCATTGCGTTGACTGGAAAAAACGCGCATAACAGTGACAGAAGCAATACTGCCGCCGGCTGATTCAGCCGTTCCATATAACCAATATTACTATTAATTATGGAAAAGACCGCCAATCCCAGAATAAATTTGAGTCCTACCGCCACATACAGCTCATATTTTCCATAAAAAGTGCGCAGCTTCTCCCTCATCTCCAATAAACCTGTCATTTCCACTCCTCCAAAGGCTGTAATCTTTCTTCCTTCTCCTGAAGCTTTTCTACCTTCTTTAAGGCAGTGTAATATTTCCTTATGCTGGCGGTGGCTTTCTTATAACGTCTGGTATACACGGCATAAGCAATCACCTGATAAGCGCAGACAAATACAGCGTATTTTATCAGAATGGAAACGCCCAGTTCCGGCAGATCCCTGCCCTTGAAAATGTCTGTGATTTCATCCATTTTGTATACAATCCAGCATAAAAACAAAATTCCAAAAGAGATTGTGGAAGTAATAAATGTCTTGATCATTTCATAACTCACATAATCCTTCCGGTAAAACTGCCTGATGGGCATATACTCTTTGCCCTCGCCCGCCTCATAAGAGGCCATTTTTGTCATAAGGCGGATTCTTTCTTCATTCAACATATGTGCACCGTCCATTGTCCGAAATTAATCAGCCTTATTATAGCACACATTTACCGTCAAGGAAAGACTTTCCCACAATCAATAATCAAGGCAGAATACCTGCCCGGAACAATGATACTCTGATACTTCCTGTCCACGAACAGCATATTCTGCCCACCGCTTTAACTATCCAAAAATCTCATTCTGTCTTTTGTGCTTACATTCACATTCTTCTTGGGCGCCACAGTGCCAGAAGGACGCTTAATGGCGCCTGCAAGTTCATTCTGGAGATTTGTCCTGCATTTATCACAGAATCTCCCGGTTAACACTTTCCCTCCGCAAGCTTCGCATTCCAGGGTAATCTGAGATTCCTCTGTAAATGTAAGACGCTCCTCTCTCACCCACTGCTTAATCTGTTTCACAGAAACTTCATTCGTTTCAGCGATTACATTCAGCGGCGCCTTGGGGTTTTCTCTCAGAAATTCTTTTACCTGCTGAAACTTATCCTCTAAGTCTGACATACACCCAGGACACAACTGCGGTCCCTGCAGATAATTAAAAAGTCTTCCGCAACCTCTGCAATTCCTTACTTCCATATCCTCTTCCTCCTAATATCCTCTGCCGATGCTGATACTCAGGCAGTAAATCCTGTCTGCCCCGGCCTGCTTTAACATCTTTGCCGCCTCGTTCATCGTACTTCCGGTCGTATAAATATCATCTATTAGTAAGATATGGTCTAATTGTACCTTATTTACGCTGGTTTTAAAAGCCCTTTTCAGATTATTTTTCCGTTCTTCGTCATTTAATTCTTTCTGCGCCCTGGTGTCTCTGATCCGAAGCAGCAAATGGCTGTAAACAGGAATCCCCAACTCTCTCCCTATCCGCCTGGCAACCAGCTCTGCCTGATTAAAGCCCCGCTGTCTCTGCCGTCTGCGGGATAGGGGGATGGGAACGATTGCCGAAATCTCCCGCCGCCTGATCCAGCCGCTGTAACTGCGCGCCAATTCCCTGGCGTAATATCCGGCATATTCCCTGCGGTTCTGATACTTAAACCGGTAGAGGGAATCCCGCACGCCATCCTTATAGACCCACAGAGCCTTGCCCTGGTCGTACGCAAAATTCTTCCGGCTGCAGTCATAGCAGTATTCTTCCCGCTCATCCTCTATAGGCTTGCCGCATTTCTGGCATACCGGTTCTCTCACATACTCCTGCCTGCCCAGACATTCACCGCACACCGGCTCCGGCGGAAAGAACGGGGAATGAAATAAGATCCTGTCACAAAACGGGCATCTTGGTGGAAATAACAAATGTAACAAACTTTCTTTTACTATTTTCAATTTTATTTGCGCGAAAAAATTCTCTCAGCAGGTTTTATACTATCACACTTCCTGACTGGATTCCATAAATTTTTTCTTAAGAATTCCTAAAATGTGTTGTTTTTGCATATTATGCGGAAAGATAATTTCTCCATCTGAGGAACTGTTAAAAAATAACTACGGAATAGCGGGCCGAATAAAGGCAGGCAATATCAATAGTTATTTGTTAACAGTTCCTAACTCAAAAAGAACACCCCGAAATTCAGAGATGTTCTTTTTCGTATCTATTCCATGATTAAGAGAGCATCATACGGTCATTGGAGAACTCCCCGCCGCTGGCCTCTTCAAACTTCGCCAGCAAGTCGGATACTTTAAGGCCCTTCTTTTCCTCTCCTGACACATCATAGATGATGCGCCCCTCATGCATCATAATCAGGCGGTTGCCCATACGAATGGCGTCTTTCATGTTATGGGTAATCATCAACGTGGTCAGATGATCTTTATTTACGATTTCCTCTGTCAGATCCAGCACCTTTTTTGCTGTTTTCGGATCCAGGGCCGCCGTATGTTCATCTAACAGCAAAAGCTTCGGCTTTTCCAGGGACGCCATCAAAAGGGTCAGCGCCTGCCTCTGTCCGCCGGACAAAAGCCCCACTTTGGCTGTCATTCTGGTCTCCAGGCCAAGCTCCAATGTCTTTAACTTGTCCTGGTAAATCTCGCGTTCTTTCCCGGTAATGCCCCACCCCAGAAAGCGCTTTCTGCCTCTGCGGGCGGCAATGGCCAGGTTTTCTTCAATATTCATATCAGCCGCTGTGCCTGTCATGGGATCCTGAAATACTCTGCCCAGGTACTTTGCCCGCTTGTGCTCCGGAAGCTTAGTCACATCTATATCGTCGATGAGGATTCTTCCCTGATCCACCGGATATACGCCTGCGATCATATTCAGAATCGTCGATTTTCCGGCGCCGTTTCCACCGATGACCGTGACAAAATCTCCTTCGTTCAACACCAGGTCAATGCCGTTTAAGGCCCTTTTCTCATTGATGGTTCCGGGATTAAATGTTTTATATACTTTTTCAACCTTAAGCATCTGCCTTTCCCCCTTTCCTGCCTGTCTGAGCAAAATATCTGCTCTTCAGATGAGGGATTGCAAGAAACAGAGCCACAATCAAAGCGGAAAATAATTTCAGGTCATTGGTGGACAGGCCAAGCTGCAGCACGATGGCAATGACGATGTAGTAAGCGATCGCGCCTAAAACCGCCGCCAGCATACGAAGGGCAAAATTATGGAAAATTTTGCCAAAGACCACTTCGCCGATAATCACCGCCGCCAGGCCGATTACAATAGCTCCGCGGCCCATATTCACATCCGCGCTTCCCTGATACTGGGCATACAGCGCGCCGGAAACAGCAGCCAGACCGTTGGAAATGACCAGTCCCAGCACTTTCTGGGTACTGGTGTTGATGCCCTGGGCTCTCGCCATATTCGGATTGCAGCCTGTGGCCCGGACTGCTGCTCCTAATTCCGTTCCGAAAAACCAGTACAAAACCAATGTAAGTACCAGACAGCAGATTCCAGCGGTGATGCACGCCTCCTGAATATAACGGAGACTCACCAAAAGTTCAAACTGATCTACGCTGATCGCCTGGTTGGATTTTCCCAAAATCCGCATATTGACAGAATAAAGTCCCAACTGTGTCAAAATTCCGGACAGAATGGGCGGGATGCCGAATACCGTATGGAACAGGCCGGTGGCAAGGCCCGCAAGCATACCGGCGCCAAAAGCCATCACCATGGCCAGATAAGGGTTCATTCCTCCCACAATGCACATAACCGCCACTGCCCCGCCGGTGGCAAGGCTGCCGTCTACCGTAAGATCCGCATAGTCCAATACCTTATAAGTAATATATACGCCAATTGCAAGAATTCCCCAAATCAGGCCCTGGGCCACAGAGCCGGGGAGTGCGTTTAACAGTGCTTCCATTTTATTCCTCTCCGATTACTGCCATGTCGGAAGGCATTTCCAATTTCAGGGCTTCTGCCACTTCCGCATTGTATTTTTCCACTACTTCATCTGCATACTGAATCGGCATTTCCGCAGGTTTTTTGCCTTCTGTCAAGATCTCATATGCCATAATTCCCGCATTGTATCCAATATTGTAGTAGGAGATGCTTAAGGTTGCAAGTCCGCCGCCGGCGCACATATTTTCCTCGCCGCAGATTACTGGAATTCCCGCCGGAACCGCAACGTTTTTCACTCCTTCAATATTATTTGCAATGGTGTTGTCTGTGGGAATATAAATCACATCGCATTCTCCTACCGCCTTGGTAATCACCTGCTGGATATCGTTGGAATCCGCTACGGTGTATCTCTCATGGGAAATTCCCTTGGCGTCCAGGGCTTCTTCTGCTTTCTCTGCCTGGAATACGGAATTGGCTTCTGCGGAACAATACATAATTCCTACCTTATCCGCGTCCGGAACCAGTTTTACCAGAAGTTCGATCTGCTGGTCGATGGGGGCCAAATCAGAAGTTCCTGTCACATTTCTTCCCGGAGCGTCATTGCTGTCCACCACGCCTGCTTCCACAAAATCTGTCACGGATGTTCCAACGACAGGAATGTCCGCCGTAGCTGCCGCACAGGCCTGAAGAGCCGTGGTTGCATTTGCCATAATCAAATCCACGTTGTCATTGACAAACTTTGTTGCGATAGTTGCGCAGTTGGGCTGCTCGCCCTGGGCATTCTGATAATCAAATTCCACATTTCCCTCGCCCAGCTTTTCCACCAGCGCGGCCTTGAAACCCTCGGTCGCGGCGTCCAGCGCCTGGTGCTCTAACTGTTGGCAAATACCGATTTTATAGACCTTTCCATCTGTGTTTTCAGTTCCGGCTGTATCTTCTTCCTCTGAATCAGCCGCTGCGCCTTCGTCTTCTTTGTCTGTGCTGTCTTCTTTCTCCGTGCTGTCTTCGGTTTCCTGGCTTTCAGACTTCTTGGCGGAATCGCCGCCTACGGTGCCGCAGCCTGCCAGAACAGAAACTGCCATTGTCATGGATAATACAAGTGCCATTATTTTTCTCTTCATCGTTCTTTCCTCCCTGTACTTTAGCGCATAAATGCGTTGATACCCTACAGTATAGCATTGAATTAGAAAAAAGGCAAGAACTGTTTTTGGTTCCTGCCTTCATCCTTTATGCTCCTTCCTGCCCCAATCTTTCTTTCAAGCCGGTATAGCGTTTTTGCTCGCTGACATTTGCAATCATATTCTGAAACGTCAGGTCGTTTCCCACAATTGTGACGCATTTTTTAGCCCGGGTTACGGCCGTGTACAAAAGATTGCGGTTCATAAGCATTTTGGGGCCTGTCAAAAGCGGAATCACCACAGCCGGATACTCACTTCCCTGGGATTTATGTATGGTAATGGCATAGGCCAGCTCCAGTTCATCCAGCTGCTTAAAGGCATATTCCACCATTCTCCCTTCGTCAAACTCCACGGTAACGATCTCCTGATAAGGGCTGATGCTTCGGATCACGCCTGTATCTCCGTTAAAGACGCCTGTCCCTTTGTCAATGGCCAGCCCGTATTTGCTGCGGATCTCCCATTCCAGCTGATAATTATTCTTAATCTGCATGACCTTATCCCCTTCCCGGAAGATCACGCCGCCATGTTCTCTTTCCGCTTTGCCGGTTTCCGGCGGGTTCAGATACTGCTGTAAAATTCCGTTCAGCCGTTCTACCCCCAGAAGCCCCTTGCGCATAGGCGTCAGCACCTGAATGTCAAAAGGCTCCGCCTCCACAAATTTCGGCAGCTTCTGCTGAATCAGCTGAATGACAACGCTGATAATTACATTGGCGTCAAACCGTTTCAGGAAAAAGAAATCCATGCTCTTATTGTCCAGAATCACTTCTTCTCCCCGGTTAATCTTATGGGCGTTTACAATAATATCGCTCTGGGCCGCCTGCCGGAAAATTTTATTCAGCCGCACTACGTGAAACCGGCCGGATTCAATCATATCCTTCAAGACGCTTCCCGGCCCCACGCTGGGAAGCTGATTCACATCTCCTACCAAAATCAGCCTTGTGCCTGCCGCCACTGCTTTTAGCAGCGCGTACATTAAAGAAATGTCCACCATAGACATCTCATCAATAATAATCACATCGGTTTCCAGAGGATTTTGTTCATTCCGCTCAAATCCTGCATTTCCTTCCATTCCGCCGTTTAATTCCAGCATCCGGTGAATGGTGCGGGCTTCAAAGCCGGTGGTTTCGCTCATCCGCTTGGCTGCCCGTCCGGTCGGCGCCGCCAGAAAAATATCCATGCCCTCCAGTTCAAAATACCGGATAATGGTATTAATGGTGGTGGTTTTTCCGGTTCCCGGCCCTCCGGTAATCACCATCAATCCGTTGGTTACCGCTTCCTTCACCGCCTCCGCCTGCAATTCATCCAATTTCATGCCGGTATCCTGTTCAATTCTGCGGATTCGTTCCCGTATTTCAATTTCCGGCACATCATAGGACAGATCAAGCTGTTTCAACATGGCTGCCGTATTCGCTTCCATATAATAGTAATGAGACGCATAGATAAATTGGCCTTGGGATTTAATCACTATTTTTTTATCAATGGCAAGATTCATATAATGGGGTTCAATATGTTCCGCATCCACTCCCAGCAGCTCACTGGCTCTCTGGGTCAGCAGTTCTGTCGGCAGGCAAGTGTGCCCTTCCTGAGCCGACTGCATTAAAGTATACAGAATTCCGCTTCGGACGCGGAAATCAGAATCGGTGTGGATTCCAATTCTGGACGCAATCTCATCCGCAATCCGAAAACCCACACCTTGAATGTCATCTGCCAGACGGTAGGGATTTTCTTTCAAAATCCCATACAGCTCCTGGCCGTATGTTTTATAAATTTTAGCCGCCAATGTCTGGGAAATGCCGTACTGCTGCAGAAAAATCATTGCCTGGCGCAGTTCCCGCTTCCCTTCCACCTGTTCCGCAATCTCCATTGCCTTCCGCTGGCTGATTCCCTTCACCTCTGCCAGCCGTTCCGGCTCTTCCTCAATAATCCGAAAAGTATCTTCCTTGAACTTCCTGACAATTCTGGCCGCCAAGGCAGCGCCGATTCCTTTCACTGCCCCGGAGCCCAGATACCTTTCTATGGAATCCACATCCTCCGGCGGCTTTACCTGAAAGGAACTCATCTTAAGCTGCTGTCCATAGGAAGGATGAGTGGCGTATTCTCCAGTCACCTCCAGAAACTCTCCTTCGCTGACCCCGTGAAAAATTCCCACACAGGTAACTTCTTCTCCCTCACAGGACAGATTCAGCACGGTATATCCATTCTCTGTATTCTGAAAAACGATATGTTCCACATATCCTGTCAACGTTTCCACTGCATTACTCCATACCGTAATTGCGTTTCATCTGTTCATAGAGAATCTGAGCAATTCCCAGTCCGCCGCTTTCTGACGCCTGCTCTGCAAAGGACTGGTTCATCTGTTCCTTATAATAGTCCTGAAGCTGCCTCGTGGAGGCAGAAACATTATCCTCTGATTCCGGAACCATTCTCTGCATTGCCTTAAACATCTGCTCGATAAAATAAGATTCAAAATCTTTGCACACATCCATCAATTCATCTTCTGTGGCAGAAGACAAATCGGATTTTAACGTTTCCTCCAGTTTACTGGCAGAATTGGATGTGGGATCTGTATTATAATTGCTGTAGTTGGACGCAATTGTATTTAAATCAAGGCTCATAGCCATCCTTCTTTCTTTTTCTTTAAAATGCCAAACCACTCCGGGCCGGCCCTTACATTGCTTTCATTTCTCTAACCGAACGCTCTGCCTCAGCCTTACCGCTTCAGCTGGTTTGCCTGGCCCAGCATATCATCGGCTGCCTGGATTGCCTTGGAATTCATCTCATACGCCCGCTGGGCCACAATCAGATTTACCATTTCATCCGCAACCTGAACATTGGAGCCTTCGATATATTTCTGGCGCACCTCGCTCCGTATCAGATTGGCTGTATTCGCTTCATTTAACGCTTCACCAGAAGCATCTGTCACTGCGTAAACACTGTTGGACAATTTCTCAAGTCCCGCCGGATTGCTGAACTGGAACAGTCCGATATTTGCCACATTGACAAAATTCCCTTCCCCGTCCACATAACCGAAACCGCCTTCTGTGCTTACCTGTATCTTGCTGTTGCTGACATTTCCCGGTATGGTGATGGGCTCTCCTTCGGAACTGAGCACCGGATAACCGTCTGCTGTCACCAGCGTAAGATTTCCATCATCCCCAACGCTCAGCTTAAAGTCTCCGTTCCGGGTATAATATGTATTCCCGTCCGCTCCCCTTACTGCGTAAAATCCATCTCCCGCAATTGCCATAGAGGTGAAACTCTCACTGGCAAGCAGCGCCCCCTGGGTAAAATTAGAGGTAATGGCCGCAACCCTTGTACCTAATCCCACCTGCGCCGGAATCGGTTTCTCTTCTCCGTTGGCTGTGGTGGTTCTGGTCTGTAATGTTTGGTATAACAATGTCTTAAACTCTGTTTTCTCGGTCTTATACCCGCTGGTATTTACATTAGACAGATTGTGCGCAATCGTATCTACTGCTGTCTGCTGGGAAATCATGCCGGACGCTGCCGACCACAATGATCTCATCATAACTTATACCGCTCCTTCCTATGCCTTGCCGATATTATTTACGGCTTTTTCCAATGTCTCGTCTATGGACTGGATCATCTTCTGGTTAGTCTCATATGCCCTGGAAATGGTAATCATCTCCACCATTTCCGAAATGACATTTACATTGGACATCTCCAAGGTTCCCTGGACAATCTGAGCGTCAGAAGCCTGCGCCTGTCCGCCCTCTGTCAGTTCATACATATTCTCGCCGTATTTTTCCAGAAAATTATAATCCGCAAAATCCACCACCCCGATCTGCCCCACGATCTGGCCGTTCTGGTAAAGGGTGCCGTCTTCTTCCACCTTCAGTTCCACATTGGGATCTACTCTTATGTATCCGGCCTGGGCTGGATTTCCTGCCTGAGCCGCAGCCTGATTTAATACGAAATCTCCATCTTTTGTCACCAGATATCCATCCCGGTTAACCGTAAAAGCGCCGTCCCTGGTATACTTTACAGAAGTCTCCCCTGCCTTATTGGTAAAGGAAATGGCAAAAAAACCATCTCCATTGATCGCCATATCATAAGTGTTATCCGTCACCCGGAAATTCCCCTGGCCGTAATCCGTATAGCACTCTCCAATCTTAACCCCCAGGCTCACATCCCCTAACCCTCTGGGAAGGCTCATGGCCGAGGTATCCTTAATCTTAATTGCCAAAGTCTCGTCGAAGGACTGCGAAGTTGACCCTTCTTTTTTGAATCCGTTCGTAGCAGAGTTTGCCAGATTGTTTGTCAGCACATCCAATCTGTTCTGCTGGTTCAACATCCCTGTATACGCAGTATATAACCCTTTTACCATAATTCCTGCTCCTTTGCTGCTGCGTCTCTTATGCTTTCCCTTATTATTATATTACCTGTTCTTATACTCCGTTCCGAATCTCCTTTGGAAGCATTCCGGTTCTGATACCTGAACTGCATTCCCTTTGGAATCGTTCCGGTTCTGATACCTGAACTGCATTCCCTTTGGAAGCATTCCGGTTCTGATACCTGAACTGCATTCCCTTTGGCATTCATTCCTGAGGTTCAGGAAATCCCTCTGCTCTGTCCTGAAAGCCTAATCTTCCATAGGTTTGCCGGACAAAAATTCCACATATTTGCCGGTTCCGATGGCAACACAGGTCATCGGCTCTTCTGCTGTCATGGTGTTGATTCCGGTCCTGTCCTCAATCAGCTCTTCCAGTCCCCGAAGCAGCGCCCCGCCTCCGGTGAGAATGATTCCCCGGTCTGCCACGTCTGCTGCCAGCTCCGGCGGCGTCTTCTCCAATACGCTGTGGACAGCCTCTACAATCTGGAGCGTCGCCTCTCTCAGCGCCTCTTCTGTTTCCTCTGAAGATACGGAAACTGTCTTGGGAAGTCCTGTTACAAGATTACGTCCCCGCACGTCCATGGTGTCATTCTGCGCCAGCGGGAAGCAGGTTCCTATCTTAATCTTGATATCTTCCGCAGTCCTCTCACCAATCAGAAGATTATGCTTCTTCCTCATATATCGGACAATTGCCTCATCAAAATCATCCCCGGCAATCTTAATGGAAGTACTTACCACAGTGCCTCCCAGAGAAATTACTGCAATGTCGGCGGTTCCGCCGCCGATATCCACAATCATATTTCCGCATGGCTTGGAAATGTCCACGCCGGCCCCGATTGCCGCCGCAATGGGTTCTTCAATAATGGAAACTTCTCTTGCGCCTGCCTGATAGGTAGCGTCCTCTACCGCCTTCTTCTCCACTTCCGTTACGCCGCTGGGCACGCACACGCTGATTCTGGGTTTGCGGAAGCTTTTCTTGCCAAGGGCTTTCTGGATAAAGTACTTTAACATTTTTTCGGTCACTGTGTAGTCAGAAATAACCCCTTGACGCAAAGGTCTTACTGCAACAATGTTTCCGGGCGTCCTTCCCAGCATTAAACGGGCCTCTTCGCCTATTGCTTTTATTTTGTTGGTATCCCGGTCAAATGCTACCACAGAGGGCTCTTTCAGCACTACGCCCTTTCCTTTTATATATACAAGGATACTTGCGGTTCCAAGGTCAATTCCAATATCTGTCGCCATCGTTTGGTTCCCCTTTCATTTCTCTATCTGAATATTATAAAACATAATAACTCTATTTTTCCATATACATTTACATTATATACAATCATGGAGAATTTTCAAAGCATTTTTTTGTAAAATGTAAAAAAACGTCTATTATTAACCTTTTCCATGTTTTTCCTTATCAAAGTTTATGAATTTTTTATAATTTTTCTAAACTTTTCTCCCTTTTTTCACATATCTGTCACATTCTATGGGTATACTGTTACATGTACTAGCTAATAAGCTAATATAATTTTTCATAACTCATGCTTCCTGAATTCTTAGAATTCAGGAAGTACTCCCCGAAAATCAAGGCTGTCCATTGGGACAGCCTCTTTTTGATTCTAAAGAACTGTAGAAGAATAAGCGGCACAGATTGCACAGGATATTTCTTCGAATGCGCAATCTGTGCCGCTTATTTTCTGCAATTTCTAAGTCATCACAGCTCACCGGCAGCGCCGGAACGTTGCCCTGTTTGTGTTCAAAAGGACAATCCGGCATTGTCTTCTGTCTCCTGATAATGAAAAAAACGCTATTCTTTCACTCACTTCTCCAAATATTTCTTAATATACCGGCCAGTATATGACGCCTCCACCTGGGCAACTTCTTCCGGCGTCCCCTGGGCAATCACCGTTCCGCCTCCGTCTCCGCCTTCCGGTCCCATGTCAATAATGTAATCCGCCGTCTTAATTACATCCAGATTGTGTTCGATAACCACAACCGTGTTGCCGCCTTCCGCCAGGCGCTGCAGAATCTCCGTCAGTTTATGCACATCGGCAAAATGTAGCCCGGTGGTGGGTTCGTCCAGAATATAAATGGTTTTCCCGGTGCTGCGCTTGCTCAGCTCTGTGGCCAGTTTAATTCTCTGGGCCTCTCCTCCGGATAATGTGGTGGATGGCTGTCCCAGTTTTATATAAGAAAGCCCCACATCATACAATGTCTCAATTTTGCGGCGAATGGAAGGAACATTCTCAAAAAAAGCCAGGGCTTCCTCCACTGTCATGTCCAGCACATCATAAATGCTTTTCCCTTTATACTTCACTTCCAGCGTCTCCCGGTTGTATCGTTTGCCTCCGCAGACTTCACAGGGCACATACACATCCGGCAGAAAGTGCATTTCAATTTTCAGGATACCGTCCCCGGAACATGCCTCGCAGCGGCCTCCCTTGACATTGAAGCTGAACCTGCCCTTGGCATAGCCCTTTGCCTTGGCATCCGGCGTGGCCGCAAATAAATCACGGATTTGGTCAAACACCCCGGTATAGGTGGCAGGATTGGATCTGGGCGTCCGCCCGATGGGAGACTGATCGATATCAATCACCTTATCCAACTGCTCCAAACCCTGAATGGACTTATGTTTCCCGGGAATGGTTCTGGCCCGGTTCAGATCTCTGGCCAGACGCTTATAGAGAATCTCGTTGGTCAGGGAAGATTTCCCGGAACCAGATACGCCAGTGACGCAGGTCATCACTCCCAGGGGAATGTCCACATTGATATTCTGCAGATTATTCTCCTGAGCTCCCTTGATTTTCAGGAATCCCGTCGGTTTCCTCCTGGTTTCCGGAACTGGAATCTTAATTCTGCCGCTTAAATACGCTCCAGTAATGGAATTCTTATTTTTCATAATCTCTTTGGCCGTTCCCTGAGCCACCAGGCATCCGCCGTGTTCCCCTGCGCCCGGCCCGATGTCCACAATATGATCCGCCGCAATCATGGTATCCTCGTCATGTTCCACCACAATCAGCGTATTTCCCAGATTCTTCAGATTCCTAAGAGTGTTCAGCAATTTATCGTTGTCTCTCTGATGCAGGCCGATACTGGGCTCATCCAGAATATAAGCTACGCCCACCAGGCCGGAACCGATCTGAGTGGCCAGCCGGATTCTCTGGGCTTCTCCGCCGGAAAGGGTTCCGGTAGCCCTGGACAATGTCAGGTATTCCAGACCCACATCCACCAGAAATCCCACTCTTGCGCGGATTTCTTTCAATATCTGGGCGCCGATCAGCTCCTGCTGCTTCGTCAGTTCCATTTCCGCCAGAAATATCTGAAGATTCCGGATAGACATGGAAGTTACCTCAAAAATATTTTTTCCGGCTACGGTAACTGCCAGCGCTTCCTTTTTCAACCGCTGGCCGCCGCAGGTCTTACAGGGCGTCACCCGCATAAAGGATTCATATTCCTGCTTCATGGTATCTGATCCAGTCTCCCGGTAACGGCGCTCAACATTTCGGATCAGCCCTTCAAACGCCACATCATAAACGCCTTCTCCCCGCTGGCCCTTGTAATGTACCTTTACCTCTTTTCCCCCAGTGCCGTTAATGAGAATATTCTGAATCTTTTTCGGCAGCTCTTCATAAGGGGTATCCAAATCAAACTGATATTCCTGTGACAGGGCATTTAAAATGGCATTGGTAAAACTGCCCTTGTCTGTGCTGGACTGCCATCCAGTCACCTGTATCGCGCCTTTCGCAATGCTTAAGGATTTGTCCGGTATCATCAAATCCACATCGAATTCCATCTTATAGCCCAGTCCGAAACAATCGGGACACGCACCGAAAGGATTATTGAAAGAAAAGCTTCTTGGCTCAATCTCGTCAATGCTGACGCCGCAGTCCGGGCAGGAGAAACTCTGGGAAAAGTTCACCGGTTCCCCGCCGATGACATCTACAGTCATCAGCCCTTCCGCCAGCTCCAGCACATTTTCTACCGAATCTGTCAGGCGCTTCTCAATTCCCGGTTTTACCACCAGACGGTCCACCACAATTTCGATATTGTGCTTGATATTTTTATCCATGGGGATCTCTTCTGTGAGATCATAGATATTTCCGTCCACCTGCACCCTGACATAGCCGCTGCGCTTGGCCTGCTCAAATAATTTCTGATGAGTTCCCTTCCTCCCCCGGACCACTGGAGCCAGAAGCTGGATCTTTGTTCCCTCTTCCATGGACAGAATCTGATCCACCATCTGATCCACCGACTGCTTCTTGATTTCTTTCCCGCAGACAGGGCAGTGGGGAATTCCGATTCTGGCATAGAGCAAACGGAAGTAATCGTAGATTTCCGTTACCGTTCCTACCGTGGATCTGGGATTGCGGTTGGTGGATTTCTGATCAATGGAAATGGCCGGAGACAGCCCTTCAATCTTCTCCACATCCGGCTTCTCCATCTGGCCTAAAAATTGCCTTGCGTAGGAGGACAGGGATTCCATATACCTGCGCTGCCCCTCCGCGTAAATGGTGTCAAAGGCCAGAGAAGATTTTCCGGAACCGCTTAATCCAGTCAAAACAACAAATTCATTCCTGGGAATGTCCACATCCAAATTCTTTAGATTGTGTTCATTTGCCCCTCTGATCTTAATATACTGTTTTTCTGCTTTTGCCATTGTGCGTAAACTCCTTTTTCTTTGTAAAAGTCATAATAACCCCCATCCTACGATGGAAGTCAAAGACCTTGCCGGATTAATTCTCACATTTCCGAAACCGAACTGCTACATGTCGCGCAGATTTTTCTTCAGTTCTATCATCTTGTCACGCAGCTCTGCTGCCGCCTCGAAGTTCAATTCTGCCGCCGCTGCCTGCATCTTCTTCTGAATTTCCCCAATCAGCTTCTCCAATTCCTTCTTGCTCATAGATTCCGGATCTTTCTGGAATTTATACTCTTCTTTGGCAACTTTCTTAGAAATGCTGATTAAATCACGGACAGACTTGCGGATGGTTGCCGGAGTAATTCCATGTTCCTTATTGTATGCCTGCTGAATGCCCCTCCTGCGGTTAGTCTCATCAATGGCAACCCGCATGGAATCGGTAATATTATCTGCATACATAATCACATGCCCCTCGGAATTCCGGGCAGCCCGGCCGATGGTCTGTATCAAAGAAGTCTCTGATCTTAAAAATCCTTCCTTATCCGCGTCCAGAATCGCCACCAGCGTAATCTCAGGAATATCCAGTCCTTCCCTCAAAAGGTTAATGCCCACCAGCACATCAAATACATCCAGCCGCAGATCCCGGATAATCTCCGCCCGTTCCAGCGTGTCAATATCGGAATGGAGGTACTTGACACGGATCCCCACTTCACGCATATAATCCGTCAAATCCTCTGCCATCCGCTTGGTAAGGGTAGTGATCAACACTTTGTTCTTATTGGAAATCTCCTTATTCACTTCCCCAATCAAATCGTCAATCTGGCCCTCCACCGGACGAACGTCAATCTCAGGATCCAAAAGACCTGTGGGACGTATAATCTGCTCTGTCCGAAGCAGCTCATGCTCTTTCTCATAGACATTAGGCGTTGCGGACACAAACATCATCTGGTCTATCTTGCTCTCAAATTCCTCAAAATTCAAAGGACGGTTATCTTTCGCGGAGGGCAGACGGAATCCGTAATCCACCAGAGTGGTTTTCCTGGACTGGTCTCCGGCATACATGCCTCTGATCTGCGGAATGGTAATATGAGACTCGTCCACAATAATCAGGAATTCCTCTGGAAAATAGTCTATCAATGTATTGGGCGGCATGCCTTCCGGCGCCCCTGCCAAATGCCGGGAATAATTCTCGATGCCGCTGCAAAAGCCTGTTTCCCGCAGCATTTCAACATCAAAATTGGTGCGTTCCGCAATTCGCTGGGCCTCTAACAGCTTGTCTTCACTTTTGAAAAACTTCACCCGTTCTTCCAGTTCCTGCTCAATGGCCAGAGCCGCCCGGTTAATCTGCTCCTGGGGCACCACATAGTGGGACGCCGGAAATATGCTGATGTGTTCCAGGCTGTTCTTAACTTCTCCGGTCAGCACATCAATCTCTGTGATCCGATCAATCTCATCTCCGAAAAATTCCACCCGGATAGCTGTTTCTCCGCGGTTGGCAGGGAATATTTCCACCACATCTCCACGTACCCGGAATGTCCCCCGGTGAAAATCCATGTCATTGCGGGTGTACTGTGTGTCAATCAGCTTCCTGATTACTTCATCCCTGTCTTTGTTCATGCCCGGACGCAGGGATACCATCATTTTCTCAAAATTCTCCGGTTCGCCCAATCCATAGATACAGGATACGCTGGATATGATAATTACATCTTTGCGCTCAATCAGCGATGCTGTGGCCGAAAGCCTGAGCTTGTCTATTTCCTCATTGACTGATGAGTCCTTGGCAATGTAGGTGTCTGAGGACGGGACGTAGGCTTCTGGCTGGTAATAATCGTAGTACGAGACAAAATACTCCACTGCATTCTCAGGGAACATCTCCTTGAATTCTCCGTAGAGCTGCGCCGCAAGCGTCTTGTTGTGGGCGATAACCAGCGTCGGCTTCTGCAATTCCTGAATGACATTCGCCATCGTAAATGTCTTGCCGGAACCCGTAACCCCTAGTAAAGTCTGGAATTGATTGCCCTCCTTGAAGCCTTTGACCAGCTCGGCAATGGCCTGCGGCTGGTCGCCGGTGGGCTTGTAGGGGGCTTGTAATTTGAAAGCATGTCCGCTCTGCGGACTGCTTTCATGAGCAAGTAGCTGACTATTGTCAGCGGATTGCGAATTTCCTCTCTTATCTGGCATATGAAAACCTCCAATTTGTGACTGACACTCGTCAAATGCTTCTGCAAGCAGAGCATTTTCCTCATTGTTACCGCGCAAAAAGTTTGCTTATTCGCCCAAAATTCGTGTAATTCAGTTTTCAATTCGTGTAAAATGGGCTTGCAAAGCTGGCGAATAAGCGTTAAAATAGAAATTACACGAACGCAGGTCACATTACGCAGTATCCCTTTGGGAAAACCGTATTTTTAAAACGAACAGCACTGAATAACACCAGCCAGTACAGATAGTATTATCCAGTCATTTGGTCTTTCATTATAACACATAAGTCAAAAAAAGTACAGACCAAAATCGAACTTTTGTTCTGTACTTTTTTATACCTTATCTGATGGTAGTCCGCCCGCCCCGTCAGGGACATGTATTACGGTATGCCCGGATGGGTATGTCTTTTATGCGATTCGATCATGCCAGTATCTTAGTTTCATGCAAAAAATTCACTGATTTGTTCTATATAATTATCTTCTGAAAACCTGTACCGTTTTCACTTTCTCCCTTCAGGATTACTTTATCTGTCAAATACCCCGGCATTTGACTCTCACGGCAGTCGCCAAATATCCGCGCAAGCGCGGCTGTTCGGCTCGTTGCTCGCGGGAATAAATGGCTGGAGATCGTCTAAATTGTTCTTTAATAAGATAGTACAAAAAGCGCTTCTCAATCCATAATAATAAATAAATCATCTATAAGAGCTTGACGACTTTGCAATCAATATGGAATCTTTTTCATCAGAATCTTCCTCATCATTATAATAACCATACCGCTTTAAAACATACTTAATATCCTGCAATTCTAGTTCAGACTTAGGACCAATCCAAATCTCCTTAACAAAATCACTTTTTACGTTTGCAAAGGATAATTCAACATACGAAATCAGTCGTCCTTTGGAAACTCTAAAAGTTGGCTCTGTAAAATTCATATCACCAACCTTTATTTCTTTCCACTTAGGATATGAATTAAGTATTAACCTCCACTCTCTTTCTTCTTCAAAACTGGGATTTTTATATATGGCAAATTCATCCTTATGATTCGAATTCAATTCTAGCCCCGACAGTCCAATCCCTTTAAACTCCATATTTCTGAAAACTTCTTCAACAACCTTATTTACATATTTTTCTTGCTGATTCTCATTATAAATAACTTTAGAAAAACTCAGATTATGATGCATTATCTTAGGCAATATCTCTAACTTCTTTTTACAAAATCCTATGCTAATCCCTTTTCCATCATCTGCATAACCTCTCCATTGACTAAGGCAATCCTTTTTTTCAGAAAAACATGCCACATATGTTATCATTGAATCATCAAGTTCCCCACGTATCCCATAACCTGTTTTCCATGCATGCAAATTTTCTGGAACAGCTTCTAATTCGCATTCAATCCTGTTTTTGATCTTATTACGAATATAAATGCTTTCTAAACAATCGTTTGACTTACTGATATCAGTCAACCATAAAGAAGCATTCTGAATAATACTTAGAAATCCTTCAAGCGAACAATAATGATATACAACCTCTTCTTTTTCATTTCCCATTGCTTTCTTCCTCCATCTCCAATAACATACGGTCAAAATCACTCTGATACAATTGATCTTGCCTTACACGATACTTTTCAAATTCACTCAGCGCATGCTGCTCTGCTATTTTTGCTGAAATAGTTCCCGCATGTGTCAAAATTTCTTTCTTGGATAACCGCAAAATTCCTTCAAACTGTTCCGCCCAGTCTTCCATCGTCATTGGAACGTGTTCTTCCGCCCGCATTTCCGCAAGATCTAAATAGGCATTGACAATCCTTGCCATTGCAGATAATTCATCTTCTGTCAAATAGTTTTTTGCTACAACCACATCAAATCTTTGTATTTTACCATTCGGCGAATCTTTCCATGTTTGAAGCCCCATATGCTCTTTCTCACTATCCGCTCTATGGTAAATCACCTCTGCAGCAGTTTCTCCATGAATCGCCCAGTGAAGTTGATTTTGAACTTTTGCAAAAAAACATCTTGTTTCTTTTGATTTCGGGTCATAATCTATACTTGTGGCATATATATCTGTAACCTTCTGATAAAATCTTCGCTCTGATATCCGAATTTCACGGATTCTTTGTAATTGCTCTTCAAAATAATCCTCTGTTAAAACCGTTCCAAAATTTTTGAGCCGTTCATCATCCATTGCAAATCCCTTAATGGTAAATTCTTCTATAATCCCATTTGCCCATTTTCGAAACTGCACTGCCCGTTCTGAATCAACCTTATTCCCTACCGCAATAATCGCTTTCAAATTGTAATGATTTGTATTATAGCCTTTACCGTCCGATGCAGTTATTCGAAATTTTCGAATAACTGACGCCTCCTCCAATTCACCATCCGCAAATATCTTTTTTAAATGATAATTGATCGTATGCGTTTCTACGTTATACAGCAGCCCCATTGTTTTCTGAGAAAGCCAGACGTTTTCATCAAAATATATGGCATTTACATCACTTTCACCAGTAGCTGTAATAAATGTCAAATATTCTGCTGCCGAAGAACGCAAAATGGATATATCTTTTTTCTTTTTCATCACTTTATCCTCTTAAAATATTTCTGCTAAAATTTCCATATAATAGTATCTTGTCCATTACACGAATTCAGATCACAAACTCCACCCGTCCACCTAATGTTATTTCGTCCATAATCCCTCATTTTGTCCACAAAATACGGTATAATCAACACCAAATAACACGAAATAATGCGGTTTTCATCCTGTCCCCAAATTAGGAGACAAAGTATTCCACGGCATTCTCCGGGAAGAACTCTTTGAACTCGCCGTACAGTTGGGCAGCTAAGGTTTTATTGTGCGCTATTACCAAAGTGGGCTTATTTAATTGCTGGATGACGTTTGCCATCGTGAAGGTCTTGCCAGAACCTGTGACGCCCAGCAAAGTCTGAAATTGGTTGCCTTCTTTGAAGCCATTTACAAGGGCTTCTATCGCCTGCGGCTGGTCGCCGGTGGGCTTGTATTCGCTGTGAAGCTTGAATCTATTTTGTGCAGTTTGCACAAATACCACCTCCAAAATTCATAGTCAAAAAGTTCGCCTATTCACCCAAAATTCGTCGCGGCACATTCTCTATTTTCATGCAAAACGCCCTCACGACGAATCAGGGTCACCTATTATTCATTTTTCTACCGTTAAATCCTATATAAAACCATATGGATTGAATAACATGAACAGTTTTTAGTATATCATACTGCTTCTCAAATGTCTACAAGAAAACAAACATTTGTTCCTTCCACTATAACAGTCCGTAATCATGAAGCCAAAGGCCGAATCGTTGCCTTCTGTTATCATGGATTTCTTTTTGATATTTTTTCATTTCCTTCTATCTCCCATCTCTATTTTGGGTAAAAATCAGGATATTCCATCCAAAATAGAGACGGAATACCCTTACAGCCATTTAACTATTCTATTTTTTCATATAAAATTGCCGCCAGGCTTCGTAAATCTACACAGAATATTTACCTTCTCCACTCTGTTATGCGCCCTTTCCTCATTTTTATTTAAAACGAGTTTACAGAACTTGAACGTGACAGCTCAAAAGGATTTGTGAAGCTGACGAAGAAGGGGGAACTGCAAAGCAGGATTAACCGCAAGAATGAGGAAATAAACCTTCTGAAAGTCGGTCTGTCGGGGATAGTCAAACGGTATGGATTCCAAACGGTGCATGATTTCTACAAGGTTTTTGCAATTTCTAAAACAGCTAATACCGATTATCGAAACAAATCGGATAAATGGGAAAACAGATACGGCGAAAAGCATAAAGGCGGGAAGAAAGCATACACAGACGGTTACAGAATTATCAAAGGGAAAATTCAGACAGGCAAGCGAAACAGACCTCAAAAAGCGTAAAGCTGCGCTTCTTTGGGCAGCCATGTTTCAAAAAAATTTTTTATAGCTGTGTCGTCCGCAAATTCATAGCCAAGCCGCAGTAAAAAACGGCGTGTATATGCATCAATAATAAAAGTCGGCTGATAAAACACATCTGCTAAAATCACGTCTGCTGTTTCTGCTCTAATTCCTCCGTAGGCAAATTTCCTATATCAGGCCACCACCGGGGTTTGCCTTCCTGCCCGTAAACCTGCAAAAACGGTGTGTTGCGGTAATCCTGCCCTTTGGTTTCCAAGTATTCCTCCGGCGTTATCCTGTTTACTTCGATAAAATAAGAAATACGCTCTGGGATAGCAGCGGCAAGCCGTTCCCATTCCTCCATGTTCAGGCTGTTTGCCGGACGTGCCGGATAAATCCCCGCAGTAAACAAAATCTCGTCAGAATAAATATTGCCTATGCCTGCAATGACGCTTTGATCTAACGTATCTGCTTCGCCATTTTTTAACAGCCATAACCGCCCGAAACGGCGTGTATCGGAGAACCGTAATTCTTTGTCATTGCTTAGTCTGAAAATAACGTGTGTATGCTTTTCTTCCGGGTAATCTGCCGGGGTAAGCAATAAGCAGCCCGTCATTCGTAAATGCAGGATAATACGGTCATTGCTGTTTAACTGGATAACAAGGAATTTCCCCCTGCGTGTCATATGGGAAACGGTCTGTCCCGTAAGCAGCCTGCAAAATTCGTCAGCCGTAGGGTACGTTTTACTGTTACATTTTCAATCGTCAGCCGTAGGGTACGTTTTACTGTTACATTTTCAATCGTCAGCCCCTGTATCTGCGGCTCAATCACTCGTTTTATCGTTTCAACTTCCGGCAATTCCGGCATGATATCCACCTTTACGCTGCGCTTTGATCGGCGCAATGCGTCCTTTCTTACTAATTATTTTATCATTTCAAAGTAACTCGCTTTCACGTGTCAGATTATTCAGCCAGTAAAACTTTTTGTACCGTGGATAGAGCCACGGTAATTTAACAATTTCATCAGCCATCATAAATATATAAATTGCCATGACCGGCCAGTGAAATACAAAAGTTTCCAATAAAGCCAGAGGGAGTGAAAAACACCATGTTGCAAAGAAAACACTGAGCGCATCATATTTTGCATCCCCACCGGCAGGGAAAATCCCACAGACGATAATTGTATTTATAGAATATGCAAAAACGAAAAATGCACTGAATACCAGCATAGCCGTTAAGTAGTGTTTTGCATTGTCTGAAAGAACAAAAAAATGTGTCACAATTGGACTTAGAACACAAAGCAGTGCCATGTGGATACCACCCACCCAAAACGAAATATGGCAAAATTTCTTACCATATTCTTTTGCCCGATCAAACATGCTTTTTCCTAACAGCTTACCGATTACAATACCTGCACCGGAAGAAATCCCCTTGCATACGCAGGTAATCAATTCCTGTGCCACAGAAGCAATGGACGCAGCAGCGGTTGCGTCTGTCCCAAGATGCCCCATGATTAAAGAGTGCATGGAGAAGCCCAATCCCCAGGCAAGGGAGCTTGCCAACATAGGAAATGCAATTCTGAACATATCTTTTACAACGACTGCCGAAAACCATTTCATTCCCTGCCTATCCGGGTGAATGCCTTCCAGTCTGTAGGATTGCACAACGCACCATATCAACGCAATTGCCTCCACCGCAACGGTGGAATATGCCGAACCGTTTGCCCCTAAAGCCGGAACCCCCGCAATCCCGTAAATAAGGAAAAAATCAATCGTCATATCCGCTATCAGCGTGACAACAGAAATAACCGTGCTTTTAGCCGCATTTCCTTCTATTTTCATCATCAGATAATAACATTGCGTGACGCCGCCAAAAAGGTATGAAAAACTGACTACTCTTAAATAGGAAGCCCCAATGCGAATCAGCGCCGCATCATTGGTGTAGATACGCATAAGCTGCTGGGGAAAAAATAATGCTGCGGCAAAGAAAATAACCGAAATAATAAATGCGTATTTCACAATCGTACAGAACAGGTTCTTAACCATCTGCCTGTCACCTTTTCCCCAATATTGGGCAATCAAAGCGCCGCCGCCGCTGACGGCTGCACCAATAAATAAATTCATAATAAATGCGATTTGATTCGCCAGCGATACAGCCGATACTGCGTCCTGCGTAAGCCGTCCCAACATCAGTGCGTCTGATGCGCCAATCAATGCTGCCAAAAGATTTTGCAAGCCTATAGGAATAGCCAGCGCCAATAATTCCCGATAAAATTCCTTCTTTTCTTCTCTTGTCATTTTCTACCCTTTCCCCTGCCGTTCGGCTTGCCCGAACGGTTATTTTTCCTTATCTGCTCATGGTAAAAATAATTGACAATCACGGGCATTTGGCTGTGTTACGGTGTCTCCGTGTGCCTGCTTGTCAATAGAAACAGATTTCTTTTTCATGCTGTCATTATTCCTCTTTGATTTCGCTGAATTTTTGTTTCATGTAGTTTGAAAAGATAGTAGTAATGCGTACCATTTCGATAATGTCTTTTTCCTCTAATTCAGCCATAGCGTCATTTTCAGCATTGGCGGCGGGCGGGATAATATTTTTTGCGTATTCCCTGCCTGCGTCCGTAAAGCGGACGATTTTATTCCGGCGGTCATTTTCTGCTTCAGTAAGTGATATATACCCAAGTTTCCAAAACTTTTTAATGATTGCACTTACAGTCTGCTTTGTGGCAGTCAGCCGTTCGCAGATTTCCGATTGCAGGCAGCCGTCCTCGGCAAACCAAATTATATCCAACACAAACAATTCCTTTGATGTCAGATTGTGCTTTCTTGCGTGCAGTTCATAGGCGGCATATTGTATATCCCGCAATACACAATATTGATTTACATAGGCTCTTACTTCTTCTCTGTCCATATCGTTCCTCACTTTCTTATAATAGCAGATGGTCTAATATTGGACATTAAAATATCAGATATTTTACATTTTGTCAAGATGTTCAAGAGAAAAAATTTTTGAAAGCATTTCAATCAGTTTACCAATTCCCGTATATTATGTGTTATAATGTTTTATGTGATTTTCTTGTCTCTGCTCCGCTTCGGTCGGCACAGAGCAGATGTCCACTGAACATCTTGTGCCCTCATTTTTTCCCTTATCAGGGTCCGTAATGCCTTGCTGGAAGATATAACATGAGGGAAACTATAAGGGAAAGTTCACCTGCGATAAACTTAGTGTTTTCACAAGAGGGGTAGGCGCTAAATATGAAAATTTCTTCAGAAAATAAATCTTTTGCGGTTTTTATAATATTAAGCTTTTTAGTTTTTATAATGTCCAACGGAGAATGGTGTGTTCCGATTTTTGCGTGGATTTATCCAATTTTGTTTCTGTGTATGATTTATCTTAACCGTACTCGGAAAGTCTACCTTATAATTTGTTCTATATATGCCATCGGATTTGTTTTCCAGTTTGGGAGAGCCATTGGAATGGATATAAAGATATGTATAATGGCAGCAGTTTTGTTGTCTTTTCTGAAAGTTTTACCATATATCTACTGGTCAAAATCAAAGATGAGATTTCAGGACACTATTATTTTTGCAAGTATAATGGTATCAATAGAGTATATCATCTATCTGGCATACCCTAGTTTGGGTGGGCTGTCTGACGCTTATACACAATACCAAAATCTATATCTGCTACAAATTGTAACAGTAACAGGAATTTACGGAATCACTTTTTTAATATATTGGACAGCGGCAATGGTTATATGGATTTGGAACAATAAAAGCAAAAAAGAATACATCAGAAAATACATAATCGTATATGGTTCTGTAATTGGCTTGGTATTTGTCTATGGAGTTGTTATGTTTCATTTTGTAGGAAATTCAGATAAAAGTGTTAGGATCGCTGGAGTAACCGTTCCGATTTCAGAGTTGTTAAATAATGATAAAGATGTATATTCTACATTTTATACCAACACATTTACTGATGAAAATATTACAAATACAAGGAAGAAACTATCATCAGTAGCTGATGAACTTTTCTTAAAAACAGAGTTGGAAGCGCAAGCAGGTGCAAAGATTGTTTTTTGGTCGGAACTAAATGGAGCGGTTTTAAAACAAGAGGAAGATATGCTTCTGCAACGAGCGTCGGATATGGCAAAACAAGAAGAAATCTATTTGATTGTTTCGTTACTGGTGAAGACCCCTTATGTGGACTTAAAGGAAAATAAAACGGCAGCATTTAATCCGCAAGGAGAATTGATATCAGAATATTTTAAGCATGGACGTTCCATCGGAGAACTGTGCCAAAAAGGAGATGGAATACTAAAAAGTTTTGATACAGAATATGGTAGAATTGCGCCGTTTATATGTTCTGATATGGCATTTTTGTCTAAAATACAGCAGGCAGGCAGGGATAACGTAGATATACTAATTGTTCCAGCTTCGGATTGGAAAGAAATGACATTATTAGCTGCAAAGACAGCGATTGTGCGTGGGGTTGAAAATGGAAGTAATATAATCAGACATACAAATAACGGAATGTCGATTGTTTCAGATTTTAGAGGCAGTGTGCTGGCACAGACCGATTACTTTCAGTCTGATACAAAGACATTATCTGCACAGGTTATCACGAAAGGGCGATTTACTCTTTATTCGTATATTGGAAATCTATTTGTATATCTGTGTAATTTATATTTGTTAGGAAGTTTCATACTTCCAAAAATTAAACGGCTAATTAGAAACTGATTGTGTCTATCCCTATATGGATAGATTAAGCGATATGCTTGACAGCGATAATTCGTATATTCGCACAAGGGGACTTACATTAAACACTGGAGATTATACAGAAATCATAAAAACCGCCAAGACTACAGCTAGCACGAGGGATGTTATAATACCGATGGAAACGGCCATGTAATACAGTATTATTCATGGTAACAAATAAGGGCACAAAAAGAGCCGCAAATCCTCGGTTTATCTGGAAACCATTAAGTTTACGGCTCTTTACTATACAAGCGATAGACGGGACTCGAACCCGCGGTCTCGACCTTGGCAAGGTCGCGCGTTACCAACTACGCCACTATCGCAGAAGCGGGTGATGGGAATCGAACCCACGTGTCCAGCTTGGAAGGCTGGTGTTCTACCATTGAACTACACCCGCAGAACAATCTATGATTCAGTCCTAATGCCCAGTTCCGGAATCGAACCAGAGACACGAGGATTTTCAGTCCTCTGCTCTACCAACTGAGCTAACTGGGCCTGCTGTTTTCCAACAACGATATTATTTTAACCGCTTATTCCCGAAATGTCAATACCTTTTTTTATTTTTTTCGCCTCTTTCGTAACAGTTCAGTCTTCGGCAAGCGCAAAGTCCTGGGCTGAACTGTTACTCTCTTTCTTCCCTCTCTGCCGGCGATAAATCTTCAGACAAAGAGGGAGTTCAGCGCTTCTATTCTGATTATACGATTATTTTCCAGGGATCATACCGGCAATTCTTCCGGCAAACCTGCTATACTTTAGGTCTGCAGAACAATTATCTTATTTTCCGGGAATCATGCGGGCAATTCTTCCGGCAAACTCATTAAAGTTCTGGGTCTGCAGAACAACCCGGCCCGGCCCAGTCAGCTTCGTCAAGAACAATCCCTCACCGCCGAAGAAAATATTTTTTAAGCCTTTCACCGTCTCCACTTCATATTTCACAGATTTCTCAAACGCAACCACATTGCCGGTATCCACCTTAATCACTTCTCCCGGCGCAAGCTGCTTCTCCACCTTATTTCCGTCAATTTCCAGGAATACCATTCCTTTGCCGGAAATATCCTGCAGGATAAATCCTTCACCGCCGAAGAAACCGGCAGACATTTTCTTAGTAAGGGCAACGCTCAGATTTACCGTCTCCTCCGCGCACAGAAAGGCTCCTTTCTGGCAAATCATGCCGCCGCAGGCTCCCACGTCCACAGGAAGAACTTCTCCTGCCACAGTGGATGCAAACGCGATCATGCTTCCCGGCCGTTCCGCCTTGTAGGTAGCCATAAACAGGGATTCTCCGGAAAACATTCTTCCGATGCTCTTCCCAAATCCCCCTCTCATATTAGAGTCCATGGACACGCCTTCTGACATCCATGCCATTCCTCCGGACTGGGTATACATAGTCTCCCCCGCCGCGTCAAACATAACCTCCACTGCCGGCATAGTATCGCCGATTACCTGATATCTCATAACTTCCTCTCCTTTTATGTAATTATAGTTTAAAACTTTATGTCAATCCGTTTTACCGGACAATGACCCTACGCAATATACTGTTCCATACTCTCCGTCGTATCCCGAATCAGGGAAAGGGCTTCCCTGGTCTGCTCTGCAGACTCCATATTTCTTTCACTGAGCTGGCTGGCCTGTTCCGCACTGGCGGTTACCTGCTCTGTTGTGGCGGACAAATGGGCAATATTCTCCACAATTTTATTATTGGATTCCGACAGATTGCCGATTCTATAGTCAATTTCCTGAATATCATTGATCAGTTCTGAAATATTCTGATCCAGTTTGCCGAAACTGTCTGCCGCTGTGCGGATCATTTCGTTCTGATTCTCTGTTGCTCCCACAGAAGTTTTCACAGAATGCACCACTTCGCTGGCGTTTTCATTCAATTCATTTACAATTCTTGTGATATCCTCCGTAGAAGCCTTGGTCTGCTCCGACAACTGACGGATCTGATCCGCCACCACCGCAAATCCCCGGCCTGCCTCGCCTGCCCGGGCGCTTTCAATGGATGCGTTCAGGGCCAGCAGATTCGTCTGGCCGGAAATATCCAGAATCATTCCCGCAATCTCCCCCACTGCCTTCGTCCGGTTCTGCAGTTTGCCCATAGAATCTGTGACTTGTTCATTGGTGGCTGCAATCTGGGCAGAATGGAGTTTCAGATTCTCCATAATCTGCATGTTTTCCTGAATGCTTATATTCGATTCTCTGGCAATATCCACCATCTGGCTGGAACGGCTTCTGGTTTCCTCAATGGATTCCTGAATGCTCTGGGTCATGATGCTCTGTTCCGAAATATTCTCCGCCGTAGTGTTGGCAGCCGCCGAAATCTCCTGCATGCTTCGGGCCACCGTCTGAGTAGAATCCACCAGCTCGCTTACCAGCCCTGTACTCTTGTCAGACTCTTCCTTCACCGTCTTGGAAATGGAAATAATATCCGTAAGCATCGCCTCCTGCCTGCCGTTTTGCTCTTCGATGGCTCCCTGGGCGTGATCGCTGAATTGCTGAGAAATGCTTCCCACTCTGGCAAGGATAAAAAAGATACTGTAGCAGATGACAGTCATGCAGACAGAATCCACTTCCAGAACCAGGATGCCCTTCACTGCCCGGATTGCCCCCTCCATGGCATAGAGGGCGGCATACACAACGGCAAGCCTGCTGCAGAATTTCTTATCATAATAGGGCACTGCAACGGCAAGTATTCCAATTAAAGTAATATCAATAAATTTCGCGTCTGTTTGGGCTGCCAGCATCAGAAATTCAAAACCAATTTCAATTGCAATCACCAGCCTCAGCCGCGTTCCGGCCTTGTTCCTGGCATAGAGGGCAAAATTTACAATCACCGAAAAAGCAATCACCGCTGTATTCGCAAGAACCGTGACCCGATTAATATTGCCCGACAATAATTTCAGCCACAGATAGGCAAGCACAATCATCAACGCGACAAATACTGTTATCAAATTAAACCGGTTCATTCTCCGGTATCGTTCCTCTTTCTTTCGGTATACAAATCTTTCTTCTCCCATCCGTTCCTCCTTCATACAAACTTATTTTAACTTATTATAATACATAAGCGGCATTTCAGCCACATAAATTTACAGAATATTTAAATTTCTGAAAATCTTGCTCTATTATTATATGTTTCCATGTATTGACCCTTCTTTGGAAAAATGCTAATATGAACCTATGTTACATATTTAACAACCTATTATCTCAGGGAGGTTTGAACCATGGATTACACACAGGAATATGAGCAGAAGCTTGTAACCGCCGAAGAAGCTGTAAAAATTGTCCAGTCCGGTGACTGGGTAGATTACGGATGGTGCTGCGGCACGCCGGATCTTCTGGATCAGGCGCTGGCAGAACGCACCGACGAACTGCATGACATTAATCTTCGGGGCGGAATACTCTTAAAACCCCTGGCAATTTTTGACCGCGAAGACGCCGGAGAACATTTTACCTGGAATTCCTGGCATATGTCCGGAATTGAACGGAAAATGATAAACAGGGGCTGCGCTTACTACGCGCCTATCCGCTATTCAGAGCTGCCCCGCTATTACAGGGACTTATCCGTGAAAAATAATGTCGCTATGTTTCAGGTTGCCCCAATGGACAAGCACGGATTCTTTAACTTCGGGCCGAGTGCTTCCCATATGGCTGCAGTCTGCGAGACATCTGCCAAGATTATCGTAGAAGTCAATGAAAATATGCCCCGCTGCCTGGGCGGATTTGAAAACGGCGTACACATTTCCGATGTGGATTTCATTGTAGAGGGAGAAAATCCGCCTATCGGAGAACTGGGAGCCGGCGGGCCTGCCACTGACGTAGACAAAGCGGTAGCAGAGCTGATTGTGGAAGAAATTCCTGACGGCGCCTGCTTACAGCTTGGCATCGGCGGCATGCCCAACGCAGTAGGCTCCTTAATTGCAGAATCTGATTTAAAGGATCTGGGCGTTCATACAGAAATGTATGTGGATGCTTTCGTTGATATTGCAAAAGCTGGAAAAATCAACGGTTCCAGGAAAAATATCGACCGGTTCCGCCAGGCTTACGCTTTCGGCGCCGGAACCAAGAAGATGTACGACTATCTGGACGACAACCCAGAGCTGCTGAGCGCCCCCGTAAGCTACACCAACGACATCCGCTCCATTTCCGCGCTGGACAATTTTATGTCCATCAACAATGCAGTAGACATTGACCTGTTCGGACAGGTAAGTTCCGAATCCTCCGGCATCAAGCATATCAGCGGAGCCGGCGGACAGCTTGACTTTGTGCTTGGCGCATACCTTTCCAACGGCGGCAAGAGCTTTATCTGCTGTTCTTCCACTTTCAAAACCAAGGACGGAGAATTAAAATCCCGGATTCTGCCCACCCTGCACCCGGGTTCCATCGTTACGGACACCCGTGCCAACATTCACTTCCTGGTAACAGAATACGGCAAGGTAAACCTGAAAGGATTATCCGCTTGGCAGAAATGCGAAGCCATTATCTCCGTGGCGCATCCTGACTTTAGGGATGAACTGATTGAAGAAGCAGAGAAAATGCATATCTGGAGACGAAGCAATAAATAACAGTTCTTTGCTCTGACCAACAGCCCTTGCTCTGCACTGCGGCTGTGATACAAAATAAGAAGGGCGCTGTTGGAAAATGGCAATCTTCCACAATATACTGCTATGAATCATTAAGTTCAAACCAGATATTGTGTGCACATTTCATACTCCGACAGCCCCTTCTTTCTTATTTTCCAATCCGCTCTAGTACTCCATAACTTTCTTTTCAGTCACCTGTTTCCTGATTTTAACTCTCTCTGGAACCTCAGATAGCATATTGTAAAAAACAGAATGCCGTAGACAGAAGTAATGGGCACTGCAAGCCCTATGGTGACCAGATTTGCTCCTGGCTGAATGCTGAACAGATACGACAGGGGCACCCGCACCAGGAAAGATGAAGTAATTCCCTGTATCATCACAGGCATAGTTTTCCCATGGCCGTTAAAATATCCGATATAGCTGAATACCAGACAGGTTAGAACCGCCTCCGGGCTGAATCCCTTTAAGTACTCGGCAGACCTGGCGATATAACCCGGTTCTGAGGTAAACAGGGCTGAAGGCAGATCTCCCCGGAAAAAACTGAACCCAAAGATAAAGACCCCGATGCACGCGCCTATCGCCATTCCGGTGAACATTGCCTTTTGAGCCCGTTCTTCTTTTCCGGCTCCCACGTTCTGGGCCACAAACGCCGACATAGACTGCATCAAAGCGGAAGGAATCAGCATAACAAAAGCCGTCACTTTCTGGGCAATTCCATACCCGGAAGAAGCCTCCAGACCGATTCCGTTTACGATGGCGCACAGAATCAAAAAAGATATATTCACCAGCATATCCTGAAGAGCAATGGGAAAACCCAGTTTCAGAAATGTCTTAATTTCAGGATTGAATCCGATATCTTTCCTTGACAGGGCAAATGGCAGACGCTGACGCCGGATAATCGCCAGGGACATGGCTACACTGACAAACTGGGCAAGAATCGTGGCAAGGGCAGCCCCCGCCACATTCATTCCAAGCACTGCCACAAAAAGCAAGTCTCCCAATATATTCACCCCGCAGGCAATGGCAACAAAAATCAATGGCAGCCTGGAATTGCCCAGTCCCCGGAAAATCCCGCTGATTACGTTATAAGCAACTACAAACGCCAGCCCGGCTCCGCAGATACGCACATAAGTTACCGTGAAGTCATATGCCTCCCGGGGCGCGTTCAGCCAGCCTGCAAAAACGGGTGCAAATATCAGAAGCACAGCCATCAGCGCCGCCGTCAGCACAAAAAAGAACGCAACAGCGCCGCCGATTACCCTTCCAATCTTCTCCGGCGCCTGTTCCCCCAGATAGCGGCTGATCAAAACCGTAACACCCATAGTCAATCCTGTAACTACAAATGTTACAAGATTGATGATATTGCTTCCTGTGGACACCGCCGAAATTCCCGCATCCGTCCCAAACTGCCCCACTACCAGAAGATCCACTGCCCCGTACATAGCCTGTAAAATCAATGCGCCCAGAATGGGGATCATGAATTTTAGTAATTTTCCTGCAATATTTCCCTGCGTAAAATCATCGGACAATTGCCTTTCTTCCATACCTTTCCCTTCTATTCCGTATAAAAGCGATATATTGTTTTCGTAGTGAACGTCTCTCCTGCCTTTACAAGGGAGGACGGGAAATTTTTCTGGTTTACTGCGTCAGGATAGAACTGGGATTCCAGACAGAATCCGCACCTGTCGCCGTAAGCCGCCCCGCCTTTTCCTGTCTGCTCCCCGATAAAATTCCCTGCGTAAAGCTGTACGCCGCAGCACTCTGTAGAAGCCTCCATGGCAATTCCGGTTTCTTCACAATAGGCCCTTGCCATGACTTTCATTTCTCCGGCCGTATCGCTGAGCACATAATTGTGATCATAACCGCCGGCAAATTTCAATTGTTCAAAATCCGCCCCAATGTCCTGTCCGATAGCTTTCATATGCCTGAAATCCATGGGGGTTCCCTCCACCGGCGCAATTTCCCCGGTGGGAATGGACTTCCGATCCTTCACCGGCGTATAAGCTTCCGCCAAAATCTGCAGCTTTTGCTTTTCAACAGAGCCGCTGTCATGGCCGCCCAGATTATAGTAAGAATGATTGGTAAAATTCATAACCGTTGTTTGATCCGCTTTGCCCTGATAGGAAATTTCCACTGCATTTTCCTCTGTCAGCGTATAGGTCACTTCCACTTCCAGATTTCCCGGAAATCCCTGCTCTTCCTCCGTGCTCAAATGATAAAAAGTAATGCTGTTGTCCGTATGCCCCTTTACTTCCCACAACACTCTCTCAAACCCGTTGGGGCCGCTGTGCAGATTGTGTTCGCTTTCGTTGGGCGTAAGCTGATATTCTTTTCCCTCTATCACAATTCTGGCATTGTCGATACGGTTCCCGTTTCTTCCCACGGTTGCGCCGAAATAGCAGGTATGGTTCTCATATTCTGCCGCTGTATCATATCCAAGCACCACATCCCGCATGATTCCCTCCCGATCCGGCATCAACACTGATACCAGCGTCGCCCCGTGATCCGATACCTTCATCACCCCATGGTTCGAATTCTCAAATATGTACAGGGATGTCTCTTCTCCTTTCGAGTTTTTTCCAAATGATACTTTCTGCATAATATTCTCTCCTTTCCTTTACTGCCTCTCCCAATCTCTAAGGCAAAAAATCTGATTATTTCATAGATTCCGCTATCATTTTATCCGATTTCAAAATGTGATTGGACAGCCATCCAAACAAAAATTCCACCAGCTCTTCCAGATACTCCTGCTGATTCTGATCTACCTGATCCAAATCAATCTCCTCCAGCTTGGAGATAAAGGCCTGATGCGCCATTTTCTGCGCTTTTATCCCCGGGTACTGAATGCTTTCCATAAATTCCTCTTCATCCTGAAAATGTTCACTGGTATAATTCTTTAATTTTTCCAGAATGCCTACAATTTCATCGTACTTATCATGCAGAAGCTCCGCTCTCACCAGCTTGTCCGCGTCTCCGATAATTTCAAACAATGTCTCGTGCTCCCCGTCAATCAGGGGAATTCCTGTCATATATTTTTCTGTAAATACGCAGGGTTCCTCATTGCCTTTCCATTCTTCCAGAGAGGGCATCTTTCCAATCAGGATATCACTGCTTAAAATATGATGATACAGCCAGCGCACCAGATATTCCAGCAATTCCTCCAACATCTCATGCTGATTCTCCAATTCATCAATATTTGAAAAATCCAGCACATCAATCTTCTCCCGGAATGCCGCATGCTGTTTCTTCTGCCGCTCCAGCTCCGGGTCATTGATGGCCGCCATATATGCTTCCTCATTGAAAAAATGAGTATCTGCGTATTCCTTCAGTTCTTCCATCACTTCCCGCACCTGATGATATTTATCCTGAAGCAAATCATTGTGCAATAATTGCATCGTCCGATTAATCAGCTCAAACAGCTTCTCATGTTCTGTGTCAATCTGCTCAATTCCTGTCAGACAATCCTCCGTAAATTTATACATGTTCTGTCTCCCTTCTGCTATTCGTTTCTATCGGCAAGCCAAAAAATTTACCAACTATTTCTATTATACCATACCTTCCCAAAAAAGAAACAGAATCCGCTCTATTTTCCAACATGCTCTGCCGGGCAATATTTACTTGACTTGCAGGAAACAATAGCATATAATGTGCCATAAAGATGAATGAGACTGTCGGAAAATAAACTTCGCGCACAATATACGCTTTGTAACTCAACGCTTCATAGTTATATATCGCGGAAATTCGTCATTTCCCGACACCCCCATAACGAAAATTTCATTTCCGGAAAGGACGGCATATTATGGCAGGAATCAACCCCACGCAGCTTTTTCAATTAATGGGAGCATGGCAGAAATTTACTGCAAACCATCCCAAATTCCCCAAATTTCTAAAGGCAGTGGCCGCTGAAGGAATTCAGGAAAATACCATTATTGAAGTCAGCGTCACCACGCCGGAGGGCAAAACCTACTGTTCCAATTTAAAAATTACCCAGTCCGATTTGGATTTGCTGGAACAATTCAAAAATATCTCATAACTTGTGAAACGTTTTTCGCAGCGCTCCATCCAGGTATAAAAACAGACTGCCCTGTCGGAACATTTCTTTTTCCAAATCCTCTGCATTTTTGCGCTGTCTGGAGAGGTTTTCAATCTCTTTTTCCAGATATAAAGAAACACTCCAATTATTGATAGGGCATGCCCCTTATGAACTCTCAAGGACAGAATCAAATGCATGGAGGGCGCTCAGCGCCCTTAAGGAATTTAACGATAAATATCAAAATGGTCATAACCACCGCTTCTTCCTATTTTACAAATCCGTTGCCTGCCTCCCCCCACGAACCAGTCTTCTATTTCTTAGGCTTATCCACGCACTTCGGAATTTCAACACTTCATCTTCTGTAACTCCCAGTCTATCTATAAGAATTTTCCTATCAGTAATTTCTAACAATTCTACCACATCATCATGATTTCTAATATACTGATCTATTGTTAATAACAAATCATCTATTTCATCATCTGGCATTATTCCATCATCAAAAATATTGGGAAGTAATATCCGCCCAACTTCTCCCGGAAGAATTTCTAACACACCACCCCCGTAACTTCTTCCTTCCAATTCGGAAAAAATCATAGCCACGCTTGTATAATATGCAGCTACCATCCTCTTCTTGTTTTTTGAATTCAAAAATCTTACGCGATGCATGGTATCTGTACTCACAGCATTTACTTCTTCTGTATTCAGCATAAACTTAGGATAAAGATAGTTTCTTCTAAGAAAGAAAGCATCAGGAATCCATACAGAAGGAATTTTATACCATTCATCCCTTATTTTACATTTATAAGTAGTATTCTGCTCACTCTTTTCTCCAAATAATATATACTCTTTCACGCCTTTCGTAAACTCATCTTTATTAAATGGCGTTAAATCCAATAAATATGTTCTTGCACCTGCTTCAATATTAGTTCGCCAATCATCTTCCGTAAACTGGATACCTTTTATATTTACACTTCTCGCTATTAATGGCTTACAATATTTTTGTAAATTGTATTTTTGGACAGTTTCGCTATTTACACAAAAATAATCATTATTTCCAGTTGTAATACCTACTTCCAAGTAAAAGGACTACCTCTTGTTCAATACCATCAAACACCAGACTTCTAAATGTAACAATTGTAATCCTATTTAGATGCCTCATCAAAAAATTCCTTAAGTCTTCTGAATATTTCACTTGTAAAAGTTCTGCTGGAATAACAAAACCTATCCGGCTTGTTTCTTCCATGCAGCTGACACAGGCAACCGTAAAAGATACCCATGCATTAATCAACTTATTCGGAGTCATTCCATTTTGTGTTAAAATCTCGCTTTGTTCGTTTCTTTGTTCTTCCTCTAAATATTGGTAACGAATGTAAGGTGGGTTCCCCAAAATCGCCTGATATCGTTTTATACTTAATCCATTTTTGTATGCGTTATAAAAATCATCATTGACAATAACCCTGTCATTATCCGCCACATTTTCCCAACCTTTTACCCATCTGATTTGTTCACATTTTCCTCCTGCTACCTTTGATATATCTTCATCAACTTCAATCGCAAATATATTTGCATTCTTCAACACATCAGGATATCTGCAGATACTTTCAATAAAAACACCATCTCCGACACTTGGTTCAAGCACCGTTCTGATATTATTTTTTTGATTCAATACCCAATCCGTCACATAGTCAGCAATTGTACTTGGCGTAAAATATCTACCATGCAATTTTTCCTCCGACGCATTTTCTTTTAGTTTCAAAATTTGCAAGCTCCTTTCACAATATTTTCCTGACTACACCCTAACTTCTCTCGCGGTGATTATTGCACGCATCCGAATCTGCCAGTACACACTTGGGAGCCACCTAAATATGCATGGAATCTACTTACCTTTTGCCATGCACCATGATACTCAAAGTGGGGAATGAAGCCTATCCACAATCTGACCTGGATCTTTTGGCGTGGAATAATCACGCAAATATTTATCAATCGTATATTGCCATAGATACCCCAAAATAGCAAGCATATAATCCTCCGAGCTACTCACTAAATGTCATTAGTCCTCTTTAATTTCAATAACAAATTCATCGTTCTTTCCATCGACCCTGTAAAGATGCATAATCTGACCAAGAAGGTTCTTGTTTCTAATAATATTCTTTGCATCGCCCCAGCTCAAATGGACATTGGGCTGTCTTTGTAAATATGAAGTTGTATTTGTTCTTGAATCAAACTTCATTGTTAATTCGTATGTTCCGTTGTCAATTCCATCAATTATAAAATGAAACTTCGCTGTCGCATATTCAAAATGGCTGGGTTTACCAACCTTCTGCTCCCACTTAAGTCCTGCAAAAACATTATTACGAAAATATTGCTGTTGGTCAATGTCATAGTCACCTTTCTTAAGAAGCATCGAACCCGTAGGGTTAGTTCCTTCGCCGGAAGGAATTGTCAGATCGTTACAGAATCTTTTGATGGTTGCGCAGGCTGGGGATGTCCTGGGCTGCATATTTTTCGTGTTCCTAATTATAGATAGTGACTGCAAACGCCCTGAGTGCTTTCTCACTGGATTCGCCTACGGCTGCGCCGAGAATACGGATGATTCTCTGTGTATTGAAGTCCGGGATATCCTTGAAATTCTCACTTTTCAGATATTGCCACAGATGAAAGCCGCATCTGGAAAGGAGAAGGTATGAGATGCTTGCGGCTGCGGCAAGGCGGAACTTTACGCTGACCGTCTGTCCATCCAGTTCCTCCAGGAAGCTCCCTTCGCATTCATACATGATGTCTTTATGGTAGTTTTTCCAATATCCGTTTACCAGCCCTACGGCAACCATCTCAAGCTGGCAGACAAGCCCCTTCTCCCCGGATATGCCTGTTCATCCGCCCGCTCCAGAGATTGAACTCAGCACAGGCGGTAGCCTTTGGGCGCTGGGCATGAATCATGATCTGGTCTGGGAAAGAGTAGCGATAAAGCCGGGATGCGGTGTTTAAACCTAAATTCCCGCGTCCATTATATCTAGGTGGACGTGGAAATTTAGGTTTAAACTGAATTGACGGATATGCTTGCAGGACATTTCCCCCTAGCTTAGCTGCTGTTGGCGTGATGCCATGAACATTCTGAAAAGCCCGATTAAAAGAAGTCGGAGAGGAATATCCATATTTTAATGCAACGTCTATTACCCTGCTGTCTGCCCGCTGCAATTCAAATGCCGCCTGGGTCATTTTTCGGCGGCGTATGTATTCCGCCAACGACACACCCGAAACATAGGAAAAAACACGCTGGAAATAATAGGGAGAACAACACGCAATGCGGGCTGCTTCATCATAGGATATTTCCTTGTCCAGATTATCTTCTATGTAATCAATGGCTTTTCCAAGCTTTTTCAACCATTCCATCCTTTTACCCCCTTGCCGTTAAGGATAGCTTAATCTGATTTATATTTCCTCTCTTTTTCTGCTATCTTTTGTAAATACAAGTATAGTGTATAGGAATAAAAATTTGATTTCAACCATGCAGCCACGTTACTGATTCAAGAAAATTTCAATACAATAAAAGCCGACAAACCGTGATTGCTCACTTTTTGTCGGCTCTGCATCTAATGTGTCTGGCTCTGTGATGACTATTGTTTGTAAATTTCTCACTTCAATCAATCTTTCCTGCCTGCATTTTGGGCAGTAGAGAGGATAATTTATCAGAATAGTATCCTCCCTTATTCTGCTGCGGGTTTTGCTTCCGCAGACAGGGCATAATATCCATTCTGTCTGTTTCAATTTCCTGCCTGCCTTTCTTTCAAAAATAATGGTACTGTTTTCGATGCCTGCATAGCAGATATACCGTCAGCATAAGCGTGAAAAACTCTGCAAGCGGTACTGCAAGCCATATGCCTGTTACCTTTAAAAATCTCGGTAATGCCAAAAGGAACACTGTAATAAATCCAAACGTCCGCAGGAAAGATATGGTTGCGGATGCCTTTCCATTCGATAATGCCGTAAATAAAGCGGATGAAAAAATATTGCATCCAGAGAACAGAAAGCTGAATGAAAAAATGACAAATCCATTCTTTGTAATCTCAAAAACATTCCTGTTGTTCTCCGCAAATACCTTTGCAATACTTTCTCCGCCAAACAGGGAAAATAAAAATACAAATATGGAAATCCCCGCTATAAAGCTGAAACAAATACGGACGGTCTTTTTTAGCTGTTTTACATTCCCGCTCCCATAGTTATAGCTTACGACGGGGGCTGTTCCCATAGAAAAGCCAATATAAAGCGTTGTTAAGAGGAACTGCGAATAGATGAGTACCGTAATCGCCGCCACGCCGTCCTCGCCTAGCAGCTTCATCATTGTTACATTAAACAGAAATGTCGTTACGGCAGTCGAACACTGGCTTACCAGTTCCGACACACCGTTGGAGCAGCTTTTCAGCAGAACAGATGCGTCCATATCAGGCTTGCAAAAGTGCAGCTCACTTCTTTTCATCAGAAAAAATATTGTACCGATAATTGACGGTATCATATATCCAATGCCTGTCCCAATAGCTGCTCCCTTGATTCCCATTCGCAGCAAAACGATAAAGACGTAATCAAAAACAATATTGGCAATCCCCGCCAAAACAGCAAGCGCTAAGCCTAATGCCGGCTTCCCCGCCGTCACAAACAGATTCTGATATAAGACCTGCATCATGTTAAAGGTGGCGAAAATGAGCTGTACCGTCAGATAATCCCTGCAATATGGGAATAATATTTCACTTGCACCCAATCCCCAGATGATTTCATCCAAAAAGAGAAGCCCTGCCGCTGTAATCAGCAGACCGATAACCGCCCCTGCCACGACAATCAACGTAAAATTGCTTCTGGCTTCCTCTGTGTTTCCATTCCCCATTTTCTTCGCAACGACCGCACTGCCACCTGTCGCAAGCATCGTCCCCAGACCTACAATCAGATTGATGACGGGGCAGACGATATTGATGGATGACAGGGCGTTCGTGTCTACAAACCGTGCGACGAAAATTGTGTCCACAATGGTGTATAATCCCATAAACAACATCATCACCATGCTTGGGAAAGCAAATCGGATAAGGGATAGGGCGTTAAAGCTCTCTGCCAACGGGTTTTTCTGTGTTTCGGTCATTCCTTGTTTCCCCTTTCCTGCCCATGTTTTCGGGCATAGCGGTATACCCTTGCGGTATTTCCCCCTTATTGCCGAATGGCATAAAGGTATCCCCGAAGGGGGTTTCCTCCTTGTTTTTCGGTGGAAGCACGAAACGCTGCGTCGGGTAGCCATATTCCACAAGCAGTTCCCGTTCTGCAAATCCAAGACGGCGGTATTCTTCCCGCCAGCCCGTATCAGCCTTATCGCCTGCACGGTATGTCGTCAAGGTAATCTCTTTCCCGCAAAGCAATTCCTCTGCCAGTTTGTCAAGGAACAGCTTTGTAATGCCGAAATGCCGATACTGCGGATGGACAGCCAGAAAGTCTATACTGCCTGTGTCGGGCGAAAATCCCATCACGCCAATAGCCTTATGGTAACGCCCCCTCCCTTCCGTCGGCGGCATGTCGGTCGCCGCATTCCGATTCGG
>CAJUBP010000001.1 GCA_910584585.1 uncultured Lachnospiraceae bacterium | reverse complement strand
GTCAAAGGATATTCCAGTATGGAAGATTTAAAAGCGGCTCTTGATGATTGATGTATCAGGTCAAATTTACCTTTTAACGCTGACTTTAATCGATACCGGTTCACACTCGGATCTTTTCAAAAGATGAAGTCCAATGCAAAACAGAAGAAGTATAAAATCCCAATTTCTGCCCATACTATTCCGGTAAATATTATGAAACTGGAAAAGAAAGGCAGGAACTTATTATGGCAGCAGACTTTAAACAGAGCGAAACCATGAAGAATCTGATGCGGGCGTTTGCCGGGGAAAGCCAGGCCAGAAACCGTTACACCTTTGCGGCAGGCCAGGCCCATCAGCAGGGGCTCTATGTGCTGGAACAGATTTTCAAGTTTACCGCAGATCAGGAAAAAGAACATGCGGAAGTATTTTACAACCAACTGAAAGAACTGGCCGGGGAGACCATTGCCATCGACGGCACATATCCCGTGGATTTAAGCCCCAATATGTCGGAACTGCTGAAAATGGCGCAGCACAATGAGTATGAAGAACACGACGATGTGTACAAGAACTTCGGAGACAAGGCCCAGGAAGAAGGATTCGGCAAGGCGGCGATGAAATTCCATAAGATTGCGGAGATTGAAAAGATGCATGGGGATCGTTTCGGCGCCTTTGCAAAGCTTCTGGAGGATAACCAGTTATTTGTCTCCAAAGTGGAAACAAAATGGATGTGCTTAAACTGCGGATACGTCTATGAAGGCACACAGGCGCCTATGACCTGTCCGGTATGCGATCATGAACAGGGCTGGTATGTGCGTCTGGAGCTTGCGCCTTACTGCGGCAAAGCAGAGGGAGAAATGATTCAATAACTGGCCGTTTTGCCTAGCGCCCCATCCGGCCGGAAATCATAGTTGTGCTCTGCGCAATTGCGGCGTAAAAAAAGCTGTTGGAAAGGTTTTCCGGCGGCTTTTTTTAAAATATGTTTATTTTTCATGATTTTTTCACCGGCATATGTTAAAATACCGTTATTGCAGGAAAGAAAAATATGCAAAAAACATGAGAGAAAAACAGTTATTGGAGGTAATGCAGCAATGAGAAGAAAGAAATATTTAGCCGCTGTGCTGATATTGTCAGGAGTTATGGCTTTTTCTGCCGGATGCGGAAATGAGAAAAAAGAAGAAAAATCCGTGGAAGATACGGCAGATCAGGATACTGCCGGAGAAGATTCCGAAGAAAACTCCGGGGATCAGGGAGAAGCGGGCGAAACAGGAAATAACCACGAAAACGCGCTGAACTTTAAATCGGAAGATTATGTAAAATTGGGAGAATATAAGAAGCTGAAAGTGCAGTATCCGGTACCGGAGGTGCTGGAAGAAGATGTAGAGTACGCTGTCCAGGAGCTTCAGGACGAAAATAAAGAATACCGTGAGATTACAGACCGCCCGGCCAAAGAAGGGGACAGCGTTAATATCGACTACACAGGCGTGATGGACGGCGAGGAATTTGAAGGCGGAAGCGATACGGATTATGAACTGGTGCTGGGCTCCGGAGATTTTCTGGAGGATTTCGAAAACAGCCTGATTGGGAAGAACAAAGGAGAAACAGTGACATTTCCGGTGACATTTCCGGAGGAATATTTTGATTCCGAGGCGGAGGGTAAGCAGGCGGAATTTACTGTAACAATCAATAAAATCAGTGAAGTCATTGTGCCGGAGTATACAGATGAATTCGTGGCGAAGGTAACAGATTACAAGACGGTTGAGGAATATGAAGATTACATAAGGGCAGATTTGATGGCCACTGCCCAGGAAGAATCCGCTTCTGCATCTGGAGAGGACGCTCTGGCGATGGCTGTTGAAAATGCGGAAGTAGACGGTTATCCTCAGGAATTGTACGATTTCTACTATGATGAGACTGTGGAGGGATATCAGTTCTACGCCTCTTTGATGGGGATGGAATATGAAGAGTTTTTAGAGCAGTTGGGAGATGGGGCAGTGGAAGACGCGGCCATCGCTCAGGTGAACGAGTATCTGGTGTGCCAGGCCATTGCGGAAAAAGAAGGGCTGACAGTTACAGAGGAGGGATATCAGGAAGAAGCCCAGGCATTGCTGGAAGAATATGAGTACGATACGGTAGAGGCATTGGAAGCGGATTATGGGAAAACTTCCATTATTACCCAGATTGTCCGCAGCAGAGTTGTCAATTTCCTTTATGAAAACGCCCAGGTGGAAGAAGTGTCCCAGGATGAATATTATGGGGAAGACGAAGAGGCAGATGAAGAATCCGGCGACGGAGAAGAGTCCGGCGACAGTGAATTAGAAGCAGACGGAGAAGAATCCGGCGACGGAGAATTGGAATTGGAAATAGACGGAGAAGAATCCGGTGACGGTGAACAGGAATAAGAGACAAACGGGGAAGAGTAAGCAATGAAAAAGAATGTAAAATTGGCGCTGTTTGAATATGGAATGATTACCTTTGCGGCAGTTCTTTTGGTAATCGGCGTGTATTTTTTCAAATTTCCGAATAATTTTTCTTTCGGAGGAGTCACAGGCATGGCGATTGTGCTGAGCGCTGTGACCCCTTTCAGCGCCGGAACGATTAACTTTGTAATCAATATGGCTCTGCTGGTTGTGGGCTTTATCTGCTTTGGCAAGGAGTTCGGGGCGAAAACTGTTTATGTAAGCGTGCTGATGTCCTTAGGCTTAAGCGGTCTGGAAAGATATTATCCTATGGCCCGTCCCATGACAAATGAGCCGGTGCTGGAGCTGGTTTTTGCCATTGTGCTTCCGGCCCTCAGCTCCGCAATTCTTTTTAATATCGGAGCCAGCGGCGGCGGTACGGATATTATCGCAATGGTTTTGAAAAAGCACAGCACCATCAATATCGGGACTGCGCTGTTTCTGGTGGATTTGATGATTACCGTGGCGGCGTGCTTTATCTTTGACGCCGCTACCGGATTGTTTTCCTTCTGCGGACTGATGGCGAAATCCCTTGTGATAGACGGGGCCATTGAGAATATTAACCTGTGCAAATATTTTACCATCGTCTGCGATGATCCCGATCCGATCTGCGATTTTATCCATGAGAAATTAACCCGAAGCGCTACGATTTTTGAAGCGGAGGGGACCTATACCCATCATAAGAAATATGTGATATTAACCGTTATGAAGCGGGGGCAGGCGGTGCAGCTCAGAAATTATATCCGGTGGAATCAGCCAGGGGCGTTTATGATGATCACCAACAGCAGCGAGATCATCGGAAAAGGCTTCCGGGGGCTGAACTAATTTGGGAGGAAAGCGATGAATATTTTGAATTATCTGGCAACTGCATTGAGTATTTCTGCAATTATGGCGATCATTCCCTTTATTCTGGGTTACCGGAATAAAGGGAACGCGAAGAAGCAGAAAAATTACTGGAAAATGAGCTGCCTGTTTGGGGCGGTTACCGTTGTGATTGGCGTGGCGGCTTTGATTTTGATGCTTCCGTTTTTTTAATAACAGAAGGATTTCTGGCTGGAGATACATACCGCTGCATTTACTGCCGCTGCATCTCTCTAAGAATTTCCCAAATCTCATCCGCCGTATCCGCAATCCGCTTTGCGCCGTTTTGCAGCAGGAATTCCCGATCCCGAAATCCCCAGCTTACGCTGATACAGGGAATTCCCGCATTCCTGGCGGTAGCCAGATCCACGTCAGAGTCCCCGATATAGACGCAGGAGCCTGCCTTGGAGCCCAGTTCGTCCATGGCCAGGAATACCGTGTCCGGCGAAGGTTTTTTGGCTGCTTTCGGTGATTCCCCAATGGCGGCGGAGACGTAGGGGGTGAAGAAATCTTCACAGAGCCCTTTCACTGCCAAGTCGAATTTGTTGGAAACCACTGCCATCTTATAGCCCCTGTCCGCGGCTTCTTTTAGGAATTCCATAATGCCCGGGAAAGGCTTGGTGCAGTCTTTTTTGTGCAGTTCATAGTGCTCCTGGAAATCTTTCAGGCAGCTGTCATATTGGGGGAAATTCCGTCCCTGGGGGATTGCCCGTTCTATCAGTACAGCGACGCCGTTTCCGACCATCCGGCGCACGCTGTCCTCAGAATGGGCAGGGAATCCGTAACGGGCCATAGCGTAATTCACGCTGTTTGTTAAATCTGTTAACGTATCCAGTAAAGTTCCGTCTAAATCAAAAATAATCGTGTCAATTTTCTGCGGCATGTCATTGCTCCTTTGTCTATTAGCCTTCATGGCCTTATATTTATCCCATTTTATACCTGTTCAAAGAAATCTGCAAGAAAAACCTTTGTGCGTTTACATGAGATCTTTGGTGTGATAAAATGTATCCAGATGCATGTACTGTGGAAACCGAATATCCATATGGTTTGTGAAACGGCAGGTCAAAGGACTGCGGCGATTCCTAAGGAACTGTCAAGAAATATACATAACGGAAAAAGGAGAGCGGAAATATGTGGGAAAGAATCTGGAAGCAAGATAAAATCGCCTATGGCGGCGACTATAACCCGGAACAGTGGCCGGAGGAAACCTGGGAAGAGGATATGCGGCTGCTGAAACTGGCACATATAGATACACTGACATTAAATGTATTTTCCTGGGCGGCCCTGCAGCCTTCGGAGGAAGAATACCGTTTTGAGAAGCTGGACAAGATTATGGAAATGGCGAAGGCAAATGGCATGAAGGTCTGCCTTGCCACCAGTACCGGGGCCCATCCGGCATGGATGGCAAAGAAATACCCGGAGGTTCTTCGGACAGAATTCGGCGGATTAAAACGCAAATTCGGCGGAAGGCACAATTCCTGCCCCAACAGCTTGGCGTACCGCAAGTATTCCGTAAGACTGGCCGAGAAGCTGGCTCAGCGGTATCAGGATTACGACAATCTGATCGCCTGGCATATTTCCAACGAATACGGCGGGGAATGCTACTGCGAAAATTGCGAGAAAGCATTCCGGGTGTGGCTGAAAGAGCGGTATGGAACATTGGAAGAGCTGAACCGCGCCTGGAATACATCCTTTTGGGGACATACCTTTTACGACTGGGATGAAATTGTGCTGCCGGATACCAGAAGCGAACATATAGAACTGGAGCGGACCGTGGCCCAGGGTATCAGCCTGGATTACCGGAGGTTTAATTCCGACAGCATTTTAGAGTGTTTCCGGCTGGAATATGAGGCGGTGAAGAAATATACCCCAGAGGTTCCGGTAACCACGAATCTCATGGGAGCTTATAAACCATTGGATTACCGCAAATGGGGGAAATATCTGGACTTTATTTCCTGGGACAATTATCCCTCCAACGAAGATTCCGTCAGCAAGACGGCGTTCCATCATGACTTGATGCGGGGCGTAGGCGGGGGAAAGCCCTTTGTGCTTATGGAGCAGACTCCCAGCCAGCAGAACTGGCAGCCCTTCAACGCATTGAAACGTCCCGGCGTGATGCGGCTTTGGAGCTATCAGGCCGTCGCCCATGGTTCCGATTCGGTACTGTTTTTCCAGTTAAAACGAAGCATCGGCGGGTGCGAGAAATACCACGGGGCAGTCATCAGCCATGCAGGGCACGAGAATACCAGAGTATTCCGGGAGGTCACAGAGCTGGGAGAGGAATTAGAGCGGCTGGGAGGAGAGATCCTGGGTTCTGTGGGAACTGCCGAAACTGCTCTGATGTTTGACTGGGAGAACTGGTGGGCCGTGGAGTATTCTTCCGGGCCCAGCGTTGATCTGAAATATTATCAAGAAGCGCTGGACTATTATCAGGCCCTTCACAGCCAGAACATACCGGTGGATATCATAGGAGAAGACGCCGATCTGTCCCGTTATAAGCTTTTGATTGCCCCCATACTGTATATGACAAAGCCCGGCATAGATCAGCGCATCCGGGAATTTGTTCAAAGCGGCGGCGTCTTTGTCACCACCTATTTCAGCGGTTATGTGGATGAAAATGATCTTGTCATTACCGGAGGCTATCCGGGCAGGCTGAGAGACATCCTGGGCGTCTGGGTAGAAGAAAGCGACGCTCTGCCAGAGCATATGGCCAATGAATTTATTTATGAGGGACGAAGCTTCGAGGCCAGAATCCTCTGTGATATCATCCATTCTGAGGGAGCGGAGGTTCTTGCCGAATATCAGAAGGATTTCTATCAGGGAACGCCGGTGCTTACCTGCAATTATCTGGGCAAAGGCCGGGCGTATTATGTGGGCACCCATTCCGGAGCGGAATTCTATCAGAAATTTCTGGGCGATATCTGCAGGAATCATGGGATTTCGCCTGCGGCAGAGACGCCGGAAGGGGTAGAAGCAGTGAAACGGGCGCGTGAAAAGGAACAATATCTGTTTTTGTTAAATCATAAAGAAGAAGCCAAAGAAATCAAAGTGCCGGAAACTGCCCAAGAATTGATTACCGGAGCGGAATATCAGAAAGGGGCGGTATTAAAGCTGCCGGGCAAAGGCGCAGCCATACTGTGCACAAGAGATACCAAAGTGAGGTGTTTGGAATGATCCTGCTGAAAGCGAACAGCGAGTTAAATCATATCTTCAGCCGAATGCTGAAAACCATGGATGTAAACGTAGTGTGGACGGGAAATATCGTGGTGCTGAACAACTTCCTGATTCTGTCGGGAAAAGTCCGTTCCCTGATTTTTAATTTTGACAACCGTAAAATCATTACCAACGTAATTGAGCTGCCGGACAAAGAAGAGGATATGGATCCGGTAGCGGATAATCAGACTTTGACCAATGTATTGAATATGACCTTGTACGCATTTGGAAAATGGGGCGCCATCCGGGGCCTTAAAGTGGATAAGGATTACAGCCAGCTAAATGCGCTGTTTTACGCAATTTTAAAGGATATGCGGATTATACCGGGATACCGGGACGACAATTTCCGTTTTTACCGGGACAATATCCAGATGACCTTTGAAGAGGTGGTTCAGGCCGCCAGAGAGGAAGGAAAGCGCAAGCCCCAGGAAGAAGTGAAGGAAGAGAAACAGGAAGAGGAAAAAGAAGAAAAAGGGCTGGGGCTTTGGCATAATGTGCGTTGGAGCCTGACCAAATCCTCCTTCCATAAAAGTGAAATTTCAGCCTATGAACGCAAGGCTTCCCGCATCGGAAATAATTTCTATATCAACGGCTATCAATGCCCTGAATGCGCGCGGAAGCTGTACATGGCAATCTATCCCCAGGGAAAGGAATTTCCCGTGGAAACGGAAGAGGGCAGAGTGTATCTGGCGAGAAGCTATACCTGTGACAACTGCAATCTCTTCTACACTCCGAGACCCGGCAGGCTGCTGCGGGAGGGAGAGAACTATGTCATGAAATTCGGCGGCGACCGGGACGCCTATGAGGATTACCGGGAGCTTCTGGGAAGAAACGCGGAGCGGACTTCCAACTGCAATTTTAATGAATTTGCGTCTAAGCGGGGCAAACACGCCATGCCGCCCATTGAAGAGGTATGCGCAGATATGGAGCATATGTCCGAGGAAGAACTGCATGATATAGAAGAAAAAATAGACGAAAACTTCTTCCCGATCATGCAGGCGGAGCTTTTCCGGGAGAAAATCCAGGAACTGCTGAAAGCGAGAAAAGAAGCGAAAGAAGGGAAAAAGAAGAAGCAGGAGGCGGCGCCGGCCGGAAATCAGCCGGAGGGTTCCGGTGCGGATACCGCCGGAAAGTCAGCCCATGGCGCTGACCCGGAATCCGTTGGAAAGTCCGTAAAGGGTTCCGGCGCAAAAGACCCGGGAGAGTCAGCAGAGGGTTCCGATGCAGAATTGGCGGGAAAGTCCGCACTTGGCATGCGTACAGACTCCATGGGAAAGTCCGTGAAGGGAACGGAGGCAGAATCCGCCGGAAAATCAGCGCAAGGTGTCGGCGCGGAATCAGCTGGGAAATCAGCAAAGAACTTGGGCGCGGAATCAGCCGGGAAATCAGCAGAGGATTCCGGCGCAGATTATGCAGGAAGAACGTCCGACAGCTCCGGAAAAGAGGTGCCGGGAGAATCGGCACAGGGTTTGGCCGCAGAATCATCTCTGCAAAACTCCGCTGCAGAATCCGCCGGGAATCCGCTCCAGGATTCGGAAGCAGGCGGGCAGCAGCCGGGTCATTTCGGCGGTGAAGCTTCCGGTAAATCAGAAAAGAAAAAGGGATTCTTCGGCAGACGGAATGCAAAAGAGAAACCGGGAAGAGGCGATTTTGCAAACGAAACTTCAGGAAAGGAAGCCGGCCTCCTGAATGAAGTCCAGGATACAGGAAAAGCTCTGGGAACAGACCCAAAAGATCCCAACGGAATCGAGGCCGAGCTGGAAGCGGAATTTGCGGAGAGCAACGGAACTATGTCCATCAAGGAAAAATACGACGCCCGTATGCGCAAACTGGATCGGATGTCTATGTGGCAGTTGCGCAGGCTGCGGGAACAGGTAAGGGACGACGAGCGCCTGGACTGGGTGGACAAAGAAAAATATGAGAAATTGCTGCGGCAGGCCGTTTACCAGAAAGGGGCCGAAGAGGTGCGTAAGAAGGCAGAATACGCCATGACTCAGTCGTACGCAGTAATAAAACGGGTGATGGAGGAAATCGCCCAGGCGGAATGTCCGGAGCTGATAAAAAAAGAGATGCTGGAAGCCTTAGAGGAGGTAAAGAAAAAACGGGGGCAGGAGGAAGCGGCAGAGCTGATTGCCCGGGTGCCGGAAACTATGACAAGAAGTCAGTATCATATTTTCCGTGAGAAATTAAATCAATATGACGGAGAAGATGTTTCCGTCTATAATGAAGTGTTAGAAGGCGCCAGACGCTTAACGGAGAAACGGGAAATCGCCGGAATGCTGAAACGCGCGGCAGGCGCCGACCGCCGGGGACTGATACAGATGCTTACGAAGCTTCGTGAAGATGGTTTTCTGCCGGAACAGGCGGAACCTGCCATCAAAGAGATTGAGGGCAGAGTGATGGAAATGGATCAGAAAGTCATTGATAAAATCTGCCCCAATATCCCGCTGATGTCCTTTGACGACGCGGCCAGCGCTTATGAGAAGATCGAGGGCGGAGTGTTCCTGCCGGAAATCAAAACCAATACGCTGGAAATGATCGACAAGCGTCTGACAAAGCTGAAAATGGATGAATGCGGACTGCTGGTGGAAAAACTCCGGGATGCGCTAAGTGCCAAAATCAGCGACGCTGACCGGCTTCACTTCTATGAGCCCCGCAAAGTAATGCGGGGAGACTGGGCGCCCAGAGAAGCGGAACTGGCGGCAAGGGCCTTGAATACTTATGCCCAGGAACGGGATCGCTATGAATATCCGATTCTCATCTGCGACTCTTCCGCAAAGAAAAACGGAAGAGAAGGATTTATCCTGACGCCGGATCATATTTTTTACAACAGCATGTTCAGCAGCGAGATGATACCTATCCGCTCCATAACTGGAATCGAAGGAAATACAGGACTTTTGTCCAAGGGAATCTATGTGAAACGGGGGAACGGAAAGAAAACGAAGATTCCAGGAGGAATTTCCTCCAAAGAACTGAAAGAATTCGGGGAAATTCTGGAAGAATTTGTATCCTATCTGCAGGAAAAGCCGGAGTCCCGGAGCATTGCCTATCTGTCCAAAGAAAAGCATGACGTGAAATGCTGCTATCGCTGCGGGTATACCTATCGGGGAGGGAATACTTGTCCCAAGTGCGGAAATCAGGCGAATCAGTAAGATAAAGGGGATTAATGAAGAATGGATCGATTGAGAATCGGGATCTGTGACGATGAAGAAATGATATTGAAGAAGCTGCACGGCCTGGTGGAACAGGCCGTCAGAAGAATTGGGCTGGAATTTGAAATTCTAGCCTTTTCTTCTGGAAAGGATTTATTGCGGCAGGCGGAAAAACTGGATCTTGTTTTCCTGGATATAGAGATGCCGGGATTGGATGGAATTGAAGCCGGCCGGATGCTTTGCCGGATCAATTCAGAATGCGCGATTATTATGGCTACCGGAGTGGAAGAGCGGTATAAAGAGGCGTTTCATGTCCGCGCCCTTCGCTTTGTGACAAAGCCTTTTGACTCCTCAGAGATTGCAGAGGCGATAGAGGCTTGCCTCAAAAGGCGGATTGGGCTTAAAACCGTGGAAGCGTACAGGAACAGAAAACCCTATCAAGTGTGCCAGAGAGAGATTGCGTATGTGATTTCCTATGGCAGTTATGTGGAACTGATGGTGAGAGGAAAACGGTTTCGGAAAGAAGCTTCTATGGAAGAGATGGAAAAACTGCTGGAGCCCCGGTTATTTTCCCGCGCGGATCGGAAGTATCTGGTGAATTTGGGGCATGTGGATGATTACAAAAATGGGATTGTTACAGTTGGAGAAGAGAAGATTAAGGCGTCAAGGCGGAGGAGGAAAGAATTTGAACGCACGTATATAGAATTTGATTTGGAGTATCGGGGCAAGCTGTGATTCAGAATGGAAAGGGACTGTCAGCTGAGAATTTTGCTGTGATTCGGAATGGAAAGAGACTGTCAGCAGAGAATTTTTTGGCAGTTTCAAAGGGAGGGAGTAAAGATGGCAGGCATTTTGATTTGCTGTTTTATATTGGAACTTTGGAAATATCAATTAGGGCTGCGTTTGTTTTTTCAAGAAAGGCTTCAGAGAAAATGGCTGACGACTGCAGGTATGGCGCTGTATCTGATATGGTATTTTTCCGGTGTAAGGAAAGAAGAGGATGCGTATTTAAACATGTACTATATCGTAATGGTAATCCTTTTCTTTCGGATGGAGACGGATTGGAAAAAGAAATTAGAGGAATTGCTCTTACTGTATCTGGTGGTTACCTGCATAGACAGTCTGTGCGCAGGATGTGTAACCGCTGCGCTGGAATGGAGTCAGGGGATAAGATTTGCCCAAACATGGGGAGATTTGGTAAGCGGAGCGATAACGGCAGCCATATTTTTAGGAATGACAGCCGTAAATGACAGAAAGCATATCTTAAAAATGGAAAGGCTGATTCAATTTGTGAGAAAAGGAATGGTTTTTCTGGTTGTTTTGATAGCAACGGAAATTATGCTGGCAGTTACAGCATTAGATTTTGCAAAAGATTATGTTCCAAATCTGAAATTTAAAATATTTGCCGGGGGTTTGAGCGGAATTGCTTATCTTGCGGCAGGTATTTTGGGAATTTTTATCATTTACATAAAAAACATGAATGAAAAACTGGAACAGGCTGTGGAGACAGAGCGAGAACTCAAGGAAGTACATAAAAAGTATTATGAGACCCTTCTGAAGAAAGAAGAGGAAACCAGAAAGTATCGCCATGATTTAAAAAATCATCTGATTTGTCTGGAAGGGCTTGCGCAGGAAGAATCTGCTGGGAGAGTTACAGAGTATATCAGAGGTATGCAGAAACAGACAGAATTTATACAGAAAAAACCTTTTTCAACAGGAAATCATACGTTGGATTCTTTGTTAAATCACTATGGCTCTGTGATAACGCAGGATACAAAACTGATAGTTTTAGGAAAAATAGAAAATAATCTGAAAATTACAGAGGCGGATTTGTGTACGGTTTTTGGCAACCTTCTGCAGAATGCCGTAGAAGGGGTGGGGAGAGCGCAAGACAGCGGGAAATATATCAGGATTGAACTTGAACTAGGCAGGGAATACCTAAAAATCCGGATAGAAAACAGCGCTGAATATGGTAAGGACAGCATAAGGGTAAACGGGAGAAAATTATGGAAGACAACTAAAAAGGACAAAATAAATCATGGAATAGGACTTGGCAATGTTCAGGAAACAGTGGAACGTTATCATGGAATATTGGAGACTAACAGGGAGAAACAAAAATTTATTGCCGAAGCAGTGATGAAAAACAGAATAGAATGACCGTATAAGAACTTATCTGACCGTTCAAACAGTTAAGATTGCAACTCATAGCAGAATCTGTTACTTTCAAGAAAAACGGAAGGATAAGGAAAATATGAGAATATTTTATGGAAAAATAAGAAAAAGATTGTGTGCATTGTCATTGGTGATGACAGTTTTCGCGTCGGCAGTATACCAAAATGAAGTTTATGCAGAGAACAACAGTGTGGGCGATATTGCCTCCTTGCCTGACTCTCTGCAGGCGCAGACATTGGAAGTAAAAGTTGACGGGCATAACTTAAATGGAAAACATGAATATGAAGAGAAGGAAATTGCTGATTATAAAGACGGCATACTCATGACATTAAATGAAGAGACGGCTGTTCTGGAGAATGAAACATTTACTGGAGATGTGTACAAAAATGAAACAAGCTTGTACGGGAATGCACTTACAACAGAGGCAGAACACTGTACCTTGACGAAAAGTATTGTTACGGAAAGTGATATAAAGTTCAGCTCCCAGACAATTTCAACAGAAGCAGAAGATAGCGCTGTTTTATATAGCAAAACCGGAAGTATTGAACTGCAAGCGGATGCTATTCATTTTACAGGGATTCTTTATGCGCCTGAAGCGTCAATTACCCTGTCCGCAAAAGAAATTCAATGGAACGGCGCTCTGATTGCAAAAAATATAAGTATTGAATCTGATAAATTAGAGTTCAGCGGATATTCTGATTTTGAGATGAAGAAACTGGAATGGATGCAAGAGGCAAAAATTAACAGCAGCTATACAGTTTTAGATGAAGATAATAGAAAGCTTGTCTTTCATATGGAAAATTACGATGAAACAGAAATCTATGTAAGACAGGAAAACAGTCCCAGTTTTGAATTACTTGCTGTTATAGAGGAAGATACTTATGAAATTAATTATGATGAAATTCAGGGAATATCAGAATACCGAACGGTTACAAAAAGGTTTGGCGAAACGCAGAATTCCAGTATTTTTACATATTCTAATCAAAATGGAGAGATTGAGGAAACGGTATTAGATTCTGATGGGGATCGGATACCAGATGGATATGAAATATGGGATTTGGGAACAGATCCATATGCTGCAGATACAGATGGGGACGGATTTCCAGATGGATATGAGGTCTATGTACTGTATACAGACCCCTTAGAAGTTACAGGAGATGCGGATAGCGATGGGGATGGATTATCTGATAAAACAGAAATGGAACTGGGAACAGATCCGCACTTAGCAGACAGCGATTTTGATGGGCTGATTGACAGCACAGATCCGGAACCAATGCTGACAGATGTTGAAAGCGGGCAGGTTCCCGATTATGAAATGGAAACAAAAACAGGAGTTTTTGACATATGCATCAGATATTATGATGAAAATGGAGCAGAATTTGAGACAATTTATGATTATACAGACGGACGTTCGATTTATCTGAATCAGAATGGAAAAGCAACGCAAAGGTTTTATAACCAGGAGGGTTATGAGACAGTCAGCATTCAAAAAGCGGACGGTGAATATATCATAAATACAACGTCTTATGATGAAAATGGAAATGCCGTAAGTGTGAATTACAATGGGATGCGTTATGATTATGCCTATGATGAAGTTGGAAATGTGATAAAATCAACAGCGGGCGATCGCGTTCTGGAGGAAAACTCCTATTCCGGAGAGCAGCTTACAGAAGTTGTTTATGGGAATGGGGACAGTCAGAAAATGGAATATGACGGGGAAGGAAATCTTGTCAGAGTAATAAAAAATGATGAAATAGCCTATGAATGGGAGTATGAGGAAAACCGTCCGTTATTTTACCATGACTATCTGGAAGATAAAATATACACTTATACTTATGATGAAAATAACTATTTATCCCAAATTCAATGTTCAGATGGATTTACCGTGGATTATTCAGGCAGCGATGAACATCAGGAGGTCACATATAGTTACGGAGAAGAGAGCATTTATAAAGCCATAAATATATTAGAAGAAGAGGAAGATTCTCTGAAAGTAGAAGTAATGAACGGGGAAGATACCAATGTGATGGAACTCGAGAACAATACACTGACGTCACACTTTGTAACTTCCGAGAATGTAACAGTAGCAGAATCTGAAAAAGAGATTACAGAAGGGCAGTCTGTAGAAACAGAAAAGAATTCCGAAGAGGTTATTGAATATCAGTATGATGAGAATGGCAATATTGCAGAAGTTAAAACGGACGGGGTTGTAACTGCAGCATATGAGTATGACGGCTTCGGGCAGCTAATCAGAGAAGATTCCCTGGAAAGCGGAACTACTGTAATCAACGAATATGATACAGGAGGAAATATTTTAAGCAGTACGGAATATGCGTTGGATATGGGGGCAGAAACCGATGATCTTGCCGGGGGTAAACAAATAGTATATGAATATGGCGATCAGCAATGGGGAGATCTGTTGACTGCGTATAATGGAGCTGAGATTACCTATGATGAAATAGGAAACCCCATCAAATATTATAATGGAATGACCTTTGAGTGGAACGGAAAACAATTGGCTTCTGTGGAAAATGAAGGAGGGACAACTACATATTCCTATAATGGAGATGGACTGAGAACGGGGAAAAATACTGCCGGTGAGCAAACGGAGTATTTTTGGGAAAATGGAAACCTGATCGGAGAAAACAGGAACGGCAATGTTATATGGTACATGTATGATGCAGGAAAAACGATTGCAGGATTTCAATATGATGGCAATTCCTATTATTTCAATAAAAATCTTCAGGGAGATATAGTGTCAATTGTAGACAGCAGCGGTGCCGTTTTGGTAGAATATGAGTATGATGCGTGGGGGAAAACCACAGTAGCTTCCGGAGACGAAACGTTAGGGAACTTGAATCCGATAAAATACCGGGGATATTACTATGACAATGAGACGGGATTCTATTATTTGCAGAGCAGGTACTATGATGCAAATACCGGGAGGTTTTTGAATGCGGATTACCATTTAGACTATGGAGCCGGAAACGCAGAGGGAAATTTATTTACATATGCAGCGAACAACAGCGTGATGCGCGTAGATCCAACAGGCGGCCAGTCAGTTGTAATTACAATCATTACGGTTGTGGTAGTTTTAGTGTTGGTATCTTATCTTAGCAGCAGTTTCATTTCAACCTGGCGGAAGAATAGCAAAAAGCTGGCGGATGCCATGGGCAGAGAACTGGCTAAAATAGGCTCAACATTGAGTTATTACAAGTCATTAGTAGATGCGCTGTGGGCTGATTATAGTCAAAGTTTTGCGAGAGCAAAGAAGAAATTAACGGGAACAGAAATTCATCATATTGTGGCAAAGGGAGCATATAAAGCTACAGAAGCCAGGAAAGTTCTAAATAGTGTAGGAATATCGGTTGAAAGTTCTCTGAATAAAATTCCGCTTAAAAAAGGGCTCCATAAAAGATTGCATACAAATATGTATTATAAAGTAGTGAACGAAATGGTGATTAAATGCTATAACATGTCAAATAAAAAGAATAGACAGCAAAATAATGTAAAAGGAGTCTTAAAAATTTTAAAAAGGACACTAGAGGGGTTAAATGCTATGGCGCCATTTTGAAATGGTTATTTAAGAGGAGAATGTTATGGAACGAATACCAGAAAAGGTACTTAAGGCATATGAATCCAGTAAATCTTACCAGAAACTGAAAATCCTTCGGAACGAAGGCCGGGAGATACTGCAGGAATACTATAGAGAATATAAAGATAGTCTTTCATATTTTAAGAAAGAAGCAGCAAAGAAACTGGATCACGAACGATATGGCACAGGAATGACATTGCCAAGGGGCAGGCTGTGTCCGGGAAATATGGAAGAACTGATTATCGGAAATGTAAAACGGGGGAGGATGGTAAAAGAGTATGTAAATCCTGGATATGTCTATGGTTACGATAAAGAGGACAATCTGATTACAAGTGATATGGTGGAAGGAGAAATCAGAGACAGGGAATACATATTTTGGAAAGAGCCTGCGGTGCAGCTGGGACTGAAGTACTGGGGCGTGGATCTGGAATTGGAAGAAATCACAGAGGCAGCCTATAATGAACAGGGAAAAATACTAAGATATCTGTTTGGCCTTATGGATGGTGAAAAAGTGGATGAAATACATATGGAAACATATAGGTATGAAGGCAATAAAGCATTTGTTACGTATATATATTCCATTCTCATTGATGGAGATTCTATTACGGGAGATCATATTGTTCTGGAAATGGATGAAGATGGAAAAGTATTGAAATATACCGGATATACGGATATGTATCCAGAGGAAATGTATGAAGGTGTGCCAAGGCGCAAATTGGTGCTTTGAGAAAACATAAGATAATTGTTTAGTTTTAAATGAGGCCAGAGAAACAGCGTCAGCAGATGAGAATAACTGCATGATGCTGTTTCCCCAAAGATATGTGGATACGTATAGTTCAATTATCGGAATAAAAGAGACTGTACTGAGGATAAGCTCGGCTACCTTGAAATAGGGATGTTAGAATTAAAACGAGAACATGATGTTCTCAATCAAATTGCCTTTGCTCTTGACGCGAAAGCTTTAGAGATGTATTATCCAAGTGAAGGTTGGAATAACGCTTATGAAGTAATTAAATGTCAGGATAAGGAGATATGATGGACAAAAAGGTGTATAGAAGCGACATTGGAATGATGTATTCTCTGGCGGCTATTTTGATTGCAGTTATTATAGTTGGTTCATTTCTATATATACGTGGTGATGGAAATATGACAGCAATCTCTGTTGCATATGTAATTGCTGCAATTGCGTACTATTTTGCAATCGTATATCCCGTGATTAATACAAAGTATATTTTAGAGAAAGATAGACTGGAAATAAGATGTGGCATATATAAGAATGAGATTTCATTTCAGCAGATTTTGGATGTCTATAAGAAAGATTCATTAGGAAGATATCCAGCATTAAGTGAAAAAATGGTCTTTATTAAATGCAGAGATCGTGGCGTGACAAATATTGTTGGAATATCGCCCAAAAATCGAGATGAATTTATCTATGAACTGCAAAAAGTAATATCATAATCCATGAGAAGAAGATGTCAATCTCAGCGAAATAAACTGGCTGAATCTGCCTCCCTCCACATAGCGGGTGTAAAACCCCTTATCCATGACCAGATGGACGGATCTGACGCCAAGGTACGGATGCAGTCAATAAATTCACTGTAGGATGAAATTATAGATTTTTTGTTAGGGATGAGTTCATTCGTTTTAGGATAAACTTTTATAAAAATCAGTCACAACGAGGTGTTTTATGCTGCAAGAATTATTGATTGCGTTTATATGCTGTGGTCTATGTGCTCTGCCTTTGTTTATCATTGCGTTTTTTGGTGAGCATGATACGAAACCTATTAACTTTTGGGCCGGAGATAAAAGTTTAGAAATTGATGATGTAGAAGGATATAACAGCAGTATGGCGACGTTATATAAGAGATGTGCCTTAATACTTATTGTTACGCCAGTGTTAATAATGTTGCATGTGTATATTTTCATTGGGGCGCTATGTTTTGAATGCACAGTCGGCATTTACATTGGATACAAACAATATAAAAAAATACTAGATAGATATAAGAGCGGCAGTTAGTATTATAACCTCCAATGAGATTTCACGCTGTGCTTTACAAAATCAAGCCCGTCAAAAGGAAAGAGATGAGAAAGGTATTCTTCCGTTGTCATGCTTTCCTGCCGGACTTTCCTTTTTGTACGTTCTTAAGCAAGATATTCTGTTCCATCTCTCAGTTGAAAAATAAATTATATAGGCAGTTTTTGTGGAAATTGCGAAAGTTTTATGCATACAGACAGATGAGCTTCTCCACTTAGTGGGAGATTTGTGCCAAATTAAGGGCGCATAGCGGGCTATGTAACCTGAATTTGGGGCAAATATCGTACTAAGTGGGGGGAGGCAGATGGCGGGAATGAATTTTAAGACACGCTCTAGAATCCTTGGCTAAATCTATGCGTGTGAGACTGTCGAGAAGCTAGAGCGTGTCTTAAAATTCAAAGCGGTAATCGAAAAGCACTGCCTTAAACCAATTTTTTATACATGACATGTACAAACCAAACAGTAAAAAATGATAATAATCCTGACAGCGTCCATGCAAATAAGATAGAAAATTTATCAGCGAGAAATCCGAATAACAATGACGCAATAATCTTACCAACCGCCTGAAACAGAGACGAAAAAGATATCATGGTCGCCCGTGTCTGATCGTCTATATAATCGTTCAAAAGGCCTCTTTGAATGGAACAAATCATCGTCCAGACAATTTCTTGTATACAGATTAGAACTACAGCCGCTAAGAGTCCTTTTTTGATATTCATAAGCAGAATGCTGATTCCGAAAATCAGGAATGTAATTGTTAATATTTTTTTTCGTTCCATATATATTCCGATCATTTCCAGAATCTGATTGCCTGCGATAATGGATAATTGAATCAGAAACCATACAATTGACAGATACATATAGGAAAATCTGGAATCAATTTGATTTAAATATACCGACCAGAAAATCATGAGCGGTGAAGAAACAAATCCCATTAACATAACAAAAATGTATAGATAGGTTAGCTGTCTGTTTTTTATAATTAAATTCGGGCCCATCTTTATATACTTTAAAGATGTTTGATACAGCGATAAAACAGAAGAAGGCGATTGCGCCGTTTTCCTGTCATCTATAAACCTTAAAACCATAATTATAAAACAAATGGAAGAGAAACAGGGGACGCACCAAATATAGTTCAAAGAATATTCTGCCATCCACGTGCCAATAAAACTGCCGATTATCATAGTAATGCCCTGAATTTTGCGGGAAGCGGCAAATATGCTGTCAAGCGCGCTTCCTTTTAAAAAGTCATCATTTACCAACCAAGCCTCGATGGTTCCAGATTCCAAAGCATAACTAAGTCCCCAAAAAATCTGTCCCAGTATAACCACTAAGATATTGATGCTGCTTAAGAAACAGAACATCGCCAAAAACAGTGAGACGCCGGCAAAAAGAGCCGTTTTTCTTTTTCCGATGGAATCGCACATTGCGCCGCTGGGAACCTCAAAGACGATGGATGCGACATTAAATATTGCGCTGATCATATTAGCTTCAAAGATGGAAAGTCCTAACGATAAAAGATACAAAGTATATACTGCGCCGATTATGCCTGTATGTAAATAGAAAACTGTTTCTAAAAGGATGAATTGCCGGGGTTTAGGCATTTTGATATTTTTCTTCATTCGTATACGCTTTCCTTTCGCTTCGCTCAAGTATAGAACAGGATGAAAATGGTTTTAATGACGAGTATGTTGTGTTAAATAATTTATAATAAAAGGAGCATTGCCTCCTAATATTGTAAAGTCTGTTTTCTCTTTTTGATCAGAATAACAGATTTTGCTATGAGTTACAACCTTAACTGTTTGAATGGCCAGGTAAGTTCTTAAATGGCGTTATAATTCACGCTTATGCCAGATTTTATAATGCTTTTATTATATCTGGGTATGAATTGTAACCACTGCTTCGGCAATAGACTTTTATCATACCATAAGTGCTTGTAAATAAATACACTCTCGGGTATAATTTTTATATAAGAAGGGTATCCAAAGGTGTGTGAAATGGGGCGGCAGATTGCGGGAATGAATTTTAGACACGCTCTAAAGTTTGGTAAAGTATTTTAATAGTAGGAGAAAACATATGGAATATAAGGAAAATATGTTGTGCTATAAGGATTATTGTGAACTGAGAGAAAGCGTTGGATGGGCGCTTTTTTCAAAAGAACAGACACAAAAGGCCCTTGCCAATAGTTTGTATACGGTAATTGCAGTTCAGGATAGCCAAACTGTTGGTATGGGAAGACTGATAGGCGACGGAGTATATTATACGATAGTTGATATTGTGGTACAGCCGAGCGCTCAGAAGCAGGGGATCGGCAATAAAATTATCAACATGATAATAGAATATGTTGATAAGGAAACTCCCATTGGCGGGCGTTCCAGTATTCAGCTGATTGCAGAAAAAGGAAAAGAGACATTTTATGAAAAAATTGGGTTTAAGCTAATACCGCATGAGTTTTGCGGTTCTGGTATGAGGAAAGTGATTCGTAAGTAAGAGGTATCCTTTGATTGTATATAATTACAGTCAGAGGATATTGTATTTTTATAGTTTTTTCATAACTATTTATCTTGCCAGTGTTGGCATAATTATTTATAATTAGATCAAGGAATAGGTAATTTTTATATAAGAGGGGCGCTATATTGTGGAAACAGATAAGAATATAAAGAAAGATAAAGCTGTTACAAATATGAATGCCGCTGGACATGATATGATCGCAAAGGAGGAACATTGAAATGCAGAATCAAAAAGACACAGATACAAAGAAAACAAAAAATGAATTAGCAGAGAAACTCTTATTAGAAAGCCGTATTATTTTTATATGCGGCGAGATTAATCAGGAATTGGCGAAGGATGTTTCAACGCAGCTGCTCTATATGAAAGCCATGGGAGACGATCCGATTACTATTTTTATCAACAGTCAGGGCGGACATGTGGAAGCAGGCGACACCATTCATGACATGATACAATATATCGGTCTTCCAATTAATATGATAGGCACCGGATGGGTGGCCAGCGCAGGTATTACGATTTATCTGGCGGCGGAGAAAGAAAAGAGGTTCTCTCTGCCCAACACAAGATTTATGATTCATCAGCCGCTGGGCGGAGTCAATGGCAGGGCAACGGATATTGCAATTGAAGCGGAAGAGATTGTGAAAACGAGAAAAAGAATAGAAAGCTTAATCAGCGAGGCAACAGGACAGCCGCTGGAGAGGGTAAGTAAAGACGCGGATCAGAATTATTGGATGGATACAGAGGAAGCGATAAATTATGGAATTGTGTCAAGAGTGATTGCAGCGGCGGACGAAATAGAATAGTTAGGATGAGGGCTGCGTATGTTCTATACCATTGACGATATCTATGCTTTGCCAGAAGGGGAACGGGCAGAGCTGATAGACGGCCGGATCTACGATATGGCGCCGCCCACCAGAAAGCATCAGCGCATTGCAGGGGAATTATTTGCGCTCATCCGTGAATACATCAAGGCCGGCAATGGCTCTTGTGAAGTGGATATCGCCCCCTTTGCAGTATTTTTAAATGAAGACGACAGTAACTATGTGGAACCGGACATATCCGTAATCTGCGATAAATCCAAGCTCACGGACAAAGGATGTTTCGGGGCTCCTGACTGGATCATCGAGATCGTATCGCCAGGCAGCAGGCGGATGGATTATCATACGAAGCTTTTTAAATACCGCAGTGCCGGCGTAAGGGAGTACTGGATTGTTGATCCGGAGAAATACCGTATCTTTGTTTATAATTTTGAATCGGAGGATACCATAGACTACGCCTTTTCTGACTCAATAAAAGCCGGAATATACGATGATTTGTATATTGATTTCTCTGGGATTGCTGATTTGCTGGACATTTAATCAAGTGTCAAGAGGCGTCAACTGCGCTGAAACAAGGGATCAGGACAGGATATGCAAAACTTGCAATACCGCAGAGACACAAAATACAGATAAACTGAAACCAACTATCAAGCTGAATGCAAAAAAAATCCCTTTGCAGGTGAAACGGTCGACAACCGCAGTAAAAGTTATTTCCATGACAGAGAAAGATGCGGTGAAATCCTGGAGGGGCAGCAATAAGAAAGTAGTTGCTGTAACTTCCAAAGTAAAAATCACCGGTAAAGAAAAGGGAATAGCAAAGATTACTTTAACAATTACCAAAGCGGCATTTCCGCTTCGGTAATTGTTAAAGTACAGAAAAAGGCTGTAGCCACCACCAGGCTGACAATAACGGCCCCATTACTTTTAGGACTATTACGAAAACCTGAACTTTGAAATTCCATAAACAGGAATGGTATAAATCTTATCTTTCACGCCGCCATAAGTATTACCCTTTGCCATCAGCGCATAATCGGCCTTTTTCTTTTCTAAGACATCCATTGCAGTTTTGCCGCTGTTCTTTCCTGATTTCACCTCAATGGCGTAAGTTTTGCCAGTGCTTAGAGATTTTGTATAAAAATCCAATTCCCCTGCGCCCCAGGTGGCAAAAGCAGGCATCTCAAAAGCTAACTCACCCAAAGGGCCGCTCCTTCGTTTCAAATCCAGATAGACAAAATTTTCATTGACGATTCCGTTGATATCAGAATCTTCACATCCAATTTGTTTCAGGAACAGAGAGGCAAGCCCAAGATCCATAAAATAGCATCTGGCTTTTGCCCGGAAGTCCAGAACATTGCAATTGGTTATTTTCCCTGCAAATCCGATAATGCCTGAACTGTACAGCCAGTCTATGGCACGGTTTATAGATGCCTTTCCCAGGTTGCTGGAATAATCTTTCGCAGTAATTTTCTGCAGTTCTTCACTGAAACTGCCGGCCTCAAAGCCTTTTTTCTCTTTCACCAGGACGCGGGCAATGCTGCAGAACAGATTGGCATAGGCTTCATAGTCCAGAATATCATCAAAATAGCGGCGGCTTTCGTTGGTAAACAGGTGAATGATTTCCTGTAATTCTTCCCGGCACTCCGCAATAGAAGACGTTGATAAATATTTAAGCACAACCGAGGGATATCCGCCGATTTGCCTGTATATCTCATACCAGAATGAAATTTGCTGATACGTTTCTTCTGTTCCGGAACCAAAAATATCCAGTTCCCGGAAGATTTCTGATTTTCCGAAAGCATCCAGAAATTCCTCAAAACTCAGTGTGTGTATTTCCAGGGATGTGATATCTCCGGCGGAATAACGGAATTCTTTGTTCAGGATTCGCCCCAAATAACTTCCGGTCAGGATGAAATCGCTTTCCAGATAACGGGTAAATTCCCGAATCCGATTATAGATTTCTGCCGATTCCTGAATTTCATCAATGATTACCACGGTTTTGGCGCTGTCTGTAAAATCAGGTTCAAACCGAAGAAGCAGTTCCTTTACAGGATTCTGAAATCGTTTTCCATCTTTCAGTTCTTTTCGGATATCCCGGTAATGCTCCAGAAAAATTTCGCCGGAAAGTTCCAGAAGATTTATATAAATTTTTTGGGCATACTGTTCATCTGCAAATTTGTTCACCAGATAAGTTTTACCTGTCTGCCTGGCGCCGGATATTTCTAAGGTTTTATGGTTTGGCCGCTGCTTCCATGCAAGCAGTTCCCGATAGGCCGTCCGCTTTAAATCTCTCATAATAATCACCCATTCCTTTTTATACCCGTGAGCCAAATAATTTGCCAACAGATCCCAGTATTTTTAAGATAAATAGCAAATTATTTGGCAAATAAGTATGCTCGTGAGTATAAATCCGGCAAAAATAAAATGGAACATTTATTTTTTACAGTAAGCTTCCATAGTAATTGCCGCATTTATTTTACGGATATAGATAGAGTATAGCATTCCGCTGATTTTAATTCAACCGATGGAAAAGTTTCTGCCCAAAATAATTTTTTTGGAATAAACAGTATATAACACTTGACAACAGTTTTATACTGTTATATACTGTTTACAACAAGGAGGAAACTAAAGAATGAACATCATTATAAATAGTTCCCTGATGGTTCCCATCTATGAACAGATTGTGGATCAGATCAAGACGTCAATCCGCAAAGGGGAACTGAAGGAGAATGATAATCTGCCCTCTGTCCGCACATTGTCAAAAGAACTGAAAATCAGCGCTTTAACGGTGAAGAAAGCATATGACAGCCTGGAAGCAGAGGGTTTTACCGTAACGGTACATGGAAAAGGGACTTATGTAGCCGCAGCCAACAAGGAGCTTCTCTTAGAGGAACAAAAGAAAGAACTGGAAGCGGATTTGGAGCTGGCAGTGTTAAAAGGCAGAAGATATGGAATCAGTGACGAAGACATCAGAAGCTTGTTTGAGTTGATTTTGGAGGGATGAACATGTTGAAGATTGATCATTTAGTGAAGAAATATGAGGGTTTCACCCTGGATTGCTCAATGGAAATTAAGCCGGGATGCGTGACCGGGCTGATCGGGCAGAACGGCGCGGGAAAGAGCACCACATTTAAGGCAATTTTAGGGCTGATTCACAGGGACGGCGGGAAAGTGGAGCTGTTCGGCAAAGATGTGGATGAATTTACAGTCCAAGACAAACAGAAGCTGGGGGTGGTTCTTTCGGACTCCGGGTTCAGCGGATACCTGGATGTTCATGATATTGTTCCGGTGCTGGCAAATCTCTACGATACCTTTGACAAATCCTTTTTCATTAAAGAGGCGCAGCGGTTCGGGCTGCCGATGGATAAGAAAATCAAAGAATTTTCTACCGGGATGAAGGCAAAGCTGAAAGTGATAGCAGCCGTTTCCCACCAGGCAAAGCTTCTGATTCTGGATGAGCCTACGGTGGGGCTTGACGTGGTTGCAAGAGATGAACTGCTGGAACTTCTGCGGGAATTTATGGAGGCGGAAGAAGAACGTTCTATCCTGATCAGTTCCCATATTTCCGGTGACTTGGAAAACCTGTGTGATGATCTTTACATGATACATGAGGGGAAAATTATCCTGCATGAAGATACGGATGTGCTGCTGAGCGATTACGCTTTGATAAAGGTGAGCAGCAGCCAATATGAGAAACTGGATCAGAGGTTTATCCTGCGGCGCAGAAGAGAAAATTTCGGATACAGCTGCCTGACGAATCAGAAACGGTATTATCTGGAAAATTATCCGCAGATTGCCATAGAGAAAGGCACAGTAGATGAGGTAATTACCATGATGATCCGGGGAGAAAAGAACTATGTATAGCGGAATCATTTCAGATATTTGGGAAAGGGAGATGCAGAATGAAAGGATTACTGATTAAAGATATGAAACTGATGCTGAATCAGAAAAAGTTTTTTACGACCATTGGATTTATTGCGCTGATGCTAGTGAGTGTCGCCAAAGATACCACATTTATTATCAGTTATATGACCTTTATCGGCGCGCTTTTTACGCTGAGTACCATTAATTATGATGAATTTGACAACGGCAACGCGTTTCTGTTTTCTCTGCCGGTGACAAGAAGCAGGTATGTGGCGGAAAAGTATGGATTCGGCTTTCTGATGGGAGGAAGCTGCTGGCTGTTTTCCGTTTTGATTGCCGCGGTGAGCGGAGAGGTGAGAAAGACCAACTCCGCCCAGGATACGCTGCTGATCGCCCTGGAGATTTTTCCGGTGATACTGATATTGTTGGCAATGATGATTCCGTTTCAGCTGAAGTTCGGCGGAGAAAAAGGCCGAATCGCGTCGATTGCGGCGGTGGGAATCGTATTTGTGGTATGTATCATTGCTGCAAAAGCAGCGGATTTTTTGAAAATTGACTGGTATGCCCTGTTAGACAGCATACCGAAGCTGAGTTGGGGAGCTACAGTTGCGGTAACCGCAGGCATTGCGGCTGTACTGCTGTTGATATCTGTGAGAATTAGTATCTGCATTATGGAAAAGAAAGAATTTTAGGGCATGTTATAAATATACTGCGAGACACAGAATACCGAATGGTTCAGGCGCGGGTGCCAAAGAGCTGTTCGGTATTTCTGTGTTTATCCCAATCTGTTACAGGGTTCCTATCCTGCTTCGTTAGAGCGTGTTATTTTTTCCTCATCCAGTTTCGCAGGGGATTCACTTCTTTGGCTTTCGCAAGAATGTCGTCTCCGTTTTGGATGAGATAATCGCTCAGCTGCTTTAATTCTTCCGGCGTAAAGCCGGAGGACTTTTCCATTTTGCCGGAGGGAACAATTCCTTCTGCAAAGTCTTTGCCCCGCTCGAAGACCACCCGTACAATTTTGCTTCCGTCTTTCTGGGCCAGCAGGCCGGAATAGGTCATTTTGATTTCCTGTGTCTGTTTCATGATAGTTGTTTCCCCTCCCCTGTGTTGGTTGTATCGTTAAAAAATGCTGCCTGCATTTTATTATACCCATTTGGAAAAAATTTACAAGTGCCGGGGAAAGGAGTTTTGCATTTCTTTTGTATTAGAGCCTTTTTCAAACACGCTTATATTCCAATCCGGCAGTTTGTGAATTGAAAAATCCCATGTTTTTGTATATAATATAATAGGAAAAAGTTAAATTGAGAACTCGGAAGTTTAAGGTGAATCATATGTATATACTGCTGGGAATTATATTTTTAGGCATAGGCCTGTTAATGGTGCTCAGCCCCTCAACGGTTTTTCAAATTACAGAGGGCTGGAAAAGTGACAGATCCAATGAACCTTCAGAATTGTATAAAATCAGTACAAGAATTGAGGGATGTATTTTTGTTATAATGGGGATATGCTGTATCGTTTTGTTACACTGATTCTGCCGCGTCTTCATTCATAGAAAGGAAACATATGAAAAATAAGAAAATTACATATCGTTTGCTGCTTATACTGGCATTGTGTTCCGGTTTATGGCTGCCTTTTGCCGCAGTCCAAAGTCTTGCCGGGGAAATGGGCGCGTATTCGGAAAGTCATTCCCGCAAGTTGTATGTGACCCCGTCGGAGCCTTCCAGGCTGCCGTCTGCTTCGGCCAAGAAAACGCAGGCAATTGAAGCCGCCGATGTGTCTAAGAAAATGGGGGATCCCCCTTTCTTTTTACAAGCAAGGGCAAATGGCGGCGGTCAGTTAAGTTTTAGCAGCCAAAATCCAGAAGTGGCGGATATCGATCCATTCACAGGCGAAGTTACGCTTGCAGGGACGGGAGCTGCTGAAATTACCATTCATGCTTCGGCCACAGATGAATATGCAGAGGCTTTCAAAACAATTAAGCTGACGGTAAAAAAGGGAAATGCCAGGCTGAAGACTCCAAAAGATTCTTATACCAGGCCCTACAATAGCAGAGCTTTTTCCCTCAAAGCTTCTGCCAGATGCCCCATGAAATTCAAAAGCAATAACCCAAAGGTGGCAAAAGTCAGCAGCAGCGGCAGAGTTACCGTTTTAAAATGCGGGGAAGCGTCCATTACGATTACGGCCGGGAACAGAGATTATAAGACAGCCCGGAAAAAAGTTTCTGTCCGGGTTGTGCCAAAGGCCGCAAAAATCCTTTCTGTCAAAAGTCTTTCCCCCGGTCAGCTTACCGTATCCTGGAAAAGGCAGAAGGAGGCAGACGGCTACGCGCTGGAATATTCTATGGACCCCAATTTTAAAAAGCATGTGAAAAAAAGAATTCTATCTAAAAATAAAACAAATTCTGTTACGCTGGAAAATCTGAGGGAAGGGAAAAAATATTACGTCAGGGTTAAGGCCTATAAAACCATTGGCGGGAAAAAAGCCTATGGAAAAGTCAGCAAAGCCGGAAGCAAAAAGATAAAAAAGACCCGGCCCCAGACTGCGGCCCAGCCGGGAAAACGTTCTCTGCTGAATCTTTTGCTCACTGCCAAAATACCTCTGGGGCATACCATGTATGTATGGGGAGGCGGCTGGAATGAAGCGGACACCGGCGCCGGCATCGAAGCTGTGAGCATTGGAGAGAGTCCCCGCTGGAGAGCCTTTTATGAAAGGCAGGACAGCTCTTATAATTATCAAAATACCCGTTACCAGATTCATGACGGACTGGATTGTTCCGGCTATGTGGGGTTTGTGGTATATAATGTGATGGAAAACGTAAACGGCAGGGCAGGTTATGTGGAAAAAGCCGGAGGGATGGCGGAAAGCTTTGCCAGGAAAGGGTTTGGAAGCTATGCCCCGGCTGATTCTGTAACAGAGTGGAAACCGGGGGACATTATGAGTATGAAAGGCCATGTGTGGATTTCTATGGGAATGTGCGGGGACGGAAGCGTTGTGCTGCTTCACGCAAGCCCGCCCGGCGTGCTGTTGTGCGGAACCAGCCTGCCGGGAGGGGGAAGAAGTCAGGCGGTGGAGCTGGCGGAATCTTATATGAGAACTTATTATCTGAACTGGTACCGGAAATTTCCGAACTGCGCAAGGAGCGCCTCCTATCTGGCGGGTTCCGGCCAGATGCGTTGGAGTCCGCAGGTGCTTTCGGATGAAGAAGGAATTAGGAATATGGGGGCGGAAGAGGTCTTAAAGAGGGTTTTTCAGGTTCCGTAACAGGATACTCGTTACCCCGTGAAAAGTAACACGTTTACCGAGACATCTGTTGAGATTTCAAAAAAATGTTGATTTTCAGATTCAGAAATATTATACTATAGAAAAGGAGCAACCGCCCACAAGGTGGGTTGACCGAATAATAAAGTAGAAATTCCACCCTGCTACTCGTCAAAGTTTAAGGGTGGTTTTTCTATGTATGGCTACTTACAAAACGTAAAAACGAACGTAAGCAATGCCAAAAGGAACAGACCAAAAGTCATTACGTCCTTAAAATCAAAATGATTTTTCATAGGCATCACCCCCATTCTGTAAAAACGGAAGGTCAGCCCACCCTGCAACACGATTACTCCATTTACAGATTGTAGCATACCTTATGCCGTTCGGCAATCTCCTTTTTTCACTCTTTGGATTTCTCCGTGTAGGGACAGTGGCATATGGACTATCTGAAGCAGTACCGCAAAGTTATATACACCAATCTTCTCACAAGCGGCAGCTAGTGACTTGTTAAGTCCAAAACTGTATCAAAACAAGGCACCATGATTACGCCTAAAAAACAGCGTTTATTTTTCAAATAATGGTTTTGGATATAAGCGTTTTAACTTAACCCGTGCATCTTTTGGAAAGAGGATTAAGCAAAATGACCAAGTTAGTCTATAAACGAAGCTATAAACGAATATTTAGGATGAGCAAACAGTAAAAGATTATTGTTGTAAACCAAAATAAAATGAGGTAAAATACTAACGGCAAAACGAAGTCAAAGAAAGGAATGAATATAGAATGAAACTCGGAATTACCATGGAAGGCGGCGCAAGCCGGACTTTGTTCAGCTGCGGCGTCACAGACGCGTTTTTAGAGGAAAACATCATGCCGGACTATTTTATCGGGGTGTCAGCGGGCATTGCTTACGGAGTGTCCTATCTGGCAAAACAGAAAGGCAGAAATCTGCAGATTGCGCAGAAATATATGAATGACAAACGGTATATGGGAATGCGCCATTTGCTGAAGGATCGAAGCTTTTACAATATCCCTTTCGTATTCGGAGAAGTACCCAACAAACTGGAGGCCTTTGACTATGACGCGTTTGAGGCTTTTCCGGGGAAGGTGGAAGCATGCGTGACAAACATCCACACCGGAGAACCGGAATATCTGGAAGTGCCCAGAAGGGACGATAAATTTGACGTGGTAGTGGCAAGCTGTGCCCTGCCCATATTGTTTCAGCCCGTGAAAGTGGGAAGACATTATTATCTGGACGGCGGCCTGTCTGACTCTGTTCCCTACAAACATGCCATCCAGGAAGGCTGCGATAAGAATATCGTGATCCTTACCAGAGAACGGGGCTATGTGAAGAAAACGGAGCGGGCCGGAGACATATCCCGGAAGTTATATAAGAAATATCCGAAGGTTGCAGAGGACATTAAGAGCAGGCCCGAACGGTACAATGCATGCATTCAGGAATTGATGGAGCGGGAACAGGCCGGAGAAATCTTCGTGATTGCGCCGGAGACTACGCACGGGGTCGGAAGAACCGAGTCAGATCCAAAGAAGCTGACCGTTCTGTACGAAGAGGGATATCAGCAGGCCAGGAAACAAATGGAGGATTTGAAGCAGTATTTGAAAACCGCTTGAAAATATGAAACAGTATTTTGGAAATACGATAAAAATAGCCACATACACAAAAGTGTAGTTTAAGGACAGATAAAAAATCTGCTGTACAAAAAGGAGAACCGTTTTGGAACACAACTATTTCAAGCAGGCATTATCTGATTTTGCGGGGGACGCGGCCTATGGGGGAGCCCTCCGGCATTTTGCGGATTTGGGTTACACGGTGGATCAGATGATAAAAGAGCTGGATTTTCCCGTTTCCAGAGAACGGGCCGGGGCGGTGGTATGGCAGCATTATCTGGCCCGGGGAATTATTTTGCTGGAGGAACCGCCGGCGGAACCTGTCATAGAAAAGATATCCTATGTGAGAGAATACGGGAAATACGGCAAAGTCCATTACCGGCGGGTAGTGGAGCGGAAAGAACTTCCCATGAAAAACTATTATCCCTGCGAGTTCGGAAAGAAACGGTACCAGGATGAGGCATTGTTTCTGCATGAACTGGAAGTTCTGGCAGAGGGCGACCGGGAATATATTCTGGGTCTGCCCTGGCCCCTGCAGCGGGTATACCATGCGGCAGATGAACGGATGACCCGGATTATGGAAACTTTAAATGATACGTTTTGACACGCGCGCAATTCCGTTAGAGTTTTTGAAATGCAGCGGCAGAATGGAGGGCTTATGAAAATATTTCATTTATCAGATCTGCATATCGGTAAACAGCTCCGATATTACAGCCTGAAAGAAAACCAACAGGCGGCGCTTTCTCAAATCGTGGATTTGGCAGAGAAACACCGCCCTGACGTGATACTGATCTGCGGGGATATCTATGACCGTTCTGTGCCCTCCGGGGAAGCATATACCATATTTGACAGGTTTTTGCAGGAATTGTCAGAGATTACCCCGCAGATTCCTGTTCTGATTATCGCTGGAAATCATGACAATCCCCAGCGGCTCAGTTACGCCAGTTCTTTTTTGGAAAAACATCAAATCTACGTATCTGCGGAGGCTCCGGCCCGGCCGGACGAACATTTGAAAAAAGTGGCGCTGTCGGACCAGCACGGGGAAGTGAATTTCTATCTGCTGCCCTTTTTGAAACCGGGATATGTGCGGCATTTGTTTGATGAGGGCGCTGTGACAGACTATGAAAGCGCCGTACGCGCAGTTCTCTCCAGGGAAGAGATTGACTTTGGCAAACGGAATGTGCTTTTGTCCCATCAGTTTTATACCAACCAGGGCCAGAAGCCGGAGGCCTGCGATTCAGAGCAGGCGGTGATAAACGTGGGAGGACTGGATAACATTGATGTGTCTGCCGTAGAAGCCTTTGATTATGTGGCTTTGGGGCATATCCACGGCCCTCAGATGGTCAAAGCGCCCCATATCCGTTATTGCGGCACGCCGCTGAAATATTCCGTCAGCGAGGAATTTCATAAGAAAGCAGTTACCATGGTGACCCTGGGAGACAAACAGCAGGAAATCCAAATCCAGTCACTGCCCCTGATCCCCATTCAGGAAGTGCGCCGGGAACGGGGATTGCTGAAAGAAATTATCGGCCGGGCCACAGAAGAAAACTGCCATGATTTTATCAGCGTGACCCTCACTGATGAAAAAGAGCCATACCATCCCAAAGAGCAATTGGAAGAAGTTTACGACTCTATTCTGGAACTGCGTGTGGACAATACCAGAACCAGAAGCCTTTTAGAACCGGAGGAAGAAGGAGAAATCCTGCTTCAGCCTATGGAAGCATTCCGCGCTTTTTATCAGGAGATGCAGAGCCAGCCCATGAGCGGGGAAGAAGAAAAAATTGTCGCGGAAATATTAGATCATATATCATATGGTTTCTAATTTACCAGGGAGGAAAACACCGTGAAACCAGTCAAACTTGTTATGTCGGCCTTCGGCTCTTACGCCGGAACAGAAATCATAGATTTTACAGACGCAAGCCAGGGCGTATTCCTGATCACCGGAGATACCGGGGCCGGAAAAACCACAATTTTTGACGCCATCACCTATGCCCTGTATGACCAGACCAGCGGCGGCAGGCGGGACGGAGATATGATGCGCAGCCAGTACGCAGATCCGGACACTCCAACCTTTGTGGAACTTACCTTCCTTTACGGCGGAAAAGAATATAAGATTCAGAGAAATCCCAACTACAAACGCACCAGCAGGCGCAGAAATAAAGAAGGGGACTACACGCTGACCAAAGAAAATGCTTCCGTCACTTTATGGATGCCAGACGGCCGGGAATTCCCCGGAAAAATTCGGGAGATTAATGAGAAAATAGTAGAAATTCTGGGAGTGGGAGCTGCGCAGTTTACCCAGATTGCCATGATTGCCCAGGGGGAATTTGTCAGGCTGCTCCACGCTTCCTCCAAAGAGCGGAAGGAAATTTTTGCCAGGATTTTCGACACCAATGTGTATGCGGGACTTCAAATGAAACTGCGGGAATGGAGCAAATCCCTGTACGGAAAACTGGAGGATAACCGCAAGCTGTGCAGCCATGAAATTGAGGGAGTCACATATCTGCCGGAAAGCAGTTATGGAAAAGACTGGGAGGAAGTCTGCGGCAAGCTGGAAACGAATCCGGAGCAGATTCTGGAAATTTTGGGATATCTGCTGGAAGAAATGGGAGAGCGGGAAAAAGAAATCCGAAAAAAGGAAGCCGAAAACAGAAAACAGTCCGAAGAAACCGCTTTTCTCATCCGTCAGGCAAAAGAACTCAATCAATTGTTTCAGCAGGCAGAGAAAGCAGAAGCGGAAATCGCCGCCCGCATAAAACTGCTGGAGCAGCAGAGTCAGCAGGAAAAGGAAGAATCCAGGAAACTGAAAGAACTTAGCCTGCAGTTAGAGGAACAGATCCCCAAACTGTCAGAGCAGATTGCGGGCTGGAAGAATCTGCTGCCCAAATACGACGCTTTGGCAAAAGCCCGGGAGACGGTTCTGGGCGCCGAAAAGGAACGGCAGACATCGGAACAAGCGCTGCAGCAGGTGCAGGAGAAGCTGATAGAAATTCAGGGCGCAGTGCAGAAAATCCTGGAACAGAAAGGAAAGCTGGAGGAAGGCATTGCGAAAATTCCCGTTCTGAAAGAAGCTTTCAAAGATCTGACAGCCATGCAATCGGTTTTGGAAGAAATGGCAGAAACCTATGGGCGGCTTTTAAAATATGAGAAAAAACAGAAGCAGGAGCAGGCAAAAGCAGAAAAAGCCTTACAGCTATTTCAGGAAAAAAGCCGGGAATACGAGGAAAAAAACCGGAATTTTATTCAGGAGCAGGTGGGAATTATTGCGCAGCGTCTGGAAGAAGGACAGCCCTGTCCGGTATGCGGTTCCAAAGAGCACCCCAGGAAAGCGGAGCTTTCTCCCCATGCTGTGACAGAGCAGCAGGTGGAGGAAGCGAAAAAAGAACGGGAACAGGCGGATTTGAAGCTGAATCAGTGCCGGGAAAATTTTCAGACGGTACAAAAAAGCTGTGAAAAAGAGCGCTCTCTCCTGGAACAGGATGGAACCCGTATCTTTGGGGAGAATTTTCAGCCAGATATGATAATACCTGCGTTAAAAGAATGCGCCGAAAAACTGCAGCAGGCCCTGGAGGCTTTGGAAGAGGCGGGGAAACAGGAAAAACGGCTGAAACAGCAGGAGAAGAAGCAGGAAAAACTATTAGAAGAACTACAGCAGATAGAACAGCGGCAGGAAGAACTGGTGAAGAAGCAGTACGAAGCGAAGCTTGCCTGCGAAACTTCCAGCCAGGCGTTGGAATTGATAGAAAAAGAACTGCCCTATGCCGAAGTCAGTGAACTTAAGCGGCAGCTTAAGAAAGCTCAGCAGGAGAAAGCATCTCTGGAAAATAAGAAAACTGCGGCAGAGGCAGCTTTGCAGAATCTGCGTCAGGAGATTGCGGAGAGCCAGGGAGTTCTGACCGAGCAGCAGAAAAACCAGAAGCTGCTGGCAAAGCAGTTAAAGGGCAAAGAACCGGCAGAAACCGAAACTTTGCTGCAACGCAGCCGTCAATTGGAGGGAGAGGCCAAAGGGTTAGAGAAGGAAAAGCTGAAATTGGCGGCGGGAAAAGCAGGAAACCAGCGGGCCAGGCAGCAGCTTGCCAAATTGTATCAGGAACGGGAATTGCTAAAACAGCAGTATGAACTGGTCAGTAACCTGGATAAAACAGCCAACGGGAATCTGCCCCAGCATATCCGGCTGGATTTCCAGACTTATGTTCAGCGGCGCTATTTCCGCTCCATAATCGGAGAAGCAAACCGGAGACTGGTAAAGATCAACGGGAATCAGTTTATGCTCCGCTGCCGGGAAGTGGAACAGCTGGGCAGACAGGGGGAGGCCGGACTGGATCTGGATGTGTATGACCTGGTAACCGATCAGGTGCGGGATGTAAAAACCCTCTCCGGCGGCGAATCTTTTCTGGCGGCTCTTTCCATGGCGCTGGGCATGGCGGATGTGATACAGAATACGGCGGGCCGGGTGCATTTGGACACCATGTTTATTGACGAGGGGTTTGGTTCTCTGGACGAAGAAGCCAGGGATCGGGCTATTGGAATCCTCAATGAACTGGCCGGAGATACCAGGCTGGTGGGGATTATTTCTCATGTGGCAGAATTAAAAGAGCAGATAGACCGGAAGCTGGCGGTGAAGAAGACGGAGAAAGGCAGCCGGGTCCGGTGGGAGAAGGAGAGCTAGTCTTAAAATTCATTCCCGCAATCTGCCGCCCCGCTTCACGCCGAACAAGAAATTAAGCAAACAAGTAAATGAAAAAGCAAAAAATAAGCAAAGTAGTAAGTGGAAAAGCAAAGAAATAAGCCAATAATAGATATTTAAGCAAAGAAATAAGCCAAATTTTTAAAATAAGCAAACAATCTGTTTGCTTATTTTTTGTTTTTCGGATAAAATAAAGAAAGAAGCATATAGTTCCAACAAGGAGGACGCAAAATGATAGAGACAGATTTAGCAGAATTAATTGGGAAAGTCCGGACAATGAAAGCAGAATCTCAGACCATAGAATTAAAAGCGGCCCATCAGGGATGCCCCAAAAAGTTATATGACACAGAAGGGTTCCTATATCTGGGCCGGAGATTCTGACGAACCCATGAGCGATTATGAAATATACAGCTACGAGGCATATCGGAAAAAATATCAGGACGATGTGAGAATCAATGAAAGAGCTGACCTCTCCGCCATTGATATCAATAGAATGGGTGAATATGTGGATCTGATAAAAGAAAATAATCCCAGGCTTGGAAGTCTCCCTCAGAAGGATATTGAGCGGTTTTTAAATATGGTAATTGATGAAAAGCCTACCCTGGCCTGCACACTGCTGTTTTCTGTTTACCCGCAGATGTTTTATCCCCAGTATACAATAAACGCTATGGTAGTTCCGGGATATGAGAAGGGAGAAGCCGCAGAGGACGGTTCCAGATTTATTGATAATAGACGGATCGAGGGAACCCTTCTGGATTTGCTGGAAAATACCATGAAGTTTTTGAAGAAAAATATGCGGGTGCGGACCGTGATTGATAAGGAAACTGGGAAGCGGGCAGATAAGACGGAATATCCTCTGGTGGCGGTCAGGGAGGCAGTGCTGAATTCTCTGGTTCACCGCGATTACAGTATCCATACAGAGGCCATGCCCATTGAAGTGATTATGTATAAGGACAGATTGGAAATCCGCAATCCCGGCGGCCTGTATGGCCGTCTGACGTTGGACAAATTGGGAAAAGTTCAGCCGGATACCCGCAATCCGGTTCTGGCCCGGGCAATGGAAACTCTCGGAATTACAGAGAACCGCTATTCCGGCATTCCCACGATTCAGCGGGAACTTCGGATGGCAGGAATGCGGGAGGCGGTGTTTTCAGATTCCAGAAATGAATTTGCGGTTACTTTTTATAACCGGGAAGAGCAGCCGGAACCGCTGAATATAGATACGGCGATTCTGTCAGAGGGAGAAATATTGGGCATCATTGAATTCTGCCGGACGCCCAGAAGCAGGAATGAAATTGCCCGGTATCTGGGCATTAAAACAATCTACTATATGATGTCTCATTACGTGAATCCATTGCTGGAAACAGGGCAGCTGAAGATGACAATGCCGGAGAAGCCCAAAAGCAAAAATCAGAAGTATTACAGCGGGCCCTTGGAATCTTAAACGAAATACTGGCTGCAGGATTGTTCTACAGCCAGTATTTCTCTAATTTGTCCTTTGCGGCTGAGGGGGATAAATGGAATTTTACAGCCAGTTTTTTTAGCGTATCGGATTGAGAGGCGCCAAATTCCCTGCATGTTTCAATAAATGTACGGACGGAGGATTCATTTTGCAGGTAGTTTTCTCCTGAATTAGAACCATCTCCAATCAAAACTGTTTTGCCGCGGAAAGCAAATCCGTATCTGCGGATATGTTCTGCCGGGATTCCTTTGGCCGTAAGCGCAGCAGCATAATTTTTCCGTTCAATTTGCTCTAAAGCCGCTGCAACGGTATCCTCCAGTTCTTTTTCGCATTTTGTATCCTGCACCTTAAATTCCAAAATCATGGCGGGATCTTCTTTCAAAAGCGGTTCCAGCATTACATCATATCTTCCAAAGCCGCTTTCCCGGTTGGATGTGATATGGTAGCGGTCAGATAATTCCGCAATCAATCCCAGAAGGAATCCATGGTAAAAGCGTTCCGGCTCAGAGACAGAAGGGCGGCGGCCGGTATCGAAGCAGCTGAACATTTCTGAACTCACTTTATTCATATAGAGATTCATAGCCGTTAAATTACCCGTTAGCAATGCTTTGATAAAATCATTATAATTGTCGTTGGAAGAGAACCAGTTACGGAACATGGATTCGAACATGATTTTCACTTCCTTGTTTGTCAAAGTCAAATGGTAAAAGAGGCGGCCGGATGGTTCGGCAAATTCTGTTTTGAGGACTTTCAGATATCCGCTGGCAAGCAGCAGGCTAAAGACAGCGTCTTTTTTGGCGGATAACTGTTCATATACAATTTGTTCCTCAATTTCCACGCAAATAGATTCTCCGCTGATTAAGAATTCAAAAGCCTGTTTTTTATCTCTGCTCCCCTCCCGAATCAGTTTTTCAATGAGTTGGTTCGAACTGGTATTGGCCCAGTAAGGGGCCAGTTTCTTTTTGGAGAGGTAGTTGATGACAGACCAGGGGTTGTAGATGTCTGTATGTGTTCCGAAAGTAAAACCGTCATACCAGTTTTTTACATTCTGTTTTTGCGCGGATAGTCCGTATTCATCCAATGCGGCAAAGACTTCAGTTTCCGTAAAACCAAAAGCATCCTCATATTTTTCTGAAGTTGTGGTTACCACTTCCAGATTATTTAAATCTGAAAAAATAGATTCCTTGCTGATTCTGGTGATTCCAGTCATCATTCCCCGTTCCAGATAGGGATTTGTTTTAAAAGCTGAATGGAACATACTTCTGAGGAAGTCTGTTAATTCTTTCCAATAACCGCCCACATAGGCTTCCTGCATAGGAGTGTCGTATTCATCCAGAAAGAGAATGACTTTTTTTCCATAATAGCGAAAAAGGAAATCGGACATTTTGTGAAGAGCCCATACTGCAGTGGATGTTTCCATTCGGCTGGTAACACTTCGGAAAAAATTTTTTTCATTCTCTGTCAGTAAATCGCCCTGCAGCAGAAAGGCATTTTTGTTGTATAAATCTTCTAATATCTGGTTGATGGATAATTGTGTTTTGTAAAAGGTTGTTTCTTTTACGTTTGCAAAAGAAAGACTTAGGACGGGATAACTTCCCTGAAGGCTTCGGTATTTTTCATCTTCCCAAATAGATAATCCTTGAAACAGTTCTCTCCGGCCGGAATATTGAATGGAAAAGAACTGTTCCAGCATACTTAAATTCAGGGTTTTCCCAAAACGGCGGGGACGGGTAATCAGAGTCACTTCGTCTCCAGACTCCCACCATTGCTTAATGAACGGGGATTTATCGATATAGAAATTATGATTCATCCGTATTTTTTCAAAATCCTGATGTCCGATACCTATTGTTTTTGCCATAATCGAATTCCTTTCCGCTGTTTCCCATTTGTTCAGTCAGCATAAGTATACAATAGGGAAAATTCACTGTCAATGAAATAGCCCAAGCGCGATCTGGCAAAATTCACTGTCAATGAAATAGCTCAGGCGCGATCTGGCAAAATTCACTGTCAATGAAATAGCTCAAGCGCGATCTGGCGAAATTTATTGAAAGAAAAATGGTGTCATGCTACAATTTAAAAGAAGAAAGGAAGTGTAGCAATGATTTTAAGCGCCAGCCGCCGGACTGATATCCCCAATTATTACTCCGAATGGTTTTTGAACCGCATAAAAGAGGGATATCTCTATGTCCGCAACCCAATGAACCATCACCAAGTCAGCAGAATTCTGCTGACGCCTGAGGTTGTGGACTGTATCGTATTCTGGACCAAAAATCCGGAGCCCATGCTTTCCAGATTAGAGGAACTAAGCGCCTACCAGTATTACTTTCAATTTACCCTCACCGGATTCGGCCGGGACATTGAGCCTAATGTCCCTCATAAGAAAAAATGCGTGATTCCGATCTTTCAGAAATTATCCTGCGCAATCGGCAGAGAAAGGGTCATATGGAGATACGATCCGATTATTTTTACCCAGCGGTATACGCCCGAATATCATTTAAAAGCCTTTGCGCAGATTGCCGGGGCACTTAAGGGCTTCACATCAAAATGTGTGGTTAGCTTTGTGGATCTGTACGCAAAAAACCAGAAAAATATGCAATCTCTGGATCCCTTTTTTCTGCCAGAACAGGCTCTCCTGGAATTTGGCGCAGAGATTGCTTCTATAGCTGGAAAGAATGGAATGAAAATTGCGGCCTGCGCAGAAAATATAGACTTGTCCGCCTGCGGCATTGGGCGCAATTGCTGTATTGACAGAGAATTGATAGAACAGCTCACCGGGTGCAAAATCCATGGGAGGAAGGACAGGAACCAGAGGCCGGAATGCGGCTGTATGGAGAGTGTGGAAGTGGGCACCTACAATACATGCCAAAACGGATGCCTCTACTGTTACGCGAATTACAGCCCCAAGAGCGTTTCTGGAAATTGCAGGCTTTATGATGTGAATTCCCCGATTTTATGCGGGAAAATCACTGAAAACGATAAAATCACGGATAGAAAAATGAACACATGCAAAGAAGAACAGTTGTCAATAATCTGGGAATAAAAAGCTGCAAGAATAAGAATGAACTTATGCGAAAGAAAGCTGCAAGAATAAGAATGAACTTATGCGAAAGAAAGCTGCAAGAATAAGAATGAACTTGCGTAAGGGAAGGATGGCGCCAAACAAAATGGGAAAAGTGAAAAATTTATTTTTCTTATGTATTGTGTGTATTATGGCATGTGCGTTTGCCGGATGCGGCGGCAAAGGGAACAGAAGCGAAAATATTATGGAGCAGCTGCCCGAAGGCTTTGATTTCGGCAGCGGCGCCGGAGGCTGGGCGACGTATTTTAATTTAAATTCGGACGGGACATTTACAGGCCGGTATCATGATTCAGATATGGGAGATACTGGCGAAGGGTATCCCAACGGTACCGTTTATATCTGTAATTTTGACGGAAAATTTTCCCTGCCAAAACAGGTGAATGAATCTACATATTCCATGGAACTGGAATATCTGAATACAGAAGGAACGCCGGGAAAAGAATACTGCGAAGATGATACCAGGTATATTGATTCCGAGGCGTATGGATTTGAGGATGCCGAAGAATTCCTGATTTATTTGCCGGGCTGTCCTCTGGAGCAGATACCAGAGGAATTTTTCATATGGTCTTCCGTCAATACCGAAATCAGGAAAACACTTCCCGGCGGATATTACGGAATCTATAATGTCAATGGAAAGAAAGGGTTTGTGGGAATGGCTGAGGACAGCCTGTGGAGCAGACGGTATCATTTGCAGCAGGGAAGATTCAGGGCGGAACTGCGGCCATCCTATTATGATGAGAGCCATCTGATATTTTTCGGGGAAAATGAGGAAACGTTAGTGAATCTGTGCTTTGAGTGGGAAGAAGACGCTCAAAGAAAATTTCAGGCATATGATTCTGAGGGAAGCGGGGAATACGAGATTTCCCTCCGCTTTTTGAAAGACATCCGAACTGTGCAGGCAGCTGTGAAAGCGCAAGATCCTGCCGTAAAAATGTGCATGCTGCCGGGTCAATGGCAGGTTACGCCGAAGCAGGATATTACAATTACAGAACAGACGGGCTATGATTTTTCCCCATGGGGAGGAAGTGCGGCAGGAACCTGGGAGGGAAAAATGGTTTTCGATTAATCCATTGATAAAAAAGCCGCATTATCGTATAATATGCAAAACAGGATGCCTTAGAAAGAACTGCAGAGAGTAATTTTAAGACACGCTCTAACACTACAGCTTATATTTCCGTCCGTTTCCAAAGATAAAAGATGAAGGAGGATCACCAATGCTGTTATACTCAAAATGCATGTGCTGCCTGGTGAATCAGCAGGAGCGTCTGATTGAAAACTTTAAAGACGAAGAAAAGAAAACAGCCTTCATGCGTGAAGTCATGGCGCTGCTGGGAAGCAGCCGGCCAGAGCACAACGCTCCCTGGATGGGCGCCCTGCTGACAGAACTGCGGGAGAAATATTACGGAAAAGATCATAATATCGCCCATATGAAACGGGAATTTAACCAGCTTCTGCTCCAGATGGAACCGGAACTGGAAAAGGAAATCCAAAAAAGCCAGAATACGTTAAAAGAAGCCATTCGCTTTGCGAGAATCGGCAATTACATTGATTTTTCTGCAGTGGAGCATGTGACAAAAGAAGAATTTCTGAAATTGTTCCGCAGAGAAGAGGAGCAGTTGGATGATAAGGAGTACGGCCAATTGTGCAGGGAGCTTGGCCAGGCTTCCCGGCTGCTGTATATTATGGATAACTGCGGGGAAATTGTCTTGGACAAGATTGTCATCCGTGAATTGAAGAAAGCTTATCCCAGGTTACATATCACGGCCATGGTCCGGGGAGAGGACGCCATCAATGACGCTACCCTGGAAGACGCCGAAATGGTTGGAATTACAAAGGAAGTTCCTGTGATTACCAATAACAGTTCCATTCAGGGAGTGATTTATTCCAAGCTGACGGAGGAAGGGAAGAAGGTTTTGGACAGTGCGGATTTGATTTTGGCCAAAGGCCAGGGGAATTTTGAATCGCTGCATGGGTGAGGGAAAAATATCTACTATCTTTTTTTGTGCAAATGCCAGCATTTTTCCAGACAGTTCGGCGTGAAACGGTTTCAGGGAATGCTGATTAATGAGAAAAGGGCGCCGATATGAAGGGTACGCTTATGAAGATATATTTTATCCGCCATGGAGCTACGGCGGGAAACCGGGAAGGCCGCTACGTGGGGCGCACCGATGAGGGAATACTGGAAGAGGAAAGGGAACAGTTGAGGCGAAAGAGCCATGATTTCCCCGCTATGGACAGGGTGTTTGTGAGCCCTTATCTGAGGTGCCGGCAGACAGCGGAACTTGTTTTTGGGAAAAACAGGACAGAGATCATGGAAGATTTCCGGGAAATGGATTTCGGGGAATTTGAATATAAGAATTATCAGGAATTAAGCGGAAATCCTGAGTATCAGAAATTTATCGACAGCGGCGGCGCCATTGGATTTCCGGGAGGAGAGGAACCGGAACGCTTCAAATGCCGCTGCCGGGAAGCCTTTCGGAAGTGTGTCAGAAGGGCGTGGGAAAATGGCTGGGAGCATGTGGGCCTGGCAGTTCACGGGGGGACCATTATGGCGATTCTGGAAGCCTTTGCCTGCCCGCCGAGGGGGTATTATGAGTATCAGGCGGGGAACGGGTGCGGATTTATCTGCCGCTGCAAGTATCAAGAGGATGAATGCAGCAGTATGGAGGCGTCTCTGCCAGGAAAAAGTGACAGAACAGGTAACAATTTCGGAGCGGATTCCCCAGGAGAGGGCTGTGGAATAAGAGAATTAGGAACTATAACATTAATGATAGAGGAGGAAATCACATGAAATTAGTATTTTTAGACGCAAGGACCATCGGAGACGACATTGATTTATCCGGTTATGAATCATTCGGAGAAGTGGTAAAATATGATTTTTCCACGCCGGAACAGGCCAGGGAGCGGACCAGGGACGCGGATGTTATTATTTTGAACAAGGTTCCTGTCAACGAAACGAGCATTGGGGAAGCAGAGAATCTGAAGCTGGTCTGTGTGACGGCGACAGGAACCAATAATCTGGACAAGGAATATCTGGACAAAAGGGGAATTGCATGGCGCAACGTAGCCGGATATTCCACGGAATCCGTGACTCAGCATACCTTTGCCATGTTGTTTTATCTGGTGGAACATCTGCCCTATTACGATGAATATGTGAAATCGGAAAAATATGTGGCTGACTGTCTGTTCACTCATTTTGATCGGAAATTCTCAGAGATTGACGGCAAGACCTGGGGAATTATCGGAATGGGGGCCATCGGGAGACGGGTGGCGGAAACAGCCAAAATGTTCGGATGCAATGTCATCTATTATTCCACCACCGGAAAAAATAATCAGCCGGACTATCGGCGGGTAGACTTTGAAGAACTGTTGGAAACCTCTGATATTATATCAGTCCATGCCCCGCTGACTCCGGAAACGGAGAATTTGATGGACAAAAAGGCATTTGAAAAGATGAAGAAGTCGGCAATTTTTCTGAATTTGGGCAGAGGGCCTATCGTCTCTGAAAAGGATCTGGCAGACGCCTTAAATGCAGGAGAAATCCGCGGAGCGGCTCTTGACGTTCTCTGCGCGGAGCCGATGAGCGCGGATAACCCTTTGAAAAATATCAAAGACAGTGACCGGCTGCTGATTACGCCTCATATTGCCTGGGCAAGCGTGGAGGCAAGGATCCGGCTGATGAATACGATTTTAGGACAGATAAAAGAATTTTTTGGAATATAAATGGTCTGTTTTTCCTGTCGTCTCCTGCGGCAGAAAGGGTGTAACCGTTTAAATCTGTAACCATGATAATGATTGACAAACATACCGGCAGTATGCTAAAATAAAAACATACCGTCGGTATGTCGAAGAAGTATGAAGCAACGTCACGAATTGTTTTGTTAAAATTTTAGGAAGGGGGTGGAACGTGGTGAGAAATAAGCGCCCGGAGGAAACAGTCAATTTAATCCTGACAACGGCCTTTCGTCTTTTTATGGAGAAAGGGTATGAGCATACTTCCATTCAGGACATTATCGACCAGTTAGGCGGACTGAGCAAAGGGGCTATTTACCATCATTTTAAGTCAAAGGAAGATATTTTAGAGGCTGTCTCGGATCGGATGACGGCAGAATCGAATCAGATGCTGGCGAAGATCCGTGACCGTTCCGATTTAACCGGCAGAGAGAAACTGAAAACAATTTTTAAGGCATCCATTAACCGGCCGGTGCAGGCGGATATATTTACGGTGGCTCCGGATTTTCATAATAACCCGAAGCTTCTGTTCAGTCTTCTGCATGATACGATAGAGAACGCGGCGCCCAATTATATCCTGCCGATTATGAAACAGGGAATTGCGGACGGTTCGATTGAAACGGATTATCCGGAGCAATTGGCGGAATTGGTGCTGCTTGCGGCAAATGTCTGGATGAATCCCATGATATTTGACAGCACTGAGGAAGAATCCTATCGCAAATTCATGGTGTTCGGCCAGATGCTGCGGGGATTTGGATTGGATATTTTGGACGGAGAGATGCTGGAAAGATTGAGGGAACTGGCTTCTATTTATCAAAAGAGCAAGTAAATGCCTGTTGTGCTTAGTCTGCTGCCCCGCTTTACACCGGATTTCACACTGAATCTAGTACTCCATCCGGCTAGAAATTCAGATGAAAGTGGGGCGCTTTTTATTTTTTGTTTTGTACATACCAACGTTCGGTATGTATTGAGAGGAGATTTAGATTATGGATAAAAAATTATTTTCTAAAGATTTCACATTAGTGGTTTTGGGGCAGATTATCTCATTGTTCGGCAATGCCGCAGTCAGGTTTGCGCTGCCGCTATATTTGCTGAACCTGACAGGTTCCTCAGCCCTTTACGGAACGGTGACAGCCTGCGCCTTTATCCCTGCCATCCTGCTGTCTCCGGTGGGAGGGATTGTGGCGGATAGGATCAATAAAAGAAATATTATGGTCCTGCTGGATTTCTTCACTTCGGCGGTGATTCTGCTTTTTTGCCTGCTGATGGATCAAGCGCCTCTCACGCAGCTTTTGACGGTGACGCTGATGCTTTTGTACGGCATAGCGGGCGCGTATCAGCCGTCTGTGCAGGCAAGTATTCCGGTATTGGTCAATCAGGAACATTTTATGGCGGCGAATTCCGTGATCAATACTATAAGTTCTTTTTCTGCTTTAGCAGGGCCGGTGATTGGCGGCATTTTATACAGCGCCTATGGACTAAAGCCGGTATTGTGGGTGTGTGCTCTTTGCTTTTTTGTATCGGCGGTGATGGAGATTTTTATCAAAATACCTTTTCAGAAACAAGCTTTGCGCGGAGGAATATGGAAGACAGCCCGAAAAGATTTTGCGGAGAGTATTCGGTTTATCCGAAAGGAAAAACCTGTGATTGGAAAAGGCCTTCTTGTGGTCTGCGGGATCAATTTGTTTCTGGCGGCAATGATAATGGTTGCGCTGCCCTATCTGATAACGGAGGTATTGGAGTTTGAGCCTGGGCAGGCAAATCGGCTGTATGGTTTCGCAGAAGGGAGCCTGGCGGCGGGCGGGCTGCTTGGAGGGATTGGCGCAGGCGTTTTCGCAAACCGGCTGACCATTCATAAATCAGGGAAGCTGATCATATCCTGCGCTGCCTGTGCCTTTCCAATGGGTATTTCTCTGATGCTGGTTTCCTCCGGAATTGTCAACTATATTGTTATTACTGCGTGCTGTTTCGGGATTATGGCGTTTTCTACGGTTTTTACAGTGCAGATGATGTCCTTTATTCAGACGGAAACGCCGCAGCATTTGATTGGGAAAGTGATAGCTGTTATTTTTACGGTTTCTATGTGCGCTCAGCCATTCGGCAATGCTTTTTACGGCATTCTGTTTGAAGTCAGCAGGGGATTTGAATATGCGGTGGTTTTATTTTCCGGCGCAATATCTCTGGTGATTGCTGTTCGCGCGAGAAATCTTTTTGAGAAAAAGATAGAATAGCGTCAAACAATATGTTATAATTTTTGCTTTGCTCACCGAAACCTGGCAACAGAAAGGAGGTGTTTTTAGTCTCAACTTGGAATTCCCGCGTCCAATCCGCTGTGATAGGACAAGTTGCCAAGTCGCTCCAGAAAGTTCTCCCAGCCATTTTGCCAGGTCTGCGTCATGGAGGCGGCAGGGCGGCGCTGTTGGGAATCGTCTGTCTTCTTATTTCTTTCCGGATGAGCAAAAATCAGGCGGTTCAGTTCTTCCAGAGTCTCCAGATATCTGCTTTGGGCGGCATGCATCAAGTCAAAAAAGGAATCTGTGTAATGCAGGGAAGTATCCCAGGGATTTATCCACTCTTTGTGAAGAAGATTTAAGGGGTCATTGTGGACAGACAGATTGCCGCTGGGAATTAATGTGGATAACAATGTGTGTCCCAAAAATAGTTTTTCCAGGGTTCCGATTATTTTCTTCTTTCGTCCGGAAGGGTCATGCAGGAATTTTGTTCCGGCCTGAATGGAAGAAATGGAAGTGCGTATGGTGATAGGGAGAATGCCAAGTTCCGGGTAAGTTCTGGCATATACATAGTGCAGGATTCTGGTAATCGTGCGCTTCTGTATACGGGTCAGGGCAATGGTGGCGTTCTGCCGGAAAGCGGAAGGAGGAACCTGCCGGTAGAATTTCAGCAGTTTTGCGTCAATTTCCGTTTCCAGGCCCATATGCTGTCCGTGATATTTATTGTTTTTTTCACTAAATTCTGTTTTCCAGTAAACATAAGGGTGGCAGCGGGCGTCCAGAATATAATGTCCCAGGAAGCCGGCAATATAAGCCTCCGCAATTTCCTGTTCTTTTCGGGAGGAAAACAGCTTTCGGCTGCCCAGCAGATGGCGGAGGAATTCGTTTGTTTTTTCCGTGTGGGCAACCGAACCGATATTGTTCCTGTGAATCATATAAGAAGGCAGAAAATAGAAAAACAGATCAGGACCCTGCAGTCCTAAACTGTAAGCATTATGTTCCTGCTGAAGAATTTTTTTCAGGCGTGTTGGCTTTAATCGTCGATATGTGTTGACTCCAAATAAATAGTGTGTGGTGAATCCGGGCATGGCGACCTCCTGTTTTGCGGAATTTGTAAGTATTGTCTTAGAGCGTGTCTTAAAATTCATTCCCGCCATTAAGGAACTGTCAAGAAATAACTTTTAATATTGCTTGTCTTTTTCTTCGAGAGCACTATTTAAAAGTTATTTCTTGACAGTTCCTAAGTATGTTCGGGAACATAAATGCTCAGACAGGCATATTTTAACATATTTATGCCTGCCTGGCAAAATAATTGTGATATGACGCGAATCCGTGGTAACAGTTCAGCCTTCGCCTTCACTGTTACAATCCGTGTGCAATATATAGTCCGCGGGCCAGTTACTCTATTTTAATAATTTTTCAAATTTCCCCCGGAAAAACTGTATCAGCGGCCCATTGCAGCAGGCGTTGACAATCGTTCCCAGCCCTACGATCTCCCAGATATTATTCTTAGCCAAAAGACAGAAAGTAATTCCTATCACAATAACAATCAAATCAGAAAGTACTCTTGCCGCCCGGAAAGAAACCTTGTCTTTTGTATACTTTGTGACAATAAACGCCACGCTGTCATAAGGGGCAATTCCCATTTCCGCCGCCATGTAACAAGCGCATCCCAGCGAGGCAAATAAAGTGCCGGCGGCCAGCAGAAAGATGCGCAGAGGCGTTGTCACAGTAAGGCCAATCTGATCTAAGAACGCCCAGCAGAGAAAGTCTGCCGTGTATCCTACAAAGACCATATTGACAATGGTTCCGAGTCCGATGCAGCTGCGTACGGTGAACCATACGATTACAAGCAATAAGGCGTTTACGATCAGCTGCCAGGTGCCGAAGGACATTCCCACAAAGCCGCTGATGCCCAGATTCATACAGGAAAAAGGGTCTACTCCGAATCCGCTCATTCGATAGGAGGCCACGCACATGCCGATTAAGAGGATGCCCGCAAGCATCATCAGAATCCGGGCAGGCGTGTATTTTGTTTCGCTGCTCAAGATTCTTCCACCTCCAGTACATAGATTCTGGATTCAAAATCACTGGGAGGCACAGCGTCTGCCGGCACCTGGCCTGCCGTATCGTCGCTGGTGATCAGCCCTGCGTGCATCAGTTCATCGCCGTAATGGCACAGTCCGGTATATTTATTCCGGTAACAGTAATCAGGGTTCAGCCCTTCCAGACGCACCCGGGTATAGGAGGCGTTGACGCAGTTTAAGGTTCGGTACCATCCTACAATTGCAGTTTTCTGATCCTGGCTTACTGCCATCCATACAGTTTCATTGCCCTCAAAAGGACTTTTCAGACGGTAGAAGCTGCCGTATTGCAGCACTTCCCGGTATTGTTTCATAAAGGCAATCTGTTCTTTTACTTCCGCCAGTTCTTCTTCCGTTAATTTGTTGAGATCCAGCTCATATCCGAACGTGCCGAAATAAGCCGCATTTGCCCTTGTGTGAAGAGGCGTGCAGCGGAAGACCTGATGGTTGGGCGTGACAGATACGTGAGAACCTATGCTGCTGATGGGATAGCACATAGAGGTTCCGTACTGAATTTTCAGCCGTTCTATCGCATCGCTGTTATCGCTGGCCCAGCCCTGAGGCGCATAGTACAGCATGCCGGGATCGAATCTGCCGCCGCCGCTGGCGCAGGACTCAAACAGAACTTCCGGAAATTCTGTGGTCAAACGTTCATACAGGTCATACACGCCCAGGATATACCGGTGGTACACTTCCCCCTGCCGGTCCGGGGGAAGTGCCTTGGAATAACATTCGGTAATGCTGCGGTTCATATCCCATTTGATGTAAGAGATCTTTGACTCCCGCAGGATTTTGGACATCTGCTGATAGATGGCGTCCACCACTTCTTTTCGGGAAAAATCAAGTACATACTGGTAGCGTCCGTGGGAAGCAGGCCGATGGGGCGCCGCGATGATCCAGTCGGGATGGGATCGGTAGAAATCAGAGTCCTTATTTACCATTTCCGGCTCGAACCAGAGACCGAATTTTAATCCCAGTTCTTCGATTCGTTCGGACAGTCCCCGGATGCCTTGGGGGAGCCGTTTCGGATTGGCCTTCCAGTCCCCCAGTCCCGCTTTGTCGCTGCTGCGGGCGCCGAACCAGCCGTCGTCTAATACGAACAGTTCCACTCCGCATTCCTTGGCTTTTGCGGCAATTTCCACCAGACGTTCCTCTGTGAAGTCAAAATAGGTGGCCTCCCAGTTGTTATTTAAAATGGGCCTTACTCTGTCCCGCCAGTAACCTCTTGCCAGGCGTTTTTGATATAATTTATGGAAAGTCTGGCTCAGGCGGTTTAATCCCTGATCGGTATAGACCATAACAGCCTCAGGGGTCTGGAAACTTTCGCCGCTGTCTAATTTCCAGGAAAAAGTTTCCGGATCGATTCCTGCCAGAACGCGGAGGGTTTCATGGGCGTCCGCCTCGGCCTGAATACGGAAATTGCCGCTGTAAATCAGAGAAAATCCGATGGCTTCCCCCTGGCGTTCGTCTGTGTTTTCCCGTTTCAGTACCAGAAATGGATTGTGCTCGTGGGAGGAATTGCCCCGCATGCTTCCGATGGACTGGATGCCCGGTTCCAAAGTTCTCTTATGGATATGACATTCTCTTGCCCAGCAGCCGGAAAGCTGCAGCCATTCATAATCACGCTCCGGCAGATCCAGACAGAGGCTCATGGCCCGTTCTAACTGTACCGGAGCAGTTCCCTGGTTGCTGAGACGGACGCTGCGGGCAAGGATGCCGCCCTGGCGGAATATGGTGTAAAAAAGTTCTGCGCAGATGCCGGATACTTCATCCTTCAGAATCAGGGTCAGGGTTTGGGCTTCTTCGTCGGATTCGGCGTAGGTTGCCGGAAGCCCTTTTAATGGGGGCTTCCCTTTGGCAATGGTATGTGCCTGGTATTTAAAATCCAGAATCCGGCTGCCGTTTTCCTGCCGGATATCCACAGCGGGCTGCCGGTAATCCGTTGTGCCGAATACCGGGTATTCCTGCCGGATATGCTCTAAGGAAAAGGTTCTGTCATTTTCATAGAGGTAAGAAGTCATGGGCCGTTCGCAGGTTTCCAGCAGGTAGGAGAAATCCTCTTTATCCCGGATTTTCTTCCCGAAATATAATTGGCCCATATGGCCGTTTGGCATGACTGTCATGATGTAGCTGATGGAATGGTTGCGCAGATGAAATGTTCTGCTTCTTTCATGATAAATAATCATGGGAACCTCCTTTTCTGTCGTGTTTTTCATTTAATTTGGCGGTTATTTCTTCCATTTTCTCTCCTTTTAGGCAGTAGAAGCGGTTGTAAATCATGTAGCTGATTGCTGCTAGGATAATCGGAATCACAATCATCATGACACGGATGCCGAAAACTGTGCCGGCAGATTGTGTTTCCAGTTTGGCGTTGTATCCCACAATCTGAAGTCCCACGCCGGAGAGTCCGCCGGCGGCGGCCATGGCAGCTTTCATCAGAAACGTCTGTGTAGAACAGGTGACGCTTTCATTTCTGACGCCGAATTTTACCTCGCCGTAGTCGATGACGTCGGCCATGCAGCAGGTGGTTACGCCTAAGGAGAGGCCGGAACCGAAGAAGATAAATGCGCAGCTTATGATAACGAACACGGAACTTTTTGGTGCGATAAAGCCGAAAGCGCCAAGGAGGGCAAATCCAAGAATCGGCAGGAAGCAGGCGGCCAGGTATACTTTTTCGCGGCTGATTTTTTCTGCGATTTTGGGGAATGCCACAAGGCCCAGCATTTCAGCGATAATTGCGAAGCCGAAAATGGAGTACAGGTATTCGTTTCCGCAGACATTTTTGAAGTAATATACGGCGAAGCTTTTGGCAATCTGGGTGGAGAGGTTAAAAGTGAGGAGCAGGCCGATAAACGCGATTAGCTGGTCGTTCTGAAAGATAATGGTAAACGCCTGCTTTAAGCTTGTTTTGGTGGACTTGCTTCCCAGGGTGGACTCTTCTTTTACATTGCAGACGGTAATTCCGATGGTGACGATGAAGATGACTGCAATGATAATGGCGAATACAGTGTATCCGTGCTCTGCGTAAAGGTTTTCTTCTCCCGCCATCCGATTCAGGCTGTGGATGACATAGAGACCGAAAGTCGCCACGGAAAATCCGGCAAGGCTGGCGAAGAAACGGGGAATCACAGATACCTTTTCCCGTTCTCTCGGGTCATTGGTCAGGTTGGGGAGCCAGGACCAGTAGGGCACGTCCATAATGGTGTAGGTCATGCCGTATAATATGTACATCACGGATACATAGGCATAGAGCGCGGTCCCCTTTAAGTTGAAGCTGTGAAACAGCAGCACAAAGACCACAGAGTTGAGCAGTGTGCCCACGACTAACCAGATACGGAATTTACCGTAGCGTGACTTGGTGTTGTCTACAATCATGCCCATCACCGGGTCGTTCACTGCGTCCCAGATACGCGCCACAAAGAATAAAACGCCTACAAATGCCGGGGCCAGATACAGCGTATCTGTAAAATACAGCATCAGAAACGCGCCTACCAGATTGACGATAGCGTCTTTTCCGATTGCCCCGATGCCAAAGCAATACTTTTCCCGTGCTGATACGTGCTTATAAACTGGATTTGCAGATTTTGTTGTTTCCTTACTCATCATAATATCCTCCAATATTCTTTTATTGTTGTAAATATTAAGTGAGAAGATTTGCGCGCATGTTTCTCTCTCAACTTAGCTATATTATATCTGGTGAGAGAAAAAGCAGGTAGCATGTTTTGTTGCCGCAAACAGTCAAAATGTTTCCTAATATATTATTTTGAACATTTTGCCGTTCTATTTAGGAAGGCTTTGAAAAGTCTGCGTTGTATTTCATAGATCCATTTTGCCGCTATGTCTGACGGAGATTTTGAAAAGTCTGTTCTGTATTTAACTCTTCCAGCAATTCCCAGTTTTCTTTCAGGTTTTTCTGAATCATTTCCTGATGCTCTTTGCGGTAAACGGTAGGCACGCTGCCGGTATTTTTCTTGAAAGCTTTGGAGAAAACAAGGGCGTCCTGGTAGCCGCAGGAGAATGCAATATTTTCAATGGACAGCTTCGTGATGCTTAACAGCTCCTTTGCCCGGGAAATTCGGAACTTGGTGAGAAATTCCTGGGGCGACATCTGGAGGGAATTTTTAAAAAGCTTGTAGAGATAGCTGCGGTTGACGCATAAATGGTTGGCAATGTCCGTGACTTTGATATCTGCGGAATAATTGTTTCGGATGTAGCTGATGGCCCGATCCACATAGAAATTTTCCATAGATTCTGCTTCTTCCTGGGCCGATACATCCCGGGAGAGAATTTCAAAAAATCCGTACAGAAGGCTCTGCAGCCGGTACTGGCTGGTGACGGAATCGTCCTGGCATTTCATCATCTGCAGAATCAGGTGCTTGAGTTCCTTGCCCTGGCTGGAACGGAAGGTAAGCTGTCTGCTGTTTAATCCCAAATCCTCTAAATATTCCCCCGCATGCCTGCCGGAAAATCCCACCCAGAGATAACTCCAGGGCTGTTCCCGATCTGCCTGATAATAAGTGAGCACATCCGGTTCAATTAAAAAACCCTCCCCCGCTTCTAATTGAAATTTATGTTCCCCAGTTTGATAGATGCCTTTTCCGTCCATAATATAATGGATCAGATAATTGGGGCGCGCAGCCGGGCCGAAACTGTGGAGAGGCTCGCACTGAGCGTAACCGCAGAAACAGAGGAACAGGTCTTTGAATTTAGAATCAGAAATCTCTAACACATACGCATTTTCCATAGGGAAACCTCCTTTGCAATGGTGCGCTGATTTCATTTTACACAGGGAAAGAACAGCCTGCAACATTTTTGAAATAAATACTCTGACTTAATGCGATATTTATACTATCGCTTGAACATTTGTAGTTCATTCTGAATTTAGTGCAAATATCACGTAATATATTTCGATACACAGGAACTAGGGGATTGCCCTTTGGCTAAGCAAACGATTCATGGGCGCCCTTAGTGGAGGTAAAATCCACTGCTTACGGAAACTTAGGAAGGAAGGCTCTCCTGACTTCCTTAGTTGGAGTTAGCAGTTAGTTTACCGGAACGTTGCCCAGTTTGTGTGCCAAAAGGCAATCCCCTAGTTCCGTCCGTTTCCAAATATGAAACATTCGTCCTTAGTGACCTCCGTCTCCAAATATAAAAGGTCCTGCATAAACCGCAAAAAAGGAATAAAATATTAGCCAGATCTTGATAAAATCGCCAAAATGGGATAAAATATTATCCATGAACAACTTTACATTTTTGAAGTCGCCGGATGGAGTGAAAACAGAAATTGCAGGCAGAATGCGGGAGCGGAGAAAGGAGAAAAAATTATCACAGGTTCAGCTCAGCCAGCGTTCCGATGTAAGCCTGGGTTCGCTGAAACGTTTTGAACAGACGGGAGAAATATCATTATCCTCTCTTGTGAAAATCGCGTTTGCACTGGGATGCGCAGACGATTTTGATTCACTGTTTGCAAAGAAAGGCTATTCATCCATTCAGGAGGTTATTGATGAACAACTATAAAACATTGGAAGTTTTTATCGGAACCCGGAAAGCGGGGACTTTGGCTGCAGCCCGGAATCATCTTGCGGCGTTTGAGTATGACAGAGACTGGCTGGCAGAGGGATACTCCCTCAATCCCCTGTCCCTGCCGTTGGAAAAAGGCGTGTTTCTGCCGAAAAAATATGATCCCTTTGAGGGATTGTTCGGCGTGTTTTCCGACAGCCTTCCAGACGGATGGGGACGGCTGCTGTTGGATCGGCTGATGCTGAAAAACAAGATCAATCCCGCAGAGGTAGACAGTATCAACCGGCTGGCGATTGTAGGCAGCACAGGAATGGGAGCGCTGATTTACCAGCCGGAACATTATCTGGAGACAGAAGAAACAAGAATGACGTTGGATGAGATTGCGGCAGAATGCGAAAGGATTTTTGCCTCAGAACAGTCTGATAATCTGGATGAGCTTTTTCGGATGGGAGGCTCTTCGGGAGGCGCAAGGCCCAAAATATTTTATCAGATGGAGGGAGAAGAGTGGATTGTGAAGTTTCCCTCTTCCCTGGATTGGGAGAATATCGGGAAGCAGGAATATGAATATGCCCGGTGCGCCAAAAGATGCGGGATTTCCATGCCGGAGACCCGGCTGCTTCCGTCTCAGAAAACAGCCGGATATTTTGCGGTAAAACGGTTTGACCGCAGAGAGGGACAGCGGATTCATATGGTTTCAGTCAGCGCGCTGCTGGAAACGTCCCACCGGATTCCCAACCTGGACTATCATATTCTGATGCAGCTTACCTTGAAGCTGACCCAGGACTACAGGGAGATAGAGAAACTTTACCGGTTGATGTGCTTTAACGTGTTTGCCCATAACAGAGACGACCATTCTAAGAATTTTTCCTATTTGTGCGAAGACGGGCAGTGGCGCCTGTCGCCGGCCTATGATTTGACTTACAGCAATTCCATCGGCGGGGAACACGCCACAACGGTGAATGGAAACGGCCGCAATCCCTCCAGGGAAGATTTGCTGGCCGTCGCCGGACAGATTGGATTTGATAAGGAGAAGGCGAGAAATCTTGCGGATGAGATAAGGGAGATTACAAAGGCGGATCTTGCGGAATATTTGAAGGATTTTTCGTGAAAACTGCGGATGGAAGGCAGGAATCTGTGAAAAATATGTCAAAATTGCTCATATCTCAAAAAAAGAAAGGTTTTTATGGTAAAATTGCAATAATTTGTTTACAAAAAAGTCATAATCCTGTACAATAATAACAATGGGACTGGGACATTTTAACATTATAGTCCCGGAACCAAAATTAATTATCAAAAGCAAAGGAGAGAGAAAATGGGTAAAGAAATGATAGCTATGCTTCTTGCCGGCGGCCAGGGGTCCCGTCTGTACGCGTTGACCCAGAAGCTGGCAAAACCGGCCGTTCCTTTCGGCGGGAAATACCGCATAATTGACTTCCCGCTGTCAAACTGCGTAAATTCTGGAATTGATACGGTAGGTATTCTGACACAGTACCAGCCACTGGTTTTAAACGAGTATATTGGAAACGGCCAGCCGTGGGATTTGGACCGTCTGTACGGCGGAGTTCATGTGCTTCCTCCTTATCAGCAGGCATCCGGTTCTGACTGGTATAAAGGCACGGCAAACGCAATTTACCAGAACCTTTCATTTATTTCAAGGTATGATCCGGAATATGTCATTATCCTTTCCGGCGACCAGATCTGTAAACAGGATTACAGTGATTTCCTCCGCTTCCATAAAGAAAAAGGCGCAGAGTTCTCCGTAGCGGTTATGGAAGTGCCCTGGGAAGAGGCGTCCCGGTTCGGCCTGATGGTTGCGGACGAAAATGATAAGATTACAGAATTCCAGGAGAAGCCCAAGGAACCCAAATCAAATCTGGCGTCCATGGGTATTTATATTTTTAACTGGGATATCCTGAAAAAGTATCTGGAAGAAGACGAAGCAGATCCCGAATCTGAGAATGACTTTGGAAATAATATTATTCCGAACCTCTTAAAAGATGAGAGAAAGATGTACGCTTACCGGTTCAGCGGATACTGGAAAGATGTAGGAACTATTTCTTCCCTGTGGGAGGCAAATATGGAAGTTCTGGATCCGGAAAACAGCGGAATCAACCTGTTCGATGAGAAATGGAAGATTTACAGCCGAAACAGCGGTATGACCGGCCATAAAATCAATGCAGGCGCATCGGTGGAGAATTCCATGATCACAGACGGCTGCAACATTTCCGGTTCCATCAAGCATTCCATCCTGTTTGCAGGCGTTAAGGTAGAAGAGGGCGCTGAAGTGGAAGACGCCGTAATCATGGGCAATACGATTATCAAAGCAGGCGCGAAAGTAAAGCACTGCATTATAGCGGAAAATGTAATTATCGGCCAGAATGCCGTAGTAGGGCAGATGCCGGAAGGAGAATCCGCAGGCGTGGCAACGGTAGGACCTGGCGTCTATGTAGGCGATGATGCTGTCATCGGGCCGGACGCAATGGTGAGCGATAATGTAAAGGATGGTGATAAACGATGATGAATAGCAGCAACACCAATGCACTGGGCATCATTTTCCCCAATGCTTATGATGAACTTGTACCGGAACTGACCAGCGAGAGGCTGATGGCTTCCATTCCTTTTGCAGGCCGTTACCGTATGATTGATTTTGTGCTTTCCAGCATGGCAAACTGCGGAATTGACAATATTACCGTATTGGTCCGTGAAAATTATTTTTCTCTGCTGGATCATTTGGGCTCCGGCCGTGAATGGGATTTGTCCCGTAAGAACGGCGGATTAAATATTTTCCCGCCCTATGCCCAGAAAAACATGGAAATTTATACGGGCCGGGTTGGCATGCTCGGCAGTATTTTGGGATTTTTGAAATCACAGAAAGAAAAATATGTGGTATTGTCAGACACAAATATTGCGTTCAATTTTGATTTTAAAGCCTTGCTGGACGCACATATTGAAAGCGGTGCGGACGCTACCATTGCTTACACAAAAGAAGAACTTCCTCAGAGCATTATGAAAGCGGAAGATTTGAATAAAGGAAATTATTATACCCTTGATTTGGACGGTGACCGGGTGAAGAGGATACATATCAATCCTCAGGAGCCGGGCGTACAGAATTTCTCCATGAACGTATATGTATTTGAGAGAGAGCATCTGATTGAACTGGTCAATGAGGCGTTTAAGGCAGGCGGATTATATCTGGAACGGGATATCTTAATGCCCCAGCTGAATGAATTGAAAGTAAATGCTTATGAATATAAAGAGTATGCAGCCCGTATCGGCAGCCTGAAAGAGTACTTTGATGAGAGCATGAAGCTGTTAGAAGACGAGAATCTGGAACAGCTCTTCGGCAGAAGCCCGATTTACACCAAAATCCGTGACGATAACCCCACCCGCTATGTCAACGGTTCTTCCGCAAAGAACGTAATGGTAGCTGACGGCTGTGTCATCGAAGGTGAAATCGAGAACTGTATCCTGTTCCGAGGTGTGAAAATCGGCAAAGGCGCAAAAGTGAAAAACGCCATTCTGATGCAGGATACCGAAATCGAAGCCGGCGTAAATGCGGAATACATCATCACCGACAAGAAAGTAAAGATTTCAGAAGGCAAAGAGATCAAAGGCGCCGACACCAAACCCTTCTTCGTAAGGAAGAAAGAAGTAGTTTAAACCGGTTACAAAGCCCGCAACCCATATTCTTCATAAAGCAGGAGACAGCAAATGGATAGAACCCCCCCAGAAGAAAACACACTAAAGCGAAATGGAAAAATTCTGTCCACCGGCTCTTCTGCCAGCAAAGGCATTGCGCCGGGCCGCAGCAGCAGTTACGGACTGTCCCGCCTGATCCGCCAGTACAAAGAAAAAGAGCATCTTGCCTTTCACCAGGCGGAATTGGAGGGCAAGATAGATATCGTTCCCCAGTTGTCTGTCAGCTGCGGTTCGCTTCAGGCGGAATTTAAAATCGGAATCAGCCGGAAGTATGTACTGAAGAATATCATGACTTTCGCTAACGCTATGCGCCGGGAAGATTTGGTTTCATACGGAAAGGAACTGGAATTCTATCACACTCCCGAAGTGTTTACAGACCGGGGCAGGGCATTGGCAGAATTTCTTGTAACAGTGGCGGAAAACCGCAACAGAAGCAGGCAGACGCTGAATTATTATCACAGGAATGACAATCGGTATGTTCATATCCACAGCGGGAATATGGACGAATTTTTCCAGGCTGTGGGAACGGAGGAATTTTATGCCGAGATGGATTGTCATTCCGGTCGGATGTACTGCGTTTCCGACGAATCTTATCAGCCGCTGTTGTCTGTCCGTGGACAGGAAGGCGGGGCGGTGATAGAACAGGAAGAGATGTTTTATACGTTCGGCAGCCGGTATGGATATCTGTGGAAAGACGGCGTGATCTACCGGATACCTATGGAAGAGGTACGGGAAATCCGCCCTTTCTGGGAATACATGAGCGAATATAAATACCGTGAATGCTTTGTATCCCAGGGAGAATTGCCTGCTTTTTGCCGGGAGCTTCTGCCGGTTCTGGAACGGCATTATCAGATCAGGCGGCAGGAATTTCAGGAAAAACAGTATCTGCCTCCGGAGCCGGAGTATGAGATTTACTTAGACGCGCCGGATAAGCAGACGGTAACCTGCGAAATGTATGTGCGTTATGAAGAACAAAGGTACAATATTTTTGATAAACCCCGTATCATAGAGAACCGGGATGAATTGGCGGAATTGAAGCAGCGGGAGCGGGTCCGCGTTTGGTTCCAGAACATGGATTTCCAGAAAAAGCAGATGGTTCTTGCGGGGGATGACGAGAAATTATATGCATTGCTGACAGAAGGAATCGAAGAACTGGCCAGAGTTGGAAATATCTTCGTCAGCGACGCTTTAAAATCCATTCAGGTGAACCCTTCGCCCTCCCTGTCCGTGGGAGTGTCGCTGAAGGGGGATTTGTTGGAACTGACTCTGGAAAGCGAGGACATGCCTCTTTCAGAACTGATTGAAATCCTTTCCTCCTATCAGCGGAAACGGAAGTTTTTCCGGTTAAAGAGCGGAGATTTCCTGAGTATGGAAGAAGACGGGCTGGCCGTCCTCTCCAGAATTCAGGAAGGGATTATGGTTCCTGCCAGCCAGTGGAGCCAGGGCAGTATCACGCTTCCCAAATACCGTGCGTTATTCCTGGATGGAGAATTGAAGGATCAGAACCGTTTTCATGCAGTCAAGGACAGAAAGTTCAAAAGACTGGTCCGGAACATGAAGACGGTGGAGGACAATGATTTTGAAGTGCCGAAATCTCTGGAAAAGGTCATGCGCGAATACCAGAAACAGGGGTTTCTGTGGCTGAAAACCTTACATGCCAACGGATTCGGCGGGATTCTGGCAGACGATATGGGACTGGGAAAAACCCTGCAGGTCATTGCGTTTCTGCTGTCAGAGCAGTCAGACAATGGTCTGGCGGAATGCAGTTTGGATCACCGAAAAACAAAAAGATTCGCATTGATCGTCTGTCCGGCGTCTCTGGTGTTTAACTGGAAAAGCGAGATTGAGAAGTTTGCGCCGGGGATGCGAGCAGTGACCGTGACAGGAACAGGCCCCGAACGTAAGGAAATCATTGATTCTGCAGGAGAGTTGGATATTCTGATTACCTCTTATGATTTACTGCGCAGAGATGAGGAATCTTATAAGGAATACAGTTTTCTCCATGAAATTATCGATGAGGCACAGTACATCAAGAACCACAATACAAGGGCGGCAAAGGCAGTGAAAAATATCCGGGCGGGGTTCAAGGCAGCCCTGACCGGAACGCCCATTGAAAACAGGCTCAGCGAGCTGTGGAGTATCTTTGATTATCTGATGCCGGGATTTTTATACAGCTACAGCCGTTTTCGGGATGAAATAGAGATTCCCGCAGTAACAGGGCAGGACGATGAAGTCAGAGGGCACCTACGGAAAATGATCCGTCCCTTTGTCCTGCGGCGGCTGAAAAAAGACGTGCTGAAGGACTTGCCCGCCAAATTGGAAGAGGCGGTATTCGCCCGGATGGACGAAGAGCAGGAGAAACTATACGCCGCCCATGTGCAGCGCATGAGGATGATGCTGGACGGGCAGACGGAAGAAGAATTTGCTTCGGGAAAAATACAGATACTGGCAGAGCTTACAAGGCTGCGCCAGCTTTGCTGCGACCCGTCGCTGGTGTATCAGAATTATCAGGGAGAGTCGGCAAAACTGCTGATGTGCATGGATCTGATAAAGAATGCCATAGACGGCGGGCACAAAATACTTCTGTTTTCCCAGTTTACCTCCATGCTCTCCATTCTGCAGGAGAGGATGCAGAAAGAAAGGATTCCTTTCCTGACATTGACGGGGGCAACGCCCAAAGAACGGCGGGCGGAACTGGTAGCTTCTTTCCAGCAGGGAGAGTGTCCGGTGTTTTGTATTTCCCTGAAAGCAGGGGGCACCGGACTGAACCTGACTGCTGCGGATATTGTGATCCACTATGATCCCTGGTGGAATGTGGCGGTGCAGAACCAGGCCACCGACCGGGCCCACCGGATTGGCCAGAAAAATCCGGTAACTGTGTACAAGCTGATTGCCAAGAATACTATTGAAGAGAAAATCCTGAGACTGCAGGAGAAGAAAAGTGAACTGGCGGAGCAGCTATTGGGGCACGAGGGGTTCGAAGGGGTGAAATTTACAAAAGAGGAAATGCTGGAACTGTTGGGATAGAGATACCACTGAATGAGGGCATAAAAAGAGTGTAAACAACCCAAAAAGAGGAACGAGCGCTGTACACTCATTCCTCTTAAAAAGCTCTATTTTATGCCATTTTGGATTAACCGAAGTATCTCTTCAACAGACCTGCGAATGCTTTGCCATGTCTTGCCTCATCCCTTGCCATTTCATGCACGGTATCGTGAATAGCATCAAGGTTCGCAGCCTTCGCGCGTTTTGCAAGGTCAGTCTTGCCAGCGGTAGCGCCGTTTTCTGCCTCAATTCTCATTTCCAGATTCTTCTTGGTGCTGTCTGTAACAACTTCGCCTAACAATTCAGCGAATTTAGCGGCATGCTCTGCTTCTTCATAAGCAGCTTTCTCCCAGTACAGGCCGATTTCCGGATATCCTTCTCTGTGGGCAACTCTTGCCATAGCCAGATACATACCAACTTCGGTGCACTCTCCGTTGAAGTTTGCTCTCAAATCTTCGATGATATCTTCAGAAACGCCCTGAGCAACCCCTACAACATGTTCAGCAGCCCAGCTCATCTCTCCTGACTGCTCTGTGAATTTGGAAGCGGGAGCGTTGCACTGGGGACATTTCTCCGGCGCTGCATCTCCTTCATAAACATAACCGCATACATTACATACAAATTTTTTCATAATGATTTCTTCCTTTCTATATGTTTTAAATTTTATTTAGCAAAGTAAAAACAGTAATTGTTACTGAAATTAAGATATCATATCTTGTGAGGCATGTCAAGAAATATTTTGTGTTTTTTCTGTGACAATTTCCTGCTCTGTGCCGGCGGCGTATTCTTCTCTCGGATTCTGCCGGTCTGCTTCTTTTCGCAGGCAGGTTTTGCAGGTTCCTAAAAAATACGCAATATGTCCGTCAATCCGGCCCTCAAATTCATTGCCTGCCAGAATGTTGATGTGATTTATATTTTCCAGCTTTAAATCCATCACGCTGCCGCATCCCTTGCAGAGCACATGGTAATGGGGGTCGGTGTTCCAGTCAAAGCGGTCCGGCCCGATACCGGTGGAAATCTTCTGAATTTCCCCAACCTCCGTCAACAGAGACAGGTTACGGTATACAGTTCCAAGGCTGATATTTGGAAACTCTTTTTTTACATTTAAGTAAACCGTTTCGGCGGTCGGGTGATCCTGGCGGCCGGAAAGAAACTCCCTGATACACTCCCGTTGGCGGCTGTATTTCATCAATGGTCTTTCCTCCTGTAAATAATAATAATCGTTATTGATTTCCTAATAAATATAATCCCCAGCCGTTAAAAAGTCAAGGGCTGGGGATTAGTTTCCAAAATTTTCCATAACAGTTCAGCCAGGACTTTGCAGCAAGTGCAAAGTTCTGGGCTGAGCTGTTACAATTTTCCTGGGCAGAACGTCCGCGGAGCCTGCCGAAGGGGATTATGGCAAATGCCTGGAATTTTCTTCCTGGATATCATCCTTGGCCGGTTCCGAATCTTTCGAATCGGAATTACTTGAAAAGATACGGTAGTTTTCCTTTCCGGCAGGCAGGCTGATATATTTCTTGATGGAAAACAGGAGGCCGATGCTTATAATGGTAAGAAGATTCTCGATGACTGTGGTGTGATCCAGAATCATATGGCGGGCCACAAGGAACATTAAAACTTCCAATACCGTATCTCCGCTGGGCTGGCAGAGCATTTTCAGAAACTCAATTCCAATCAGGATATTAAATACATGGCCTACAAAAGTCAGGAAAGCTTCGCTGGCGTGTCTGTTATTCCAAAAGTTCAAAAAGGAGCTGCCAAGGGAGCCGCAGGCAATCAAAAGGGCGGCTAAAACTACGAGGGCCATCAGAAGTTCCAAAAAATCACAGGATTCGAATAAAGCATGCCTGGTTTTATGCATTAATTTTTTCAATGGAAATCTCCTTCGCTGTGGGCAATTGTGGATATCAAAAACCGAGCGCTTTGCTTTGAATCCTGACCATGGGCGTTACTTTTACAGTTAGCTCGGCCCAGGCGCCCTCACGGCACATGAAAGGTTCTGCTTAGTGCTGCTTTGTTCCCAACCTGACACGGTTCACAGAGTTCCATTGCGTAAGACCCAAACGTCGTCACCACTTATAAAAGGCAGCCCCACAGGCAAAAACCCGGGGCAAAGCATCACTCCAACTATAGCGGATTGTTGGTACAGGGCACCGCTAACGCCCCAGCTGCTCGGATACCTAAGTATATCCTTTTTCTGTGAAAAAGTCAACTATTCCGGAGGTTTTTGTCCAATTTCTTTTTTTGTTCCCGAAGGTTTCTGAAGAAACCGCTGAGCATGGAGGAACATTCTTCTTCCAGTATGCCGATTTCCAGTTCCACCTGGTGGTTGAAAGCCGGAATCTGCAGAAGGTTCAGTACAGAACCGGCGCACCCGGCTTTGGGATTCATGCTGCCGATGACCACCTTGTCCATCCGTGCCTGCACAATGGCCCCGGCGCACATCTGGCAGGGTTCTAAAGTTACATACATGGTGCAGCCCTCCAGCCGCCAGTCTCCCAGTTTTTTGCTGGCTTTTTTGATGGCGGAAAGTTCAGCGTGGGCCAGAGTGTTTTTGTCCGTATTTCTCCGGTTATACCCCCGGGCAATGATTTTTCCTTCAGACACAATCACGCAGCCAATGGGGACTTCCTGGATTTTTTCTGCTTTTTTCGCCTCCCGGATGGCGGCTTTCATAAATTTTTCTTCCTGATTCATAGACCCTCCTTCTGGACATCTGATATCTGTAAATGTTATTATACTCGAGAGAGTACATATTTGCCAAATAAATATTGCGAAAAGTATATTTCGGTACGCCGGTAAGGGTTACAATTCATGCCCACGACAATCAGCGGGGGATTGGCATGGGCATGAATTGTAACCGGTAAGGGCATCCTGCCTTGGCCTTTGCGTTCAAATTAGAAAAACAGGAGAAATTGCATATGGAAATGACATATCGGACAAAACGTTTGGAATTAAAAATCCTGGATGATACAGCGTCTGCGAAAGTTCTGCAGTTTTACCTGGACAACAGGGAAGTGATTGAAAAATATGAGACAGAGCGCCCTTCACAGTTTTATACGGAGGAATTCCAGAAGATGCTGCTCCAGGGAGAGTATAATCTGGCTGTAAAGCAGAAGTCTCTTCGTTTTTGGGTGCAGGAACAAGGGCAGCCGGAGCGGGTCGTTGGAACGGTTTCTTTTCATAATATCAGACATGGGTTTTATCAGTGCTGTGAACTGGGATATAAATTTGATCAGCGGTTTTGGGGCAGAGGATATGCCATGGAAAGCATTTCCAGGGGAATTCAGGCAGTATTTGAAGAATTGAAAATGCATCGGATTGAGGCCTGTGTGCTGCCCCAAAATATGCCTTCCCGGAAGCTTTTGCTGAAACTGGGGTTTGAGTTTGAGGGAATCAAAAAGCAGAGCGTCATGCTTCATGGGAAATGGATGGACCATGAATTGTACGCTCTGCTGTCAGAAGAGCCGTCTACTCGTTCAGATAACGATACCAGTAGCCGAATTCTCCGGTGTTGACCGGCGCGGATTTCTCGTTGCGGAATTCCGGGAATCCGAATAATGTTGCCATCACCCGTTCAGGATTTTGGTAAACCCCGGGAATTCCGATAAACCAGCGTTTCTTTTCGGCTTTTTCTGTGATGCCGAGAATCAGATAGCGGTAGTTGAAGAAGCCGTGAAGGAGAAAACTGTTATTGCCCAGGTACCAGTACTGCCTGGGCAGCAGCCGCAGATCTTTTAATTCCCACCGCACACAAAGCGTCTTTTCATCCCCGGCAAAAGGGGTCATCACAGGATAATTTTCCATGATAAATTCCCATTTCAGATTCCAATTTTCCGGCAGGGGTTCCGGTTTGGGAATGGATGGCAGGGGAATGCCGTTTCTGTGCTGGAAATTTTCTCTGAAGTTGGGGAGGGCCTCTGCGGCGCGGAGATCCGGTGAAGCTGAAACGGCGGGGTTACTCTGAGAAGAAGCTTTTGTTCCTTCGCTCTGTTCCGAGGGGGGAATTTCCGCGCTGTCGGCCTGATCCTGAGAAGAAGCTTCTGTGCTGCCGTTTGGCGTTTGAGAGGAAATTTCCATGCTGTTGGCTTGCGTTTGAGAAGGAATTTCTGTCTTTTTGGCCCGTTCTGGAGAAGGAGTTTCTGCGCTGCCGGCTTGCGTTTGAGAAGACAATTCCGCTCTGTTATTTTGCGTTTGAGAAGAAACGTCTGCTCTGTTGTTTAATGTTTGAGAAGAAACGTCTGCTCTGTTGTTTTGCGTTTGAGAAGAAACATCTGCTTTGTTCGCTTGTATTTGAGAAGAAATTACTGCTCTGCTGGCTTGTGTTAAAGAGGCAGTTCTTGCCCTGTTGGCCTGCATTTGAGAGGCGGCCTTTGCCCTGCTCGCTTGCGTTTGAGAAGGAACTGCTGCCCTGCCGGTCTGTGTTTGAGAGGCGGCTTGTGCTCTGTTGGCCTGTGTTTGAGAGGCGGCGTGTGCCCGGTTACCCTGTGTTTGAGATGGGGTTGCTGTTCCGTTGGCTTGCTTTGGAAGAGAAGCGCTGGTTCTGCTGCCCTGAGCTTTGGAAGAAGCTTCCGCTCCATTGGCCTGCCCGGAATCCCCGGTTTCGGCGCCGCTTTCATCAGACTGGGAATCCGGCTTTTCTGAAACGCTCTCTGGTTCCACAAAGTTTTTCCGGATAAATTCACTGTCGTCCCACTGGCTCACGAACATGACTTCGTCCGAAAGGGGAATAAAGATCCCCCTGATATCATCTAAAGAATAATTGCTGTCCGCCAGAGTCTCCCCTTTCAGAATGGTCTTAAAATCTCCGCTGCCCCGGGGAAGCCCCATAGTTCCCAGCAGAATGCCGGGGTGTTTTCCGCGGCTTGTGGCATAGAAATACACCGGGGCCAAAGAAGAAGTGTGCCCGGTGTTTTTCATATGTATTTCCACGAGGCATTGACCGCCTCGTTTTTCAATTTTGGCAAATCCCACGTTATGGCGTTTGGTTCCGTGTTCATATAAATAAAGATACGTAATCATCCGATGGAATTCAGACATTTTTGCGCTCCCACAAAAGTTTTTACATCTTATTCGGGTTCTGCAAAAAATATGCATCGTGCATCTAAAACGATTTGTTCTGAATCTGTATCCGTGGGCCAAATCATTTCTGCCCGGTTATGGCGGGAATACCCCCGCAGCCAACGCAAACGGCGTCAAAGGTGGGGCAAATCATTTCTGCCCGGTTATGGCAAGGGCCAGATCGGCGCCAAAGGAAGACATATTGGCTGGAACCCAGGTGTTATTTTGAATGACGCACTCAACGGTGATATCCATGGTCTTTTCCGAAGGCGTAACATTCCGGTAAGCTTCAATCAGATTCTGGGTATAAGTGTCCATCAGAAAAACCTGCCGTTCTTCTGTTGTGGGAAAATTGCTCTGCTGCGCCGTTTCCCTGGCAGCATAAAAGGCGTCTTCATCCAGAGTTAATTCATCAAAATATGTGGTGTGAACCATCACCGTTGCTTTGCCCTCAGATTCTGAGACCACTTCAGCCGTTGCGCTCATTTTGGCAAGGGCGGTTTTCCTTGCCTCGCAGAGTTCGTCCAGGCTCTGTTCATCAATTTCCTGTCCGCTGGCGGCAAATTTGGTGCGGATGGTTTCTTTCAGGGAAGCGTCATAGGTTTCCTTGGCGGCGTTGATGTCTTCCTCTGTCATGCCAAGGGATGTGATTCCCGCCGTGTCGCCCAGTATATACAGTTCGTAAATTGCCTTAATAGAGTCAGCGGCGTTCTTTTTCGGTCCGCTGCAGCCGGGAAGAAAGGCAATGCAGAAACACATGAAGAATAAAAAGGAATACGTTTTTTTCATGAGAAAATCCTTTCTTTGATGCATTTATGAATATATTCTTATTATATAGGCAATTAAAACAAAAGGCAAGAAAAAGAGAATTTAATCGGAGATTTGAGCATTTTTCAGACAGAAACGCGAAATTACTCTATAATGGGACCGGGATGTGATAAGAAATGGCAGTGTATGAAATCGGAACTTATATACACGATATGAGGGTGGAACGGGGGTATTCCCAGGAAGAACTGTGCTTTGGAATCTGTTCCGCAGGCAATTTATCCAAGATTGAAAATGGAATACGGACGCCCAACCGGAAGACGGTAGAGGCGTTTACCCAGAGGCTTGGCTGCAGAGATGTTTTTCTGCAGTATTCCAGCAGAGAAGAAATGCAGCAGGCGGAACTTTGCAGCCAGATTGTTCAGAAGATTACAAATTATGAATATGAGGGGTTGGAAGAACTTGTGGACAGATTTGAACATACGATCGCCAAAGAAGATATTCTGAATTCCCAGTATTGCCGTTTTACCAGAATTATGTTAAAACAGCGGGAAGAAGAAAACTGGGCGCTGGGAATTCAGGAACTGGAGGAAACTCTTAGGATGACCAAACCGGACGGAATCGGGATCAGAGAAGTCTTAAAAGGTCTGCTGACCTATAATGAAATTATGATTTTGATTCATATTGCCCGAAATTACAGAAAACTGGGGAAAAGAGATGAGGCCGCAGAGATACTGCAGGGTCTGAAAGTTTATATGGACACCCACATCATGGATCGGGCGGAAAAAGCGCAGAAATATCTTCTGGTTCTGTTTCAGCTTTCCAGGCTGTCCATGGATAAGAAACAATATGAGGAAACGGTGGATCTGTGCAATCAGGGAATTGCCATAAGCAAGGAAAACAGCCGGTTCTGCCTGTTTCCAAGATTTTTTATCAACAAGGGACTGGCTTTGCTGGAACTAAAAGAGGAAGAGCAGGCAAAAGAAGCTCTGCAGAGGGGATACTGCGCCTTCTATGCCCTGGGCAATGAAAAGCAGTGTGAACAGTTAAAAAAGTTTCTGAAAGAAAAATGGGAAATTCTTTGAAAACTTTCCCCAAAGTGCATGGACGGCTGCAGACGGCGGAGGTAAAATAAGTCTCAGGAGTATTTGATAAAGGGGAAACATACTCTCAACAGCTCTGAAAAAAATCTTTGTTATTGATTGAAAATTGTGAGAAATTCACAGGATTCGGCAATGCAGGGATTTTTTTCGCGTGGAAAAAAGAACGGAGGAGGGGGGATTTGAACCCCCGCGCCGGGACTACCGACCTACTGGTGTTCGAAGCCAGACCCTTCAGCCGCTTGGGTACTCCTCCATGACGATACAATTATAACAGATTTTTTCAGAAATGCAACCAGAATCGGAAGAAAAATCTTGTGATGGGGAAAATTATGAGATATAATACTTTTGGTAGACAACGTAGAGTCTCAGATGATTGTAAAGGATGTGGAGGAAACAATGAAAAGAATTGGAATGCTCACAAGCGGCGGCGACTGTCAGGCATTGAACGCGGCAATGCGCGGCGTGGTAAAAGGATTAAGCAAGAATGTAGAGGATTTGGAAGTATACGGCTTTTATGAAGGTTATAAGGGATTGATATACGGAAATTACCGGCTGCTTACCGGTTCTGATTTTTCCGGAATTCTTACAAAGGGCGGCACGATTCTGGGAACATCCAGACAGCCGTTTAAGCTGATGCGGGTGCCGGACGAGAAAGGACTGGATAAGGTAGAGGCGATGAAGCAGACCTATTACAAGCTGCGCCTGGACTGCCTGGTAATTCTGGGAGGAAACGGAACCCAGAAAACCGCCAATCTTCTCAGGGAGGAAGGCCTGAATATTATCCATCTTCCCAAGACAATTGACAATGATATTTACGGTACGGATGTCACCTTTGGATTCCAGAGCGCAATTAATATCGCAACAGACGCCATTGACTGTATCCATACCACAGCGGCTTCTCATAACCGCGTGTTTATTGTGGAAGTAATGGGCCATAAAGTAGGCTGGCTGACTCTGTACGCAGGAATTGCAGGCGGGGCTGACATTATCCTTCTGCCGGAGATTCCTTATGACATCAATAAAGTGGTATCCGCCATTGCGGGAAGAAATAAAGCAGGAAAGGGATTTACCATTCTGGCGGTTGCAGAGGGAGCCATTTCCAAAGAGGACGCCAAGCTGTCCAAGAAAGATTTGAAAGAAAAGATGAAAAACAAAAAGTATCCTTCTGTTTCTTATGAAGTGGCAGCGCGGATTGAAGAGAAGATCGGAAGCGAAGTGCGGGTGACTGTTCCCGGCCATACCCAGAGAGGCGGAAGCCCCTGTCCCTATGACCGTGTGCTCTGCACAAGATTGGGAGCGGCAGCGGCAAATCTGATTCTGAAGGAAGATTACGGCTATATGGTAGGCATGATCAATGGCAATACAAAGAAAGTGCCCTTGGAGGATGTGGCCGGCAAGCTGAAGATGGTGGAACCAAATTCCAAGATTATCAAAGAAGCAAAATTAATTGGTATCAGCTTCGGTGATTAAATATGTCGTACACCGCGTTATACCGTAAGTTCCGCCCTCAGGGATTTGAAGACGTCCGGGGACAGGAACATATAGTTACAACGTTAAAAAACCAGATTAAAGCAGGCCGGATCGGACATGCCTATCTGTTTTGCGGAACCAGGGGGACAGGCAAAACCACTATAGCCAAAATCTTTGCTAAGGCAGTGAATTGCGAGAATCCCGCGGAGGGAAGCCCCTGCGGCCAGTGCGCTTCCTGCAGGGCCATTGCCGCAGGCAATTCCATGAATGTGATTGAGATTGACGCCGCTTCCAATAACGGTGTGGATAATATCCGCGAAATCCGTGAGGAAGTGGCTTATTCTCCCACAGAGGGCAGATATAAAGTCTATATTATTGACGAAGTTCATATGCTTTCCATAGGAGCCTTCAATGCATTGCTGAAAACTTTAGAGGAGCCGCCTTCCTATGTGATTTTTATTCTGGCTACCACGGAGGCCCATAAGATTCCCATCACCATACTTTCCCGGTGTCAGAGGTATGATTTCCGCAGAATTACAATTGACGTTATTTCAGAGCGTTTGACAGAGCTGATGGAGAAGGAACAGGTGGAGGTGGAACCCAAGGCCATCCGGTATCTTGCCAAGGCGGCGGACGGTTCCATGCGTGACGCTTTGAGCCTTCTGGATCAGTGCATTGCGTTCTATCTGGGAGAAACATTGACTTATGATCGTGTTTTGGAGGTGTTGGGCGCTGCGGATACGGAAGTTTTTTCGAGGATGCTGAGAAAAATCATTACAAAAGACGCAGCAGGCGCCATTTCCCTGCTGGAAGAGCTGATGATTCAGGGGCGGGAGCCGGGGCAGTTTGTCACAGATTTTACCTGGTATCTGAGAAATTTGCTTTTACTGCAGAGTTCTGATAATATGGAAGACGTGTTGGATATTTCCAGTGAGAACCTTTTGCTGCTGAAGGAAGAAGCGCAGATGGCCAAAGGGGAAGAGTTCATGCGCTATATCCGGATTTTTTCAGAGCTGTCCAATCAGATACGGTATGGGACCCAGAAGCGCGTCATGATAGAGATAGCGCTGATTAAGCTGTGCAGGCCGCAGATGGAGCAGGATTACGGCTCTCTGGTTCAGCGGATTGCTCAGTTGGAAGAAAGAATGGAACAGGGATTTGTCCCCAGGGCAGCCCAGGAAGCTGTCCCGGCGCAGGCTTATCCGACTCCGCAGGCCGCAGAAGAGCAGGAGCAAAAGAAGCAGCTGCCCAGAGCTGTGCCGGAGGATGTTCAGCAGGCTGTGAAAAACTGGCGTTCCATGATTGAGGATTTGTCCGGAGGGCTGAAAAGTTATCTGAAATCAGCGCGTTTGAGCCTGGGAGGTGAGAGCCAGCTCCTGATTGTGCTGGAAGATGAGGTGGCGGAAGCCTTTGTGAATTCCGAATCTCATATCCAAGAGCTGAAAGAGGCCATAGCGGAAAAAACCGGCAAAGAAGTGGAAATCAAAGTCCAGTTAAACGAAACCGGGCAGCCCTTTGAGTCTTCTTATGTGGATCTTGGGAAAATGATAAATATGGAAATAACCATCGAAGATGAAGAAGAATAACAGCAGAATAGAAAGCAGGATAGAAAGGAGACAATTATGGCAAAGCGCGGCGGATTTCCGGGAGGAATGCCCGGCAATATGAATAATCTGATGAAGCAGGCACAGAAAATGCAGAAACAGATGGAGGAAGCCACCAAGGAACTGGAGGAAAAGGAGATTACAGCCACCGCAGGCGGCGGAGCAGTGGAAGTAACCATCACCGGCAAGAAAGAAGTGACCAAAGTAAAGCTTGCGGAAGAAGTGGTAGATCCCGATGACATTGAGATGCTGGAGGATTTGATTATGGCAGCCACCAACGAAGCTCTCCGCCAGATCGAGGAGGCGTCTCAGCAATCCATGTCTAAGATTACCGGAGGACTTGGAGGAATGGGAGGCGGGTTCCCATTTTAAAGGGGCGGCTGCGTTCCCAGTGCCAGTATCCGCGCAGATTGGAGTGGGAGGCGAATTCCCATTTTAAACAGGAGGAAATAAAGTGGATTATTACAGCAGTCAGATAAGTAAACTGATCGAAGAGTTATCTTCTCTGCCTGGAATTGGAAGCAAGTCGGCGCAGCGGCTTGCTTTTCATATTCTGAACATGCCGGTGGAACAGGTGGAGGAGCTTTCCACTGCGATTATAGAGTCCAGGAAAAAGGTGAAATACTGCAGAACCTGTTTTACCCTCACCGATGGGGAACAGTGTCCCATCTGCAGAAATGAAAACCGGGATCACAAGACGATTATGGTGGTGGAAGACACCAGGGATTTGGCGGCTTATGAGAAGACCAATAAATATGAGGGGGTGTATCATGTGCTCCACGGAGCCATTTCCCCCATGCTGGGCATCGGCCCCGGGGACATTCGGTTAAAAGAGCTGATGCAGCGTCTTCAGGAAGATGTGGACGAGGTGATTATTGCCACCAACTCCAGCCTGGAAGGAGAGACTACGGCCATGTATATCAGCAAACTGATTAAGCCCACAGGAATCAAGGTGACCAGGATTGCCAGCGGAGTTCCGGTGGGCGGAGATTTGGAATATATTGATGAAATGACGCTGTACCGGGCCCTGGAAGGACGGACGGAATTGTAGGGCTGGAAAATGTGGTTGCCTTAGTCTAATGCTGTACCGGATTTTGGAGAGAAGAACCGGAAAATGCAGAATCCGGTCGAAATATTTTTCTCCGGCATGACAGGGATTTCCAAAAATTGCAGACATTATGTGCTACCATGTGGAAAAAAGAGGTGAAAGCATGATAGAAATTGTTTGCAAGGACGGATTACAGCAAGAGAAAAAAGAAGGAAACATAAGTCTGCCCAGGAATATCCGCCAGATGGGAAGCCCCGGGGGAAGGCATAAAATTTACATAGAAGATTATGTGTATACTTACCTGAATGCCGTTGCGGAAAAAAAAGAATCCTGTGCCGCGGTGTTTTTGGGTAAAAGCCAGATGGCAAAAGATATCCGCTATACCTTTGTCAACGGGGCCCTGGAGTGCGGCGCCGGCGTGTTTCAGTGGGACAAGATCTGTTTGGACGACAATTTTTGGAAAAATCTGGAGAGAGAGCAGAAGAAATATTTCCCGGATCGGGAGATTGTGGGATGGTTTCTGGGAAAAGCGGGACAGGCCATGGAACTGTCCCCGGCGGTGGAAGCGGCCCACCGGAAGTATTTTTCCGGCAGGGACAAGGTTCTGATGCTGCTGGACGTGCTGGAGAGAGAAGAGGTTTTCTTTATCTATGACCAGGGCTATCTGCAGAAACGGGAGGGCTATTATATCTATTATGAGAAAAATCTTCCCATGCAGGAATATATGATTCATAAAAAAGAAGAGGAGCAGCGGTTTGAAGAGCTTACGGCTTTCGAAGAGAAAGATGCGGAAGGTTCAGATGCAGAAGTTTCAGAACTGGAAAGCAGGCATATTCAGCCGGAAAAGAATGCAGAAGGAGCAGGGGCGGAAGCCTTGAAACCGGAAAGCGGAAACAGCCTGGCGGGAATGAAAGATTCCTCAGAAAAGAACTCCTATCCAGAGAGCAGTAAAGCAAAGCAAGAAGGAACAGACATAGGAGATGGTGACGCAAAACCAAGGAAACTGCATAGGGGGATTGACGATGCAAAATCGGAGGAACTGCAAGCGGGGATTGGCGGTGTAAAGTCAGAAAACTCCCATGCAGGGCTGAGCGATACAAAATTGGAAAGCTCCCATGCAGGGCTGAGCGGTGCAAAATCGGAAGGCTCCCATGCAGAGATGAGCGGCACAAAATCGGAAGGCTCCCATGCAGAGATGAGCGGTGCAAAATCGGAAAACTCCCATACAAGGATGAGCGATTTGAATTCGGAAGGGCCGCATGCAGGGGTTGGTGACACAGAACATAGGACTTCTCAGCTTAAGCTTGAGGAATTCAGGAAACTGCGCAGGGAACTGAGAGGTGACAGCGGCAGTCAGGAAAAGATTTTTGCCAGAAGCAATTTAGAAGAACCGAAAACCCAGGCAGAGGAAGCCTTGGAATCCTATCGGAATATGATGGTTACAAGGCATGGAAGACAGGTGGAGCGGCAAAACCGGAGATTTCTCTATACGGCTTCTTCTTTTTTCCTGGTGGCAGTCTGTGTTCTGGGAATTACGACGATTAATAATTACCGGAAAATGCAGGAAGTGGAGGATGTGCTTCATGTCATGCGAAGCAAAGAATCCACCGAGAAACGTTCAGAAAATCCAAATGGCGTGGTAGTGGAAAGCGTGGAATCCCAGGTAGAGCCTTTGGAAGAAGGACAGCAGACCGGGGATGGAAAGGAGCAGGGAGATGCAGCCTCTGATCAGGCGGCGTCCCAGGATGGGCAGACTCAGGGAGGGACTCAGGACGCAAAAGACGGGCAGACCCAGGGAGGGGCACAGGACGTACAAGACGGGCAGACCCAGGGAGGGGCACAGGACGTACAAGACGGAGAGACCCAGGGAGCGTCTGATCAGGCGACTAAGGATGTACAGGCAGGAAGCGCAGAGGGCAGCCAGTCAGGAGAAACTGCAGGGAATGCAGGAAATGATCAGTCGGGAGAAACCTCAAATGACACCCAGGCGGATGAAACCGGATCCGGAGAAACCCAGGCGTCTGCCCAGGAAACATCTGCGGAACAGCCCCGGTACTATACCGTTCAGCCGGGAGATACGCTGGCTTCTATCTGCATTAATATTTACCATAGCCGCGATATGATGAAAAAGGTATGTGAGGCCAACGGAATTGAGGACGGGGACAAGATTTACGCCGGCCAGAAGCTGCTGCTTCCATAAATTTTCCAAAAAGTGTGCATAGGACGCCGGAATGTGATATGATAGGGAAGACTTTAGAGAATGAGACTGTGAACAGAAGAGTGGTTTTGGCATATCAGGCATATCCATTCATGCCGGCAGGCATTGCGCGCGGAGGTGTAGTTTTGGCAGATAAAGCATACCGGGTGGTTAAATCGGATGTAGGGGTAAAATCAGATGTAAAAGGAATGAATGAAAAAATCCGCAAGCATCGGAGAAAGATTTTAAGATGGGCGGCTTTTGCGGCAATTGCGTCGCTGCTTGCAATTGCAGGAATTTATATTTACCTGCAGACCAGAACATATTCGGAATACGATGTTTTAAAGTCGGTGAAACGGGAAGATTCCCCGGGGACACAGTTTGAGGTTTTTTGTGGGAATATCCTGAAATACAGCAGCGACGGCGCTTCCCTGGTAGACGCGAACAACAAGACGATCTGGAACCAGACTTATGAAATGCAGTCGCCCATGACGGATTCCTGTGAAAACTATGTGGTCATTGCTGACAGAAAGGGAGACACCATCTATATTATGGATCTTTCCGGGCCTTGCGGTGAGATTAAAACTACCATGCCCATTCAGCGGATTCAGGTGGCGAATCAGGGAACGGTGGCTGTTTTGATGGAACAAGAGGGAACTGGATACATTCAGGTCTATGATAAATCAGGAACTTTTCTGGCAGAGGGAGAAGTACATACGGAAAACAGCGGCTATCCCCTGGATCTTGCCATTTCCAATGACGGCAGGAAGCTGGCGGTTTCCCTGCTGGATGTCAATGAGGGAAATGTAAAGACCACTGTTACATTCTTTAATTTTGACACAGTAGGACAGAACGAAATTGACAATATCGTAGGTCAGTATTCCTATTCAGATATTGTGGTTCCCAAGGTGGAATTTCTGACAAATGATGTGATGGTGGCCTTCGGAAGCAGGAAAACAGTTATTTTTGAGGGCGCCCAAAAGCCTAAGGTCAAGAGAGAGATGGAAGTGGAGAAGGAAATCCGAAGTATATTTTATAATGACGCTTACTTTGGATTTGTCTTTGACAATGAGAATAAGGAACAGTCTTATCAGATGAAAATATACGATCTGCGGGGAGCGGAGGTTCTTTCCCAGGAATTTCAGATGGAATATGAAGAAATCGGATTTCTGGAAAATGACGAGATTTACCTCCGCAATAATCTGGAATGCGCAATTTTTACACTGCGGGGCGTACAGAAATTTCATTCGAACTTTGAGAAAAATATCTGGAAAGTCATGTCCGCCGGCAAGATCCGGGATTATGTTTTTCTGATAGACGGCGAGACCCAGAGAGTCAGGCTGAAATAAAGGCCGATTGTCAGGAAAGAAGAATATGCGGAGTAATAGGAAAAGATTTAAAGGAGCAGACTGAGAGAAAACCGGCTGGTTTGGTTAGGAATCGGCTGGGACAGGAGTACAGAAAATATGGACTTATTATTGATAACGGTGCTTGTGGTTGTGGGCGGCTTTGGGCTGCACGGCTATATACGGGGAATGGTGAGAGTTGTTTTCTCTCTTGCGGCAGTATTTGTGACAATTATCCTGTCATCCTTTGCGGCGCCCTATGTGGCGGAGTTTTTGACAAACCAGACGCCGCTTTATGAAATGATTCAGAAAAACAGCAAGGGCTATGAATGGCTTGCAGAACAGGCGGCAGACGCAGTGGTGGAGAGAATTGCGTGGATTCTGGCTTTTATTCTGATTAGCATTCTGCTGGGATTTCTGATCCATGTTCTGGATATTATTGCTAAACTTCCGGGAATTGATACCATTAACCATGCAGGCGGCCTGGCTGTGGGCCTGCTGGAGGGACTTGTGGTGGTCTGGATTCTTTTTTTGGTGATTACCCTGTGCCAGGGGGGTGAATGGGGCGGGCAGATGATGGATGAGATTCAGAATAATCCGCTGCTGGAGCTGCTGTATGAGAATAATCTGCTGGAGCAGATATTTGAGAGGTAAATGTCAGGAAAGGCTTGTTATATTTGATTTATCAGGTTTGCAAGGGAAAATGAAATAGCCGCCGCTACTTGCAATAGTGGCGGCTGAACTTATATAAAGTCATAATATCATGGAATTTACTGGAGGGGCGGTTTTGGCAGTCCGGCTTCATCCGCTTCGGATAAATAATCATCCGCTTCTGCAGAAGAAAGGCGGTAATTTTTCATAATTTCAGGTTTAATATCGGCATCGGAATGTCCAAAGTTCCGGAGAGAGTTTATGGTTGCCAGTATCCCGGTTCGCTCTCCAATGCGTATGCCCTTCTGTTCTCCAATGCGTATGCCCTTCTGTTCTCCAATGCGTATGCCCTTCTGTTCTCCAATCGTAATAGCTTTCTCCCGTTCCTCTTTCAGCATAGTCTCTATCTGAGGCTCCATAAGCTCCATTAAAATTTCAAACATATTCCCAGCTCCTTTCCACATATGAAACATTTGTTTATTGGCTTTCAGCATAACAGTTAAAACAGAATCGGCGAAATTCCGCTCTCCGGATTCTGTAAGGTTTTTGGTTAGCTCCAGCACTCTCTGGGCAACAGGCTCTTTGATATTCCTGGAAAGTGCGCAAAGCCATCCGTGCGCGGCTGAATCCAATTCCTGTGTGACAATTACCTGTGTGGAGAATGGAACAGCCCCTTCAATATAGTAAATCCCAGCATAAGGATTAATCATGGAACAGCCCTGTTCCATGAAATGCCGGAACAACTTCCGGGGCCTGGCTTCCCGCACCAGAGAAATTGTAATTTCATCAGCCGGAATGGAATCAGCAGTTTCGCCTCCGGATTTATATAAAGTCATAATATCATGGAATTTACTGGAGGGGCGGTTTTGGCAGTCCGGCTTCATCCGCTTCGGATAAATAATCATCCGCTTCTGCAGAAGAAAGGCGGTAATTTTTCATAATTTCAGGTTTAATATCGGCATCGGAATGTCCAAAGTTCCGGAGAGAGTTTATGGTTGCCAGTATCCCGGTTCGCTCTCCAATGCGTATGCCCTTCTGTTCTCCAATGCGTATGCCCTTCTGTTCTCCAATCGTAATAGCTTTCTCCCGTTCCTCTTTCAGCATAGCCTTTATCTGAGGTTCCATAATCTCCATTAAAATTTCAAACATGTTCTCAGCTCCTTTCCACTTATGAAGCATTTGTTTATTAGCCTTCAGCATAACAGTTAAAACAGAATCCGCAAAATTCCGTTCCCCGGGTTGTGTTAGATTTTTGGTCAACTCCAGCACTCTCTGGGCAACAGGTTCTTTAATATTCCTGGAAAGCGCGCAGAGCCATCCGTGTGCGGTTGAATTCAATTCCTGAGTGACAATTACCTGTGTAAGGAATGGAATAGGTCCTTTAATATAGTAAATTCCAGTATAGGGATTAATCACAGAACAGCCTTGTTCCCTGAAATACTGGAACAGTTTCCGTGGCTTGTTTTCACGGACCAGAGAAATTGTAACATTATCAGCCGGAATGGAATCCGCAGTTTCACCTCCGGATTTGTAAAGCGCGGCATAAGCCATAGTCTTGTAATATACGTCAATGTCCAGAGAATCTCCCGGAGATTTATACTCCATAATGTTGTGCTCCCGAAATATCTTTCCGATTTCATTGGAGACAGTGGCAGCGGTACCTTTCTGAATAATCAGCAGATCAATGGACAGAGGCTTCGTATTCAGGTTGAATTCTTTGTGGAAAGTCAGGTTTTCCCTGTCTTCCCGCAGTTCCAGGTTCATAGCGGCCACAAATCCGGGATGCCATTGGATGGTGGTGTCATTCATATAGAGTCCTTTCTTACAATATAGCATATATTAAGAGCTAGTAAAAGCGTGAAATTTCCTTTTCTTTGGAAAAAATAAAATAAGGATAAGGAAATTAGAGTATAAAACAAGGTTTCAGCAGGAAGCCCGCAGTATGATGCAGATGAAGAACTGCCAGAAGTGTATATAGAAACTTCGTTTGCTTTATCTTATCATAGAGGTGGAAGCCTGTCAAAACTTATATTGGATTCCAAGAAAGGTTTTGTCGACTATTTGAAGAAAGATGTAACAGGGAAATATTGTTTTAGCTGTCACGAAGTTCTGGCTTTGGAGTTGGTAGGGGGATAAAGTGATAAAAACGCTGTTGGATGTTTTTGTATCAGGCGCTGCATGATTATAATGGAAATTGTCAAAAAAAAATTGGAAGATATCAGTGTGTATGATAAATTGCATTTAGTTGTGGATTTTATTTCCAGAATGACAGATTCTTATGCAGTTAATTTGTATAAAGAGTTAACAGGGATAAGTCTCCCGCAATAAAATATTATGATTGCAAGAACACTGAGATACATTTAATGCTGAGATAATTGGAAAGGATCATATAACTATGAATATGAAACAATTAAAAGAGCTAATATATTTATATTTAGAAGAGTATCCCTCTGCCATGGAATTATTCTATAAGTTGGGAGAGGCAGGCGACATATATTTGATAGGCGGAATCCCTTGTGGATACAGTTTTTCTAAATATTGATGCCATAGTATATGATATGAAAAGAGATATTTGGTACGAAGAAGGTTATCAGGAGGCGATAAAGATTCAGGTGTTAAATGTAGTCCTGGAAAGTAATCCTGAAATCCCTTTGAATATTGTGCGCGCTATGGTATTGAAGAAGCGGTACAATATGGCTTATTCAAAGAGGTTAAAAGATATTATTAGACACGAAAGAGAAAAAACGCTAATATTTAAGATTTATTAATGGATATTCAGTTGGCGAGATATAAAAAAGAAATATTATCAAAAGGAATGGTAGAAAAAGAACTTATGCAAATATAAATCATTATGTAATATGGAAAGATGTGCAGAAACAATATAGTAAATTTGTACAAAAATAGGAAAATCACTCTTAGATGGCAAAGTATTAGGCATGATTTTCCTATTCTATTTATATAATCCTGTAATGGAATGCCGCATTTACTGGAGCTGCTGTTTTGGCGATTCAGATACAGTCACTCTTGATAAATAGTTATCCGCCTCTGAAGAAGAAAGGTGGTAATTTTTCATAATTTCAGGTTTAATATCGGCATCGGAATGTCCAAAGTTCCGGAGAGAGTTTATGGTTGCCAGTATCCCGGTTCGCTCTCCAATGCGTATGCCCTTCTGTTCTCCAATGCGTATGCCCTTCTGTTCTCCAATCGTAATAGCTTTCTCCCGTTCCTCTTTCAGCATAGTCTCTATCTGAGGCTCCATAAGCTCCATTAAAATTTCAAACATATTCCCAGCTCCTTTCCACATATGAAACATTTGTTTATTGGCTTTCAGCATAACAGTTAAAACAGAATCGGCGAAATTCCGTTCGCCGGGTTCTGTAAGGTTTTTGGTTAACTCCAGTACTCTCTGGGCAACAGGCTCTTTGATATTCCTGGAAAGCGCGCAGAGCCATCCGTGCGCGGCTGAATCCAATTCCTGCGTGACGATTACCTGTGTGGAGAATGGAACGGCCCCTTCAATATAGTAAATCCCAGCATAGGGATTAATCACGGAACAGCCCTGTTCCATGAAATGCCGGAACAACTTACGTGGCTTGTTTTCGCGGATCAGAGAGATTGTAACATCATTAGCCAGAATGGAATCAACAGCTTCGCCTCCGGATTTGTAAAGCGCGGCATAGGCCATAGTCTTGTAGTATACGTCAATGTCCAGAGAATCTCCCGGAGATTTATACTCCATAATGTTGTGTCTCCGAAATATTTTTCCGATTTCATTGGAGACAGTGGCAGAAGCATTCTTCTGAATAATCAGCAGGTCAATGGACAGTGGTTTTGTATTCAGGTTGTATTCTTTGTGGAAAGTCAGGTTTTCCCTGTCTTCCCGCAGTTCCAGGTTCATAGCGGCCACGAACCCGGGATGCCATTGGATATTGGTATCATTCATATAGAGTCCTTTCTTAGAATATAGCATAAATTTGCAGCAAGTAAAAGCGTGAAATCTCCTTTTCCTCGAATAAAAATAAAGTACGGATAAGAAAATCAGAGTTTTTGACTTAAAACAAGGTTTTTGCGGGAAAGCCCGCATTATGACGCAGATGGAATCTGCTGGAAGCACAGGGACGTAAGTTCAGCGGTCTATAGTGCAGACTCTGATGACCGCTGAACCTAAATACAATAATTAGAATAGAATGAGTTGTTTTTGTTCTTGAAAAAAATGGCCGCCTATTGAAAAGGAATTTTAGGTGTGGTAATTTCGGACAAATAGTTATCTGCTTCTAGCGGGGAGAGATGATACTTTTCCATAATTCTGGATTTAACGTCAGACTCCGAGAGTCCAAAGTCCCGAAGCGTGTCTATGGTGCCTTGAATTTTGCCGGTATAAAGGCCCCTCTGTTCGCCGTTCTGTTCCCCAATGCGGATGCCGTTCTGTTCCCCAATGCGGATGCCAGCCTGTTCCCCAATTGCAATAGCCTTCTCCCGTTCCTCTTTCAGCATAGCCTCTATCTGAGGCTCCATAAGCTCCATTAAAATTTCAAACATATTTTCAGCTCCTTTCCACTTATGAAACATCTGTTTATTGGCCTTCAGCATAACAGTTAAAACAGAATCGGCGAAATTCCGTTCCCCGGCTTCCGTAAGATTCTTGGTCAGTTCCAACAGCCTCTGAGCGACAGGCTCTTTGATATTCCTGGAAAGCGCGCAGAGCCATCCATGAGCGGCTGAATCCAATTCCTGCGTGACAATTACCTGTGCAGGGAATGGAATGGCCCCTTCAATATAGTAAATCCCAGCATAGGAGTTCACTATGGAATAGTTCTGGGCCCTGAAATACTGGAATAATTTCCGGGGCCTGGCTTCCCGCACCAGAGAGATTGTAATCTCATTAGCCGGAATAGAATCCGCAGTTTCACCTCCGGATTTGTAAAGCGCGGCATAGGCCATAGTCTTGTAATATACGTCAATGTCCAGAGAATCTCCCGGAGATTTATACTCCATAATGTTATGTCCCCGAAATATCTTTCCAATTTCATTGGAGACAGTGGCAGCGGCGTCCTTCTGAATAATCAGCAGATCAATGGACAGAGGCTTCGTATTCAGGTTGTACTCCTTGCAGAAAGTCAGGTTTTCCCTGTCCTCCCGCAGTTCCAGGTTCATAGCGGCCACAAATCCTGGATGCCATTGGATGTTGGTATCATTCATATAGAGTCCTTTCTTACAATATAGCATAAATTTAGAGTCAATAAAAGTATGAAATTCCCTTTTTCTTAGATAAAAAATATAGGTAAGGAAATCAAAGCTTTTGATCTAAAACAAGGTTTCAGCGGGAAGCCCGCATTATGATGCAGATGAAAATCCGCCAGAAGTGTGTATAGAAACTTCGTTTGCATTATCTTATCACAGCAATAGAACCTTGTCAAAACTTATTTTTATAGGTTACTTCAATAAGTCTTTTGGCAAAGTTATGAAAAACCTGCTATAATAAATAGGGGATTTCCATTATACTACAGTAGAGGTGGCTTATGATACAGATATGTCGGAAAGATAAGGAAAAAGTTTACAATGCGATACGGACAGGGAAGATAGATGCAGCAGAAATGTCATTCCCCAACCTGATCGATGACATCATCCTTACGTTGAAAAGACGGGGGCTTACAGAGCTTCTCTCCCAGGCCCTGCCCGATAAGCGCAGGGACAACCGCCATATTCCTTTTGATATCCTGTTATGCCTTGCTGTTGCAGCCAAATTAAAATGTAAGACCAGCCTTACAGATGTCCCCTTTGCGGTGACAGAAGCGGAACTGCTGGCAGAACTAGGCTGGAACCTCTGGGACAATGAACGGGATATAAAGGAGGGCCTTTTTTCAGAAAGTGTCATGCGCAGGCTCCTTGTGAAGTACAGCAGCGATGAATGGGTTGCTTTCTATAAATACTTATGTCCAGGATTATCTATGCCCAAAACTTGATGTCCAGCCATGCATCCACATACTGGACTGCACGAAGGTTCTTGTCAACCTGGATAATGATAATTATGAAAATTCTTCTGTGGTGAAAATAGACGGGGAGACGATGCGCGGATACAAGCTTGGCGTTTTGCGGGGCGTCCTGGATGATTCCGGGATTGCGGAGGAGATCGTATTTGGCACACTTAAGACACATGATATGGAACAATGCCGCCAGATGCTGCGCACCACTTCCTGTTTCCAGGAAAACGACATATGGATCAATGACAGGGGGTTCCTGTCACGGGAAATGGTCAACTATCTGAAAAAGGTCCGCAAGGTAGACACTTACCTTCCTGCGAAAGAAAACATGACCCTCTACCAGGATGCAGTAAAACTGGCAGCCACCAATGGGAAATGGCAGAAACACCCAAACCGGAAGCGGAAGGAACAAGATATAATGCTCCGGTGTGCCTGCGCGCTTTTTATAATGCGTTCATATATAATATGAAAAATTTTTTGGGAAAAATAGGGGAGCAAAATGCATCTGGACGCAAATATGAATTTCTCACGTGTTTAGGAGTTACGAGTACTGTACAGGTACGAGAGTTGTTCAAAAATATGTCAAATGATAAGAGGCTGTTTCTTGTCAGTGTTCCAGAAAAACAAATCTATGATATGAAATTAATGTTAATTATGCTGAGCCATGAAGTGGGGCATTTTGTGGGACAGGCGGTAAGGAACAGAAAATATCGGTATAATTGTGCAATTCAAATTATGGCAAATATTATTTCATCTTATTTTCGGACAAATATAGAGGAAGAATATCAAGATATTCAGAATGAAGATTATTGGAGAGAATTTACGAAAAAAATAGAACGGTACATCAGGGAGCAGATGGAAAATCTGGAAGACAGCGAGTATTTGAAACAGTGTAAATTCAGCGTAAATCACGAAAATTTAGAAGATTTCTGTAAAAAGCACCAGAGATACAGATATTATACCGAGTGGCTTGGGGAGACTTTGTTAGACAGTGTCAGTGAGGTATTGGTAAATAAAAGGGAAGAATTGTTTGGGTATCTGCGGGAAATGGAGTACTTGCATTGGCTGGAAAAGGATGTTTCCCAGGCAGTTGGCAGGCAGAGGGAGTTTGTTGAGAAGACAGCCAGTATGACCCAAAAAATAAATGGATATTTTCTTTGGGACGAAAGATGCTTTTCCGTTGAATCGGCAGTTGATATGATGATGCGTTTTTTTAAAGAATGCGAAGCGGATTTGGTTTCCATATTGACACTTGAACTGTCCTTGAAAGATTATCTGTATGCGATTTGGAAAAACGCTTCTGATCAGGGGAAGCAAAAATGGGAGATGCCGGCAGAGACAATTATTCGGAGCAGTCTTGTATTACTCTGCATGAAAAGTACCGGCGTAAATAGTGATTGCTATTGCTGGACGGATGAAGAAGTAAAAAAACTTTATGAATGTGCAAATTCGCATATCTGCAATATGTTATGCGATATTCAAAACTTTCTGTCCAAATATCTACCGAATAATGGGGGACAGATAAGAGCATCATCAGTTTTTACAACAATGGATGTATTTTTGAATAGCGAAGTTTTGATGTGTCTGGCGAAGTATCTTTTGGAATGCAGGGATAGTTTTCAAAAAGAGCTGGGAAGCGAAAGCGAAGAAGCGTTCCAATTGAAGCGGGAGAAAAGGCAATTGTTGGATATTTACCGGATAAATAAAGAAAATGCAGAAGAGTTGGTTTGGAGCATACAAGAATATATAGAACGCTATCAGCGGTGTTTACAGAAAGAGATTGAAAAGTGCGGAGAAGAGAAAAATGGATACGGAGTATGTATATGACAAATGGATTAGGGAAAAAATTCTGTAGTTTTTATACGGAACGTCTTCGAAAGGAATTTAGAAAATTTCCGGAAGGTGTAAAATTAGGCATCAATGAGGGAGCAATACCTGAAAACGGCTTTGTATGTATAGGAAACAGAACAGAATGGCAGGATGCGCGTTATACAGCGGAAGAAAAGAAAATAAGTGCCAGATGGATTTTTTGGGGAGAATACAGGGATAAAGCGGTCCAATATTTTCTTGAGATGATTCTGGAAGAATTGGAAAAGCGTTTTGGGAATGTACTGTATCTAGAGGTGTTGGAGAACCAGATGGAAGTTTATAAAAATCCCTGCGAGATTAGATTGCTGCAGGCTATTTTGGGAGAAATGTTGAAAAGGGAATGGCTGATTGCGCAATTTGTGAAGAGAATATTAAATGAAAAGGAGCTTCCTTCTCTGGAATTTTTAATACAGATATCTGCTCAAAAATATGAGCGCAGGACAGTGAAAAGCAGGATATATTTTGAATATCTGAGAGAAAATGGGGATTTAGAATTTGTAAGGGAAAAAGATGAAAAAGAGTGGCAGCTTGTACCGGAGAATCTGCGGGCAATCAGGAAAATAATGGAAATGGCAGGAAATTTCAATGGATTATACGTGGGAAAGGAAAATGGAATTTATAATATTAAGGGAATAGTTTCAAAGAAGGACGGTGAATTTCCGGCAATTTGTATTGCGTTTACAGGCCACTTAAGCTGGGAGGTATTAGAAAATAACCAGGTATTATTTGAATATCGGGATGGATTATGCAGAATACCTGCATTAGACGGAGAAAAAGATGAGGGAGAATGGAAGGAAGAATTGCTTTGTTTGATAAGAAAAAAAACTGATCTGCACATAGATGAAAAAGTGATAACAAATCTGGTGAATATGTTGAAAGAACAGAAACATGGGACATCTATTGTTTTTATGGAACAGGATATTTTGAAATGGGAAAAAGAGCGATTAACAGAATATAAGAGGGGATATCAATGGGAACCATTTCCTTTAATTGAAAACAAGGATGAGGGTCAGAATAAATGTGAGAATAAGGTATTGGGTATTTCCGCGGTTGACGGAGCGATTATAGCAGATTTGAATGGAAGGTGCCATCTGGCGGGAGCGATTTTGGATGGGGAGGCAGTGATACCAGGAAGAGCGGACAGGGGAGCCAGGTATAATTCTCTGTTGAACTATGTGAATTGGGCATATGAAAAGTATGAAAAAGACTATTTGTGTTTTGCTTTTGTTTTGTCAGAGGATGGAACTATAGATTTAGTAGTGCCGAACGATTGTGCTATCAAATTCAGATGTGACAACTCTGGATAAATAGTCCTCCGCTTCTAGAGGGGAGAGATGATATTTTTCTATAATTCTGGATTTAACGTCAGACTCCGGGAGCCCAAAGTCCCGAAGCGCCTCTATGGCGCCTTGTATTTTGCCGGTATAAAGACCCCTCTGTTCGCCGTTCTGTTCCCCAATGCGGATGCCATTCTGTTCCCCAATTGCAATAGCCTTCTCCCGTTCCTCTTTCAGCATAGCCTCTATCTGAGGCTCCATAAGCTCCATTAAAATTTCAAACATATTTTCAGCTCCTTTCCACTTATGAAACATCTGTTTATTGGCCTTCAGCATAACAGTTAAAACAGAATCGGCGAAATTCCGTTCCCCGGCTTCCGTAAGATTCTTGGTCAGTTCCAACAGCCTCTGAGCGACAGGCTCTTTGATATTCCTGGAAAGCGCGCAGAGCCATCCATGAGCGGCTGAATCCAATTCCTGCGTGACAATTACCTGTGCAGGGAATGGAATGGCCCCTTCAATATAGTAAATCCCAGCATAGGAGTTCACTATGGAATAGTTCTGGGCCCTGAAATACTGGAATAATTTCCGGGGCCTGGCTTCCCGCACCAGAGAGATTGTAATCTCATTAGCCGGAATAGAATCCGCAGTTTCACCTCCGGATTTGTAAAGCGCGGCATAGGCCATAGTCTTGTAATATACGTCAATGTCCAGAGAATCTCCCGGAGATTTATACTCCATAATGTTATGTCCCCGAAATATCTTTCCAATTTCATTGGAGACAGTGGCAGCGGCGTCCTTCTGAATAATCAGCAGATCAATGGACAGAGGCTTCGTATTCAGGTTGTACTCCTTGCAGAAAGTCAGGTTTTCCCTGTCCTCCCGCAGTTCCAGGTTCATAGCGGCCACAAATCCTGGATGCCATTGGATGTTTGTATCATTCATATAGAGGCCTTTCTTCCAATATAGCATAAATTTAGAGCCAGTAAAAGTATGAAACCCCCTTTTTCTTAGATAAAAATATAGGTAAGGAAATCAGAACTTTTGATCTAAAACAAGGTTTCAGCGGGAAGACCGCATTATGATGCAGATGGAATCTGCTGGAAATGCAGAGACATTAGTTCAGCGGTCTATGGTGCGGATTCTAATGACCGCTGAACCTAAAATACAATAATTAAAATAGAATGAGTTGTTTTTGAAAGAAATGGCCGCCTATTGAAAAGGAGATTCGGATGTGATAACACCAGATAAATAGTCGTCTGCTTCCGATGAGGAGAGATGGTATTTTTCTATAATTCTGGATTTAACGTCAGACTCCGGGAGCCCAAAGTCCCGAAGCGTGTCTATGGCGCCTTGTATTTTGCCGGTATAAAGGCCCCTCAATTCGCCGTTCTGTTCTCCAATGCGGATGCCGTTCTGTTCCCCAATGTGGATGCCCCTTTGCTCACCATTCTGTTCCCCAATGGCAATAGCCTTCTCTCGTTCCTCTTTCAGCATAGCCTCTATCTGAGGCTCCATAAGCTCCATTAAAATTTCAAACATATTTTCAGCTCCTTTCCACTTATGAAACATCTGTTTATTGGCCTTCAGCATAACAGTTAAAACAGAATCGGCGAAATTCCGTTCCCCGGCTTCCGTAAGATTCTTGGTCAGTTCCAACAGCCTCTGAGCGACAGGCTCTTTGATATTCCTGGAAAGCGCGCAGAGCCATCCATGAGCGGCTGAATCCAATTCCTGCGTGACAATTACCTGTGCAGGGAATGGAATGGCCCCTTCAATATAGTAAATCCCAGCATAGGAGTTCACTATGGAATAGTTCTGGGCCCTGAAATACTGGAATAATTTCCGGGGCCTGGCTTCCCGCACCAGAGAGATTGTAATCTCATTAGCCGGAATAGAATCCGCAGTTTCACCTCCGGATTTGTAAAGCGCGGCATAGGCCATAGTCTTGTAATATACGTCAATGTCCAGAGAATCTCCCGGAGATTTATACTCCATAATGTTATGTCCCCGAAATATCTTTCCAATTTCATTGGAGACAGTGGCAGCGGCGTCCTTCTGAATAATCAGCAGATCAATGGACAGAGGCTTCGTATTCAGGTTGTACTCCTTGCAGAAAGTCAGGTTTTCCCTGTCCTCCCGCAGTTCCAGGTTCATAGCGGCCACAAATCCTGGATGCCATTGGATGTTTGTATCATTCATATAGAGGCCTTTCTTCCAATATAGCATAAATTTAGAGCCAGTAAAAGTATGAAACCCCCTTTTTCTTAGATAAAAATATAGGTAAGGAAATCAGAACTTTTGATCTAAAACAAGGTTTCAGCGGGAAGACCGCATTATGATGCAGATGGAATCTGCTGGAAATGCAGAGACATTAGTTCAGCGGTCTATGGTGCGGATTCTAATGACCGCTGAACCTAAAATACAATAATTAAAATAGAATGAGTTGTTTTTGAAAGAAATGGCCGCCTATTGAAAAGGAGATTCGGATGTGATAACACCAGATAAATAGTCGTCTGCTTCCGATGAGGAGAGATGATATTTTTCTATAATTCTGGATTTAACGTCAGACTCTGGGAGCCCAAAGTCCCGAAGCGTGTCTATGGCGCCTTGTATTTTGCCAGTATAAAGGCCCCTCAATTCGCCGTTCTGTTCCCCAATGTGGATGCCCCTTTGCTCACCATTCTGTTCCCCAATGGCAATAGCCTTCTCTCGTTCCTCTTTCAGCATAGCCTCTATCTGAGGCTCCATAAGCTCCATTAAAATTTCAAACATATTTTCAGCTCCTTTCCACTTATGAAACATCTGTTTATTGGCCTTCAGCATAACAGTTAAAACAGAATCGGCGAAATTCCGTTCCCCGGCTTCCGTAAGATTCTTGGTCAGTTCCAACAGCCTCTGAGCGACAGGCTCTTTGATATTCCTGGAAAGCGCGCAGAGCCATCCATGAGCGGCTGAATCCAATTCCTGCGTGACAATTACCTGTGCAGGGAATGGAATGGCCCCTTCAATATAGTAAATCCCAGCATAGGAGTTCACTATGGAATAGTTCTGGGCCCTGAAATACTGGAATAATTTCCGGGGCCTGGCTTCCCGCACCAGAGAGATTGTAATCTCATTAGCCGGAATAGAATCCGCAGTTTCACCTCCGGATTTGTAAAGCGCGGCATAGGCCATAGTCTTGTAATATACGTCAATGTCCAGAGAATCTCCCGGAGATTTATACTCCATAATGTTATGTCCCCGAAATATCTTTCCAATTTCATTGGAGACAGTGGCAGCGGCGTCCTTCTGAATAATCAGCAGATCAATGGACAGAGGCTTCGTATTCAGGTTGTACTCCTTGCAGAAAGTCAGGTTTTCCCTGTCCTCCCGCAATTCCAGGTTCATAGCCGCCACAAATCCGGGATGCCATTGGATGTTGGTATCATTCATATAAAGTCCTTTCTTACAATATAGCATAAATTTAGAGCCGGTAAAAGTATGAAATCCCCTTTTTCTTAGATAAAAAAATATAGGTAAGGAAATCAGAGCTTTTGATCTAAAACAAGGTTTCAGCAGGAAGCCCGCATTATGATGCAGATGAAAATCTGCCAGAAGTGCGTATAGAAACTTCGTTTGCATTATCTTATCACAGCGATAGAACCTTGTCAAAACTTATTTTTATAGGTTCTTCAATAAGTCTTTTGGATAAGTCATAAAAAATTTGCTATAATGAATAGGGGATTCCCATTAAACCAAAGCAGAGGTGAGTTATGATACAAATATGCCGAAAAGATAAAGAAAGGGTTTACAAAACGATAAGAACGGTGAAAATAGATGCAGCAGAAATACCATTCCCCAACCTGATAGATGACATTATCCTTACGATGAAAAGGCGGGGCTTACAAACATTTGCTCCCTGGCCCTGTCAGATAAGCGCAGGGACAACCCCATATCCCTTTTGACATCCTGCGGTGTCTTTCCGTTTCCGCTAAACTCAAATGCAAGACCAGTCTTACGGACATCCCCCTTTTTTTGCGGTGACGGAAACGGAGCTTTTGGCAGAGTTGGGCTGGAACCCCTGGGACAATGAACGGGATGTGAATGAAGGGCTTTTTTCAGAAAGTGTCATGCGCAAGCTTATTGCAAAATACAGTGGTGAAGAATGGGCCTCCTTTTATAATGCTTATGTCCAGGAACATCTATGCCCAAAACTTGACGTCCAGCCATACATCCACATACTGGACTGCACGAAGATCCTTGTCAACCTGGATAATGACAATTATGAAAATTCTTCTGTGGTAAAAATAGAGGGGAGACGATGTGTGGATACAAACTTGGCATTTTGAGAAGCGTCCTGGATGATTCCGGGATTGCTGAGGAAATCGTATTTGGCGTGGGAAATGGAAAAACATCCCAACCGGAAACGGAAGAACCGAGAATTCCAGTTGGTGACAGATTTTGGCCGGTTATGGGAAAACGATGAGCCAGGTAAGGACGTGCCAATCAACGACTGTGTTGTACATGAAAACAGACAAATATTTCGTATTTATGATGACAGATAAGCACAGAATTGCGCGGCAGATCATAAACACCTACGAGCTGCGTCCAAGAATCGAAGAAGACTTCTAGCAGATGAAGGATTTTTGGAAACTGGAGGGGTTCAAAAGCACGAAGTATAATTATATAACCTATCATATCATAATGACACTGGTAGGATATCTTTATTTCAAGGTATACAAAAATTTGGATGAAGGGAAAGCCTATGCAGGAAAATCACTGCCAATTGTAGTAAAGAATTACAAAGAAACATACCCCGAATCCGTCATCTATTTATGTTGAGAAGTATTATGGAATTTTTCCATTTCTCGAATTTCTACAATTGTATGCAGAATGCACTTTAGAAGCCCGACGGCTTCTTGAACCGAGCTTGGCTAAAATATAACAGGTTTTTGGGAGTATTTTCAAAAGCCTAATTGAAGATTACTATGAAAAATCAATAGCGAAAAAGAAATTTATTCTTCAACGCTGATCTGATGAATAATTGATATAAGGATACAGCTTACGATTGGTATTATGGACATTAAAGAAAAAATAATACCAAATTCTGTGCTTCTTCTAAAATAGCCTGCTGCAAATGAACCCAAGGCCATGCCTGCATCAAATCCATAAAGAAAAGTTGAATTTGCAGTTCCACGTTTTTCAGGAGAGACATTTGCAACTGCCATTGCTTGTAAGGAACTCATCCCTCCTCCCATGGCAAATCCAGATAACAAACCTCCTAAACAAAGAAAGGTCAATGAATTGATTATTGAAAAAATATATGAGCTTATTCCCATGCTGAACAGGGAAAGAACAGCTATTTTATAATATCCTTTTTTATCAGCAATTTTACCGGTAAGAGGTCTTGCTATTATTGTGGAAAAAGCATAAGAATAAAAAAATATTTCGGGGGTTTTAAATCCCTTTTCTGTAATGTATGGGGTTATAAATGTAGCAATGGGAGAATATGCAATTGTAACAGAAGCTATAGCCATTGCAGGTAATAATGCCTTGGGCTCAATAAAAGAAGTCTTATGATGATGTGTGGTTTCTAATGTATTATTTGTATTATTGGTTGGCAGTTGTTTGTAAATAAGCAGTAGGGATAGGATAAGACCTGCTATTGCACTGCTTAAAATTATCAGGAGCATAAAAGTTGCACTTAACCGTGTAAAAATAATCATGGATATAGTAGGGGCAATGGAGGAAAAGATAGAGCTAATTGCACCCATATATCCTAGGCCTTCAGCAATTTTGCTTTTTGGCAAAAAATCACTGGCTAAAGTAGCGGTTGCAGAAGAACATAAGCCCCAGCCTATGCCATGTAGTAAGCGCATTATTAAAATGCCCGAAATGAATGGATATACCATATACCCCAAAGAAGCAGTTACCATTAATGAGAATCCAAGAGATAAGATGGCCACACGATTAATGCGATCAAGGAAAAAGCCGGCAAAGGGCCTGGATAGTAAGGCGGCAATTGCTGAAAATGTGGTTATAAGGCCAAGGGCAATATTATTGTCGCTTAAAGTGGCAGCATAAGTGGGAATTCCTATAGTTGCCATGTTTGAACATAGAAAAGAAAACGAGTTTATGACAGTAATAATAATAAATTTGGGTGTCCATAATTTAAAGGTGTCAGTAGAATTAATATAAGTGTTTATCTTTTTCAAATTTTTTCTCCATTTATCACGTGTTTTAAAAATTTCAAAATTTCAGTTACAAATCTTTTTCTATTTTTTGCTGTATTTATAAAACAGTTATTTCTAATAGAAATCCCTTTAAACTCTTGTGTTTTTGATTTCCGCTGCACATATGATACTATTCGTTAGTATTTGACGTTTTTAATAAGCTCCTGTTCGATAACGTGAATATCCGGCAAATTGTCGGTTACAGCAACAGAGCCGTTATTGCATATGCATACTTCCCATATTGTACCATCATCAAAGATACCAGATGCATGGACGTACTGGCACATGATTCCTGGCAATTTTTGATTGGAATTAATAATTGAATGCGGATTGCGTATTTTGGACGCGATGCGTTCTATACCGTCGGGCCCTGTATATTTCCATCCTGACACCTCGTTTTTTAATTGTTTTGTTTGCAGAAAAGCCTGAGTCAAAACAAACAAGTCCCTTGATATTTTATGAAATGCTGGATGGTAGGGAGAACCCATAATGGCCTGCCAATTTTTGATTGTATTCCAAGAAATGGAATACCGGTTTTCTAAGTGTTGGATGGCGCTTTCTCGTTCTTTACATTGCACGCATTTTCCACATGGAAGTCCGTTGATAGGACGTCTGCATGACCATGACAAAGTAATAGGAGCGCCGAAACGATATCCCAAAGCAGCTACATCACATTTATCTTTTACTGCCCGCAGGGGTGTTGCTATTCCTATGTTGCCCCAATCGTTGTTATGGTATAAAACTTCTGCCAGAGAATCCAAAAAGTGCCGATCACAGTCTCCGTAGATATCTGTTTTAAGAATGCCAAGAACAATATCCGCTCCTTCATGTCCAATATCTAAAGCGGCGAGTGACGTCATAAAGCAGGCTTGTCCGCGTGTTAGATAGTTTTCCAATCCCCAAAAATTTTCTGGCAAGTTTACATTTATGATACGGTAGTCAATCCTCAACATATCTGAGATTCTTTTTGCATATTCAATTTCCATTTTATGAGGTTGGTTATAATCAATAATTAGGACTTTCACGTTAGAGTATGTATACAATGCCCACCATAGAGAGACAGTGGAGTCCATACCGCCGGAAAACATTACAATGGCATTTTGTCGGTTGCGGTTATGGATTTCGGTTGGAGCATAGGGAATTTGCCGAGACAGTTTTAAGTGTTTGCTTTTATTTGTAAGGATGTTGTCAATCGTTGTATGTTTCATCACTGACTCCTTTGCTTTTTAAAATAAAAATCATTTTGTCGAGGAAAAACTTACAAAAACGTTTAAACCAGAAGATATGTCCAAACCATTTAAGTAAAATGGGACTAATTCTATAATATGATTTGATAAACAGCCTGCCTAAGAGGGAGTTCTGTAAAGTAAAATCCCTGAACCTGCGTAAAATCCGCACTTCTGGACAATCATAGGAGCCATATACAGCAGTGGCGATATAACAATGCTTAGAAGATTTTTCAGCTTGAATAGAATTATATGCGATTGTATCTATAATTATTTTTCGGATTTCAGATGGGGTAATACCGGAATCTTTTATTTCATCCCATGTTACGTTTACACCTGACTGTGAGAAAGCAACCTCTCCATTTTTAAATATCCACATATATCTTACCCAAGAACCCTTGCCAGTTCCGTTTGTTTGTAGGACAATGTCAAAGGAATAAACATTTCTGCATTCTTTAGCAGCGGCAAGTCCAATAAGCGTTCTGCCATCTGGCAATTTTGCGAGGACTTTTGGCCAGATAAATTGCATATATGGCATGGTTTCATGAAGAATAGGTTGCAATTCTAACGCAGGAGATGTAAGGAGCGGCGCATTTCTGATCAGGCCAACAATATCTAGTATTTCATCTATTTCTTTTTCTTTCTTTTTTTGTTCCTCCAGTCTGCGCATATTTTCTTCTAATTTCTCTTTAGAACTGTCAATTGAATCTTTAATGCTCATTGTAATTTCCTCCCCATAGTAAAGATTTTGCTTTTTTATAATATAGAGGAATCTTTGTGGTCATATTTTGATATTGTCTGATAACAAGATTCCGTTGGTGTTCTGCAAAACAAATATCTTTATATATCACAGGTTTCTCCCAATCAATGATTTCAAATTGATAGCTTGCAGTATACACTGCCAATGTCATCCAAAAATCAACTGGGATATTATCAGAAAAATATGCGTCAATTTGTCCGGCCGCAAATAGAGCGCTTGCTTCTCCACTGACGATAATTCTGATAAAATCTTCCCATGGCTTTCCAATAAAGAATGGTATCCAGTCGATTGCATCTAAATCTTTCTGTTCCGTTAGAATTAGATTTCCAATGTGGAAGTCTCCGTGCAGGAAACATGATGGTAATTCCTGAATACAGTTTATATGAGACTTTACATACTCATAGAGTAACCGAAGTTCTTGAGAATCACCTTTTCGATTTATGTAACCCATATATTTTTGGATGCGTAATTGATGTATTTCTAGAAATGATAAAGCTGGATAGGAGTGATTGGGCAGTATGTTTGTTGTATGTATTGTTTTCATCAGTAGTCCAGCTTTTCGTCCTATATTGTATTGTTGTCTGATGCTTAATTTTGGTAATAGCTCATCTAATGGTATCCCTTCAATCCAATTACACAATAAGTAGACATTCTTTCTGTTATTACATTGTCCGAAGGAAACAGGGTAGGAAGTTTTAATGCCATTTTTCTTAAGTAATAACAAGTATTCAAATTGTTGCTTGAAATCAGAGTATTTTTCAATATCTGATATTTTTAACATAAGAAATTGTCCGCTTTTGGTTAGAATGCGATATTTGGCATCTGCTGAGTAGCCTTTGTCAACTATTTGTGCTTTTACAAAAAATTCTTTTTCAGGTATGTCGTGTATATAACTTACATATTTTTGATAATCGCTTATCCTTAGTGGACGGAGACATTTCCTTTTTATGATATTGAGCATATCAATTGTTTCCTAAATTATTCTCTGTATCTATGGCTATGGTTTTAAGTTCTTCTGTAGAAATTTTCATATATCTACCATATAATAATACTGTTAATAAAGCTACTAATCAAATGTTTTTATACGACAAATTTCGTCAAATTTCGACATAGAAAAAATTTATAAAAGAAATTCGTAAAAAAATAGCATTCTTGCGAAAAATGTGTTATAATTTCTAAACGGAGTATTGCATCCGGGACAGTCAGGCTACGGTTCTACCACTACTACAAAAGATAAAGCTGTTCCGGATGTGGTTCTTCGTATTCTTTACTGTATTTATGGAAGGTATTCAGGAAAATAATGAAAAAACGGTGAAAACAGTTAAAGAAACAGGCAAAATTGCCGAAAAAAATTAATAATATAAATATAGATAGAACGAAATATGCGTGTGGGATGAAGCAAGGAGGAATGAGCGATGTATAAGGATGTTGGGAAGAGGATCATGGCGTTGCTGTTGAGTGTCTGCATGATAGCCGGGATGGTGGATTTGTCCGGGTTTACGGTGCGTGCAGAAGCTGTGCGCATTAATATGGTAGAGGTTGTAGAGCAAGATATTACGTTTGACGGAACTGCGAAATATCCTTCAATTAAGGTGACGGATTTCGATGGTAATGAGCTTACTTCGGGATATTCGGTAGAATGGGGAGAGAATATTCATGTAGATTCAGGCGGGACGGTCACGGTTATTGGAGACGGTGTGACATGTGTGGGAACGGAAACTGCTACCTTTCCAATCAAGCCTAAAGATTTTACTGGAAAGGCGACGGTGACAGTAACTGAGAATATGAAATATGTACAGGGAAGCGGCACCAATATTCTGCCTGAAGAAATGATAGTGGAAGTTGATGGCGAATTTCTAAATTCCGGAGTGGATTACAGTTATACATTAAGTGACAATAATATGGGGAGCAATGATTCTAGTCCTAAGGAAGTAACAGTAACAATAAAAGGAGAGGGGGATTATACAGGAAATGCAACAGGAACTTATCATATAACGAAAATTGAGAGAGAAAAGTTTATATTGACTGGCAATGTAACCCAAGTATTGCCATATACTGGAAAACCATTGGAATTGACAGGAACATCGTTATCGAGTCTGAAAGTGAGTTATGAGGGAATCGACGATATTCAAAAAGAAGAGTATGAACTTCGTTACAGGAATACAGAACGTGCTAGCCGTAAAGATTCAAAAGCCCAGGTATATGCATTGGGAAAAGGAAAACGATTTGGACAGCTTGAAAGTAATGCGATTGAGTTTACAGTAAAGAAACATCTTACGGCTGCAGCAGGTGGTTACGATATTAACAAGCAAATACAACAGGCGGAACCGATACCTGCTAAACCTTTTCAGGGTTCTACAAAGCCAGTGGTACTGACGGAGGATGATATAAAGTTGTATGATCCTGATTATGGAAGAGAGAAACCTTTAGTGCTTGGTGAAGATTACAGTATAACTGGGTATATAGGGAATACTAAGCAGGGTACAGCCACGGTTAATATTAGGGGAGAGAATGGATATACGGGGACGATGAGTTTGAAGTTTGAAATTTATTCCCCCACATTGGACAGCATAGGTGTAACAGTTGATGAAACATATACTTATGATCGTGAGTCCAAGAAAGATAAAGTAAATGTTAAAGTAGGAGACGGTTCAACTTATATATTGGGAACAGACTATACCCTTGAATATTCAAGCAAAACCAATCACACAGATGCAAAAGAGCATGAGATTATCGTCAAATCGACTGGCAGTGGAAAAATACAGGCTGGCACCCTTACGGTTAAGTATACAATCAATCCAAGAAGCATAGAGTCGGGCAATAATGTGACAGTCAGTGATGTGACGGAAAATTATACATATACTGGCACGGCACATAAGCCCACTCCCACGGTGACATATAAGAGTCAAAATTTGTCATCATCAGAAGTAGAATACACCTATTCTAATAATACGAATGCAGGAACAGGAACAGTGACGGTAAAAGGTAAGGGTAACTTTACTGGAAGTGTGAATAAGACGTTTACAATAGCTGAAATGCCAATTACAGAGGATAATATAATCGTGAATAACTTCGAAGATTCCAAAAAGTACGAAGGGAAACCGATTGAACAGTCTCGTGTTAATGTGAGTTTAAGCCAGGGCGGCACACTTACACCTCTTATAAAAGGCAGAGACTACGATATTACCTATGAAGACAATCAAAATGTTGGTACTGCAACAATGAAAATTAATGGTATTGGTAATTACAGCGGTACGGTTAGCAAGACATTTGAGATAACCCAAAGAACTATTACAGATGGAACCTCCATTAGAGTTAGCTCACCTGTAATTTATACAGGAAAAGTGATTACGCCTCCAGTGACAATTACGCTTGGAACAGTGACTTTAACAGAAGGGGTAGACTTTGTTTTGGAACCAGTTGGAAAGCCAATTGATGCTCAAACAGGAGCAGAAGTTAGAATTATTGGACAGAACAATTTTGAGGGCGAAACAACAGGAAGATTTAACATTGAAGCCCGGAGTATAGATTCTGAATACTTGACAGTGACAGCAACAGGAATATCATTGGAAGACGAAGGTTTTGGTGAAATAACGGAGGCAGATTTAAAAGATATTTTCTATAAATTTGAACCTACAGAAGGGGGTGTTGTAACTAAAGATTTAAAGATTAGTTATAATAATGGAGACGATGTTTCATATAATTTTCAACCAGAGGATTATACGATCGTTCATAATAATAATACAAAGCCAGGAACAGCCACTTTGCGTATCACGGGAGTGAAGAACTGGAAAGGCACTAAGGTGATAGAGTACAGAATCAGAGGAGATTTAAGTGATTTTAATACTACGACTCCTTTGACGGAAATCATCACTTATCCTCAGACCTATACAGGAAGTCCGGTAAAGCCGGTTAATACGGAGGTTACATTTAATGGAACGAAGCTGACGCATGAGACGGATTATACTATCGAAAATTATACAACCATTAATGTAACGACTGAAGATACAGGAAAAGCAACTGCCGATATTATTGGTACAGGGAATTATTATAATAAAGCCACTGTAGAATTTGACATTATTCCCCTGAATTTATCAACAGATGATTTAGTAAAGAATGAGTATAACATTGTATTTCCGGCGGGAATAACCGGCATTGCAGGAACTTACATTTATTCTGGGCTTCCCATTGAACCAGAACTGGAGATTACTCATTTCGGGAAGACATTGACGAAAGATACAGATTATAGTGTAGAATATAATACAGATGAAAGCACGGGCGCAGGAATTACGGTAGGTCCCCAGAAATTGAAAGTAAAGGGTAATCCTGACAATTATGAAGGGGAAATTGAAAAGGACTTTACAATAGAAGCCTACGATTTTGAAGCTGCTTATGCGGAAGGCAAAGTGGAAATCACAGGTGTGGATCCAAGTGTGGTGCTGGACTGGGTAAAAGACAGAGAGAAATATGCAGATAAATATACAGATCCTGGTTCACCGATAATGGAGGAGGATTCAGATGAAATTATCTGGCCCAATCTGCAGGTGAGCTATACAGCGGTTGATATGGAAGGCAATGAGCAGCAGCCGGAAGATTTGGTACTTAATACGGACTACACTGTGAAATATGAGAAAAATAATACCATAGGGACTGCGACAATAACTGTAACCGGTAAAGGTAATTTCAAAGGTACGATTAAAAAGGATTTCCAAATTATAGGAGATTTGTCTGGTGATAACGTTTCGATGGAGCTGAATGGAGGGGAACCATGGGAATACAGCCCCAAAGATGCTGTTGGAACAGTCACCAATACGCCGGAACCGGAAGTATATTATACCGTAAGATTTAAAAGCGGGATAGAAACCAAACTCCTGCTGAAAAAAGGCGAAGATTATCAGGTGAGATATGAGCAGAATGAAAATGCTACTGCAGCTCCAGAAGGGGTAAATTCTACAAAAGACGGAAGTTCTCCGGCAAAAGCGGTCATTTTTGGAATTGATTCTCCAGGAACGTCTTCTGATAATGATCAGGAAGGTTTAAATGGAGATTATTGCGGAAATAGGGAACAAGAGTTCCAAATTTATCAGCGAGATCTTTCCAAGGCTAAGGAAAATGAGAATGATATGCGCCTGGATGGAGTAGAAGAGGAAGGGTATCCCTACACAGGTGACGCAATAGAACCGGAATTGCAGATATATTGTAAAGAACAGCCCCTTGATAAGTTAGATGCGGCCGCGTCAGAAGGAACGGCATATGATTATAAAGTGAAAGCTGACAATAACATTAATGTTTATACCTGGCAGGATGATATTAAGGGCGGAACAAGATTGCTTCCTACTTTGACAGTTACTGCAAGCCGAAATGCCGATGAAGCATACGACGGAAACTATTATGGAGAGTTTACCAAAGAATTTAAGATTAATCCAAGGCAGATAACAGAGGATACGGTAGACAAATTTGTCAAGATTAAAAATGACAGAATCGCTCCTCCAGGCGGTGCTAGCGGCTCTACAGGATATTTAGGGGAAGAAAATGCGGAAACTGGTTTCTGGGAGTGTGACTATATCCGTGATTATATAACATTTGATTCTTTGGTAGAAGAAGGGAAAAGCGCACTGACAGTTACTTGGTGTGAAGAAGAAGGTGGAACAGAAACAAAACTGATTGAAGGCCAGGATTTTGCGGTCGGATATGAGCATAATGCAAGAATTGGAGACGCAACGGTTTATATCCGTGCGCTTGAGGAAGAGTACTGTAATTATGTAGGACGTTATGATAAAATCTTTAAGATTATGGCAACGATTGAGGATGTCAATAATAATCCGCCGGAATATATGACATTAAATTATGATCATGACGTTTACTATGGAGTGGAACCTGTATTTCCAGATTTGATTTTTGAAGACAGATCCGGTATGCAGTGCGAAGGGGATACTGAACCGAAGATTCTGAAAGAAGGAGAAGACTTTGAAATTGTTACATCAGCGAATCAGGGCAGTACGGCGGAAATCAGTAAAAACAACACAGGAATAGGTCGGGAAGATGATGAAGTGGAAGAGTTCAGACCTACTGTTGTTGTACGGGGAATTGATTGTTACAAAGGAGTGGTTACACGATACTATAATATTATCAAAAAGAATTTTTCAGATTCTGAAAGCGGCATAACGCTGGTATTCGGCGGGGATGTGATCAATGATGAGCCGTATGAAAATGCTTATGTATATAATGGTGCGCCGATGGAGCCGTCTTTTGAAATCTATAATAATGATTTTAAGAAGATGGGGACAGATGGTTATACTCCCAATGCTGCAAACCGAAGATTGATTAAAGATCAGGATTATAGGATTGTAGAGTGGAAGAATAATGATAAATTGTCAGAGGGAGAAACAAAAGCCAGCGTAACAGTAGAAGGAATTGGTGAACATTACGAGGGTCAGGCAACATTTTATTTTTCTATCATTCCTCAGCCAATTGAAGGTGTAAGAGTTGATTTTGAAAAGAATCAGACTTTTGACAGGACAGCGAAGGAACCGGAACTTACAGTAACCTTTGGGGGAAATACCCTTACTGAAGGCACAGACTATACAGTGGCTTATGAGAACAATATTAATGTAAGCACGGCAGTGGAAACGGAAGTGGAAAAACCAGCCGTTGTTCTTACCGGTATCGGAGGCTTTGGAGGAACTAGCCGTATTACTTTCAATATTCTTCCAGAAGATATTGCTAATGAGGAAGATATTGAAGCGACCGGAAGGGCGATTTATAAAGAGGGCGAGGAAGTTGTACCGGAGTTGCAGGTTAGGGCAAAAGATGGTACAGAACTTGTTCTGGATGTGGATTATACAGTAGATCCATATACAGGTGAAACAGGTATTAATGTATCAGGAGTGGCTACAATACATGGAATTGGTAACTATACCGGAAGCCGTGATGTAGCGTTTCGAATGTATCCTCCTGAAGGTGATTTTAGGATAGAAGAAATTGAACCGCAGGAATTCAGAAATGCGCCGATTAAACCTGAAGTAAAGGTATTCCTTGATGTAGATGAAGAATTATCTATCCAGTTAATTGAAGGCACAGATTATGTACTGGAGTATGACAATATTATCAATGCAGGTGTGGATTCTGCAGTTGTTATTGCCAAAGGATTAGGATATTTTGCGGAACAGAACAAACAGGCAGCAACGCGCTTTACCATTACTCCCAAGAGTATCGGCTCAGAAGGCACCATAGACAGCGCAATGACATTGAGCAGCATCGAACCCCAGTGGTATGGCGGACGGCCGATTGTCCCGGGAGTAGAGCTTAAGTTCCAGCCTTCCAGCCAGCAGCAGCCGGTAATACGGGAAGGAGAAGAGACTAACAATCCGGTTACCCTGATTCAGGGAACAGATTACCGGGTAACTGCCGTAAACAACACTATGGTAGGAGAAGCAACCGCAACCATTACCGGTATCGGCAACTATACAGGCACCATTGAGACGAAGTTTAGAATCCACGGAAACATGAACATGGTAGACGTGGCGCCCATTCCTACTCAGGATTATACGGGAAGTCCCGTGACGCCGGTTCCTCAGGTAAGCATTGGCGGAAAAGCTTTGGTGGAAGGAACGGATTACGAGATAACTTACAGCGATAACGTAGACCGGGGAACCGCAACTATTACCATTACAGGAACGGAAGACTGGTATTTCGGTACAAAAATTGTGAAATTTGATATTGCCAGAGAATTATCATCCGAAACCGCTGTTCGAGGCGTTGCAGCTGTTTATACCTACACAGGAGCAGCCATTACACCTCCGGTCAGAGTGGAAGACGACGGCAACCTTCTGGTCAGCGGAGTGGATTACGACATTGCTTATTCTGAGAATGTAAACGCGGGAACCGCAACCATTACCATTACAGGCAAGGGCAAATATACCGGAGGAACAACAGCGTCCTTTAAGATCAGCCCGCAGCAGTTAGGAAGAGCAAGAATCAGCCCCGTCAGCGATCAGATTTATAACGGACAGGAGCAGAATCCGCCGATTACCGTTACCGCTGGAAACACTACGTTGGAGAATGGCAAAGACTACAGCGTAGTATATGTCAACAGCGCTGCTCCGGGAATGGCAAGCGTGATTGTCAAAGGAGAAGGAAACTACACTGGAACCCAGACTGTGAATTACAATATTAAAGTTCCGGAAATCACTGGCGTGAAGGTTTCCAAGTACACCAATAAGAGCATGACCCTTTCCTGGAACAAGAATGATGTGGTCAGCGGATATGAGATTTATAATTCCAAGAACCGTCGGGCCGTAAGGGTAAATAAGCCAACAACTGCCAAGGGAACTGTTTCCAAATTGAAGGCAGGAACGGCGCAGACATTCCGGGTAAGAGCCTATGTCAACAAAGACGGACAGTATTATTATGGTCCTTTTACAAGCGTGAAAGGAGCGACAGCGCCCAATTCCACGAAGATCAGCAGCCTGAAATCTGCCAAGAAGAAGCAAGTGACGGTGAAGTGGAAGAAGGTCAAAGGAGCTACACAGTATGAGGTTTACCGAAGCACCAGCAAGAAAGGAAAATATAAAAAGCTTGCAACAACGAAGAAAACCTCGTATACTGATAAGAAAGCAACAGGCGGCAAGAAGTATTATTACAAGATCCGCGTATGCAAGAAAATCGACAAGAAGAATTACTACAGCAGCTATTCTGCTGTGAAGTCGGTAAAAGCGAAGAAATAGGAGATAGTACGTGATAGTGCAGATTCTGTAACAGTGGAGCCGAAGGCTGGACTGTTACGACAGAACAGCAGTAAGAATAAGCCGGGAAGGATGGGAGTTGATATCATGAGCAGAATATATTGCATTGGAAAATTTCAGTTTGATTCCTATGAGAAATATCAGGAAGCTCTGGATGACATAGAGAAAATCAGATATATTTCCAAGAAAATGGATATCAATGAAACTGGAGTGGCCCAGAAACTCTATTCGCTGATACGGGAGGGAAAGATCATATTCAAAAGTGTGATCGGGGACGATTATCTCCTTTACCTCTCGGATATGGTGGCGGAGGATTACAAGGTCATTTCCAGAACCACCTTCACTGACCGGGTGGCGCGCAAAATCAAGCAGCTGTCGCCCGGCCAGGTGGTCGGCGCCATCTGCATGACAGGAGCAGTGGTATGTTTTCTGGTTTTTCTGGGAAGTGAGCTTCACGACCAGCAAAAGACCAGGGAACTGGAAAGAATTAAGGATGAACAGGAGATTTCCGCTGCGTCAGACTGGCTCTCCGCCCGATTCCTGGAAACATTGAACGGGGAAGAGGAAGAAGAGCCTGTTCTGGCCCAGTCGGGAACAGTGGAAAACAATGTGTACGGCGCGGAACTGGCCCAGGAAACGGTGGAGAAACCCGAAGGGCCGGCCGTTTTGCCGGAATATCAGCAGCTGTATCAGCAGAATTCGGATTTTTCCGGGTGGCTCAGTATACCTGGAACGGGAATTGATTATCCGGTGATGCAGGCTGTGCCGGAAAGCAGTGATTTTTATCTGACCCATAATTACAACGGGGAAGAAGATATCAACGGCTCGATCTTTCTGGATTCCAGGAATGATTATGAGCAGCAGGACGACAATCTGATTGTATATGGACATAACATGAAGAGCGGTCTGATGTTCGGAGAATTGAAGAATTATCTGGATCCTGCGTTTTACCAGGAACATAAGATGATTCAGTTCAATACAATTTATGAGAAGGCCCAGTACGAAATCATAGCGGTATGTCTGGCGAAGGTGCCGGCAGAGGGAGAAGAAGGATTCCGCTATTATGATTTCATCAATGCAGGAAGCGAAGAGAACTTCAACAGTTTTCTGGAAAATATGAAGAAAATGAATATAATGGACGGGGAACTGAACGCCTCGTATGGAGATAAATTATTGACACTTTCAACCTGCAATAACTATACAGAAGACGGAAGGTTAGTTTTACTGGCAAAGAAGTGCTCGCCATAACGGCACATATACCAGTTTTAAGGAGGACAAGAGAATGAAGAAATTATTTGGCAAATGTTTCAATGTAATATTGATACTGGCCTTAACCTTCGCGCTGTCCCCGGCGCTGCCGGCTATGGCGGAGGAAGATGTCAGTGCGTTTATTATGGAGGGAAGCACCATTACCGGCTATAACGGACCAGGCGGAGACGTCAGCATCCCAGGTTCTGTAACGGCCATTGCAGATTATGCTTTTGCTGGAAATACCAGTATTTCCAGTGTGACGATTCCGGCAAATGTTACCAGCGTAGGAAGCTATGCATTTTCCGGCTGTACAGGATTGACCAATGCGGTATTCGGCGGAGCCGCAAGTATCGGCGGCGGAGCTTTTTATGGATGTTCCTCTCTGGGATATGTGGAATTGCCGGCAGGTTTGACATCCATCGGTTCAGAGACTTTTGACGGCTGCAGCAGCCTTGGTTCTATTAATATTCCCGACGGCGTGACCTCCATCGGAGCACAGGCCTTTAATGGCTGCGGAAGCCTTGGAAGCATCAGTATTCCGGGTTCTGTGACGGAGATTGGAAGCAGCGCCTTTAATAACTGTGTAGGATTGTCTGAGATTAATATTCCAGATTCGGTATCCTCTATGGGAAGCGGAGTTCTGGCAGGGTGCAGCGGGTTGACATCGGTCAGTCTTTCCGGCGGAATGTCCTCTATTCCGGAACTGACATTATACGGCTGCAGCAGTCTTGGAAGCATCAATATCCCTGCTTCTGTGGGAAGTATCGGTTCCCAGGCGTTCGGAAACTGCAGTGGAATCGGAAGCATCAGCATTCCGGCCTCTGTTTCTTCCATAGATTTCAGCGCTTTTGACGGCTGCAGCAACCTGGCAGAAGTCAATGTAGAGAGCGGAAACGGAAGTTATGCTTCCTCTGACGGCGCAGTATATGACACTAGCCTGACCCAGCTTCTGTATTGTCCCATTGGGAAGTCCTCTCTGACACTGCCTGAGAGCATGACAAGTATTGCTTCTTCGGCTTTCAGTGACTGTCCTTATGTATACAGTCTGGATGTACCGAATTCTGTAACTACCATTGAGGTAGACGCATTTACCGGAAGCGGCATTAAGGCGGTAACGATTCTGCCCAATACCACTTCCATCGGCTCCCAGTCTTCCTGGACGCCGGATGTGATTCGGGGATACACAGGTTCCCAGGCAGAGAAATTCGCGGATGAGAACGGATATATCTTTGAGAGTATCGGCACAGTTGGGGCGGAGCCTACGGAGACGCCCAGTCCCACTCCGGAACCCACAGATGATCCCTCTCCTACTCCAGAGCCTACAGATAATCCTTCTGCTACGCCGAAGCCGTCACCGGGCGCCACCGGCGGCGGAAGTACTGGCGGAGGCACGACGCAGACAGGCAGCGGCGGGGGCACCAGCGCCGGTTCTCGGACATCCGTTTCCAGAAACATGGGTACGGCACAGGTGGGAAGCGGAACGCCTAAGACAGGAGTTGCCTTTGACGCAAGATATGTGCTTTGCCTCGGCGTATTCTTTGCCGGAGGTTATCTGGTAATCAGCAAGAAGAAAAAGAGCGTGGACGCAAAATAGATCATAAGAAAAGGCACTGCATACTTGCATATGACGCAAGTATTGGCAGTGCCTTTTTTGAAAAGGGAAGGGCAGAATGGCCAAAGGTATTTCATATCAAAGGGGAAGGGCAGAATGGCCAAAGGTATTTCATATCAAAGGAGAGGGCGGAATGGCCCAAATATTCCATATCAAAGGAGAGGGCGGAATGGCCCAAATATTCCATATCAAAGGAGAGCGTAGAATGGCTAAAGTATTTAATATCAATGGAGCCTGCAGCCCCCGCAGGCACTATATGGTGGATATTACGCAAAGACTGAAAGCAATTAAGAAAATGATAGATAACGGAGATTATTTTACTATTAATCGGGCAAGACAATATGGGAAAACAACCATACTGCGGGCATTGGCAGAATACCTGGAGAAGGATTATATGGTGCTGAGTATTGATTTTCAGAGAATGAGCGCAGAGGATTTTGAAAATGAGACAGCTTTTGTCCATGGGATGATCAGGGAAATCAGCAGAAAGATTCAGAGAATGCAGCATGTGCCCAGAGAAATTAAGCAGGAGTTGTCAAAGTTTAAGGAGCAGTCTTCTGCCAAAATGGCGGAACTTTTTGATTGTTTCGGCGAATGGTGTTTTCAGTCCGACAGACCTGTGGTTTTTATCGTAGATGAAGTTGATACGGCCACAAATAATCAGGTATTCATTGATTTCTTGGCTCAGCTGCGGGCAGCCTATCTGGAGCGTGATGTGATGCCGGCTTTTCAGTCTGTAATTCTTGCCGGTGTCTACGATATCCGCAGTATCAAAAGAAAGATTGGTGAAGAACGGGAATATAGGGAAAACAGTCCATGGAATATTGCCGCCGAATTTGGCGTTGACATGAACTTTTCTGCGGAGGAAATTGCAGGGATGCTAATGGAATATGAAAAGGATCGCCATACCGGGATGGAGGTTGGACAGATGTCAGATTTGCTCTGGCATTATACATCGGGGTATCCATATCTCGTATCATGGCTTTGCAGATATATGGATGAGCAGAGTCTGGAAAACAAAGAATTGCAGAAGAAGAATGCCTGGACAAAAGAAGGATTTCTATTAGCAGTCAAGAGACTGGTGGAAGACAATAATCCGTTATTTGCTTCCCTGAAAAATAAGCTGGATGCTTATCCGGAATTGGACGGGCTTATCTCTCGTTTGCTTTTTCAGGGAAAAAAGATTGCGTACAACGCAGATGACACTGCCGTTTTGGATGCAGAAATGTTTGGATTGGTGAAAGTCAGGGATTCTGCAGTTTATATAGCCAACATCATATTTGAGACACGTCTGTATCATAGATATCTATTGGAATGAAAATATGGCATGGGAATTCTTACAATGAACGGGGAGAGAAACAGCTTTCCGATTACATGGATTATTTCAATTTAAAAAAGGGGTATATGCTCAGTTTTAATTTTAATAAGAAAAAGGAAATAGGAGTGAAAGAGGTGGTGCTTGGAGATAAATTGCTGATTGAAGCGGTGGTATAGTTTATTTCTGGTCACTCTTTCCCAATATTTCCTAAAGTTTCTTTTTAAACAACCGATAAATAAAATAGATAACAAATCAGGAAACAGGTAACACTGTTAATATAAACTGCAAGACGCAGAGAAGAAAGGAGATGCCTTTATGCGTATAGAAGCATATAACCAGATCAGCCAGGTGTACAATACCAGCCGAGCTTCCAGAACGAAAGGCAGCGGAAGCGCCGGCAAGAAGGATGAGGTACAGATTTCCAGAGCCGGCAGAGACTACCAGGTTGCCAAACAGGCGGTAGCGGAAGCGCCTGACATCAGGAATGAGAAGGTTGCTGCCTTGAAGAACAGCATTGCATCCGGGAATTATAAAGTGGAAACAGGAGACTTTGCAGCCAAATTGATGGAAAAATATGAAGCATATTTTTAGAAATGAGGTTTTCACGTGGCCAGTTTAATGGAAGATTTTATGGATGTATTAGAGAAAGAGAACGGGGAATATGAACGCCTTACGGAATTGTCCCGGGAAAAGAGACAGATCATTATTGACGGAAATATCCCCGCTCTTGAGGAGATCACCAGCCGGGAACAGGATATCACAAGTATCTTGAAGAATCTGGAGAAAAAAAGAGAAGAAGTTGTCAATGATATGTCTATCGTACTTAGTAAGAAGCCAGAGGAACTGACGGTTACTAATATGATAGCCTTTTTAAATAAACAGCCAAAAGAGCAGCAGCAGCTTCGGGAATTAAGAGAGAAGCTGCACGCTACATTAGAGCAGATGGCTGAGATTAATAATCAGAATGAAGCATTGCTGCAGCAGGCAATTGAGATGGCAGAGTTTGACCTTACGCTGTTCAAGAGTATGAGACAGGCGCCGGTGACTGCCAATTATGACAAGCGGGCCAATAATACAGGCGATCTGCTGGGAAGCAGCGGATTTGACGCAAAACAGTAAGAAATTGATTAGGGATAGAAATTCATAGCAGGGACGCGGAAATAGAAGGAGACGGCAGATATGGCAAATGGAATGGGAAGTCTGTATATTGGGGCATCCGGGCTGCAGAACAGCCAGAACGCCTTAAATACGACGGCGAATAACCTGGCGAATGCGGATACCAAGGGCTATGTAAGGCAGCAGGTGCTTTTTGCAGACAGAAGTTATGTAACATTTAAGAGTGCGGCCATCAGTAAGCAGCAGGCAGGGCTTGGCCTTGCCATTGCCGATGTGGTACATACCAGAGATATGTTTTTGGATAAATATTACCGCAGAGAGAATGGACGGCAGGCGTTTTATGAGACGAATTATCTGGCAGTCCAGGATGTGGAGGATATTTTCCAGGAGTTGGAAGGAATGCAGTATGAGTATGTATTGGAAGACTTCTGGAATTCTTTTGAAGAATTGTCAAAAGGGCCCAATGAAGAAGTGAATCAGAATCTGGTTGTCCAGAAGGCTACCTTGTTTATTGAACGTTCTCAGGGTATTTATCAGAATATGAAGGAATACCAGAAGCGGATCAATATCAAGATTCGGGAAGGCATTGACCGCATCAATGAGTTGGGGCATACCATCCAGGAACTGAATCAGGAAATCATGCGGATTGAGTCCGGCGGCGTAGAGACAGCCATGACCCTGCGTGACGAGAGAGACAACGCATTGGATGAATTGTCTGCATTGGCGAAGGTAGAGGTCCGGGAGGATGTCAACGGGTCAGTTCATGTGCGGTTGGAAAATGTGGAGTTTTTGGATGAAGTGCACGTCTTTGAGGTAGGAACCGTCACAGATGAGCTTACCGGGTTTGTGACCCCGATTTGGCCTCAGTTGTCTGATGTGCCCCGGGGGAAATATACACCTATGTTCGACTATAACGTGGATATTTCTCCGGAATTGAATACAGATATCGGCCAGTTAAAGGCATTGGTGCTCACCAGAGGGGAGAAAATCGGCAATTACCGGGATGTCACTGGTGTTTCGGCGGACAAATATAACAATGGGGCAGGCATGTCTGTAATGGTTTCCGCAGAGGCGGAACTGGATCAGATGATTCATGAGATTATCACTGCCATTAATGATGTGTTCAGTCCGACTACTACAGCAAGCTTTACAGCTACAGACGGAACCATATACACAAATGCGAGGGTATGGGATGAAGAGAATGCCTGCCTTGGCCAGGATGGAGAGAAGCCGGGCCGGGAGCTGTTTACCAGAAGAGGCTGTGAGCGTTATACGGCGGTGACGGCGCAGGGCGGCAAAATCTATTACGTATATAATGAGGAAGATCCCCAGGATACTTCTAAGATGTATACCACACAGGGCGTTACGGTGAATCCTGACTTGCTGGAAATTGAGTCAGGGCTGCCTCATTTGGATAAGAACGGAGATCCGGACTGGGACCTGGCCCATAAGCTGGTGAATATTTGGGATGAGAAGAAATATACTGTGAATGCCAATGACACCAATCCTTGTTCTTTTAAGGAATATTATCAGAGGATGATAAACGGTATAGGAACCAAAGGCGATGTGTTTGAAGGGCTTGCCACAGACTTAAGCGGAGAAGTAGCTAGCATTGAGAACAGCAGACAGCAGGTGTTCGGCGTGTCTTCCGATGAAGAATTGCAGAACATGATTAAATATCAGAGTGCGTATAATGCGGCCAGCCGATTTATCAATGTGATTTCTGAGATGCTGGAGCATCTTGTAACCAGGCTGTAGACAGGAGGGAACTATGCCATCAACATTTTTTGGATTAACTATAGCGGGTTCCGCTTTAAATTCTTTTCACGCAGCCACCAATACGGTTGCAAATAATATTTCCAATGTGAATACCAAGGGTTATACCAGACAAGAAGCTGTCAGGGTGGCGGCGGAGGCTCTGCGCACCAATCAGCGATACGGAATGGTGGGCAGCGGCGTGACCACAACGGAGATTATTCAGAAACGCGATTTTTATTATGATGTAAAATATTGGGAAAACAATGCCAGAGTGGGCATGTATGATACAAAGTTATACGGAATGCAGCAGATAGAAGATTATTTGCTGGATGATGATTCCTCCAAAGGTTTTACCACGATTTTAAATGAAATGTTTTCCGCTATGGGAGATTTGCAGCGGGAACCAGAGAGTCTGGATTCCAGAAAAGCTTTTATCAGCAAATCACAGAATTTTGTCAACTTTTTTAACAGCATGAGTGTAGGGCTTACCAAGATTCAGGAGGATTTTAATCAGGAGATTGCCGCTCAGGTAGGCAATATCAATTCCATTGGACAGAAAATTGCTTTGCTGAACAAGCAGATTAATGTCATTGAACTTCAGGGAACCAATGCCAACGAGCTGCGGGATCAGCGGGCGCTGCTGGTGGATCAGCTCTCAGAGCTTGTGCCGGTGGAAGTGATTGAGTCGCCGGTGGCTAACAGCAATTATCCTGACGTGTATACGGGAGCCACCAATTATGTGCTGAAGATAAACGGCCAGACATTGGTTGAGAATTTTGAATATAATACGCTGGAATGCCGGGCAAGGGATTACAAGGTAAATCAGTCTGACGCGGAGGGACTGTATGAGATTCGGTGGAGCCATACCGGCATGGAATTCAATGCCTCTGGGAAAAATTGCACCGGAAGACTGAAAGCGTTGTTTGATATCCGCGACGGCAATAATAATGAGGCTTTTCAGGGAAGGATTGATTCTTTTCAGCAGGGAACCGGCGGAAGCATTGTAAGCATTAAGAATCCCAGCATTACCAATATTAACGGAATGACCATGCCTTCCGAGGGTGTGATTAATTTGGGGAATAAGAATTTTGCTTATTCCGGATTTACTTATGACGCGAAGACTCAGACTTATGAGTTCCAGCTGAAAGCAACTCTCTCTGTGGAAGAGCAGAACGCAATGCAGAACCGCAGCGCGATAGTGGGAAGCAATATTGACGCCATGGGAATTCCCTATTACCAGGCTCAGGCCAATAATTTTATCCGGGAGTTCGCGAAGCAGTTTAATCTGATTCACAAGTCTGGGGTAGATCTGAACGGCAATGCCGGCAAATCTTTCTTTGTGGCGAAAGATCCCACTGACGGGACGGAATATAATTTTGACGGCTATCACGGCATGCAGGATATGGATGACAGTATGACCTCCACCGGCAATTATTATTATCTGCTGACGGCTTCCAGCGTGAAAGTGGATAAAGATTTGGAACTGGATCCCCGTTTCCTGGTAACGATGTATCAGAGCGATCTGGAGGATGACGTGGCTAGCCAGGATATTGTGGAGAAGATGTTGACCTTAAAGAGCGAGGTTACCATGTTCCGGGGAGTGGGCGCTGACCAGTTTTTGTCATGTTTGATCAGCGATAACACCGTAGATACTCAGAAATCAAAACATTTTCTGGAGAGTTATACCAATATCAATGAAACAATTATTCAGAAACGGATGTCAATTTCCGGTGTAGATGAGGATGAAGAAGCCCTTGACATGTTAAAGTTTCAGAATGCATATAATCTGGCGTCCAGAATGATACAGACTATGACAGAGATGTATGACCGTCTGATTCTGGAAACCGGCGTATAGAAGGAGGCCCAGCCATGATGAGAGTAACCAACAGCATGATCAGCAGAAACAGTATGAAGAATATGAATAACAATAAGGTTAATGTTGATACGCTGAATACACAGATGACGACACAGAAGAAGATTATCCGTCCGTCGGATGATCCCATTATCGCAATCCGCGCCCTTCGTCTCAGAAGCAATTTAAGCGAGATAAATCAGTATTATGAGAGAAATATACCGGACGCTCAGTCTTGGTTTGAGGTGACAGAAGGGGCCCTTAAGAATATGGAGGATATTCTAAGGGATGTTTATACCAAATGTGTGGATGCGGCCACAGATGTTAAGACACAGGAAGACCGTGCGGCAATCTTAAAGGATCTCCGTTCCCTGCGGGAACAGGTGTATGCGGAGGGGAATACCGATTGCGCCGGCAGAACCGTGTTTACTGGATATAAGACCAACAGTCAGCTTACTTTTCTCAAAGAGGATCCGGAGATTAAATATGAGATTACGGAACCGATCTCTTTTGAGGATATTGAAGAGAAACGGTATTACAGCAATCTTGTGACGGTGCCGAATACAGCGGCGGAAGTGCAGGCAGGCGTGGCGGTTGCGGATATGCCGGAAGAGCATGTGATTAAGAGGATTCAGTTGTCTTATGAAGGGCTTGAAGAGTTGGATCCGAATAATCTTACTTATATAGATGACAATGGTGATCCTCAAAAACTTACAGATATGATGCTGCAATCAGGCGGTGCAATGACTTTTGCATCATTAGAAACAAGCATGTCATATGATGATTGGGTAAAAGGAGGATGCCAAGTTGGAGATAATCAGGCGATCTTCTTTAAAGAAACAGGAGAATTAGTTTTAGGTTCGGATCTTGCCAACCACATCAACACCGAAAAAATGCAACTCAGCATCACCTACCAAAAGCAAGGCTTCGCCGAAGGCGAAGTAAGACCCGAACACTACTTCGACTGCTCGAACATCACCGACGCCAACAACGTTCTCACCTACGTAAAAGAGAACCAGGAAATCAAATTCACTGTTTCCTTCAACCAGCAGTTAACCGTGAACACCCAGGCCAGCAACGTATTAGACGCCAGCGTAGGCCGCGACGTAGATGAGATTACCAATGCGGTTCAGGCTTCCATCGCCGCCCATGATAAGATAGATAAATTAAAGGCGATGCAGACGGAACAGCAATATTCTGACGAGGCCTCCCAGGAGAAGCTGAAAGAATGGTTAGAGGCAGCCGAGAAAGAGGCTGTTTACGCGGACGACAATATGCAGAAGCTCTTTGCCAGCGGCATTACCAAGTTCCAGGGCCATATGGATCGGGTAAAGCTTGCCAAAACAGATTTGGGAAGCCGTGAGAACCGTTTGAAGCTGACGGAAAACAGAATGTCCAATCAGCAGGCAACCTTTGAGCAGCTGAAATCCAGAAATGAAGATATGGAATTATCGGATATCATTATTGAATACACGGCGGCTTACAACGCATATCAGGCGTCCCTGCAGGCATCTTCCAAGGCCAACGGACAGACCCTGCTGAATTATCTGTAAGGAGGGACGGCATGGAGTTAGAAACAAGATTATTCGGAGAAATCGAGGTAGACGAGGAGAAGATTATTTTCTTTGAAAAAGGAATTATCGGTTTTCCCGACTGCCAGAAATTTATACTTGTATATGATGAGAGAGAGGACGGAACCAGGAAAGGCATTTCCTGGCTTCAGTCCCTGGATGAACCGGCATTTGCCCTGCCGGTGATGGATCCCCTGTTAGTAAAAGAAGATTATAATCCCCAGGTAGAAGATGAGGTGTTAAAGCATCTGGGGAATCTTACGGAAGAAAATACTTACGTTCTGGTAACGGTTACAGCAACAGAAGATATCACGAAGCTGAGTGTGAACCTGAAAGCGCCCATAGTAATTAATTCAGAGGAACGGAAAGCGCATCAGGTCATTGTGGAAGATGACTTTCCGGTAAAATTTGCGATTTACGAGATTTTGAAGGCAAAAAAAGAAAAGGCGGGTGAATAGAATGCTGGCATTAACCAGAAAAAAAGGAGAATCCATCATTTTAAACAATGATATCGAAATCAGTATTCTGGAGCTGCGGGGAGACCAGGTAAAAGTCGGCATCAGCGCGCCCAAAGAGGTTCCCGTATACCGAAAAGAAGTATACCTTCAGATTCAGAAAGAAAACGAGGCGGCATCGTCGTCAGACAGCCTTGCGGCCTTGAAGGAAATTTTATAATATAAATGATGGTTCTTAATTTTTTCCGCCAGGCGGCCGATATATAAAGAAGAAAAAATATCGGTCAGGTTTCACATGGAGGTGATATTATGGAAGTTCGAAAGGTAAATACACCATCCGCGCCTTATCAGGGAAGTGGGCCGGAGGTGGCTGTAAAGCTGGAAACAGCGGTAAAGCAGGAGCCCGTGATCAGTTCTGCAGTGCCCACAGAGAAGAAGGCGGCTGCACCCAGACCGGCAGTCTCAGACAGTCCGTTGATATCGGAAGAGGAGAAGCAGAACCCGGTGGACTCCAATGAAATGAAGAAAAAGAACGGCATGAAGCGCGCAGTGGAAGAAATAAACCGGAAGGCGAAGAATTCCGAAGTGATTTTCGGCATTCATGACGCAACGAACCGGGTGACCATTAAGGTAGTAGATAAAGGAACCAAAGAAGTAATCCGGGAGTTCCCGCCAGAGGAAACACTGGATATGATCGCGAAAGTATGGGAATTAGCCGGCATCATGATAGATGAACGGGGATAGGAGGAAGAGCAATGGCAATTAGGATTTCCGGACTGAACTCAGGTCTTGATACAGATTCCATCGTGCAGGAACTAGTATCAGCATATCGTACCAAACAGGATAAATATACAAAGGCACAGACCAAGCTTTCCTGGAAACAGGATGCATGGAAAGAGATGAATACCAAGATTTATAATTTCTACAGTAAATCGTTGTCCAATATGCGCCGTATCGGTAACTTTACCAATAAGAAGATTACAACCGTTTCTGACAGCACCAAAGCGACTGTTACAGCGTCTTCCAGTGTGATTAACGGAACCCAGACTCTAAAGGTGAATCAGCTCGCCAGAGCAGGTTACCTTACCGGACGCGAATTGAAGGCTTCTGACGGAGAGAAGATTGACAATAATACCCAGTTGTCCAAGTTAGGCGTAAAGAGCGGCACTTTGAAGCTTGAAGTAGGCGGCGAGACTAAGACCGTAGAAGTAACAGACAGCATGACGGTCAAAGATCTTACCAAAGCGTTAAGCGAGCAGGGGATTACCGCTAATTTTGATTCCAATCAGCAGAGATTTTTCCTGTCCTCTTCGGAAACCGGCAAGAGTCATGATTTTAATTTTGTCGTAGAAGATCAGGCGTCTTTAAATATGCTGAACAGCCTTGGCCTGGCAACAAAAGAGAATTTTGAAAAGGTGGGGGTTACCCCGGAGCAAGATGCAGAACTTGCCTATAAAGACAATGCTGAAAATGCGGAGATTGAGTTAAATGGAGCAGTATTTACCGGTGAGAGCAATAAATTTTCCATTAATGGACTGAATATTACAGCAACCGGCGTCAGCGAGAAGATGACCATCAGCACTTCCACAGACGTGGACGGCATTTACAATATGGTAAAGGACTTCCTGAAGGAATACAATGAAGTGATGAATGCCATGGAGAAGGCTTACAACGCGCCTACTTCCAAGGGATACGAACCGCTGACAGACGATGAGAAGGATGCCATGTCCGATAAGGAAGTGGAGAAATGGGAGACTAAGATTAAGGATTCCATTTTGAGAAGGGATGACACCCTGCGTTCCGTAATGAGCGGAATGTCCTCTCATATGTCGAAGGTTTTTGAAGTAAACGGCAAGAATTACAGTCTTGCGTCTTTTGGAATTAAGACAGCAGGCTATTTCAACGCTGCGGAGAATGAGTCTTACGCGTACCATATTGACGGCGATGCAGACGATTCTGTTTCCTCTTCCAATGATGATCAGCTGCGCAAGATGATTGAGGAAGATCCCGATGCAGTTGCAGGATTTTTCACACAGCTTGCTACCAGCGTATACGATAATCTGCACGAGAAGATGGGAACCACCACATTGAGCAGCGTGTACAAAGTATATAATGACAAACAGATGCAGAGTGAGTACGATGAGTACACCAAGACCATCAAGAAATGGGAAGACAAACTGAAAGATATGGAAGATTACTACTATAAGAAATTCTCAGCGATGGAAACTGCATTAGCAAAACTGCAGTCCCAGACAAATTCACTTTCTTCACTGTTGGGTGGCTGATAAGGAGGACATGAGGTGATAGCAAACAGAGGGTATGATGCCTATGCGAAGAACAAGATTTTAACAGCTTCTCCAGCGGAGCTGACGTTGATGCTTTATGAAGGAGCGATTAAATTCTGCAATATTGCAATTGCCGCTATTGAAGAAAAAGATATCGAGAAAGCCCACAATAACATAACCAAGGTAGAAAATATCATTGCTGAATTTTTGTCAACGCTGGATCGTAAATATCCGGTAGCCCAGGATTTTGAAAATGTCTATAACTATCTGATGGAGCGTCTGCTGGAAGCGAACTTAAAGAAGGATAAAGAAATTCTGGAAGAAGTCCTGACCCATCTTCGCACCATGCGCGATACCTGGAAGGAAGTTATGGAACAGAACAAGATTGCAAAGGCAAACTAGTATGGATAATAATTATTTGGATGTGATGATTCAGAGCCTTCAAAAAAAAGTAAGGATTCTGGACGGAATTATTGAGAAGAATAAAGAACAGCAGAAGATATTAGAGCAGGATGAACTGGATGCAGATGCCTTTGAGGGAAATGTTAAGTCCAAAAGTGAACTGGTAGAACAGATTGATTTTCTGGATCAGGGCTTTGAGGAATTGTATGGCAGAGTGAAGACCGCGATTGAAGCAGAGAAGCAGGAACACAAAGAAGAAATCCGGCTTATGAAGCAGCTGATTACAGAGATTACGGAGAAGTCTGTAACGATTCAAAGTGAGGAAATCCGCAACCGCAGGCTGGTGGAGTCCCGCTTTGCCCAGGAGAGGAAGAAAGTCAGAACCAGAAAGAACACCTCTACGGTGGCGAATCAGTACTACAAGAATATGGCAAAACTGAATTATGTGGATGCCCAGTTTATGGACAGGAAAAAATAAGAGGAGCCCCTTTTCCGGAGAATATCCGGCAGAGGGGTTTTTCATAACAGAAAGGAAGCGTTAATATGGATAACAGGGAAGTGGCGAAACGTTTGATAGACAGAATACCGGAAAGCCGTCTGTTTTATGTGATTTCATATCTGCAGGGAGCTGCAGTTCCGGATGAAATTCCCAATAAAGACACAGTGGAAGCCTTCATAGAGCTGGAAAAGGGCGGCGGCCACAGGTTCAGCGGCACAACGGAAGAACTTTTTGCAGAGTTGATGGAGGATTAATGAATGCTTGATGTTAGATATTCCACTAAATTTAAAAAGGATTTTAAGACACGCGCAAAGCGCCGGTGCAAAATGTCTATCCTGCAGCAAATTATTGAGGTTTTGAGGATCCCGGGTATGCTGCCCTCTAAAAATGCGGATCATAATTTGACCGGAAAGTACGCCGGATATCGGGAATGCCGTATCGATTCGGACTGGCTGCTCATCTACCGCAGGGACGGAAACGAACTTTTGCTGCATAGAATGGGGACACATGCAGAATTGTTCCGCACATAAGAGCGGGGCATTGGCAGTGTATACCGGTGATTTACGTAATGGCAGCTTAGATGGCAAAAATTCTCGGAATCCAGGAATTTTAAAATGAAAATTGCCTGTATCGGGATTGAAAATAGTTGGCGCAATGTGTAAAATTAATAAGATACAGGTGACTTTACAGAAGAGAAGGATATCGGAGGGATTATGTTTCAATACCTAGTACTGCTGAAAACAGATAAGCAAAAAGATTTTTTCACAAAGATTTATAAAGAACACAGAAATGCGATGTTTTTTACATCCTACAATATTGTGCATGATTCTTCAGATGCAGAAGATATCGTGCACGAATCATTTCTGACATTGATTAAGCATGTAGATAAGCTGATAGACAATGAACCCCACAAAATCTGGCATTACATTGACACCACAGTAAAAAATAAATCCTTTAACCTCTTAAAGCGCAGGAAGATTCAGGAGGATCCCGGCCTGGACGAAAAGTGGATGCAGGGGGAAGTGATCGAGAAGGGACCAGACGCCCTGATAGAGGAATTCGAACTTCAGGAGGCAATGACCGGATTGCTGAAAAAATTAAAGCGTCCATACCAGCAGGTATTGGCTCTCCAGTATTATCATGAGCTGAGCATTCAGGAAATTGCGGAAGAGATGGAGACCACGCCGGACAACGTCAGACATATTTCCATGAGGGCGAAGAAAAAGCTGCAGTCCATATTGGAGGAAAACGGATTGTGGAATGAGAAAAAGTGAAAATATAAACGGCAAAACCCCGCTGCAAAAGGATAATTCTATCGTGAACAGAAAACGCGTTTTGCGGATTCTCTTGTTATGGGATTGAAAGTCATGGAAATCCTGTGTAAAATTTAAGGTGTAACAGGAAATCGCATAACAGTGCCGTCCGCGCGCTGTTATCACATGTCTTACAAAAGAGAAAGGAAGATGAAGGGGGAACATGTTGCTGCAATACCTGGCTCTGTTAGAAACAGATCACGAGAAGGACTTTTTCACGGACATCTATAAGAAGCACAGAACGGAGCTGTACTATAAAGCATACAATATCCTGCACAATTCGGACGATGCGGAAGATATGGTCCAGGAGACATTTTTATCGCTGATTCGGAATGTGGATAAAGTGATCAATGAAAAGCCCTACAAGGTCTGGTTCTATATGGAAACCATTGTGAAAAACCGCTCGCTCAATCTGCTGAAGCGGCGGAAAATCCAGGAAACGCCCGGCCTGGATGAAACCTGGATGCAGGAGGAAATCATGGAAAAAGGCCCTGACATATTGATGGAAGAATTCGAAGTCCATGAAGCCCTGACTGGTTTATTGAAGCGCCTGAAGCATCCTTATAAGGAAGTGCTGATCCTGCAGTACTACTATCAGATGAAGCCGAAAGAAATTGCGGTGGAACTGGAGACTACAGCGGACAACGTGAGGCACATCTCCAAACGCGCTAAGGCCAAACTCCAGTCCATACTGGAAGAGAACGGCCTCTGGAATGAAAAGGCCGGCAAAGGTACCGAAAGCGGGAAGAGCAAAGGCAAGAAGTAGGAAGCAGGAAGAACAAAGGCGAGAAATAGGAAGCAGGAAGAACAAAGGCGAGAAATAGGAAGCAGACATGAAGGGGACTGTCGGGAAATAGTAGATTTCTATAATATATAGCCATGAACCATTCAGTTTCATACCATATATTATACGTGAATTTCATTTTCCGACAGTCCTTTTTGTCACTCAAAAACGCATTTCGCGGATTTCTCCGTTATGCATTGAAAGTCATGAAAATCATGTGTAAAATGAAGATACAGAAGGAAACACTACAGCAGTTATGAGCTGGACTGCCGGCTTGTGACATACAAAAGAGGAAGGAAGATGAGAGAATTATGTTATTGCAATATCTGACACTGTTAGAAACAGAGTCTGGGAAAGAGTTTTTCGCGGATTTCTATAAGAAGCATAGGGAAGAGATGTATTATAAGGCATACAAAATTCTGCAGGACAAAGAAGATGCGGAGGATGTGGTGCAGGAGGCGTTTTTAGCCCTGATCAGGAATGCCGACAGGCTGCTCAATGCGGAATCCGGCAAAGTCTGGTTTTACATGGACGCCGTGGTGGAGAACAAATCCCATAATCTGCTGAGGCAGCGGGAAATGGAGAGAATTCTTGAATTATCCGAGAACGGAATAGAAAAAGAACTCATAGAAAAAGAGATCATGGAGAGAGAACTCATAGAGAAAGAACTCATGGAAAAAGAGCTTATGGGGATAGAACTCATAGAGAAGGAACTCATGGAAAAAGAGTTCATGGATAGAACTCATAGAGAAAGAATTCATGGAGAGAACCTCTAACATATTGTAAGAAGAAAAAATAATCCTGACAGGAAGTGGGGGAACGCCTGTCAGGAGTTATTGTCGGGAACTGCTAAAAAATAACCGGTAAAGATGGGTACTTATACAAGGCCAGGTACAGTTAGTTATTCTTTAACAGTTTCTCAGATGGCAGAGGTAAAAAGGAGCGAAGAGCCAGAGCTGGTGAGAGAATTTGTTCTGGCTCTTCTTCGGCCTTTCCAGCTCCCCGGAAAAGCCTATATAAATACCCGCCACATATATAATAACAACCAGGAGGGGCGAAATATGACAGTTTTTGGGGATATTTTGGAAAAATTGGGAAAAGTTTGAGGATTTTTTTGTTCTGTACGTTTTTAATTCTGTTGCAATTCACACCCATGCCAGATTTTATAATGCTTTTTGCTATATCTGGGAATGGATTGTAACCACTTCACAGCAGATAGCCCATGAAACCTGTGTTGGACTCTTGAATCCCGCTGCCAAATCTGCTAGATTAAGCATAGAAAAAGGGAAGGTCATAGAAGCGGCTCTACCCCTTAGATGAATAAGCTATAACTTCTTATGAGGTCAGCCGTCACTATCGGAAGTAGTGCGGCTATTTCTTTCCCTTAAAAATCTGATAAAGCAGACTGATGAGGACAGCAATGAACGTACAGAATAAAAAGAAACCCTGATATGTAATCATTGCGGCTGCTTGAACCCTCCGCAAAATACAAGAGGGGTAAAGCAGCCTTTGGCTCTATGGTCTCCCATGAGTGGAGTGTAGCGCACATCCCGCAAAGCTTCCAGTTTAAAGATTATTTCATCATCTATGTCAGTAATGACAGGATTGATAATACATTGATACCGGTATTGGAAATACACAGAAAATATATTGGCGATGTCCTACAAGTTTTAAAGGCCGTCAATGGTATGTAAGGAAGACGATGGAAAAAGTATTATATTTGCCATAACGGGCAGAAGGTTATGCATATTAGAGCGCTAAATGGCATTGATATATTGGTAGATAATATTTTATATTTTAGATTATACTAAATTATAAATTGAATTTTACCGATATAAAAATAGATAGGAAGTCATATAACGCATGGAGGCGACATACCATTCAAGGCAAGGGAAATGGATTAGCGTCTGTTTCTTTTTTATATTCTTAGTGACATCTAATAACTATGAGGAGCCATTTCAATAGTAAGTTTAAAGGTGAAAAGTGTGTAGAACATTAGTAAGATTTTGTGTCATTATCTAGATTAATATTACGATGGGAGAAAAGTAGAGGCCATGGTGTCATGAAATTGCAAATGGGATGAGGTTTTAAGTTATTCCAGATTATTTTTGATACAAAAATAAAAAAGCATATTTATTAATCTGATAATGTTTCGCCTTAAATTATTATAGGTTTTTCGTTTTTCCAGGAAATTATTTTCTTAATGTATTTGCTGTTTTTTCAAAACAGTTCTGCCGAAATTTGCCTAAGGCATGTTTTCCTAAAAGAACGTTGCTATATATGATTCATATAAGGTATAGTTGCAGATGCTTTTGCTGCAACTATATAAAGATCATAAGAGGCTGTAGGGATTTTATTCCAACGGTACAATTTAAGATGAGGTGTATAGGCTAGCAGAGCCTAGAGAATGTACTTTATACATAATGATACGGGAACAATGAGAGAGTTTGATTGTGAAAGGAACAGTGATAAATTATGAAGAGCCTTGGAGAAGAATATTATAATTTTGCTATTGAACTATTTGAGGGAGGATATTATGAATTAGCTGTGGAAAATTGGATACAGGCATATGAACTTGGATACGAAAAGCAGCAAATTCTCGAAAATTTAAATTTATGTTTTATTTTTCCCAACGAGATTGAGTTTCGAGATAATTTTATACAGAATAGAGATGGGATCACAAAAATTTCATATGAAGAATGTGTACTTGATTTTATTCCGGTCAGTGAAAAAAAATTCTATATTTATGATAAGAAAGAAGAAAGATTTGAAGGTACATTTGAATTAGAAGAGTTTGAACGAGAGGGCCAGGAGGAGTTTGGAAGTATTTTGTTTGCAGATATTTGGGATATCAGAAAAATGCTTCCGGAAATGAAGAGAAAAAAGTGGGATGCTATATATATAGTTTTAAATGAGTCGGAAGAAAGATTTGTTTCTTTTTTGAAATTGCCTCGTTTTAGGGAAATATACCTTAGTAATGTAGCAGTGTTTCAAGACACGGAATTGATGTGTAGAATATTTGAACAATATGAGGAATTTTATTTACCAAAGAATATAGTTGCAATGGATGGGGAAAAATATTTGAATTTAATCTCTGAGCTTCATAGAAAAAGATTGCATGGTAAAAAAGAGAGAAAGAATGTTTTCTTGTCTATTTGTATTCCAAGTTATAATCGAGGAACGGCTGCGTTAAAGAATGTACAACATTTACTGCGGTGTCCCTATGATAGTGAAATTGAAATTATTGTATCAAACAATGGTTCTGTAAATGATATAGACGGATATCAGAAAATTAAGAAATTGCAGGACACAAGGATTGTATATCATGAATTTGAAGAAAATCAGGGGCTAGCCATAAATGAAATACGAACCTTAGAACTGGCGAGCGGAAAATTTGCAGTTTTAACAAGTGATGAAGATCTGATGATTTGGGAGAACTTGGGAGAATTTTTAACATCCTTAAAAGTGAATTCATTTTATGGTGTATTTCAGACTAATGGGAGAGGGGAGAATTTTGGAAAAATAGGTGATGGATATTTTGAAGCTGGTATAGAAGCAACATTAAAAATAATTGGTTTGAGTTATATGACGGGGAAAACCGTTAATATGGATTTATTGAGAAGCATCAATTTTACGGAAATAATTAAGAAAGAGCGAAATAATTTGTTTTTTGAATATTATCCTCATATTTTAGTAATGTTATTGGCAGGAAAATATGCAGGTGTTTGTAACATTGATTTAATGTTATGGGAGGAAACGAATACAGAGCAAGATGAGTGGGTTGTGCCTAAGTTTTTATTGCCGGAAACAAGGATTTCGCAGCAAAATGATTTGATGAAATTTTGTTGGGAGATTTTGAATTATAGAGAAAATGAGTTTATAGAAATATTTATGTATATTTCAAGAAAAACGTATTACTTATTGAGTTTGGCTTATGGACTTAAGAAATTTGAGGGATTGTATACATGGGAAGAGATTTGTTTTTTTGTATATTTTGAACATATAAATTATTTAGGCAATTTTCCAGTAAAATTGGCAGAAAAAAGTGAGGAAAAAATTAAGTCTCGCTTACAAGAAATATTCTTTGAGGCTTTAAATTCAGAAAGAATACTTAACATGTACTCTTTGCCGAAACAGCAAGAGAAAAGGGTATTTTACCAAGGGATTCAAAAAGAATTTGAATCGGGTAAGGATATCAATGAAATAAAAGCTGAGGTTGTGAAACAATATCCCTGGAAACAAGACAAGGAAATCAGAGATAAAATAAGTATTGTTGATACATTTGTATTGGAGAAAGAATAATGAAAGTTGTGATTTTAGCAGGTGGCTTCGGAACTAGAATAAGTGAAGAAAGCCATTTGAAGCCTAAACCGATGTTGGAGATCGGCGGGAAACCAATTCTTTGGCATATTATGAAAGAATATTCGCATTATGGTTTCTATGAATTTATAATTTGTTGCGGATATAAACAGCATGTGATAAAAGAATGGTTTGATAATTATTATATATATAATAGTGATATAACTTTTGATTTTGCGGCTGGCAATAAAATGATTGTACATGATAATGTTTCAGAGCCATGGAAAGTAACATTGGTGGATACTGGATTGCATACAATGACTGGAGGACGTGTGAAAAGGATACGAAAGTATATAGGAGAAGAAACGTTTATGCTTACTTACGGAGATGGCGTTTCAGATATTAATATAGCTGATTTGCTGAAATTTCATCAGGAGCATGGGAAAATAGCTACTTTAACAGCGGTAAATGTAGAACAAAGATTTGGTGTTTTAGATATTACAGGAGAAAAAGAAATTGTATCTTTTCGAGAAAAAAGTACGGATGACACTTCGAGAATGAATGCCGGATATATGGTGTTGGAACCTGATATTTTTGACTATATTGATGGAGATAGCATAATGTTTGAAAAAGAGCCTTTAGAAAGATTAGCTGCAGAGGGACAGTTGATGGCATATATGTTTAATGGATACTGGCAATGTATGGATACAAAGAGAGAAATGGAACAATTGAATAAAATTTGGGAGCAGGGGAAGGCTCCCTGGAAATCCTGGGAAGGATAGGGAAAGTTGCTGTAGAAAAATATAAAATATACTCTTGGAAAGTGGCGATATAATCTGGAGGCAATATGAATATTTTAGTAACAGGAGCAACGGGTTTTGTAGGTAAATGGCTTGTGGATGAATTATTGGATCAAGAAGATAATATTACAGTTATTGTACGGAATAAAGCAAAGCTCGCAGAAGAATGGAAGCATTCCTTACATATTATAGAGACTCCATTAGAGCAAGTTTTTAAGTTGGAGCAGAATGATTTTCCAGATGGAAAGATTGATATTTTGTTTCATATGGCATGGGGCGGCGTGTCAGGACAGAAGAGAATGGATAGCCGGATACAAGTTCAAAATGTGCAGTATACAGTAGAGATTTTGGAATTAGCGAAAAGACTGCATTGCCGGAGATTTGTAAACGCAGGAAGTATTATGGAATATGAAGCGTTGCAGTATGTTTCTGCAAAGAATGCCAGGCCTGGAATGGGGAAAATGTATGGTGCAGCTAAAGCGGCAGCGAATTTTGTGGCGAAGTCAATGGCGATAAATGAAGGAATGGAATATATAAATCTTATTATATCCAATATCTATGGTGCGGGTGAGCATTCGGAAAGATTTTTGAATACTACTTTGAGAAAGATGTTGAATCATGAGAGGATACCGTTAACCTATGGGGTGCAACTTTATGATTTTATTTATGGTACGGATGCGGCAAAAGCCATGGTGCTTGTAGGAAAAAAAGGAGAAAAAAATTCGGAATATTATATTGGAAATAAAATGCAATATCCGTTGAAACAATTTGTAATTCGGATGAAAGAAATAGTGGGAAGTAGTTCGGAATTAATGTTTGGCAAAGTGCCTTTTCAGGGGATTATGTTAAAATATGATGAATTTGATACAGGTAAAATAGAACAGTTGGGATTTAAACCAGAAATTGATTTTGAAAAAGGGGTTCAATTAACCAGAGACTGGATTGTGGAAGAAAGAAGGAGCGTGGATGTTAAACCTTTCTTTTTATAAGGGAAAAAAAGTTTTAGTGACAGGACATACAGGATTTAAGGGAACGTGGTTATGTATGGTTCTGGCAGAGTTTGGAGCAGATGTCACAGGTTATGCCTTAGAGACTACGGCAGGGGTGAACTTTTTGGAGTTGTGCAAAATATCGGATAAAATAAACTCTGTGATAGGAGATATACGGAATTTGGAAAGTTTAAAAGATGTTTTTTATAAAACGAATCCGGAAATTGTAATACATATGGCGGCGCAGCCATTGGTGTATAAGGCATATCAGAAACCAGTTTATACTTATGAAGTAAATGTAATGGGAACGGTAAATGTGCTGGAATGTGTACGCTGCACCCCTTCAGTTCGATCTTTTGTAAATGTGACAACCGACAAAGTGTATAAAAATAAAGAATGGGAGTGGGGATATCGGGAAGAAGAGGAATTAAATGGGTATGATCCGTATTCTAATTCAAAGTCCTGTTCTGAATTGGTTACAAGCAGTTATGTAAAATCATATTTAAAACAGAGAGATATAGCAGTATCTACTATGAGAGCAGGGAATGTGATTGGCGGGGGTGATTTTGCCGAAAATCGAATTATTCCAGATTGTGTACGAGGAGTTTATGGAAAACAGAAAATAGAGGTGAGAAACCCGTCGTCTGTCCGTCCATATCAACATGTGTTGGATGCGGTAACGGCATATCTAATGGTTGCACAGGCTCAGTATGAGAATATAGAATATGCGGGGAATTACAATGTTGGCCCAGAGGAAGAAGATATTATAGAAACCGGAGAAATTGTAGAGCTGTTTTGCCGGTTTTGGAATCAGACAGTGGGAGAAAAAGCAGAGTGGTGTGTGAAAGGGGCAAAGGAATTTCATGAGGCAAATTTCTTGAGATTAGACTGCTCCAGATTGAAAAAGAAGTTTCAGTGGAGGTCGGTTTGGAATATTGAAAAGGCAGTCAAGAAAACAGCAGAGTGGTATGCGGCTTACAAGAAGGGTGAACAAATTTCAAAATGTATGAAAAAACAGATAGAAGAGTTTTTAATGGACAGAACACAGAATTTCGGTGTCAAGTAATTTCTATATGAATTTTATTTGTTTTTAGAAAAATAAAATGTGAAAGGGTATAAAGTCTTTCAGAAATTAACCGATAAAAATAGTGTAAGTCAAAGATGCAACACAGCAGATAGTTGCAGAATTGTTTCTGGTGATTATCCTAGGTTTCGTTCAGGGACAATAAATGACTGTTTAAAATGAATATAAATGCCGAAGAGGTATTTGTATTATAATAATCTTGCAGCATGGAGGCTGCAGTACATTCAAGGAGGAAAATCTTATGGCAATGGTCGTACAACACAATCTTACAGCAATGAATTCCAACCGTCAGTTGGGAGTTACAACAAGTGCTCAGGCAAAGTCTTCTGAAAAATTATCATCTGGTTACAGAATCAATCGTGCAGGCGATGATGCAGCAGGTTTAAAGATTTCTGAAAAAATGAGAAGCCAGGTGCGCGGTTTGAATCGTGCTTCCACGAATGCACAGGATGGCGTATCTTTAATTCAGACAGCAGAAGGTGCTTTGAATGAAGCTCATTCTATCCTTCAGAGAATGAATGAACTGGCAGTTCAGGGCGCAAATGATACGAATGAAAATATTGACCGTGAAGCAATTAATGAAGAATTGGATGCTTTGACACAGGAATTAGACAGAATTTCTGAAACAACACAGTTTAATAAACAGAATCTGTTAGATGGTTCTTTCCAGAGCAAAAATCTTCAGGTTGGCGCTAATGCAAATCAGAAAATTCAGATTAGCATTGACAATATGAATGCAGAGACTTTAGGCTTGAGAAGCATTAAAGGACAGGAGGCTGGCGATACACAGAAAGGTAAAGAGCCACAGTCTGTTACCTTTAAGGGAATGACATATCAGTGGCAGAATGATCAAAAAGTAAGCTGGAATCAGCAGAATGCTATTAGTACGTTTAAGGCAAGCGTAAGCAATAAAGCATCTGATGATGATTATGCAAAACAGCTTTCTGGAGCAAGTGTATTTTACTTTAAAACTGGCGGTTCAGTGGTGGGTGATGCTTATGATACAGCAGCGTCTGCAAAAATTAAAGATATCAGCATGGCTCATTCTGAAATCAGTGCTCATTTGAATACCAGTTTTACAGATTATATGGATACCACAAATACGATTGGAAAAGGCCCAACAGTTGCAGCGAGCGGATCTGCGTTTACAATGTCTAAGCCGGAAGTTGACAGCTATGCAAGAGCAAATGCGACAATTACTGCTGTGCAGAATGCAATTAATAAAGTGTCTTCTCAGAGATCTGCTCTTGGTGCAATTCAGAACAGATTAGAGCATACAATTGCAAACTTGGATAACGTAGCTGAGAATACCCAGGCAGCAGAATCTCGTATCCGTGATCTTGATATGGCTTCTGAGATGGTTGAGTACAGCAAGAATAATATTCTTGCTCAAGCAGGACAGTCAATGCTTGCACAGGCTAACCAATCTACTCAGGGTGTATTGTCTCTGTTACAGTAATATTAAGTTTCAGGGAAAAAGGATTTGTCTGGAGACAAATATGTATAAGAAAACGAATAAAGGAGTTGGCATTGCCAGCTCCTTTATTCATAGACCTTTAAATGATTCTGAGAGCAATTAGTGGAGAAAATCATGGAAGAAAAGATACAGAATTTGTATGGCGAATTAAGAAATATGGGAGCGTTGTTTCTGATATATCAGAAACGCGATAATATAGAGACAACTAAGAAAATTATACCGGAAATACAGGAATTTGTTTTGTGGTTTTTGGAAAAAAATAGATTGGAAATTGATGAAACAGTTTATCAGGATATGAGCAGAAATTTGCTTGAGATTTTGGAAGATATACTGGAGGCAATGAAGCAGCGAGACATGGTGCTGCTTCATGATGCAGCAGTAAATGGGCTGTTGGAATATTTACAGTTATTTGTAGAGTCAGAGCAGGAGGAAGCAACGGATGACGACTTATGAAAAAAATTTAAAAACGTTGGCTGTTTATTATCCTGAAATGGACAGAATGATAGAAAAAGCTGAGAAAGAGGCAGAGTCAGATATTGAGGTTATTGAAGAAACCTCTTACGACGATGAAGGGATTTTAAAGATAACAAAAGACGGAAAAACTTGTTATTTGAATGGAAAACGTGATACAAAAGAAGCAGCTCAAAGTTGGGTAAAGACATTAGGTAAATTACCAAGGAATACTCCTGTGTTATTGATGGGAGTTGGAAATTATTTTTATTTAAAAGAACTGGCGGAACAGATGGAGCATAAAATCACAATTATAGTATATGAACCGTCTTTAAAGATTTTTTTGAAATTTTTAGAGATGGTAGATATAGAAAGGTGGATGGACAAACATTTAATCATATTCTGGGTGGATGGCCTGGACGGTATGGATGAAAAGAATATGAAAGAAATGCTGCAGCAAATCTTAAAGTATGAGATGTTGGATCATTTTAAATATTTTATTCTTCCGAACTATGAGTTGTTATTTCGCGAAGAAGCAGTTGAGTTTATAAAAAGTTGTCGGGATATTGCATTAAAAGAGTTATCAGGTTTTTCTACTAATAGGCTGTTTTCCGGAGTAATGGTAAAGAACCTTTTTTCGAATACAAGGCATTTATATAAAGGATACAAAACCACACAATTTATTGATGTAATTCCGCGGGATATACCAGGAATTGTGGTGGCGGCGGGTCCTTCTCTCAACAAAAATATTATGGAATTAAAAAAAGCAAAGGGAAAAGCTTTTATTGTTGCAGTAGATACTGCAATGAAGCCCTTGATAAAAGCAGGAATTATTCCGGATATGTTTGCAGTGATTGACGCTTTGAAGCCAATCGATTTGGTAAAGGAAGAAGAAGCTAAAAAGGTGCCTTTATTGACAACACTAAATGCAGCTCCGGAAGTGTTGAATTATCATACAGGCATGAAGTTTTTCTTTAATGAGGGATATCGTTTTGCAGAAGAAATATTTCAGAGAAGCGGTCATAAGATGGGGGATGTATCTAGCGGAGGTTCTGTTGCAACACATGTCTTTTCCCTTTTACATAAAATTGGGATTGAAACTATTATATTAGTAGGACAAGATTTGGCCTATACAAATAATAAGGCTTATGCAGACGGAACATTTCAGGATGTTATAGAAGAAAGTGATACCAGTAATTTTATGATGGTAGAAGGAAATTATGAAGAAAAAGTTCCAACGGCAACAGATTTAAAATTGTTTTTAGACTGGTATAACATGTACATTGAGGGAGTTCAAAAGCGAAAGCCGAATTTTAGAGTAATTAATGCTACAGAAGGCGGGGCAAAGATACAAAATACAGAGATAATGACATTGAAAGAAGCGATTGAACAGGAATGTACAAAAGAAGTAAATATTGAGGAATGTCTGGAGAAGTTACCGCCAATGTTGAACGATGAGGCAAAGGAATGGACTCGGAATTACTTGCAGAATATACCGGAAGAATTTAAGAAATTGAAGAAAGATGCAAGGAAGATGAAAAATTACTATCGAAAGCTTGATAAAATCTGTCAAAAGAAAAATATTGATAAGAAAGAATATTTAAGCATAATGAAAAAAATTGAAAAGCAGATGAAAATAATCGAGAATGAGAATGTCTATCAGATGATAGCAATTACTATGAGCAATGCTCAATATATATTGCAAGGGCAACAGTATTTTCAGGAAAAATCTATGCAGGATGAGGGGAAAGAGATAGCGCAGATGGGAATTGGATATGTGGAGGATGTAGAAAGGCTTGCAGCGGTATTTCAAAAATACGCAGAAGAAATATTTAGTGATTTATCATAATAAAGATGTCGAAAGGAGTAAAAGATTATGGAAAAGTTTAAAAGATTAGTAGATATTGATTATTCAAGATTTCAGGGAGAGGATTTGGAGGCATTGTATGGTCTGCCCAAAAAGATACAGTTTTGCAGCGAATGTGTAATATCTAATCAACGTCCGAATTCTTGCGAAGAGTATAAAAATAATAAAAGGGCTACAAAGGAAACAATTCATTTTGATGATGCAGGAATTTGCGATGCTTGTAAAACAGCGAAACAGAAAAGCAATATTAACTGGGAAGAAAGGGAACGAGAATTAATCGAATTGTGCGATAGGCATAGGAGCAAGGATGGAAGCTACGATTGCCTAGTTCCAGGTTCGGGCGGGAAAGATTCCTTTTATCAGGCTCATATGTTGAAATATAAATATGGTATGCATCCTTTGACTGTTACTTGGGCGCCTAACCTATATACGGACTGGGGGTGGAAGAATCAGAGAGCCTGGATAAATGCTGGATTTGACAATATTCTTTATACACCGAATGGAAAAATTCATCGTTTGCTTACAAGGCTTGCGGTAGAAAATTTATTTCATCCATTTCAACCTTTTATTTTAGGGCAGAAAGCGTTAGCGCCAAAGGTTGCTGCTATGTATCATATTCCATTGATCTTTTATGGAGAAAATGAAGCGGAATATGGCAATCCAATTGCAGATAATTCCAGTGCAACCAGAGATTGGAAATATTTTACCGCAGATGATAAAAGCAAAATATTTATTGCAGGGACATCTATTGCAGATTTGAAAGATTATTTTGGAGTTGAACCGGGAGAATTAAAATTCTATATGCCGGCCGATCCTGAAGTGATAAAAAAAGAAAAAATAGAAGTGCATTATCTTGGATATTATTTAAAATGGCATCCTCAGGGAGCTTATTATTATGCAGTGGAGAATGGAGGTTTTCAAGCATCTCCGGAACGAACAGCAGGAACGTACAGCAAATATAACAGCATTGATGATAAAATTGATGATTTTCATTATTATACTACTTATATTAAATTTGGAATTGGCCGTGCTACTTATGATGCTGCCCAGGAAATACGTAATGATGAAATAAGCAGGGAAGAAGGGATTGCTTTAGTCGAAAAATTTGATGGAGAATTTCCAGAGCGTTTTGCGGATGAAATATTCGATTATTTGAGTATTAAGCCAGAAGAATTTCCAATTGCATCCCAGATGTTTGAGCAGCCAGAGATGGATAAAGAGTATTTTATGCATTTAGCGGATCGCTTCCGTTCTCCCCATGTGTGGAAATACGAAAATGGTATGTGGAAATTGCGCGAAAGAGTATTTGACAATAAGTGGAGATAAAATGAAAAATATCAGGTTGATTGCCCGGCTGGACGTGAAAGGGGCAAATTTAGTGAAAGGCATCCAGTTGGAAGGGCTTCGAAAAATTGGCGATCCAAATGAATTTGCTAAAAGGTATTATGAGGCTGAAATTGATGAACTCTTATATATTGATATTGTGGCTAGCCTTTATAACAGGAACAATTTGAGTGATATTGTATTAAATTGTACACGGGATGTTTTTGTTCCTATTACGGTGGGCGGGGGAATCCGAACTTTGGATGATGTAAAACAACTATTGCGGTGTGGAGCGGATAAAATAGCAATTAATACTGCAGCCATTAAAAAACCGGAGTTGATTCATGAAGTTGCAGGTAAATTTGGTTCTCAATGTATGGTGCTCTCTATTCAGGCAAAAAAAACTGCTGGCGGAAAATGGGAGGCATATTATGATAATGGCCGTGAAAAAACAGGAATTGATGTGCTTCAATGGGCGAAACAGGGATATGAGTTGGGGGCTGGAGAGATTCTTTTGACGTCAGTGGATTTAGAAGGAACTAGAAAAGGCTTTGATTTGGAATTGGTGAAAGCAGTCTCAGATATTGTACCTATTCCTGTTATTGCTTGCGGAGGTATGGGGGAAGCGGCTGATTTTGTGAAAGTTGTGAATGCGGGGCATGCTGATGCTGTTGCTGCGGCCAGTGTTTTGCATTATGGTCATCTTACAATAAATGATATTAAAGAAAAAGCTTTTTTGAGTGGCATCAATGTCAGGAGATAATCTTATGAGAAAGATATCGATTATAGATTATGGAATAGGTAATGTTTTAAGCGTTAGAAGAGCATTTGAAAAGCAGAAAGCGGATGTGGAGTTTATTTCTGATGCAGACGCCGTTATGCGTGCAGAAAAGTTAGTTTTACCGGGAGTAGGAGCATTTAAGGATGGAATGAAAGAATTGGAAAAAAGAAATTTGGTCTTTGCAATTCAGGAATATTGCAGAAGTGATCGCCCTTTTCTTGGAATATGCTTGGGAATGCAGATGATGATGGATGAAAGTGAAGAGTTTGGGCAAAGCAAAGGATTGGGGATTATTTCAGGAAATGTCATAAGAATTGAGGATACGGCGATAGATGGAACTTATCAGAAAGTTCCTCATGTGGGATGGAATGCCCTGGTAATTAACAATATAGTTGAGAATACTATTTTGGAAGGAATACCAGAATATTCCGGTGTATATTTTGTACATTCTTATAAAGCTGTTCCGAAGGACGAAAAGTACAGATTAGCGGATGTTTATTATGGAGGTCGCAAAATTTCAGCAGTGCTCCGTAAAGGAAATTGTTTTGGCACACAGTTTCATCCGGAGAAAAGCGGAGAAATTGGGTTAAAAATGATCTGTAATTTTATCAATCTTTAAGGAAAGTAGTGAGAAGGTTTATGGCAAAACAGGATTTGATTTTAATCGGTTCTGGTGGTTGTATGCGTGAGATTTTATGGCAGATTGAAGTGTTGAATCATGAAAAGTATAAGTGGAACGTGTTGGGATATGTAGATAAACAGCCTTTTTTGCATCAAGGAAGTACAGATGTATATGTAGGAGATTTATGTTGTTCTTACCTTGGGAATGACGATTTTTTGTTGTCAAAACAAGAGGATACTAATGTAGTTGTTACTGTAGGTGAACCAACATTGCGAAAAAAAATAGTGAATAAGCTACAAAGCAATTCCAGGATAAAGTTTCCGAATCTTATATTAAGTAATGTCAGAATTAGTTCGGACATTAAAATGGGACAAGGGTGTGTCGTGTCAATGGATTGTATAATATCTACGAATGTTTCTATAGGTGATTTTGCCTTTCTTAATATGGGGGTTACGGTATGCCATGACGGAAAAATCGGTAAGTTTACTACATTGAGTCCTGAAGTAAAAGCAGCTGGGCAAGTTGAACTTGGTAATTTGTGTGAAATTGGAATGGGAACGAAAATTATACAAGGGATAAAAATCGGGAATTATGTAGTGGCCGGGGCCGGAAGTGTAGTTGTGAAGGATGTGGAGGATAGATGTAAAATAGCTGGTGTTCCTGCAAAGCCATTAATAACAAAGAGGCTTAGGGAATAAAGTATGATAACGGAGAGGAAATAGCAAATATGCAGAGTGTTAAACAATTAAAAAAAATTATTAGTGAAGTGAAAATTTTGGTTAAAGCGATGAAAGCCGGACAATTGGATAATGAAGGGGCTCAAAACCTTCATTTTTCAATTAGGGGCATAAATGGTGTGTTATATCACTCAGAATTTTTAAGATTTCAAAAGAGTTATGATTTAAGCAAGGAAGAGGAATATTTTAGTTGTATAAATGAAATAGAAATTCTTATTAAGTTATGGGAACAGACCTTGGCAAGACGTTCGGAGAAGGAAATAGACGGGGAGTTTTGGGATATATATGAGTATTTTAAATATGTTGATATAGATATTATATATCAGACGGTGACAGAACATTTTAAAAGTTTGCCAGAATGGCAGAGAATGGAGTATTTATCGTTGCCGAATAGGTATACGTGGATGCAAGGCAAGTTGGATTTTATAAATAGGGATTATTCTTTGATAGAACAACATGTGGAATTAATGGCGAATAAAATAGAAAATTATAGGTGGTTGTATGAGAGACTTGCAGACTATAGATCGAAGATGATATTAAATGGGATTATTCGATATTGGTTTGAATTCGATATAAATAAATTGCATACTTTTACGGAGACTGTATTTAAGGATTATTATGATTTGGATATTCTGGAGTGCGGAAAAGATGACGTGTTAGTGGATTTAGGTGCATTTGTAGGTGATTCGATTTGTGATTATATTAAAACTTATGGTCTGTATAAGAGAATCTATGCTTATGAGATTACACCCAGTACGTATCAGGAATTAATTCGCAATATATCGCAATATCCGGACATTGTGACAAGACAAAAAGGAGTTGGAAGTGAAAAAAGTACTATGTTTATGATGAATGACAAAATTGAAGCAGGGAATCATTTGTCAGAGGCAGGGGATGTTAGGATAGATGTTGTTACATTGGATGAGGATATCAAAGAACCGATATCCGTTATTAAAATGGATATCGAAGGTTTGGAAAAAGATGCGATTATGGGCGCAAAAGGGCATATTTTATCTGAAAAACCTAAGTTACTGGTGTCTTCTTACCATTTACCAGGAGATATTTTTGATATTCCATATTTGATCCATAGCATTCGTGATGATTACAAATTTTATATGCGTTTTAATGGAAGAGGTTTATGGCCGTGTGATTATGTGCTAATTGCTGTTTGATTATGTGAAATTATGAAAGATAAGCTTTAAGTTTAGAACACAAGAAAATGTTTTTAATATTGTTTCAGTGATCAGGGTTAAAAGAGGAATCAAAAATGGCTATTAAAATAATTGCGGAGGCAGGAGTAAATCATAATGGGAGTTTATCTATAGCTAAGGAGATGGTACTGGCTGCGAAAGAAGCAGGCGCTGATTACATAAAATTTCAGACATTTTGTCCAAAGGCTTTGGTGTCTAAATTTGCTGGGAAGGCAGAGTATCAGAGAAAACTCACAGGAAATAAGGAGAGCCAATTAGAGATGCTAGAACAATTGGCTTTGAATCAAGATGATTTTATTATGTTGAGAAAGTATTGTGATCAACAGGGAATTGGCTTTGTGTCTGCTCCGTTTGATCTGGAGAGTATTTGTTTTTTGGATAAATTGAATATGGATTTTTGGAAAATTCCTTCTGGAGAAGTCACAAATTTACCCTATCTGATGGCGATAGCGAGAACTAGAAAATCCGTTGTGGTGTCTACAGGTATGTGTGAGATGGAAGAGGTGGAAGCAGCAATAAGATGCCTGGAAGAGGGAGGAACTAAGGAAATTATATTGTTACATTGTAATACAGAATATCCTACTCCTATGAAGGATGTAAATTTGAGGGCTATGGTAACTTTACAGAAAGCCTTTTGCTTACCTGTGGGGTATTCAGATCATACGCAAGGGATTGAGATTCCCATTGCGGCGGCTGCCATTGGGGCATGTATTTTGGAAAAACATTTTACATTGGATCGGAAAATGAAAGGGCCGGATCACCTATCTAGTCTTGAGCCGGATGAGTTTAGAGATATGGTAAAAGCAGTTTCTAATGTGGAGCAGGCTATGGGAAATAGTGAGAAAAAGCCTTCTGAATCAGAAAAGAAAAATATAGAGACGGTTCGAAAAAGTATAGTGGCGAGGCATAGAATAAGCAAAGGGGAGAGATTTACAGAAGAAAATTTGACTACTAAGCGACCAGGAACAGGGATTTCTCCAATGAACTGGTTTAAAGTATTGGGGAAAAGAGCGGAAAAAGATTTTGAAGAGGATGAAATTATAACAGTTAGTTTTGATATGAAAATAAAATAGGAAGGACATAATTGAAATGACTACAGAAGAAATAAAAAATTCAGAGAGAATTGTAGATTATTTTGTAAATAATCCTATGAGTTTAGCAAAGTTGTCTATTGCAGAGGGAAGGGATATCATGCAGTTGGCAAGTCTTAATGCGATTACTGGCAGTGAAATTAAATTAAAGAAGAAATGTTATGATCTTTTGTATGATTGTTGTTTATACTTAAAAAGAATTGATTTGAAAGAACAATGGAATATTTATTGGATATTAAGGAGAGCCACATTTACAGATTATAGCTTAGAGCTGAATAAGAATTTGGATGAGCTTTATAGATTAATTTACAAAATAGTAGAAGAGTCTGTTGAAGATACATATGAAAGGACAGAAAATTTAGAAAGTAATTTGGTTGTAATTGTTACAAATCAGTTTTTGCAACCGGCTCACGCACCCACTAGGCGAGTTTTGGATTATGCCTATACTATTGCTATGTCGCTGAAAAAGCAGGTAATGATTGTTAATGATGCTAGCTTTCATTTTTACCCATGTAATTGCTTAAAACAAAATTTATTTCCCTATTTTTTAGAAGAATATAGTAGCTTAACAGAAATTTTTTATAAGGAGCTTGAAATTCCATTTATTCAGTATTCAGGTTACATGCCAGATTTATATGGAATTAATGAGTTATTGAGAAAAATCTATCAGCGGCAGCCGGAATTAGTCTATAATATCAGTGATTCTTGCTTAGTGGCAGATTTGTGCAGAAGATTTACAAAGACAGTGTGTATGCCATGCAGTAATGATATTCCTATTACTATGTGTGAATATCTTCTGGTGGGTAGGCAATTAGAAGAGAAAGATAAATTGCGTCTGCGCCGTTTAGAACCATATCAAAGAGTAATTGAGACGTGTACTAACTATGAACTTTCGGAAGATACAATGATATATGAGCGTGCTGAGTTTGGTATTCAGGATACAAGTTTTTTAATTGGCATTATCGGAAATCGTTTAGACGAAGAGATAACGGACGAATTTATTTTACTAATAGAAAGGGTTTTGAGGCAACAAGATGTTCATTTTATGATAATTGGGGAGATTGAGCATATAGAAAGATTTGAAGAAGAGATATCAAATATAGAAAAGATTCATTTTACAGGAAAATTGAAGGAAGCAAGACAGGCTGTCAAATTGTGTAATATTTATTGTAATCCTAAACGAAGTGGTGGTGGGCGTTCTAGTTTTGAGGCATTGGCATATGGAGTGCCAGTGATTACTTTGAAATTTGGGGATGTGTTTTATACATGCGGAAATGAATTTGCCGTTGAAACTTATGATGATTATTTAGAAAAAATAAATCGTTATATTACAGATAAGATATTTTATGAGACGGCGAAAGAAAAAGCATTGAAAAGAGCAGAAGAATTGAGTGATTTACCAGGAACTCAGAAAAAAATATTTGAACAAATTTATGGAAGAACTTTTTAACTTGTGAGGAATGTATGGAGACAATTTTAATTACAGGAAGTGCTGGATTTATCGGGTTTTATACAGCAAAGGCTTTATTAGAACAGGGAAATATTGTAATAGGTTATGATAATATGAATGATTATTACGATACAGGATTAAAGAGAATGCGAACAGATATTCTCATGAAGTATTCAGGTTTTGCTTTTTATGAGGCTGATATTTGTGATGTGGTGAAATTGGAAGAAGTTGCAAATACATATTCTATCGATATTGTTATTCATTTAGCTGCTCAGGCAGGGGTGCGTTATAGTTTGACTTGTCCTGAAAAATATATTGAAACTAATATTGTAGGAACATTTAGAATCCTTGAGTTATGTCGTAAGTATTGTATTAATCGTTTTATGTATGCCTCTTCCAGTTCTGTATACGGACAATCAGAGGAGAAAAAGCTTAGAATTGGGTTGAAGACAGATTTTCCAGTGAGTTTATATGCAGCAACGAAAAAAAGTGATGAAGTCATAGTATATACTTATTGTAATAATTTTGGAATTAATGGGATAGGTATGCGTTTTTTTACAGTGTATGGGCCTATGGGAAGGCCTGATATGGCCTACTGGAAGTTTGTAGACAAGATTTTTCATAATGAACCAATAGAGGTCTTTAATTATGGGAATCAATATCGAGATTTTACTTATATTGACGATCTATTAGAAGGGATTATGGGTTTATTTTCGTATTGTCAGAAATTGAAGAAAGAAGCAGGTTTTTATGAAATATATAACATAGGTAGCGGAAAGTCAATCAAATTAATGAAATTTATAAGCATAATTGAAAAAATAGTAGGAAAAGAAGCTGATAAAGTAATGTGCGAAAAAAGAACTGGCGATGTAGAACAAACCTATGCCGATATTACGGATATTCAAAAAGTCTGTAATTTTTATCCAAGAACATGTATAGAAGATGGACTAAAGAAATTCTATGATTGGTATAAAGGATATATTGTTTAAAAAGATATAGGAGAGTCAGATGAAGAAAAAGGAAATGGAACGAATCGTAATTGATAAAAAAGATATAGATAACATAGAGGAAGATATTATTATCCGTAGAGGGATCGAACGTTACATGTATGCCAGACAATTTGTGTATGGTCATGTTTTGGATATTGCATGTGGGGAGGGATATGGAAGTTATCTAATGTCTAAAAACCCTGATGTTACCAAAATAACAGCGTTCGACAAGAGTGAACAGGCAGTAGCAAATGCGAATAAGAATTTTAGTAAAGATAATATTAAATTCGTTGTGGGGGTACCTGAGACAGTAGAGGGGAAATTTGATTTTTTAGTTTCATTAGAGACGGTGGAACATTTGTCTGAACCTGATGTGCTGAAAGAAATGGCTTTGCGGTGCCATATTCCGGAAATAATTATTTCTTTTCCGAGTAAAAAGACTACACATTATAACAAATATCACATGTGGGATTTTACAAAAGAAGATATGCTGCGTTTATTTAGGGAATATGAATGTTGTCGAGTTTATGATATCCACGATTCTACTATTATGAATTTTGTAAAGATTGAAAGGAATGGTTATACATTACCAAAAAGATATTGGAAGAATGCTGCGATGTTATTTTAGGGATGTATGGAAGGAAGGAAGAAAATGAATGCTCCTATAGATTGGGTAAAAAAAATTGTACGGGCAAGTTATCAAATATTTGAAAAGGAAAATGAGAAAAAGGAGTATTTTATTGGCTTAGAACAAGAGTATCTTCAATTTTCAGAGTCTGAGAAGAGGGGGATTAGGAATATAATGTTGGATCGGTTTGAGGTAGATGACATAATGTTTGTATTTTCTAATATTCTGTGGTACATGAAAGTAAAAGATTTTCAAGAAGATGCAATGAAAAATATTCTCAGAGGGAATTTTGATTATTTTACGGGAAGTTTGTTGAAGTATCAGAGTTTAGTACATGTAAAAGGAGAATATAAAAAGAAACGAATGCTCAATAAGAGGAATATGGTGAGTTTTCAAGAATTTTTGGAAATTGAATATCCGTATCTTCCGGTAAATAAAAGAAATAAAAAGAGAATTGTGATCGTTACAGGACAATTACTAGGACTATTGCATTCTCCTACACTAGTTCTTTTAAATATAGCATATGCCCTACAAGAATGTCTTGGATATGAAGTGATCCTTTTTGTATGTCCGTGCGATGGCAAGCTGTCCAAAGAGTTTTGGTATAAGCAATGTGTAGAGGATGGAACAGAATGTTGGCAAGATATGCCAGTAAAAATAGTATATCGTGATGCGGAATTTCGGGGATATCAAATCTCTATGGATCCATTTAATGTTAAGGAATATTGTATGATGTTTTCGATAATTTATGGTTATAATCCGCTTTTTGTACTCAACGCAGATACGACGAATTCAGTTGTTGATTTAATAAATAATTTTACAACGCTTGTGGCATTTACTATGTCAATAGAATGCCCTATTTCAGAGGGGGATATACTGCTAAGGTTAGGTAAAATGGATGATAAGACAGAACAGGAGTATCTGGATGCTTTAGAGGCACATCAGAAACAAATATTTTTAAAAGAAAGATTTCCTGTTATAACAAAGGAAAGTAAAAGCAATTATACACGTTTGGGGTTAGGATTGCCGGAGAAGCAATTTCTGATTGCAATTGTAGGAAATCGATTAGAACTGGAGGTAAATGAAGAGTTAATTTTAGTAATGAAGACGTTGTTAGAAAGGGTTCCTAATATAGCGTTTGCTATTATTGGGAATTCTGGCGGGGTGAAAGAGTATTTTGCGGATAAAGGACTTAAGGAGCGTATTTATTATTTAGGGTATTGTTCTGATTTAATAGGAGTTTATAAAATTCTTGATTTATATATGAATCCGAAGAGAGCAGGAGGGGGATACAGCGGAGGAATGGCATTGCAGGCTGGACTTCCTGTCATCACTTTACCGGATTGTGATGTGGCATATAATTGCGGTTCAGATTTTGTGGTACAAAATTATGAAAAAATGATAGAAACAATTTGTTGTTATGTAAATGATCAGAATTTTTATCAGAAGAAAAAGATGCAAGTTCATAAATATAATGAAGAAGACGGAGATAAGAAGTTAATCCGATTTGTGGAAGAACTATTAGAGGGAGTTAACGGACTTATGAAATAAGATGATTCTGAAATTGACGATTCTAATAAATATATATGAAGAGAGAATGAAAAAGATTTCTGATGAAATGGAGAGATAACTATGTTGGCATTTAATGAGCCTGTCTATACGGAAAAAGGAATTGGATACATTACAGAGGCGATTTTACAAAATAGGCGTTTGAATGGAGATGGGCCATTTACGGAAAAGTGTACCAGTTGGTTTGTTCAAAAATTAGGAGTAAAAGTATTGCTGACTACATCATGCACACATGCATTGGAGATGGCTGCGCTTCTTACGGATATTAAACAGGGAGATGAAGTGATAATGCCTTCTTATACATTTGTGTCAACGGCAGATGCGTTTGTGCTTCGTGGCGCAAAGATTAAATTTGTGGATATTCGAAAAGACACTATGAATATAGATGAAACTTTAATAGAAAATGCTATAACAGAGAGAACAAAAGCAATTGTACCTGTTCATTATGCAGGTGTAGGCTGCGAGATGGATACAATTTTGGAAATAGCAAAGAGACGTCAGTTATTTGTTATTGAGGATGCAGCGCAGGGAATGATGGCATCTTATAAAGGAAAATATTTGGGGACGATAGGGGATTTTGGTACATATAGTTTTCATGAAACTAAAAATTATACAATGGGGGAAGGCGGTTTAATTCTTATTAATAATGAGGGATATATTCACAGAGGAGAAATAATTCGGGAGAAGGGGACAAATCGATCCCAATTTTTTCGTGGAGAAGTAGATAAATATAGTTGGGTAGACGTTGGTTCATCTTACCTTCCAAGTGAAATGAATGCAGCATATTTGTTACCGCAGTTGGAGATTGCAGAGGAAATCAATCAGAGACGATTAAAATTATGGGAGCTTTATTATAATGGATTAAAGGAGTTGGAAGAGAGTGGGAAGATAGAGTTACCATATATTCCGAAAGAATGCCAACATAATGCGCACATGTTTTACATTAAAACAAAAAATCTGGATGAACGTACAAGATTAATTTATTATTTAAATCAAAATAATATAAATGCGGTATTTCATTATGTACCCCTACATACTTCAAATGCAGGTGAAAAATATGGAGAATTTATCGGTGAAGATAGAAATACGACAAGGGAAAGTGAACGTTTAATGCGGCTTCCGTTATTTTATGCATTAAAGAATGACGAAGCAGAATATGTAGTTGAAAAAATTAGAGATTTTTATAAATGATAAAGAGTAAAGGTAAAAGGATTCGGATATGAAAATAGCATTTTATATATCAGGGACGGCAAGGCGATTGTGTGAGATCTTAACCGATGAAAGGGCAGATAATATTTGTAAGTATGTTCAATTTGTATTTTCAGACGATCACAGGGGCGAAGAAAACATACAGAAAGTTTGTAAAGGGAGGGGGATTACTTATATTGTATATAATTATGAGAATGAAGGAAAAGGATTGGACAGGAAAACTAAAAATCGGAGGTTATCTGATGAAATATTAAAGGTTTTGCAAAAAAATCAAATTGATTATATGTTTTTATTTGGTCATCATTTATTGTCGGGGGAGATATTAGAATATTATAAAAATAAATTAATTTGCTTTCATCCAAGTTTACTCCCATCTTATACCGGAATGAATGCTATTGATCAGGCAATAGGAAAAGGAGAAATCATTGTAGGAAATTCGGCTTTTTTTGTTGATGAGGGAATGGATACCGGAATGGTAATTATGCAGTCAGCAATGCATGTTTCGAATTTTGGTGAGAATAATTATGAGGTATTATTGCATCCTATAGTAGATATGTTTTATTCTATTTTTAAAGTATTATTAGAAAACCGTTTGGTAATTCAAAATAATAAGGTTGTAATTTTAGGGGCCGATTATCGTAAAGTAAATTATTATCCGGAAGTGTAGGAGGTAAAAGAGAAAAAGGAGGATGTATTGTGAAAAAGGTTGCTATATTACAATCAAATTATATACCTTGGAAGGGATACTTTGATATAATTAATATGGTGGATGAGTTTGTACTGTATGATGATATGCAGTTTACAAAGAGGGACTGGAGGAATCGAAATATTATTAAAACATGCGTTGGAACACAATGGTTGACTATTCCAGTAATTACAAAAGGGAAATTTGAACAAAAAATTATGGAAACGGAGGTTCTTTCTTCAGAGTGGACGAAAGAGCATTGGAGAGCATTACAATGTAATTATGCAAAAGCGGCTTGTTACGAAGAGTATGCTGAAAGAATTAAAGAAATGTATAAACTATGTAATAATGAAAAGTATTTGAGTAAAATAAATTATATATTTTTAAAAGGAATTTGTGATATTTTAAAAATAAGGACTAAGTTTTCCTGGTCTTCTGAATATATGCTTGGGGAGGGGAAAACAGAGAAGTTGGTGAATATCTGTAAACAGATCGGGGCGAGTGAATATCTAACGGGTCCGACGGCTTCTGATTATATTGTCAAAGAGCAATTTGATGCCGAGAATATTGTATTAACCTATATGGACTATTCGGGGTATCCAGAATATTCTCAATTGCATGGAGGATTTGTACATGCAGTTACTATATTGGACATGATATTTAATTTAGGTGGGAAGACAAGAGAATACATGAAAAAATCAAAAGACTAAGCATATTATTCTAATTGCAGCATTTATTCGGATAATAAATTGGGCAAAGGGAAATATCAATTGTAAAAATCTATTAGTTACAAGGAATTAAAACAACATGATAGAAAAGAAAATCACCATAATCTCATCCACCAGAGCAGAATACGGAATCCTAAAACCACTAATCCTAAAACTAAAGCACACTTCCAGCTTCCAAACCCAGCTAATCCTCACCGGCTCACATTTAGTGGAAAAGCTAGGCAACACCTATCAGGAAGCAGAGGAAGATGGAATTGAAATCTACAGAAAAGTTCCCATCAACACAGAGGGCAACACAGATTATGACATTTCCCTGATTATGGCAAATGCTTTAATGGAATTTGGAAAGTATTTTCAGGAGGAAAAGCCTGATTTATTAATTGTTTTAGGTGACAGAACAGAAATCCTGGCCATTTGCGCAGCAGCAATGAATGCTCATGTTCCCATTGCCCATCTGCATGGCGGTGAGTTGACCCAGGGGGCCATAGACGATAATGTACGCCATGCTATAACCAAAATGAGTTATCTGCATTTTGCTTCTGCAGAAGAATATAGAAGAAGAATTATCCAAATGGGAGAAGAACCGGAACGAGTATTCTATGTGGGTGCGTTAGGTGTGGAGAATATATTAAAAGAAGAATTATTGGATAGAAAAACACTGGGAGAAAACGTAAATTTTCCGGCGGAAAAAGATTACGCTGTGGTGACGTTTCATCCTGTGACAATGGAACCTGGAACTGCAGAGAGGCAGGTACGAGAATTATTTCTTGCAATGCAGCGAAAAACAGAGTTGTTTTATCTGATTACAAAAGCCAATGCAGATGCAGGCGGAGCCCTGATTAATGAATTTATGGAAAGGGAAACCGTAAAATATTCCAACATGAAGCTGGTATCCTCTTTGGGCATGAAACGTTATTTAAGCACCGTAAAATATGCCAGATTTGTATTGGGCAATTCTTCCAGCGGAATTATTGAAGCGCCTTCTCTGGGAATTCCCACTGTCAATATCGGAGACAGACAGAAGGGAAGAATTATGGCGGACAGTGTAATATCCTGTGAGCCGGAGTGTCAATCTATTCTGACTGCAATGGAACTGGCAATGCATATGGAACCGGGAGAATATCAAAGTCCCTATGGAACTGGAAATACTTCCGATCAAATTGTCCGGATAATTAAGGAGTTTCTGGAAAAAGATAAAATGAATTTGAAAAAGCAGTTTTTTGACATACCATATTAAGGATGGGAATGAAGATGAGAAATATAGCAGTGATTCCTGCAAGAAGCGGTTCAAAGGGCCTAAAAGATAAAAATATAAGAGAGATAAATGGGAAACCATTGATGGCTTATGCCATAGAAGCAGCGCAGAAATCGAACCTGTATGACTGCATTCATGTTTCTACGGATAGCGTGCGGTATGCAGAAATAGCAAGAGAGTATGGAGCGGAAGTGCCTTTTTTAAGAAATAAGGAACTTTCTTCTGATCTGGCCACTACGTGGGATGCTATGAGATTTGTATTAAGAGAGTATCGGAATCTGGGAAAAGATTTTGATACAATCACAGTATTGCAGCCCACATCTCCGTTAAGAGATTGGAGAGATGTTCAGAAGGCTTTTCGGCTTTTTCAGGATAAGCAGGCGGACAGCGTCGTTGGAGTATGTGAGATGGAACATTCTCCTTTATGGAGCAACACTTTACCGGAGGATCACTGTCTGAAAGGTTTTATTCGGGAGGAAGTAAACGGGCCGCGGCAGAAGCTTTCTGAGTATTATCGCCTGAATGGAGCAATTTATATTTTAAAGGCACAATTTTTATTAGAATATGGAAATCTATATGGAGAGAATGGCTACGCTTACATCATGTCCAAAGAACATTCCATAGACATCGACGATGAATTTGACTTTGCCATCGCAGAAATTCTTATGAAAAAAATATTCTGAAATCATTTGTATTATCCCCCGTATTTTATTATACTGTAAACAGAAGAAACTGTGATTTAAGAGAAGGCCAATCACATACTCAGCCCGCCATCTGGCGGGCTTGGCATGATATTAATTTACAATTCCAAGAGAAAGTATACCCATATCATACCTACCAAAGGAAGTGATACCATGCCCCCAGCATTAGCGCAAGAAAAACACTACGCCATTGACGACATCTACAATCTGCCAGAAGGCAGCAGAGCCGAACTGATAGACGGGCAAATCTACAATATGGCGCCGCCCAGCCGCAGGCATTAAACAATTGCCCGGGAACTGTTTTCTGTCATAAATTCCTATATCAAGTCAAAGGGCGGTTCCTGTGAAGCGTTTTTTGCCCCGTTTGCCGTTTTTCTGCACAAAGATGACAAAAACTATGTGGAACCAGATATTTCCGTGATTTGTGATCCTGCCAAACTCACAGACAAAGGCTGCCTGGGCGCTCCTGACTGGATGCTTGAAATCGTATCGCCGGCCAGCAGGCGGATGGACTATTATACAAAACTGTTCAAATACTGCGCTGCCGGCTCCTTGTAGAATTTGTAATCCGAAAAGAGGGTGAACGCAGCGCAGATGAATCTTGCGGTGAAATGAAATTTCCCCTACAATTTGTAATCCGAAAGGAAGGTGAAACTCATGCCAAGAAAAACAGGCCTCGGCCATCAGGATTTTGAAACCGTAAGACTTACCAACAATTTTTATGTAGACAAAACAGATTTCATCCGGGAATGGTGGGAATCCAATGACCTTGTAACGCTGATCACCCGTCCCCGCCGCTTTGGCAAGACGCTGAACATGAGTATGCTGGAGAAATTTTTCTCCGTAAAGTACGCGGGCAGAGGAGAATTATTTGAAGGCCTCTCCATCTGGCGGCAGGAAGAATACCGGAGCCTGCAGGGGACATATCCGGTGATGTTTTTGAGCTTTGCCTCTGTAAAAGAAACAACCTTTGACCAGGTGCGCAAGAGCATATGCAGGATGATCAAAGAATTTTATAATCGATGCGATTTTCTTCTGGAAGGGGATTTGCTAAATGAAGATGAAAAGCGCAGCTTTCAGAATATATCGGCAGATATGGAGGATAACGCTGCCGCTGTGTCGCTTCGGATGCTGTCAGAATTTCTGTCCCGATATTATGGGAAAAGAGTGATTATTCTGTTGGATGAATATGACACCCCTATGCAGGAAGCCTATGTGAATGGATATTGGGAAGAAATGGTTTCTTTTATCCGGGCCTTGTTTAATGCGACCTTTAAGACAAATCCCAGCCTGGAGCGGGCCATTTTGATAGGGATTACCAGAATCAGCAAAGAATCCATTTTTTCTGATTTGAATCATCTTGAGGTTGTGACAACTACAGTAGAGAAATATGAATGTTTCTTTGGATTTACGGAAGAAGAAGTGTTTTCTGCTTTGGAGGAATTTGGCCTCTCTGATCGGAAAGAAGAGGTAAAGAAATGGTATGACGGCTTTACCTTTGGAAACATGACAGATATCTACAATCCCTGGTCAGTGATCAATTATCTCGCTGAAAAAAAAGTGGGGGCCTACTGGGCCAATACCAGTTCCAACAGCCTTGCCGGAAATTTGATACGGGAAGGAAATAAAAATGTAAAGCTGGAATTCGAGACATTGCTGCGGGGAGGAAGCATTCTGACGGCGGTGGATGAGCAGATTGTGTACAGCCAGTTGTCTTTGAAAAAGGACGCCATTTGGAGTTTTTTGCTGGCTGCCGGATATCTGAAGGTAGTACAGAGAGAATTCATAAATCAGCCGGGGCGTTATCAGTATCGCCTGTCTCTGACAAACCGGGAAGTGCGGAGTATGTTTGGGAATATGATCCTGGACTGGTTTGAAGGGGCGGATGACTATTACAATGACTTTATCAAAGCGCTGCTTCTGGGAGATGTGAAGGCGATGAACCGCTATATGAATAAAGTTGCCCTGACCACATTCAGTTATTTTGACACAGGAACGAGAGCGTCCGAAGCGGAGCCGGAACGCTTTTACCATGGGTTTGTTCTGGGGTTGATGGTGGAACTGGCCGATCGTTATATCCTTACATCGAACCGGGAAAGCGGCTTCGGCAGGTATGATGTGGTTCTGGAACCAAGAAAACAGGAAGACGACGCAATTATTCTGGAATTCAAGGTGCAGGATCCGGAGGATGAAAAAGAGTTAAAGGACACGGTAGCGGCAGCCCTTGCCCAAATTAAGGAGAAGAACTACGCCGCCGGCCTTCTGGCCAAAGGCATCTCTCAGGAGCGGATACGCAGCTATGGATTTGCCTTTCAGGGTAAGACCGTTTTCATAGGGGACTGATGACACAGGGAATTTTGAGAGAAAGGAGGGTGAACTTCATGCCAAGAAAAACAGGCCTCGGCCATCAGGACTTTGAAACCGTAAGACTTACCAACAACTTTTATGTGGACAAAACAGATTTTATCCGGGAGTGGTGGGAATCCAATGACCTTGTAACGTTGATCACCCGTCCCCGCCGCTTTGGCAAGACGCTGAATATGAGTATGCTGGAGAAATTTTTCTCCGTAAAGTACGCGGGCAGAGGAGAATTATTTGAAGGCCTCTCCATCTGGCGGCAGGAAGAATACCGGAGCCTGCAGGGGACATATCCGGTGATGTTTTTGAGCTTTGCCTCTGTAAAAGAAACAACCTTTGACCAGGTGCGCAAGAGCATATGCAGGATGATCAAAGATTTTTATAATCGATGCGATTTTCTTCTGGAAGGGGATTTGTTGAATGAAGATGAGAAGAACAGCTTTCAGAATATATCGGCAAATATGGAGGACAGCGATGCCGCTGCGTCCCTCCAGATGCTGTCAGAATTTTTGACCCGTTATTATGGGAAAAGAGTGATTATTCTGTTGGATGAATACGATACCCCCATGCAGGAAGCCTATGTGAATGGATATTGGGAAGAAATGGTTTCTTTTATCCGGGCGTTGTTTAACGCGACCTTTAAGACAAATCCCAGCCTGGAACGGGCCATTTTGACAGGGATTACCAGAATCAGCAAAGAATCTATTTTTTCTGATTTGAATCACCTGAAAGTGGTTACGACCACATCGGAACAGTATGAAGATTGTTTTGGATTTACAGAGGAAGAGGTATTTTCGGCGCTGGATGAATTCGGCCTGTCTGACCGGAAAGGGGAAGTGAAGAAATGGTATGACGGCTTTACCTTTGGAAACGTGACAGATATCTACAATCCCTGGTCAGTGCTCAATTATCTCGCTGAAAAAAAAGTGGGGGCCTACTGGGCCAATACCAGTTCCAACAGCCTGGTTGGAAAACTTGTTCGGGAAAGCACGAAGAGCGTAAAAGAAGCTTTTGAAAATCTGCTGCAGGGTTTTTCCATTTGCGAGATAATTGATGAGCAGATAGTATTCGGCATGCTGGATCATGGTGAAAAAGCGATTTGGAGTTTGCTGTTGGCAAGCGGTTATATGAAAGTGAAAAACCTTAATATCCGTCAGTATGATACCGGAGAATGGGAAAATGAATATGAATTGGAATTGACAAATCTTGAAGTGCGGACGGTGCTGCGCAGAATGGTGCGGAACTGGTTTGCCGGCGTGGATTCTGATTATAACGATTTTATCAAGGCGCTGCTTCTGGGAGATGTGAAGGCAATGAACCGCTATATGAATAAAGTTGCCCTGACCACATTCAGTTATTTTGACACAGGAACGAGAGCGTCCGAAGCGGAGCCGGAACGCTTTTACCATGGGTTTGTTCTGGGGTTGATGGTGGAACTGGCCGATCGTTATATCCTTACATCGAACCGGGAAAGCGGCTTCGGCAGGTATGATGTGGTTCTGGAACCAAGAAAACAGGAAGACGACGCAATTATTCTGGAATTCAAGGTGCAGGATCCGGAGGATGAAAAAGAGTTAAAGGACACGGTAGCGGCAGCCCTTGCCCAAATTAAGGAGAAGAACTATGCCGCGGGCCTTCTGGCCAAAGGTATCCTTCAGGAGCGGATACGCAGCTATGGATTTGCTTTTCAGGGGAAGACAGTTCTGATAGGCTAATGTGAAACTATCCTCATGCGCAGCCTGTTGCGCAAAAGACCCCATGGTCTGGATTGCAATATCCGGAAGCTGTGCTGAATCATGCGCAGCCTGCCGCGCAAAGGACCCCATAGAAATCTATTTTAGGAGAAAGAACAGGAAAGGAGCCAAACAATGCGGGTAGTGGGAATCGGCCATCAGGATTTCAGCCGTTTGATAGAAAATAATTATTTTTATATAGACAAAACAGAATTCATCAGAGAATGGTGGGAAAGCGGAGATTTGGTGACATTAATCGCCCGTCCCAGAAGGTTCGGCAAAACCTTGAATATGAGTATGCTGGAGCAGTTTTTCTCTGTCTCCTACGCCGGGAAGCGGGAATGGTTTGAGGGGCTGTCAGTCTGGAAAGACGAAAGCTACCGTGAACTTCAGGGAACTTATCCGGTCATCAGCCTTTCCTTTGCGAACGTAAAGGAAACCAATTACTATAATGCCCGGAGAAAAATATGCCAGCTGCTGGAAGATCTCTATTCAGATCACGCATTCCTGTTGAAAAGCGGCTTGTTGGAAGAAGCGGAGCAGGCGTTTTTCCGGCGGATCACAGTGGACATGGAGGATACGGAGGCCACCATGGCAATTCATCATCTTGCCAAATATCTGAGCCGCTACTATGGGAAAAAAGCGATTATTTTGCTGGATGAGTATGATACGCCTATGCAGGAGGCTTATATGCATGGGTACTGGCAGGAACTGACGGAGTTTATCCGGAGTATGTTCAATTCCAGCTTTAAGACAAATTCTTATATGGAACGGGCTGTTTTGACGGGGATTACCAGAATCAGCAAGGAATCTATTTTCTCTGATTTGAATCATCTGAAAGTGGTCACCACCACATCGGAACAGTATGAAAAATGTTTTGGATTTACAGAAGAAGAGGTGTTTGCGGCATTGGACGAATACGGCCTGTCTGCCCGGAAAGGAGAAGTGAAGAAATGGTATGACGGCTTTACCTTTGGAAACATGACAGATATCTACAATCCCTGGTCAGTGATCAATTATCTCGCTGAAAAAAAAGTGGGGGCCTACTGGGCCAATACCAGTTCCAACAGCCTTGCCGGAAATTTGATACGGGAAGGAAATAAAAATGTAAAGCTGGAATTCGAGACATTGCTGCGGGGAGGAAGCATTCTGACGGCGGTGGATGAGCAGATTGTGTACAGCCAGTTGTCTTTGAAAAAGGACGCCATTTGGAGTTTTTTGCTGGCTGCCGGATATCTGAAGGTAGTACAGAGAGAATTCATAAATCAGCCGGGGCGTTATCAGTATCGCCTGTCTCTGACAAACCGGGAAGTGCGGAGTATGTTTGGGAATATGATCCTGGACTGGTTTGAAGGGGCGGATGACTATTACAATGACTTTATCAAAGCGCTGCTTCTGGGAGATGTGAAGGCGATGAACCGCTATATGAATAAAGTTGCCCTGACCACATTCAGTTATTTTGACACAGGAACGAGAGCGTCCGAAGCGGAGCCGGAACGCTTTTACCATGGGTTTGTTCTGGGGTTGATGGTGGAACTGGCCGATCGTTATATCCTTACATCGAACCGGGAAAGCGGCTTCGGCAGGTATGATGTGGTTCTGGAACCAAGAAAACAGGAAGACGACGCAATTATTCTGGAATTTAAGGTGCAGGATCCGGAGGATGAAAAAGAGTTAAAGGACACGGTAGTGGCAGCCCTTGCCCAAATTAAGGAGAAGAACTATGCCGCCGGCCTTCTGGCCAAAGGCATCCCTCAGGAGAGGATACGCAGCTATGGATTTGCCTTTCAGGGGAAGACAGTTTTGATAGGCTAATGTTTAAACTATCCTCATGCGCGGCCTGTTGCGCAAAGGACCCCATGGTCTGGATTGCAATATCCGGAAGCTGTGCTGAATCATGCGCAGCCTGCCGCGCAAAGGACCCCATAGAAATCTATTTTAGGAGAAAGAACAGGAAAGGAGCCAAACAATGCGGGTAGTGGGAATCGGCCATCAGGATTTCAGCCGTTTGATAGAAAATAATTATTTTTATATAGACAAAACAGAATTCATCAGAGAATGGTGGGAAAGCGGAGATTTGGTGACATTAATCGCCCGTCCCAGAAGGTTCGGCAAAACCTTGAATATGAGTATGCTGGAGCAGTTTTTCTCTGTCTCCTACGCCGGGAAGCGGGAATGGTTTGAGGGGCTGTCAGTCTGGAAAGACGAAAGCTACCGTGAACTTCAGGGAACTTATCCGGTCATCAGCCTTTCCTTTGCGAACGTAAAGGAAACCAATTACTATAATGCCCGGAGAAAAATATGCCAGCTGCTGGAAGATCTCTATTCAGATCACGCATTCCTGTTGAAAAGCGGCTTGTTGGAAGAAGCGGAGCAGGCGTTTTTCCGGCGGATCACAGTGGACATGGAGGATACGGAGGCCACCATGGCAATTCATCATCTTGCCAAATATCTGAGCCGCTACTATGGGAAAAAAGCGATTATTTTGCTGGATGAGTATGATACGCCTATGCAGGAGGCTTATATGCATGGGTACTGGCAGGAGCTGACGGAGTTTATCCGGAGTATGTTCAATTCCAGCTTTAAGACAAATTCCTATATGGAACGGGCGGTGCTCACAGGGATTACGCGGGTGAGCAAAGAATCCATATTTTCTGATTTAAACCATTTGAAGGTGGTTACAACCACTTCGAATCAATATGCGGAATGCTTTGGTTTCACAGAAGAAGAGGTGTTTTCGGCATTGGAAGAGTTTTCTATGTCAGAGCGGAAGGAAGAAGTAAAGACATGGTATGACGGTTTTACATTTGGAGATAAAAAAGATATCTATAACCCCTGGTCAGTCATTAATTATCTGGCCGAAAGAAAACCAGGCGCCTACTGGGCCAATACCAGCTCCAACAGCCTCATCGGAAAGCTTGTTCAGGAAGGCACCAGGAATATGAAAGAATCCTTTGAGAGCCTGCTGCAGGGAGGCTCAATCCGCACACTGATGGATGAGCAGATTGTGTTCAGCATGCTGGAACAAGAGGAAGACGCAGTCTGGAGCCTTTTCGTGGCCAGCGGTTATATGAAGGTGAAAGACACTCGCGTCCGTGCCTATGAAACCGGAGAATGGGAAAGGGAATATGAGCTGGAATTGACAAACCTTGAGGTGCGGATGGTGCTGCGCAGGATGATACGGAACTGGTTCGCGAGGGCGAAGGCCGATTATAACGATTTTGTGAAAGCGTTGCTTTTGGGGGATGTGGAGGCGATGAATGAATACATGAACCGGGTTGCCATGGAGACATTCAGCAGTTTCGATACCGGAAAACATCCGGCCAAATCAGAGCCGGAACGTTTTTATCACGGGTTTGTGCTGGGGCTGATGGTGGAATTAACCGGACGGTATGCGCTGACTTCTAATCGGGAAAGCGGTTTCGGCCGGTATGACGTTATGCTGGAACCCTTACAAGAAGACGAGGATGCCATTATTTTAGAATTTAAAGTATTTCAGCCCAAAAGAGAACAGGATTTGCAGGACACTGTCAAAGCAGCCCTTGCCCAAATCCAGGAAAAGAACTATGCTGCTGGCCTTCTGGCCAAAGGCATCCCTCAGGAGCGGATACGCAGCTATGGATTTGCCTTTCAGGGGAAGACCGTTTTCATAGGGGACTGATGACACAGGGAATTTTGAGAGAAAGGAGGGTGAACCTCATGCCAAGAAAAACAGGCCTTGGCCATCAGGACTTTGAAACCGTAAGACTTACCAACAATTTTTATGTGGACAAAACAGATTTCATCCGGGAGTGGTGGGAATCCAATGACCTTGTAACGCTGATCACCCGTCCCCGCCGCTTTGGCAAGACGCTGAACATGAGTATGCTGGAGAAATTTTTCTCCGTAAAGTACGCGGGCAGAGGAGAATTATTTGAAGGCCTCTCCATCTGGCGGCAGGAAGAATACCGGAGCCTGCAGGGAACCTATCCGGTGATGTTTTTGAGCTTTGCCGCTGTAAAAGAAACAACTTTTGAGCAGGTGCGCAAGAGCATATGCAGGATAATCGAACAATTTTATAATCAATGCGATTTTCTTCTGGAAGGGGATTTGCTGAATGAAAATGAAAAGCGCAGCTTTCAGAATATATCGGCGGATATGGAGGACAGCGATGCCGCTGCGTCCCTCCAGATGCTGTCAGAATTTTTGTCCCGATATTATGGGAAAAGAGTGATTATTCTGTTGGATGAATACGATACCCCCATGCAGGAAGCCTATGTGAATGGATATTGGGAAGAAATGGTTTCTTTTATCCGGGCGTTGTTTAACGCGACCTTTAAGACAAATCCCAGCCTGGAACGGGCCATTTTGACAGGGATTACCAGAATCAGCAAAGAATCCATTTTTTCAGATTTGAATCATCTGAAAGTGGTCACGACCACATCGGAACAGTATGAAGATTGTTTTGGATTTACAGAAGAAGAGGTATTTTCGGCGCTGGATGAGTTCGGCTTGTCTGACCGGAAAAAAGAAGTGAAAACATGGTATGACGGTTTTACATTTGGAGATAAAAAAGATATCTATAACCCCTGGTCAGTCATTAATTATCTGGCCGAAAGAAAACCAGGCGCCTACTGGGCCAATACCAGCTCCAACAGCCTCATCGGAAAGCTTGTTCAGGAAGGCACCAGGAATATGAAAGAATCCTTTGAGAGCCTGCTGCAGGGAGGCTCAATCCGCACACTGATGGATGAGCAGATTGTGTTCAGCATGCTGGAACAAGAGGAAGACGCAGTCTGGAGCCTTTTCGTGGCCAGCGGTTATATGAAGGTGAAAGACACTCGCGTCCGTGCCTATGAAACCGGAGAATGGGAAAGGGAATATGAGCTGGAATTGACAAACCTTGAGGTGCGGATGGTGCTGCGCAGGATGATACGGAACTGGTTCGCGAGGGCGAAGGCCGATTATAACGATTTTGTGAAAGCGTTGCTTTTGGGGGATGTGGAGGCGATGAATGAATACATGAACCGGGTTGCCATGGAGACATTCAGCAGTTTCGATACCGGAAAACATCCGGCCAAATCAGAGCCGGAACGTTTTTATCACGGGTTTGTGCTGGGGCTGATGGTGGAATTAACCGGACGGTATGCGCTGACTTCTAATCGGGAAAGCGGTTTCGGCCGGTATGACGTTATGCTGGAACCCTTACAAGAAGACGAGGATGCCATTATTTTAGAATTTAAAGTATTTCAGCCCAAAAGAGAACAGGATTTGCAGGACACTGTCAAAGCAGCCCTTGCCCAAATCCAGGAAAAGAACTATGCTGCTGGCCTTCTGGCCAAAGGCATCCCTCAGGAGCGGATACGCAGCTATGGATTTGCCTTTCAGGGGAAGACAGTTTTGATAGGCTAATGTGAAACTATCCTCATGCGCAGCCTGTCGCGCAAAAGAGCGCATAGAAATCTATTTTAGGAGAAAGAACAGGAAAGGAGCCAAACAATGCGGGTAGTGGGAATCGGCCATCAGGATTTCAGCCGTTTGATAGAAAATAATTATTTTTATATAGACAAAACAGAATTCATCAGAGAATGGTGGGAAAGCGGAGATTTGGTGACATTAATCGCCCGTCCCAGAAGGTTCGGCAAAACCTTGAATATGAGTATGCTGGAGCAGTTTTTCTCTGTCTCCTACGCCGGGAAGCGGGAATGGTTTGAGGGGCTGTCAGTCTGGAAAGACGAAAGCTACCGTGAACTTCAGGGAACTTATCCGGTCATCAGCCTTTCCTTTGCGAACGTAAAGGAAACCAATTACTATAATGCCCGGAGAAAAATATGCCAGCTGCTGGAAGATCTCTATTCAGATCACGCATTCCTGTTGAAAAGCGGCTTGTTGGAAGAAGCGGAGCAGGCGTTTTTCCGGCGGATCACAGTGGACATGGAGGATACGGAGGCCACCATGGCAATTCATCATCTTGCCAAATATCTGAGCCGCTACTATGGGAAAAAAGCGATTATTTTGCTGGATGAGTATGATACGCCTATGCAGGAGGCTTATATGCATGGGTACTGGCAGGAGCTGACGGAGTTTATCCGGAGTATGTTCAATTCCAGCTTTAAGACAAATTCCTATATGGAACGGGCGGTGCTCACAGGGATTACGCGGGTGAGTAAAGAATCTATATTTTCTGATTTAAACCATCTGGAAGTAGTGACGACTACTTCGGAAAAATATGCGGATTCCTTTGGATTCACAGAAGAAGAAGTGTTTTTGGCATTGGATGAATTTGAATTGTCAGAGCGAAAACAGGAGGTAAAGACATGGTATGACGGTTTTACGTTTGGGAAAAAGAAAGATATTTATAATCCGTGGTCTGTCATTAATTATCTCAGTAAAAGAAAACCAGGCGCCTACTGGGCCAATACCAGCTCCAACAGCCTCATCGGAAAGCTTGTTCAGGAAGGCACCAGGAATATGAAAGAATCCTTTGAGAGCCTGCTGCAGGGAGGCTCAATCCGCACACTGATGGATGAGCAGATTGTGTTCAGCATGCTGGAACAAGAGGAAGACGCAGTCTGGAGCCTTTTCGTGGCCAGCGGTTATATGAAGGTGAAAGACACTCGCGTCCGTGCCTATGAAACCGGAGAATGGGAAAGGGAATATGAGCTGGAATTGACAAACCTTGAGGTGCGGATGGCGCTGCGCAGGATGGTACGGAACTGGTTTGCAAGGGCGAAGGCCGATTATAACGATTTTGTGAAAGCATTGCTTTTGGGGGATGTGAAAGCGATGAACCGTTATATGAACAGAGTCGCTTTGGCGACCTTCAGTTATTTTGACACTGGAACCAAAGCTTCCGAAGCGGAGCCGGAACGTTTTTACCATGGTTTTGTTTTGGGATTGATGGTAGAATTGGCTGACCGCTATATTCTTACGTCGAACCGGGAAAGCGGCTTCGGCAGGTATGATGTGGTTCTGGAACCCAGAAAATCGGAAGATGACGCAATTATTCTGGAATTCAAGGTGCAGGATCCGGAGGATGAAAAGGAATTGAAAGATACGGTGACAGCAGCCCTTGCCCAAATCGAAGAGAAGAATTATGCCGCAGGCCTTCTGGCCAAAGGCATCCCTCAGGAGCGGATACGCAGTTATGGATTTGCCTTTCAGGGAAAGACGGTCTTCATAGGTTAAAGAATATGCGTTTCAGGGAAGGAGCGTTTTCATAGGTTAAAGAATATGCGTTCCAGGGAAAGACCGTTCTGATGTTAAAGAACTTGCCCGACAAAGCCGATATATCTATAATAGATTAAAGCTGCCAGGAGGGCAGCTCACCAAACAGGAGGTTCCCCGGATGAAACGAGAAGAGCTGGGCAGGTTTTTGATTCCGCAGACAGTTATAGTTGTGGAAGCGATGCAGAGAATTGATTCCAATGCAAAAGGAATTTTATTTGTAGTAGATGAAAGTGAAAAATTAATCGGCGTTGTGACAGACGGAGACATCCGCCGCTGGCTGATTCAGACCGGAGATTTGCAGGGGGAAATCTCTCATATCATGAATAAAAATCCCAAGGTTATCACTTGCAGGGAACGAAAACGCGCCAAAGAATATATGGAAAAATATTTGATTACCGCCCTGCCGGTGGTAACCAAAGAGAACCGGATTAAGGATATTATTTTCAAAGAAGAAGAGGGCGGGGAAGAGAACGGAGAGCTTAACCTTCCTCTTTTGGAGGTTCCCGTTGTGATTATGGCCGGCGGCAAAGGAACCCGACTTTATCCATACACCAAGATTCTGCCCAAGCCCCTGATTCCCATCGGAGATATTCCCATTATGGAGCGCATTATCAATGAATTCCGAAAGTATGGAGCAGAGGATTTCCATGCCACGGTAAATTACAGGAAGAGCATGATTAAATCATATTTTTCAGATAATATTTCCGATTACACGCTGAATTATGTGGAAGAAGATATGCCTCTTGGAACGGCAGGAAGCCTTACGCTGCTGGGAAAAGAATTACATAAACCCTTTATTGTGACAAACTGCGATATCCTGATCCATGCCGATTACGGGGATATCTATCGGTACCATCTGGAATCCGGAAATGAACTGACCATGGTAACGGCATTGAAAAATATTGTGGTGCCCTACGGCGTGGTTCATTCCACGGAAAAGGGCAGAATTCACTCCATGGAGGAAAAGCCCAAACTGTCTTATTTTGTCAATACCGGAATGTATATCCTGAATCCGGAGCTTTTGAGCGATATTCCGGAACATACTTTATTCCATATGACTGATTTAGCAGATAAACTGCTGAAGGAAGGACGGGGAGTGGGGATGTATCCTATCAGCGAGGAATCATTTCTGGATATGGGAGAGTTTGAGGAAATGCGCCGCATGGAGGAGAAGCTGAATCTGAAAGCGGAGTAAAGGGACGGAAAGTTTATTCCGTTTCTTCGATACTATCGTACAGAAGCCGAATCATTTGATACGGGACAGTTTCTAAAGAAAGGATGCTACTGCGTAAAATTAAGAAAGGATTTCCCATTATGAAAAAAGTATTAGTAACCGGAGCAGACGGTTTTATCGGAAGCCATTTAACAGAAAGCCTTCTGGAAAGAGGCTATGAAGTCAAGGCCTTTGCCTATTATAATTCCTTTAATACCTGGGGGTGGTTAGACACTCTTCCCCAGGAAAAATTAAAGGAAATTGAGGTGTTTACCGGAGATATCCGGGATCCTAACGGAGTGCGGGAAGCCATGAAAGGCGCGGACTTTGTATTTCATCTGGCGGCCTTAATTGCCATTCCATTCAGCTATCATTCGCCGGATTCTTATGTGGACACCAATATCAAAGGCACGTTGAATGTGCTCCAGGCGGCCCGCCAGTTAGAGACAGAGCGGGTGCTGGTGACATCAACCTCGGAGGTGTACGGAACGGCCCAGTATGTGCCTATTGATGAGAAGCACCCTTATCAGGGACAGTCCCCCTATTCCGCCACCAAGATCGGTGCGGATCGGCTGGCAGAAAGTTTTTACCGAAGCTTCCAGCTTCCGGTTTCCATTGTGCGGCCCTTTAACACTTTTGGGCCCAGGCAGTCGGCAAGGGCTGTGATTCCCACCATTATTTCCCAGCTTCTGGCCGGAAAAGAAGAGATTAAGCTGGGCGCCCTGACTCCCACCAGGGATTTTAATTATGTAAAAGACACGGCGGCAGGATTTATCGCCATTGCGGAATCTGACCGAACCGTTGGAGAGGAAATCAATATTGCAACCCAACAGGAGATTTCCATTGGAGATCTGGCAAAAGAAATTATTTCCCAGATCAATCCCAAGGCAGAAATCATTTGCGATGAACAGCGCCTGCGGCCGGAGAAAAGCGAGGTAAACCGTTTGCTGGGCTCCAATGAGAAGATTAAGAGGCTGACAGACTGGAAGCAGCAGTATACCTTTGCGGAAGGAATTTCAGAAACAATTGACTGGATGCGGCATAATATGAATGCATACAAGACAGATATTTATAATGTATAGATTTCATTGCCTGTTTGTGCCTGAGTCAAGTCTAGTACACATAAGTTATTGTGACTGGTATTGCCGGCAGAAGGAATAAGGATGGTGCGATCAATGGATTTGGAGCAACAATTTTTAAGCCTTTTGGGGATTGTGGAAGGCTTGCAGAGAAGAGTATACCAACTGGAAGAGGAAAACAAACTGCTGATCCGGGGACAGAAACAATTGCTGGAATGGTCGGAGCAGAACTATCAGGAATATCTGGATTACCAGGAAAATGCCGTGTATGAACTGTATGACAGAATGAAGGAGCCGTTGGAGGGATTTTTCCCGAGGATTTCCGGCGGAGAGCTGGCCGTGGAAGAGATTGTCAGGCATGGCAAATCCATGGCCAGATTCGGCGACGGGGAATTTGCGGCGATTGCCGGAAGGATCCGCCATCGGTTTCAGACTGAGATAGAAGAAGAACTGAGGCAGAAGCTGAAAGAGACACTGCAGTCGGAGGACGATAATCTCCTGGTGGGAATTGCCGACAACTACGGCAGCCTGGAAAAGTATACGGAACAGGCCAGACGGGAAATCCGGTGCTATCTGAATCCGCAGGTGCGCAGGGAACACCTGGAGCTTTTAAAGCCTGAGAAAGAATATTATGACGCCTATGTGACCCGGCCCTATGTGATGTATGCGGACAATCAGACCGATGGCCCGGGGCGCCGGTTTGAGAATTTAAGAAGAATCTGGGAAGGGCGGGACTGCATTTTTGTGGAGGGATGCTTTACCGGCCTTGGAGTGGGAAATGATTTGTTTGACAATGCCGGAAGCATTGAGCGGATCATCGGCCCGGCAGAAAACGCGTTTTCCAGATACCGGGAAATTCTGGACTGCTGCCTGCGGCAGCCCAAAGAGAAATTGTTTCTGCTGGCCTTAGGCCCTTCTGCGACAGTGCTGGCTGCTGACCTGTGCAAAGCAGGATATCAGGCGGTGGATATCGGGCACATTGACTTGGAATATGAGTGGTTTTTGCGTGGAGAAGGGCGCAGAACGCCTGTAGACGGCAAGTACAATAATGAAATCGGCACGCAGCAGGAACTGCAGCCGGTGAGTGATGAAACTTATCTGAGCCAGATCATTGCAAAATTTTATGAAGAGAGAGAAATACAGATTTAAAGAATTGCGGAATTATGGAACAGAAGTATGACGCATGGAAGGCGTCCGGGATCACAGACAGAGCAATTGAGGATAAGAAATGAATATATTATTTTACCGTTACAACAGCATTTGCGAGCCGGATATAATTGCGATTATGAAACGGCTGGGGCATACTGTGACAGAGATTACAGAGGAAATGAGGAACAAAGAACTGGACGCCAGGGGGCAGATGAATCTGGTCAGCGGGGAATTAAAGAAGCAGGAAAGCCAGATGGTTTTCAGCATTAATTTTTTCCCGGTGGTTTCGGAAGTCTGCAATATTTTTCATATTCCGTATGTGTGCTGGATTGTGGACAGTCCGGTGATGGAGCTGTATTCCCATTCCATCCGAAATAGCTGGAACCGTATTTTTTTGTTTGATTACGCGCTGTATGAGGAATTCCGCGGCGAGAACCCCAAAGGGATATTTTATCTGCCCCTGGGCGCGGATTATGAACGGCTGGACGCACTGATAGAAACCATTACAGAGGAAGACCGGAAGAAATATTCGGCGGATGTTTCTTTTATCGGTTCCTTATATACAGAAAAATGCCCCTACAACCGTCTGAAAGAGGAATCCTGGCTGAAAGGATATCTGGACGGGGTCATAGAGGCCCAGGCCAAGGTTTACGGGTATAATTTCCTGGAGGAATGCATTACAGAGGACGTGCTTAAGCAGTTTAAGGAAAAAGTGCCCTTTTATCAGTTTCCGGAAAAGGCCAATCACAATGACAAGGCTGCTATGGCGCACCTTTATCTGGGAAATAAGGTCACCGAACAGGAGCGGCTGCGGCTTTTGAAACGGGTTTCCGAGGAATTCAGCCTGGATCTGTATACGGCAAGTGATTTCAGTCCCCTGCCAAAGGCAAATTACCGGGGGCTTGCCAAGACAACCACAGAGATGCCAAAGATTTTTCATTTGTCCAAAATCAATCTGAATTTTACCTCGAAGCCAATTCGGACGGGGCTTCCGCTGCGGCTTTGGGATATTCTGGGGGCGGGAGGCTTTGCGCTGACCAATTTCCAGAGTGAGATTCCGGAGTATTTTGAGGTGGGCAAAGATCTGGATATCTATGCAAGTGAAGAGGAACTGGCGGACAAAATCAGATATTATCTGGAACATGAAGAAGAGCGGCAGGAAATTGCCGCAAACGGCTATCAGAAGGCAAAAGAACAGTATTCTTTGGAACTGCGGGTGAAGCAGATTCTTAGGACTGTTTAGTTGTAAGGAAAATGGGGGTAGCAGATATAGATGGTAAAATGTATAGATTTAAAGCAATAATTTAGTAGGAGGATTAAATGGCAGAAAAGGCAATTAGTGTAATTGTTCCAGTATATAATAAGCAAGAGTATTTGGAAGAGTGCTTGGAGTCGCTAGTGAACCAAACGATAGGAATAAAGCAGATGGAATTGATTCTCGTGGATGATGGTTCAACGGATAATTCTCTGAAATATTTAATAAGATATGAAAAAAAGTATCCAGAAAATATTATATTAGTGCCTTTAGGAGAAAATAGCGGACAGGCAAATGCCCGGAATATTGGAATGGAGTATGTGTCGGCACCATATTTTACTTTTGTAGATGCAGATGATTGGGTAGAACCGGATATTTATAAGAAAATGCTAGAACCAGCTAAATTACATCAATATGATATGATTCGTTGTGGATTGATAGAACACATAGAAGGATTGTCTCCCCGTTATCCGAAATGGGTGGAAGAAGGTCAATTATTTCAAATAGAGAATGGAAATGAAATTTCTGACCAAGATAGAGGATTAGGCATAGGAGGGGATATAGGGGGAACCATATATCGAAAAGAATGGGTAGCAAGGCATAGACTTAGATTTAAAAATTTTGCTAAATATGAAGATAATTATTGGGCGGGTATTACAGGTTGGCTGTTTAAAACTAAGTATTTGATGCCTGGGCATTATTACCATTATAGAATTTTGGAAAATTCGAACTCCCATGCTAGAAATAATGATGGTCATTTTGAAAGGCTTAGAGTCGAACTGGAATTATTACAGTTTTATCAGGAAAGGGGGTTATTTAAAACGTGTTATAAAAAAATCAGAAATCGTTTTTTAGAGATGTTTTATACAAATATGTTACATATTATTTTTGGAAAATTTGATTACATCCCATTAGAAAGAATAAAGGAAATGCAGTCAATTGTAAAAGATATATATCCAGATTATTTGGAATATTGTAAGGAATCTTCACTATTTGTAAATCCGGTTTTAACGGTAGCTTTTAATTTTCCATTGGAGGTGTGGGAGGATTATAAAAGGGCATATTTGGAATGGATTCAGGATGGAAAAGAAGATGAGATAGTTCAGTTTTATGTTAAAATGAGAACTGCTTTAAAATTATAACTAAGAGTATACAGGAAAAAGGAGGAACCCATCATGGAGGATCTACGCGCGCAGCAGATAGAAGCGCTGGAAGTATTGGAGGACTACAACAAACGTCTCATGAAGAGCATGCAGAACATTGTTCCTGAGCTGGAAGGGGACAGAAAAGAGGACACAGACAAATTTCTGGATGAAATTATCAAAGGCATCAACTGGGAGATCGGCATCTTAAACGGCACCATGACGCTTTTGAATGAGAAGAAAGAGCGCATCAGGAAAGAAGACATGAACAGCAGCATTTTAAAGCTCAGCAAGGCGTTAGAAGGCAAAAAAGACAGCGAGATAGCGGCTTCCCTGAAAGAAACCCTTCCAGTATTTGAAGAGTTCGGGAAAGCCGCCAGAGAAGTTCTGGAAGAAGTGAAATAGTCCTTGAAAATTTTCCCAAAAATCCATTGCAAAATTCTTTCCCTTTGCTATAATGAAATTATAACAGCAAAAGTTATGGCATAAGGATAGAAGCAATGATAAGGAAGGAGGTATATTATGAGTATTTCATCCATTGGCGGCAGCCGGAATTTATACCAGAACCGCAGTTTATACACCAAACAGAATCAGAATCTGCACAAGAATTTCCAACAGTTATCCAGCGGCAAGCGGATTAACAAGGCGGCGGATGACGCGGCAGGACTTGCAATTGCGGCGAAGATGCTGACCCAGAGCAACGGCTATGATGTGGGCAGGCGCAACACAGCTACTTCTCAGGATATGGTGAATGTGGCAGAAGGCGGATTGTCTAAGATTTCAGATTCCCTGCAGCGCATGCGGGAACTGAGCATTCAGGCGTCCAATACGGCAATTTATGGAGATGACGACAGAGAGGCAATTCAGCAGGAGATTGACCAGCTGAAGGATTATATTTCTGACGCGGCTAAGAACACCCAGTTCAATAATATGAACGTTCTGGACGGTTCCATGAAGAATTCCCATGTGGCATCGGGGCCGGACGGAAGCGGAATGGACATCAATATGCCCAATGCAGTGTTGGATTCTCTGGGGCTTTCCGATTATGACGTGACGGGAGATTTTGACATTTCCGCCATCGACAGCGCATTGGAGAAGGTTTCTTCCGCAAGAAGCGGGCTTGGAGCAACTTACAACCGCTTGGATCACACGATGAATTACAATTCCTATGCATCCTACAATGTAACGGCGTCACGCAGCCGGATTGAGGATCTGGATTATGTAGGAGCAGTTTCTGATATGAAGAAGAACAGTTTGCTGCAGGAGTACCGGATTATGATGCAGAGGAAACAGATGGAACAGTATGGAAGTGTGAACCGGCTGCTTAATTTCTAAGGCAGGAGAGGTTTCATAGTTCAGAGCGGCCGTATTCGGGAGCGCGGATTCCGGATGCGGCCGTTTCAATATGCAGAAATAAAGGAGGCTGTAAAAAATCTTGTGTCTATGAACTTTAGACTTTCCTGATAAGAATTAGATATGTAAGAGTATTTTGTCGGTTTTATGTTTTTAGGGCTGTCGAATTATTTCTCCTATTTATAGTATGACCATTTAGACGGAGCTTATACATTTTTTCTGATATTTTTTTATGGCAAACAGGCATTATATATTATTGCTTTTTTTCGTGGGCTCTGCCCACACCCGGCCTCAGGAATAAGTCTGGGGTTTTCTGGCAATAATATAAACACCGATGGAATAAGGATGGGGTGGCAGGGATTTTCTGATACTGCCACCCTAATCTATTTTACAGGCACTGTGTGAGCCGTTCTCCATACAGGACAATTAACTGGTTCAGGACCTGATCCCAGTTCCGGTATCTCTGCGTCCATTTCTTTGTTACATTCTGGCTCGCCAGGTACAGCATTTTCTCCAGGGACGCGTCACTGGGGAATACGCTCTTTGTCTTAGTCACTTTCCGGTACTGGCGGTTCAGCCCTTCTATGATGTTCGTGGTATACATGATCCGGCGGATGTCATCCGGAAACTGGAAAAAGGAACTGACATCTTCCCAGTTGTTTTCCCAGTTGCTGATGGCGTAAGGGTATTTCTTTCCCCACATCTCTTTTATGTTTTCCAGTTCTGAAAGGGCTGCCGCTTCATTTGGGGCGTTGTAGACTGCCTTGAAGTCGGAGGCAAATTTCTTCAGGTCTTTGTAACTGACATATTTGAATGAATTACGCAGCATGTGGATGACGCATCTTTGTATTTCTGCTTTGGGGAATGCCGCCTGTATGGCTTCTTTAAACCCTGGCAGCCCATCCACGCAGAAGAACAGCACATCTTTCACTCCACGGTTACGCAGGTCGTTAAGCATTCCCAGCCAGAACTTGCTGGTTTCGTTTGCCCCGACAGTGACGCTCAGGATTTCTTTGTACCCCTCTGCCGTCACGCCCAGCACAACATAGGCCGCGCGGCTTAATATCCGTCCATCCTCCCGTACTTTGTAATGGATGCAGTCCATGAATACAAATGGGTATACAGGATTCAGCGGGCGGGACTGCCATTCCTTGACCTGTGGGAGGATCTTGTCTGTGATCTTGCTGACCATTTCTGCTGACAGTTCGATTCCATACAGGTCATTTAACTGGTCGTGGATGTCCCTGGTGCTCATCCCGCGCGCATACAGGGAAATCACCTTTTCTTCAATCCCGGAGATGTCCCGCTGGTATTTTGGTATCAGCTTTGGCTCAAATTCCCCATTGCGGTCCCTTGGCACGTCAATCTGGAATTCCCCATATTGGCTTTTGAGTGTCTTTGTGGAATGGCCGTTTCTTTTGTTGCTTGTTTCAAAGTCTCCCTTTTGATTTTTTTCATAACCAAGGGACGCGTCCATCTCGGCCTCCAAAAGCTCCTGGAGGATATCCTTAAAACTGTCCCTGAGCAGGGTATATACATCAGCAACGCTGCTAATGTTGTTTTGTGAGATAATCTGTCGGATTTGTTCCTTTGCAACTGGCATAATAATACTCCTTTTCGATAAAAATTTTCATATCCTAATTCTTACCAAAAAGGAGCCATTTATTTCCAAAAACACAAACTTATTTACACTCCCAAATAAAGAACTGCCGGAAAATACTTCTCATAAGTTATTTTCCGGCAGTTTATAAATATTCTTTCATTTTTTTCATCAGCAATACCGATCCATCATCATTCCCGAGTAAATTGAAGTAATATAAGGCGTTACCAGAGTTTTTCCCGGATTCTTATAAGTTACAATAATTTTATCCACATATTTCATGGGATCTAAAGAAGCGTTATTCGCCTTCGTGTTTAAAAGATTCTTAAACTCATTCAGCACAGACAAATGTTCCTCGGCATTGTCTTCGGAAACGGATTCTGTCAGCAATGCTCTGTCTATCGAAATCTCACCCTTATCATCCACCAGAAGCCCCATGCTTTCCAAGCTGTTCTGGAAAGTAAACGCAGTGCTGCTCATGTCCCGGTACAGCTTCACGCTCTGGTGCTGAGAATCGGAATATTTATTGGCAGTATGCAGAATCGAGTTATAGGAATCTACCAGAGTCTGAATATTCTCAGCCATGGCGTCAGCGTTGGTCTTGAAACCGATGATGGCCGGATTTCCTTCCTCGCTCAGGCCCCGAAGGGTCAGTTCAAAGGCATGGTTGATAGTGAAGGTATTGGAGTAAGCGGAGCGTTCCATGCCGTCTAACAGAAAAACTGCGTTGCCGGCTTCCTGGGACACATGATCAATGCCCAGAGCGTCAATTGCGGAAATGGAATCCCGGGTTCCCTGAGGATAAATGGAAAACAGGTAATTCTCATCCGGCGCAATTCCGGTGGAAACGGACTCAATCTGCAATGCGCTTAAGCCGTTTTGATCTTCAACGACAGATGCTTTTAAACCGATATCTGCATTGCCGATCAGATTGGACAGCTTTAACTGAGTGGTATAATTGGTATCGTCTGAATTGACGGTAAACTGGAATTCAAAGGCAGACGAAGTGTTTTCCAAATCAAAGGAATATGAGCCGGGCCTTAAGGATAAACTGTTTTTCTCCAGAAAATTCCCCAGATTAATCTGAGAAGAGGCGAGCTGCTTTACTTCAATTAGGAAACTGTCTGTTTCTTCGGATTCTTTGTTGTCGCCAATAAAATCAGCGGAAACTACGTCTTCCTGGGAAGACACGGCAATCTTTTTCTGGAATGCGTTGCCGATTCCTTCTTCCGCATCGGAAAGAGAAGCAATCACATTCTTGATGAGCCTGGTGCTTTCCTTGATGTCAATGGCGAACTTCTGAACATCCCCCGAGTGTTTAATCTTATAGAGGGGGGAGTCTTTATTGATTTTTACAATGTTATTGTATATACTGCGCAATTCGCTCTTTTTATGCGAATCATAGCGGGAGGCCGACTGCTTTCCGTAAGTGCTTAAGTAGTAGTTATAGGCAGTATCAATAGCGGCCATAAAATCCCCTCCTTTCATCCGTGAAATCATGCCGAGGCATGGGGGCGCAAAATAACTCCTTGTACCTTTTGCGTTCAATCTATAATTCAATAGTTATATCGGCCGCTTTTTTTGATTTATTAAGGGGGTTTTTCACAGTTTTTTCATATTATATTCGGTAAAAGCCTTGACGGGCGCCGGAAAAGTGTGCTATATTAGACTAGCGATGGAAGTAGGTCTTTTTTTTATGCCTAAAATTAGAAAGCAAGTGGAGGTGGAAGTTGTGCGCACAAGAATTACATTGGCATGTACAGAATGTAAGCAACGTAACTACAATACGACCAAGGATAAGAAAACTCATCCGGACAGAATGGAGATCAAGAAGTACTGCAGATTCTGCAGAACACACACGTTACACAAGGAAACCAAGTAATAAAATGGAGCAGAGTGAAGGTTAAAGTATTTTGACCGTCCCTGAATGATGGCGTATTCACTGCGCCGCTGGAGGTAAAAATGGGAGAAACCAATACAGAAAAAGCTTCAAAAACGAGCTGGTTCACCGGTCTTAAGGCTGAGTTTGGCAAGATTATCTGGCCGGACAAGAAATCACTTAGCAGACAGACGGCTGCTGTGGTAGCTGCTTCTGTTGTCTTAGGTCTGATCATTGCCGTGTTGGATGTTATCATCCGGTATGGCGTGGATAACCTGGTGAAATTATAGGAGGCATAGGTGATTTATGGCAGAGGCAAACTGGTACGTAGTTCATACCTATTCAGGTTATGAAAACAAGGTTAAGGAGAACATCGAGAAGACCATCGAGAACCGCCATCTGGAAGAGCAGATTCTGGAAGTCCGGGTTCCGATGCAGAGTGTTGTGGAAATGAAGAATGGCGTGAAAAAAAACGTTGAGAAAAAGATGTTTCCGGGATATGTTCTGATTAATATGGTTATGAATGATGATATATGGTATGTGGTCAGAAATACCAGGGGTGTTACCGGATTTGTTGGCCCGGGTTCCAAGCCCGTACCACTCACTGAAGCTGAAATGAGGCCATTGGGTATTCAGGTTGATCAAAATGTGATTGTAGATTTTGAAGAAGGTGATTCTATTCAGGTGACCGGCGGCGTCTGGAAAGACACGGTTGGGATTATCCAGTCTATGAATCATGGGAAACAGATGGTTACAATCAACGTTGACCTGTTCGGCCGTGAAACGCCGGTTGAAATAAGTTTCACAGATATCAGAAAGTTATAAAAAGATGCGTCAGTTACAGGATTTCAGAATGACTGTAACGATAGGAGTTAAAGGAGGAATTTTCCAAATGGCAAAGAAAGTAGAAGGATATATAAAATTACAGATTCCTGCTGGAAAAGCTACACCTGCACCACCAGTTGGACCTGCGCTTGGACAGCATGGCGTGAACATTGTTGAATTTACCAAACAGTTCAATGCCAGAACTGCCGATCAGGGAGATTTAATTATTCCGGTAGTCATTACCGTATATTCAGACAGAAGCTTCAGCTTCGTAACGAAGACGCCGCCGGCAGCGGTATTAATTAAAAAAGCATGCAACATCAAATCAGGTTCTGCAGTGCCTAACAAAACAAAAGTAGCGACCATTTCCAAAGCAAAGATTCAGGAAATTGCAGAATTGAAAATGCCGGATTTGAATGCTGGTTCTTTAGAGGCGGCAATGAGCATGATTGCGGGAACAGCAAGAAGCATGGGAGTTACTGTGGAAGAATAGGACTTTCCGCAATCCCTGCATCGGGCAAAAGCCGGGGAAAGATTTTCCGGCCGAATGCATAAGGAAGAAACAATCTTAATTCCTGCAGAACGTGGGAGGGGCAGGCTCCCGATATTACCACTAGGAGGTTATCAGAATGAAACGAGGAAAGAAATATACAGAAGCTGCAAAAGGAATCGACAAAGCAGCGCAGTATGATACAGCAGAAGCAATCAGCCTTGTAAAAAAGGCGGCAGTTGCTAAATTTGATGAGACAATCGAAGCCCACATCAGAACCGGATGTGACGGCCGTCATGCAGAACAGCAGATCCGCGGCGCTGTTGTATTGCCTCACGGAACGGGCAAGGCAGTGAAAGTTCTGGTATTCGCCAAAGGCGATAAGCTGGACGAAGCATTGGCAGCAGGCGCAGATCATGTAGGCGGAGAGGAACTGATTCCGAAGATCCAGAATGATGGATGGCTTGATTTTGACGTTGTAGTGGCTACGCCGGACATGATGGGCGTGGTAGGCCGTCTGGGACGTGTGCTCGGACCGAAGGGCTTAATGCCGAACCCTAAGGCAGGAACCGTTACCATGGACGTTACCAAGGCAATCAACGATATCAAAGCAGGTAAAATTGAGTATAGATTAGACAGAACAAATATTATCCATGTGCCAATTGGAAAAGCATCTTTTTCAGAAGAACAATTAGCGGACAACTTCCAGACCCTTATGGACGCCATCATCAAAGCAAGACCGTCCGTATTGAAAGGACAGTATTTAAAGAGCGTGACCCTGGCTCCTACCATGGGACCCGGCGTAAAACTCAATACGGCGAAATTCGTTTAAATTTGATGTTGACATCCGAAATACACAATGATATACTAAACAAGCATATGACCGAAGACAGCAGGTGCCAAGCGGCGTAACCATAGGGCCTGCCGAGGGAATTTACCGGGCGTTTCATGCCGGTAAATGAATGAAAGATGATTTCAGCCTCTTTGTTTTTGGACAAAGAGGCTGTTTTACGCACAGGGGTTTTCCCCGGCGATTCTAAATAAAATAAGGAGGTGCACAATTCGTGGCAAAAGTAGAGTTAAAGCAGCCCATCGTGCAGGAAATTTCTGACTGCATCAAAGATGCCCAGTCTGTCGTGCTGGTAGATTACCGTGGATTGACAGTAGAGGAAGATACACAGCTGCGGAAGCAGATGAGAGAAGCTGGCGTTGTATACAAAGTATATAAGAATACATTGATGAATTTTGCATTTAAGGGAACTGATTTTGAAAGCATGAGTTCTCTGCTGGAAGGACCCAATGCAATCGCTGTTTCCAAAGATGACGCGACAGCGCCGGCAAGAATCCTTGCCAAGTTTGCGAAGACAGCTCCTGCCTTGGAGTTAAAGGCAGGCGTGGTAGAAGGAACTTTCTACGACACCGACGGAATCAAAGTGATTGCTTCCATTCCGTCAAGAGAAGAACTGCTTTCCAAGTTCCTTGGAAGCATTCAGTCACCGATTACCAACTTTGTCCGTGTTCTTAATCAGATTGCGGAACAGGGCGGCCAGGCAGGCGAGACAGCAGAAGCTGCTCCGGCAGAAGAGGCTTAGAGACAGCGTATCCTGGACAGGCGGAGAAAGGGCAGCAAGGCAGACAGATAAGAATCCGCAGCAGGAAAGAACCGTTATTTTGCGGCAGTAGTATAACAAATATAAAATGGAGGGAAATCAAAATGGCAAAGTTAACAACAGAAGAGTTTATTGAAGCGATTAAAGAGTTAAGCGTATTAGAGTTAAATGAATTAGTAAAAGCATGTGAAGAAGAATTCGGCGTATCCGCAGCAGCAGGCGTTGTAGTTGCAGCAGCAGGCGGAGACGGCGCAGGCGCAGCAGAAGAGAAGACTGACTTCAATGTAGAGCTGACAGAAGTTGGCCCCAACAAGGTTAAGGTTATCAAAGTTGTCCGTGAAGTAACCGGTCTTGGCCTGAAAGAAGCAAAAGAAGTAGTTGACGGCGCTCCGAAGGTAGTAAAAGAAGGCGCTGAGAAGGCAGAAGCTGAAGATATTAAGGCTAAGCTGGAAGCAGAAGGCGCAAAAGTTACTTTGAAATAATTGCGGTTTTGCAGCATAGAAGAACAGCAGGTTTTCCGTTGGGAGGGCCTGCTGTTTCTAATTGAAGAAAAAGAAATTTTTTGATAGATTTCCTTTTTGCCATCCGTAATAATAAGTGTAAGACAAAACAAGCCGGCGCGCAGGTTTGGAAAAGAGGATAATTTATGAAGATTGGAGAAAAGAATTATATTCAGCAATTACAATTGCACAACGAAAAGGCGCTCATGTATGTAATCGATGAATACGGCGGGCTGTTGATGGCTATCATACGCAAACATCTTTTCAGCCAGCCGCACAGGCAGGAAGAATGCTTTGACGACGTACTGCTGAAAATCTGGCAGAACATTTCCGACTTCGATGAGAACAGGAATTCATTCAAGAACTGGGCGGCGGCCATTGCGAGATACCGCGCCATTGACTATCTCCGCCAGTATCAGCGGGAACTGGCAACCGTGGACATTGAAGATACTGCTATTGCCAGGGAGGACAGCATGCTGGCAGGAATGATTGAAAAAGAAATATCAGAAGAAGTGGAAAAAATGCTGGAATGTTTAAAACCTCTGGACCGGGAATTATTTATGAAATTATATGTGGAAGACAAGACAGTGGATCAGGTAAGCGAAGAAACAGGATTGAAAAAAGAGATAATTTACAACCGCTTATCCAGAGGGAAAAACAAAATCCGCAGGCAGTACCGAACAGAAAGGGGCGTTTCTTATGGCAAATAATATTTACGGGTTACTGAATGAGATTGAAACTGATTTCAGCGAATATGAAGAAATTGAATTATCCTCCAAAGAAAAAGAAAAGCATAAACAGAGAATTTTAATGGAGGTAAAACGGATGAATAAAAGGAATGAAAACAGAAAAGAAAATAAAAAGGCCAGAGCATGGAAAATGGCGGCAGGCGCGGCAGCAGCATGCGTGGTAACCGTAGGGGCGTTCAGCATTGTCAATCCAGTACAGGCCCAGGAATTATTCAGCAGCGTATTCGGAAAACTCATTGAAAGTTCCCAGGGAGAGAAGTATGAGCAGGAGGATACGGAAAGGTACCAGACCATCGGGGAAAATGCGGTTGCGGTTCAGGAAGAGGTGGATAAACGTCAGGGAGAAGAAGGATATGTGCTGACTGCAGAACGGGACGGCGTTACCGTTTCTGTATCCGATGTGTACTGTGACGGTTATATCCTTTATTACACCACCACCCTTAAGACAGATCGTGAAGAATTAAACAGTGCGGACGGAATTGTCCTTGAGAAAAAAGACGGCCAGCCATATGATATTAAGGTGAATGGAACAGAGATGGCAGAAGTGATCCGGCCCTTTGAAAAATCATCTGACGGAACTTTCGTTGCAGCGCAGCAGATCGATTTGATGAATCCTTATGACATCAGCAATAATCCAATAGAACTGGCAGCAGATGAAAATGGAACTCTGGTGGTGGACTGGACTGTGCGTCAGCTTGACGGCTATCTCTGGGACGCCTGGGATGAAAATGGCGAATATCAGACCACCGGAACCGCAGCCGGAGAGTGGAGCCTTCGCTTCCCGGTAACAGTTGACACTTCCGGGAATGAATCCTTCGATATTAATAAAGAAGAAAACGGCATTCTGGTAAAACGCGCCACAAAGACAAAAGCAGGCCTTGTGGTGGAAGTGGAACTTCCGGATTTCAGGCAGGAACCTTACAACGACAAGTACAATGATCCGGATATGGGGATCAAAGACAGTGAAGGAAATTATCTCCAGTGGCTGAATCAGAAGAGTGATCTCAGAGAAGATGGGACCTGCACCAGTCAGATTATGGTACTTTATGATGGGCAGAAGGATTTGTCTTTCTGCGTAACTACCAGGGATAAAGACCAGATTAAGATTGCGGATATTGGATTCCAGGTGCCGTAGAGGATCTTTCGAAGAAGGGATAGATAGTCTTTGGATACGGACGGAAGCAGCGGATTGCCTATTTATAGATAGTCTTTGGATACGGACGGAAGCAGCGGATTGCCCTTTGGCACGCAAACTGGGCAACGCTCCGGCGAACTAACTGCTAACTGCGACTAAAGGATTCAGGAAAGCCTTCATCCCTAAGTCTTCGTAAGCAGTGGATTTCGCCTCCGCTAAGGACGCCCATGAATCGTTTGCTTAGCCAAAGGGCAATCCGCTGCTTCCTGTGTATCGAAATATAGATTGTTCGTTCCGGCAAATTAACTGTTAACTACGACTAAGTAAGTTGGGAAAGCCTTCCTAAGTCTTCGTAAACAGTGGATTTTGCCCCGCTAAGAACACCCATGAATCGTTTGCTTAGTCAAAGGGCCATCCTGCCTTTCCTGTGTATCGAAATATAGAAAATTCGCTGTAGCAATAGCAGCGGAATAATAATTTATTATTAGACTCTATAGCAAATATTCTAACATTTATTGCAGGCCCCAAAAAACCACCTTTATTATGGATGGGTTTTGGGACCTGCTTTATAATATAGAAGTTCGACATTGTTTCAGAGAAAGGTTTGTTCAGCATAAACCTTATTGATATTCTCATAAGGAAAATTTGGCACACATACTTTTTGGCGTTTTTGCGGGCTGATTTCGATACACAGGCAATTCCAGGCCGGGGTTCCTCTAAGCAGACCTTTCAGGGGCGTCCTTAGCGGAGGCGAAATCCACTGCCTACGAAGACTTAGGGATGAAGGCTTTCCTGAATCTCTTAGTCGTAGTTGGCAGTTAGTTCGCCGGAGCGCTGCCCACGTCTGCGTGAGGAACCCCGGCCTGGAATTGCCGTCCGTCTCCAAAATCCCCAATCTCAAAAGTCCTGTCTCCCAAAATCCCCCTGCAAAAAAATTCCAAAATAATCCTTGACACGCAATCTCCCCTTATGCTATCATATAGGGTGCACTATTGTGATAAAGTGTGCTCATTATAATTAATCATAGATTGACAGCAGAAGCGTACTTTATAAGCTATTGATTGTTGTAAGGAACCGTTCAGAAGTAACTTTTAAATCCCGCGGGATTTAAAAGTTACTTCTGAACAGTTCCTAAATATGAAAACGAGAGGTGAAACGTCAATGGAGAAAAACAGAATACGTCCGATTAAAGCAGGAAAAAGCGTTCGTATGAGTTACTCGCGACAAAAGGAAGTATTAGAGATGCCGAACCTGATCGAGGTTCAGAAGAATTCTTACAACTGGTTCATTAATGAAGGGTTGAAAGAAGTATTTGCTGATATCTCTCCCATCGCGGATTACAGCGGACAGTTAAGTCTGGAATTCGTCGATTTTACATTATGCGAAAAAGACGTGAAATATTCGATTGAAGAATGTAAAGAACGAGACGCAACCTATGCCGCACCCTTAAAAGTAAGAGTGAGATTCTACAACAAAGAGGCAGTGGAAGAAGTCAAGGATTACGAAATCTTCATGGGCGATTTACCACTTATGACAGAAACAGGAACTTTCGTCATCAACGGAGCAGAGCGTGTGATCGTAAGCCAGTTGGTGCGTTCTCCTGGTATTTATTATGGAATTGCACACGATAAAGTGGGTAAAACTTTATATTCCTGCACTGTAATCCCCAATCGTGGTGCATGGTTAGAGTATGAAACAGATTCCAATGATGTTTTCTATGTGCGTGTAGACAGAACCAGAAAGGTTCCGGTTACCGTTCTGATTCGTGCTTTAGGCATCGGCACCAATCAGGAAATCATTGATTTGTTCGGTGAAGAGCCAAAGATTGTCGCAAGCTTTGGCAAAGACGTTGCAACCAATTATCAGGAAGGCCTTTTGGAATTATATAAGAAGATCCGTCCAGGAGAACCGCTGACTGTGGAAAGCGCGGAAAGCCTGATTAATGCAATGTTTTTCGATCCCAGACGTTATGACCTTGCAAAAGTAGGAAGATATAAATTCAATAAAAAGCTGTCTCTTCGGAACCGTATTCACGGACAGGTTCTGGCGGAAGATGTGGTGGATGTTTCCACCGGAGAGATTATCGCGGAACAGGGAACCACAGTGACCAGGGAACTGGCAGACAATATCCAGAATGCAGCGGTTCCCTATGTGTGGATTCAGGGAGAAGAGCGCAATATCAAGGTATTGTCCAATCTGATGGTGGACGTGACCAACTATGTGGATATTGACGCCCAGGAAGCCCGGAAATTAGGAATTACAGAGCTTGTATACTATCCGGTTCTGGAGACGATACTAGAAGAGAACGAATCCCTGGAAGATCTCAAGAACGCGCTGCGCCGGGACGCGGCGGATTTGATTCCCAAGCACATTACAAGGGAAGATATTTTAGCTTCTATTAATTATAATATGCATCTGGAATACGGCCTTGGAAATGACGACGATATTGACCATTTGGGCAACCGCCGTATCCGTGCGGTAGGCGAATTGCTGCAGAACCAATACCGTATCGGCCTTTCCAGGATGGAGAGAGTAGTCCGGGAACGTATGACTACTCAGGATTTACAGGGAATTTCCCCCCAGAGCCTGATTAATATTAAGCCGGTGACCGCTGCAGTGAAAGAATTCTTCGGTTCTTCCCAGTTGTCCCAGTTTATGGATCAGAACAATCCTTTGGGAGAATTGACCCACAAGAGACGTTTGTCCGCCTTGGGACCGGGAGGTCTGTCCAGAGACCGGGCCGGATTCGAGGTGCGTGACGTGCATTATTCCCATTATGGAAGAATGTGCCCTATTGAGACTCCTGAAGGACCTAACATTGGTTTGATTAACTCTCTTGCAACCTATGCAAGAATCAATGAGTATGGATTTGTGGAAGCCCCTTACCGCAAGATTGACAAGTCCGATCCCAAGAATCCAAGGGTTACGGATGAGGTTGTCTATATGACGGCGGACGAAGAAGATAATTACCATGTGGCTCAGGCCAATGAGGCGCTGGATGCGGAAGGGCATTTCGTGAGAAATTCCGTTTCCGGCCGTTACCGGGAAGAGACCCAGGAATATGAGAAAACCATGTTTGACTATATGGACGTTTCTCCGAAAATGGTGTTTTCCGTGGCTACGGCGTTGATTCCCTTTTTGGAAAATGACGACGCCAACCGCGCGCTGATGGGATCCAACATGCAGCGTCAGGCCGTTCCTCTTTTAACTACAGAGGCTCCGGCAGTGGGAACCGGAATGGAGACCAAGGCTGCCGTAGATTCCGGCGTCTGCGTGGTTGCCAAGCATTCCGGCATAGTAGAACGGGCTGTTTCCAATGAGATTACCATTCGGACAGAAGAAGGCAAGCGGGAAGTATATAAACTGACCAAGTTCTCCCGAAGCAACCAGTCCAACTGCTACAATCAGCGTCCCATTGTGTTTAAAGGCGACAAGGTAGAAGCGGGGCAGGTGATTGCGGACGGTCCTTCCACCTCCAACGGGGAGCTGGCGCTGGGCAAGAATCCGCTGATCGGATTTATGACCTGGGAAGGCTACAATTACGAGGACGCCGTTCTGTTAAGCGAAAGACTGGTGCAGGAAGACGTTTATACTTCTGTGCACATTGAAGAATATGAGGCGGAGGCCCGGGACACCAAGCTTGGGCCGGAAGAAATTACAAGAGACGTTCCAGGCGTAGGAGACGACGCGCTGAAAGATTTGGACGAAAGAGGAATTATAAGGATTGGAGCGGAAGTCCGGGCCGGAGATATTCTGGTAGGAAAAGTAACTCCCAAGGGAGAGACAGAGCTGACCGCAGAAGAGCGGCTGCTTCGGGCAATTTTCGGTGAGAAAGCCCGGGAAGTAAGGGATACTTCCCTGAAAGTGCCCCACGGAGAATACGGTATCGTTGTAGACGCCAAGGTGTTTACCAGGGAAAACGGCGACGAACTCTCTCCGGGCGTGAATCAGGCAGTCCGCATTTACATTGCCCAGAAACGTAAGATTTCTGTGGGAGACAAAATGGCGGGCCGTCATGGAAATAAGGGTGTGGTTTCCCGTGTGCTTCCGGTGGAAGATATGCCTTTCCTTCCCAACGGGCGTCCCCTGGATATTGTGCTGAATCCTCTGGGCGTGCCTTCCCGTATGAATATCGGACAGGTGTTGGAGATTCATTTAAGCCTTGCGGCAAAAGCCCTTGGATTTAACATTGCAACGCCGGTCTTTGACGGCGCAAGAGAAGATGACATTATGGATACCCTGGATTTGGCCAACGATTATGTGAACCTGTCCTGGGAAGAATTTGAAAGCAAATATAAAGAAGACCTTCTTCCGGAAGTGATGGAATATCTGTATGAAAACCGGGATCACAGAGAAGTGTGGAAAGGAGTGCCCTTATCCAGAGACGGTAAGGTAAGGCTCCGGGACGGCAGAACGGGCGAATATTTCGACAGCCCGGTTACCATCGGCCACATGCATTATCTAAAGCTCCATCACCTGGTAGACGACAAGATCCATGCCCGCTCTACCGGGCCCTATTCTCTGGTGACTCAGCAGCCTTTGGGTGGAAAAGCCCAGTTTGGCGGCCAGCGGTTCGGAGAGATGGAGGTTTGGGCTTTGGAAGCATACGGCGCCTCCTACACGCTGCAGGAAATCCTTACGGTGAAGTCTGACGACGTCATCGGCCGTGTGAAAACTTACGAGGCGATTATCAAGGGTGACAATATTCCTGAACCGGGAATTCCGGAATCCTTTAAGGTACTTTTGAAAGAACTGCAGTCTCTGGGACTGGATGTAAAAGTTCTGGATGAAAACAGAGAAGAAGTGGAACTGATGGAAACCAGCGAATACGGCAATACAGATTTGAATTCCATTATTGCCGGTGACCGGAATTTTGCCTTTGAAGAGGAAGAGTCTTTCGGCGCAATGGGCTTTAGCAAACAGGAATTCAGCCCGGAAGAGGAAGAACTGGTGGATATCGAAGAAGAAGAGGAAGAAGAAGCGCTGGAATTAGAGGACGATTTCGCCGATTTTGACGATGTTCTGGATGAATAACTGTTAGCGCTCAGTTTGCGGCAGCAGAGGGCTGATATTCTATCCGGCCGGATGGAACAGCAGTCCCGGCAAAGCAAACGGCCAAACGCTAACGAATAGTCAAATATCCTGCAGGAAAAGGAAGGGAGAGTCACATGCCGGAAACAATGAACAAAGAAAAGTACCAGCCAATTACTTTTGACGCAATTAAGATTGGTCTGGCATCACCTGAAAAAATCAGAGAATGGTCCCGGGGAGAAGTAAAGAAGCCGGAGACCATTAACTATAGAACCCTGAAACCGGAAAAGGACGGCCTGTTCTGTGAAAAGATTTTCGGACCCAGCAAGGACTGGGAATGCCATTGCGGCAAATATAAGAAAATCCGCTATAAAGGCGTGGTCTGCGACCGGTGCGGCGTGGAAATTACCAAGGCAAGCGTCCGCAGGGAACGGATGGGGCATATTGAGCTGGCTGCCCCTGTTTCCCATATCTGGTATTTCAAGGGAATCCCCAGCAGAATGGGATTGATTCTGGATTTGTCGCCCAGAACATTGGAAAAAGTGCTGTATTTTGCTTCTTATATCGTATTGGATAAGGGAAGCAGTGATCTGCAGTATAAGCAGGTTCTGTCAGAAGCGGAATATCAGGAGGCCAGAGATAAGTTTGGCAGCGATTTTCGTGTAGGTATGGGCGCGGAGTCCATCAAGGAGCTGTTGGAGGCCATTGATCTGGAAAAAGATGCCATGGAGTTAAAAGCAGCTTTGAAGGACGCAACAGGCCAGAAGCGGGCCAGAATTATCAAGCGTCTGGAAGTTGTGGAGGCATTTCGGGGTTCCGGAAACCGGCCGGACTGGATGATTATGGATGTGATTCCGGTGATACCGCCGGATCTGCGTCCGATGGTTCAGCTGGATGGCGGACGGTTTGCCACCTCCGACTTAAATGATCTGTACCGGCGGATTATCAACCGGAACAACCGTCTGAGAAGACTGTTGGAGCTGGGTGCGCCGGATATTATTGTGAGAAATGAAAAGCGCATGCTGCAGGAAGCGGTAGACGCGTTGATTGATAACGGAAGAAGGGGACGTCCGGTGACCGGCCCCGGAAACCGCGCGCTGAAATCTTTATCTGATATGTTAAAAGGAAAATCCGGCCGTTTCCGCCAGAACCTTTTGGGAAAACGTGTGGACTATTCCGGTCGTTCCGTTATTGTGGTGGGGCCGGAGCTGAAAATCTATCAGTGCGGACTTCCCAAAGAGATGGCCATCGAGCTGTTTAAGCCTTTCGTAATGAAAGAACTGGTCTGCAACGGAACCGCCCACAACATTAAGAGCGCAAAGAAGATGGTAGAGCGTCTCCAGTCGGAAGTCTGGGATGTTTTGGAGGAAGTAATCAAGGAGCATCCGGTAATGCTGAACCGTGCTCCCACGCTGCACAGACTTGGAATCCAGGCCTTTGAGCCGATCTTAGTGGAGGGTAAGGCAATTAAGCTGCATCCGTTGGTATGTACAGCCTTTAATGCGGACTTTGACGGAGACCAGATGGCGGTTCACCTTCCCCTGTCTGTGGAAGCTCAGTCTGAATGCCGCTTTTTACTGCTGTCACCCAATAACCTGTTAAAGCCCTCTGACGGCGGGCCGGTGGCAGTGCCTTCTCAGGATATGGTGCTGGGAATTTATTATCTGACCCAGGAGAGGCCTGGCGCAAAGGGAGAAGGAAAGTTTTTCAAGAATGTAAATGAGGCGATACTGGCTTATGAAAATGACGCGCTGACGCTGCATTCCAGAATTACTGTCCGTGTGACAAAGACAATGCCCGGCGGAGAGGAAGTAACCGGCAATGTGGAATCCACACTGGGGCGTTTTATCTTCAATGAAATACTGCCGCAGGATTTGGGATTCGTGGACAGAAGCGATCCGGAAAGCATCCTGAAGTTGGAAATTGATTTCCATGTAGGCAAGAAAGGCTTAAAGCAGATCCTGGAAAAAGTAATCAATATCCACGGAGCCACTGTGACGGCGGAAGTGCTGGACGATATTAAGTCTATGGGATACAAGTATTCCACCAGAGCTGCCATGACCGTTTCCATCTCTGATATGACAGTGCCGGAGAAGAAGCCTGCATTGATTAAAAATGCCCAGGATACGGTGGATAAGATTACCAGAAACTATAAGCGCGGCCTGATTACCGAGGAAGAGCGTTATAAAGAAGTAGTAGAGACCTGGAAAGAGACAGACGATATTCTGACGAAGGAGCTGTTGGACGGTCTGGATAAATACAATAACATTTATATGATGGCGGATTCCGGAGCCCGCGGTTCTGATAAACAGATTAAGCAGCTGGCGGGAATGCGCGGACTGATGGCGGATACCACAGGACGTACCATTGAGCTGCCCATCAAGTCTAACTTCCGTGAAGGATTAGACGTTCTGGAATACTTTATGTCCGCTCACGGCGCACGGAAAGGTCTGTCCGATACAGCTCTTCGTACGGCAGACTCCGGATACCTGACCAGACGTCTGGTAGACGTATCCCAGGAGCTGATTATCCGGGATATTGACTGCTGTGAAGGAAAAGAAGCGCCAGGCATGTATGTAAAGGCTTTTATGGATGGAAAAGAAGAAATCGAGAGCCTTCAGGAACGGATTACCGGGCGGTTTGTATGCGAAGATATTTATGACGCGGAAGGCAATATTTTGGTGAAGGCAAACCATATGGTGACTCCCAAGCGCGCGGCCCTTGTGATGAGCAAAGGCGTCAATGAAAAGGGAGAGCCTTTGGACAGAGTGAAGATCCGCACTGTTCTTACCTGCCGCTCCCATAACGGCATCTGCGCAAAATGCTACGGCGCGAATATGGCTACCGGCCAGGCAGTGCAGGTGGGAGAATCTGTAGGAATTATTGCGGCCCAGTCCATCGGTGAGCCGGGTACGCAGCTTACCATGCGTACCTTCCATACCGGCGGCGTTGCCGGAAACGACATTACCCAGGGTCTTCCCCGTGTGGAGGAGCTCTTTGAGGCCCGTAAGCCCAAAGGACTTGCGATTATCACAGAATTTGCCGGAGTTGCCACCATTAAGGACACCAAGAAAAAACGTGAAATTATCGTGACCAATGATGAAACAGGAGAGACAAAGGCATACCTGATTCCTTACGGTTCCCGAATTAAGATTATGGACGGAGCGGTATTAGAGGCCGGCGATGAACTGACAGAGGGCAGCGTGAATCCCCACGACATTCTGAAAATCAAGGGCGTCCGGGCCGTACAGGATTATATGATTCAGGAAGTGCAGCGTGTATACCGCCTGCAGGGCGTGGAAATCAATGACAAGCATATCGAAGTGATTGTTCGTCAGATGTTAAAGAAAATCCGCATTGAGAATAATGGAGATTCCGAATTCCTGCCGGGAACCTTAGTGGATATTCTGGAGTATGAGGATACCAATGACAAGCTGGAACGAGAGGGCAAAGAGCCTGCGGAAGGCAAACAGGTAATGCTGGGTATTACCAAGGCCTCCCTTGCCACCAATTCCTTCCTGTCGGCAGCATCTTTCCAGGAAACTACCAAGGTGCTGACAGAAGCGGCCATTAAAGGCAAGGTTGACCCGCTCATTGGATTAAAAGAAAATGTAATTATCGGTAAGCTGATTCCTGCCGGAACCGGTATGAAGCGTTACCGGGACATTAAGCTGTCCACCGATGTAAACGAGACGGATGATATTTTCTTTGACGAGGATATGCTGGATTTCAGCTATAATCCGGAAGAAGACGAAGAACTGGACGAAGAGCTGGAAGAAGAATTAGAAGCTTTCGAAAAGGAATTCGGAGAGTCACTGGAAGAAGAGGATTTGGTGGAAGCAGAATAGAGAATCAATCATTGCCCTGCCCGGAAAGAAACAGCATTCGCAGGCGGTGATTCGGAGCTGTCAGATTCTGGCAGCTCCGTTGTTGTTGTACAAAACGGCGCAGGAAGAAAACGGAGGATAGGAAATGGATATGTTTTTGACAAATACCGTAATATTGCTGGCATTTGTGGTTGTGTTGGGGTATTTCAATGAAAAAGTGACGAAGTTAACCCATGAGATTGCGTTGATGCTGTTTAGTGTGGGGATCGGCGGGGCGCTGGTTCTTGCAGGAATCCTGTTTCAGGGAATGGAAACGGTGATGGAATCCATTCAGAGTCTGCCTTATTTCAATCTTGAGGAATTTCTGATGGATGGAGTGCTGTGCTTTATGCTGTTTGCCGGCTCCTGCCATATGCGGCTTCGGGATTTTAAGAAACATGCCCAGGCTATTTCTGTACTGTCTATTGCAGCTACTTTTTTAGGGGCGGTTTTTTACGGAGTTCTGTTTTACGGCGCGGGGAGGCTGTTGGGATTGTCTTTGGCGCTTCCGGTCTGCCTGATGTTCGGAAGTATTGTCGCGCCTACCGATCCAATCGCCGCTACCAGTATTCTGAAGAAATTCAATCTCCCCTCCAACATCAGTTTTATCATTGAGGGGGAATCTCTTTTGAATGACGGGGTAGGCGTTGCGCTGTTTGTGTTTTTTTCTACCATGGTAACGGCGGGGGAAAGCGGCGGATTTTTCCAGGTGATGGCCAGGGAGATCCTGGGAGCTGTTCTGGTTGGGATGGCTGTTACGGCAGTCTGTTTTCCCATTTTTAAAAAGACCCAAGACGAGGCCAGACAGATATTTACCAGTTTGCTTGCGGTTTCAGCGGCCTATCTTTTGTGCGAGTGTTTTGAATTTTCCGGAGCCATTGCTTCTGTGGTCTGCGGCGTGCTGTTTTCCGCCCTGCGCAATTATTCGGAGGCAAAAGGAGAAAAGCTGGAACTGGAGCAGTTTGACAGTTTCTGGGAGATTCTGGACACGCTGCTGAATTCTGTGCTGTATGTGATGCTGGGGCTGTCCTTTGTCCACATTCTTCAGATGCCCCATGTATTGATTCTGTCCGTGGCGGCAGTGATTGCCAATCTTCTGGGACGGGCGGGAAGCCTTGGGGTTTCGTCGCTGTTTGTGGGGCCTCTGCCGGATGGGTACCGCAGAGGGGCGTTTATCAAATTGCTGACCTGGGGCGGCCTTCGGGGAGGGCTGTCTGTTGCTCTTGCCATGAGTACGCAGAGCATGCTGGATGCTGAGATGTTCCATATAATTCTGGGCGGAACCTACGCGATTGTATTTTTTACAACGATTGTCCAGGGGCTGACGATGCCCGGGGTGTACCGGAAGATTCAAGAAGAACTGTGAATGAAAAGAATTAGAAGGAACTGTGAATAAGAAAGTAAAAGTTGGGGAAAATTAGAAAAAGTCCTTGACACGGCGATTTTATCTTTATATAATATCATAGTGTGCATGGAATCATGCACTTATATTTTGAATTTTTACAGGAGGTGAAAAGAATGCCAACATTTAACCAGTTAGTAAGAAAGGGAAGACAGACATCTGAGAAGAAATCTACGGCACCGGCTTTGCAGAAAGGATACAATTCCTTGAGGAAACGCCCGACCAATACTTCTTCACCCCAGAAGAGAGGTGTTTGTACCGCAGTTAAGACTGCAACTCCTAAGAAACCTAACTCTGCTCTTCGTAAAATCGCCAGAGTACGTCTCTCCAACGGAATTGAAGTGACAAGCTATATTCCGGGAGAAGGACACAATCTGCAGGAGCACAGCGTTGTGCTGATCAGAGGCGGAAGAGTAAAAGACCTGCCAGGTACCAGATATCATATCATCCGCGGAACATTGGATACCGCAGGCGTTGCAAACAGACGGCAGGCACGTTCCAAATATGGTGCAAAGAGGCCGAAAGACGCCAAGAAATAATTTGCAGACAATAGTATCACGAAATGGTTAGTGTTGGAAAGCGCGACAGCGTACATTCTTTTTGATGCATAGTGCAGAAAGCGTAATGCTTTCTATAGATGAAGATTTTCCGCACGAACACAGAAACAGTGAGTACCGTTGAATTAATCGAACAGATCATAAAATGATTAAGGAGGGAAGCGACGTGCCACGTAAAGGACATACTCAGAAGAGAGACGTTTTAGCAGATCCGCTGTACAATAATAAAGTGGTTACCAAACTTATCAATAATATTATGTTAGACGGTAAGAAAGGCGTAGCTCAGAAAATTGTATACGGAGCATTTAACAGAGTTGCAGAAAAGACCGATAAGCCGGCAATTGAGGTATTTGAAGAGGCAATGAACAATATCATGCCCGTACTGGAAGTGAAGGCAAGACGTATCGGAGGAGCGACCTATCAGGTGCCCATCGAGGTAAGGCCCGACAGGCGTCAGGCTCTGGCTCTCCGCTGGCTCACCCTTTTTTCACGTAAAAGAGGCGAGAAGACCATGGAAGAGAGACTGGCAAATGAGATTATGGATGCTGCCAACAATACAGGCGCATCTGTAAAGAAGAAAGAAGATATGCATAAAATGGCAGAGGCAAACAAGGCTTTTGCGCATTATCGTTTTTAACATTTTAGGAGGAAAAAACCTTGGCTGGAAGAGAATATCCATTAGAGAGAACCAGAAACATTGGTATTATGGCTCATATCGATGCTGGAAAGACAACAACGACAGAGCGTATTCTTTACTATACCGGTGTTAACTATAAGATTGGTGATACTCATGAGGGAACTGCGACCATGGACTGGATGGAGCAGGAGCAGGAAAGAGGAATCACCATCACTTCAGCCGCTACAACATGTCACTGGACACTGCAGGAAAACTGCAAGCCCAAAGAAGGCGCCTTAGAGCACCGTATCAATATTATTGATACTCCGGGGCACGTTGACTTTACGGTTGAGGTGGAGCGTTCACTCCGTGTATTGGATGGCGCCGTAGGCGTTTTCTGTGCAAAAGGCGGGGTAGAGCCTCAGTCTGAAAACGTATGGCGTCAGGCCGATACCTATAACGTACCAAGAATGGCATTTATCAATAAGATGGACATTCTTGGAGCTGATTTTTACGGCGCAGTGGAGCAGATTAAGACGCGTTTAGGTAAAAATGCTATCTGCATTCAGCTGCCCATTGGCAAAGAAGATGATTTTAAGGGAATTATTGACTTGTTTGAAATGAAAGCCTACATCTACAATGATGATAAAGGCGACGATATTTCGATTATTGATATTCCCGATGACATGAAAGACGACGCAGAGCTGTATCACACCGAACTGGTAGAAAAAGTATGCGAGCTGGATGACGATTTGATGATGGAGTACCTGGAAGGGGAAGAACCGTCTGTGGACGCCATGAAAGCCGCTTTGAGAAAAGGCACCTGTGAGTGCGCGGCGATTCCTGTGTGCTGCGGTACCGCTTACCGGAATAAGGGCGTTCAGAAATTACTGGACGCAGTTATCGAGTATATGCCCTCTCCGGTAGATATTCCTGCAATTAAAGGAACCGACATGGAAGGCAATGAAGTGGAACGGCATTCTTCTGACGAAGAACCTTTCTCCGCTCTGGCATTCAAGATTATGACAGACCCATTCGTAGGGAAACTTGCGTTTTTCCGTGTATATTCCGGCACGATGAACTCTGGTTCTTATGTGCTGAACGCAACCAAAGACAAAAAAGAGCGTGTGGGGCGTATCCTTCAGATGCATGCCAACAAGAGAGCGGAGTTAGACAAAGTTTACTCCGGAGATATTGCGGCTGCAGTGGGATTTAAGTTTACCGGAACCGGAGATACCATCTGTGATGAGCAGCATCCGGTTATTCTGGAATCCATGGAGTTCCCGGAACCTGTAATTGAGCTGGCTATTGAGCCGAAGACAAAGGCAGGGCAGGGCAAGATGGGTGAAGCGCTTGCAAAGCTTGCAGAAGAAGACCCCACATTCCGCGCGCACACCAATGCAGAGACAGGACAGACGATTATTGCCGGTATGGGCGAGCTCCATCTGGAAATTATTGTAGATCGTCTGCTCCGGGAATTCAAAGTGGAAGCAAATGTAGGCGCTCCTCAGGTTGCTTACAAAGAGACGTTTACCAAACCCATTGATCAGGAATACAAATACGCGAAACAGTCCGGCGGACGCGGACAGTATGGACATTGTAAAGTCAGATTTGAGCCTATGGACGCCAACGGCGAAGAACTGTTCAAGTTTGATTCCGAAGTTGTGGGAGGCGCGATTCCCAAGGAATACATTCCTGCAGTGGGCGAAGGCATCGAGGAAGCTACCAAAGCCGGTATTCTGGCAGGTTTCCCGGTGGTAGGCGTTCACGCTACCGTATACGACGGTTCTTACCACGAAGTAGACTCTTCAGAAATGGCTTTCCATATTGCAGGTTCGATGGCATTTAAGGAAGCAATGAAGAAGGCGACTCCGGTATTATTAGAGCCGATTATGAAAGTGGAAGTAACCATGCCGGAAGAATATATGGGCGATGTCATCGGCGACATCAATTCCAGACGCGGACGTATCGAGGGTATGGACGATCTGGGCGGCGGCAAGATTGTGCGGGCATTTGTGCCTCTTGCAGAAATGTTCGGCTATTCCACAGATTTGCGTTCCAGAACACAGGGACGCGGAAACTACTCCATGTTCTTTGAGAAATACGAGCAGGTTCCGAAAAATGTTCAGGAAAAAGTTATTACCGCGAAAGGCTAGGAAAGTGCAGAAAACACTTGAAAATCCTGTGATTATCGAATATAATCATAGGTAGCTGGTTTTAAAGCAGCCATTTCTGCAGTTGGGCGGAAATGGCCCTATCCAACCATCATTTCCGCGTCGGCGCGGGAATGGCTGCATCTAATAAGACAGCCCGGGAGGGCAGAAAATTAAGGAGGACGTTACAAAATGGCTAAAGCTAAATTTGAGAGAACAAAACCGCATTGCAATATCGGAACCATTGGTCACGTTGACCATGGCAAGACCACTTTAACAGCAGCAATTACCAAAGTGTTATCTGAAAGAGTTGCTGGAAACGAAGCTACTGATTTCGAGAACATCGACAAAGCTCCGGAAGAAAGAGAAAGAGGTATCACCATTTCTACCGCTCACGTTGAGTATGAGACAGAGAACAGGCATTACGCACACGTTGACTGCCCGGGCCATGCTGACTATGTAAAGAACATGATCACCGGCGCTGCTCAGATGGACGGCGCTATCCTTGTAGTAGCTGCTACAGACGGCGTTATGGCTCAGACCAAAGAGCACATCCTTCTGTCCCGTCAGGTAGGCGTACCTTACATCGTTGTATTCATGAACAAATGCGACATGGTTGACGATGAAGAGCTGCTTGAATTAGTAGAAATGGAGATCACTGAGATTCTGGAAGAGTATGAATTCACAGACTGCCCGATCATCAAAGGTTCTGCTTTGAAAGCTCTGGAAGATCCAAGCGGAGAATGGGGCGACAAGGTTATGGAATTGATGGCAGCTGTTGACGAGCATATTCCAGATCCGAAGCGTGCAACGGATCAGCCATTCCTGATGCCTATCGAGGATATCTTCACCATTACAGGCCGTGGAACCGTTGCTACCGGTAGAGTAGAGCGCGGCGTTCTGCATGTAAACGAAGAAGTTGAAATCGTTGGTATCAAAGAAGAGACCAAGAAGACCGTTGTAACCGGTATCGAAATGTTCCGTAAACTGTTAGACGAGGCTCAGGCCGGCGATAACATCGGCGCTCTGCTTCGTGGTATCCAGAGAACTGAAATCGAAAGAGGACAGGTTCTTGCAAAACCCGGCACAGTAACATGCCATACCAAATTTACCGCTCAGGTTTACGTTTTGACCAAAGACGAAGGCGGACGTCATACTCCGTTCTTCAACAACTACAGACCTCAGTTCTATTTCAGAACAACTGACGTAACAGGCGTTTGCAACCTGCCGGAAGGCACAGAAATGTGCATGCCTGGCGATAACGTAGAGATGACGATTGAATTGATTCATCCTATCGCTATGGAGCAGGGACTTACATTCGCTATTCGTGAGGGTGGCAGGACTGTAGGGTCTGGCCGTGTGGCTTCTATCATTGAATAATCTTGTGGTCAGAGCCAAATAAGTAAAATAAGCACCGCAATTCTTTGAGAAATCAAGGGGTTGCGGTTTCTTAATACTTGAAAATAATAGGGAACAAAAGGAAAAGCCATTTGCCGGAATTTTATTGAAAATGGCTTGTGGCTTTAAAATGGCTCTAAAATAAATTAAAAATAGGGGGTCCGCTCGTGACTCCCTTTGCTTAATTACAATAAATTCTTTGGCACACGTCCAAAGAAGAATTGTAATAGTATTTTATGTTGAAGAAGAGTAGGGCATGGCGGATGCTATGCCTTATATTTTATATTGGTAAATAGAATTCAGAAGTGTTATAATTAAAAAATCATATGTGAATGCTCATTCTGAAGCAGATATAGAAATTATTATTCCGCATAGGGAAAACATGGAACAGTTACTGAAGCGGATATAAATTGGATTTGGAGGAATAATGATTATATTTTCCAGCCTAATCCATTTAAGTTTTTTGAAATACCAGAGATATATTTAACTGAACTGAGGGATTTTATTTCTAATCAATCAGAATTGGTATAATTGTAGATAAGATTATTCTTTTTGGAGTGTGAGTTGGCATGCCTATGCAAGAAATAGCTGTAAAGATTGAGAAAAAGCAACTGCTTGACGAACTGGAGCTTTTGAAAAAATTAGGTTGCGATGGTCGGGATGTAGTAACTAGAGAGGAAATTCTTCGTATATTGGAGAAAAGAAAAAAAGAGCTTTTAGAAGAGATTCATTATTTGGAAAAGAAAGAGGACGCCTTAATAGGCGGTGAATATGATTTATCCTTATTTGATAAGAATATACTTTGTGAGGATCCAGAGATAGTTTTAAGGAAACCGTCTGACAATGATTTAAAGCCTTATTATTTTCTAAAGAAAGAATATGCGTATATGAAATCTGCGTTTGCAAAGCCTGAATATAAAAATGAGCTGTGGCAGGAATATTTATCTGACGAAAGCCTTTACTATACGATAGCAAGGAAAGAAGATAATGATTTTATTGGCTATTGCGGCGTGAAGAATTTAAACAGGAAAATTTGGGAGATTGCTATAGAAATAAAAAGTGATTGCTGTCATCAGGGATATGGATATAGAGCCTTAAAAATGTATTTGGAAACGGTTGCCAATATGTCCAATCGCCATGAGTTTGCAAGCAGGGTGGATACGGATAATATTGTCTCCCAAAATTTGATGGAGAAATTAGGATTTCAACCATATGGATTATCGGAATTTCTTTTACATAGAGAAGAGGATAAGCTGGCTGCCGAGGAAGAATATAAGGATAAATTGGACGATAGATATATGGCGCTTGCAAAGAAATTTAATGTAGAGCCAAGAAAACTCTTAAGCCACGTTTTGGAATATAGAATGGTTGTATAAGGAAGCGGAAAGAAGAGGTGTGTCTATGCCTTATTTTGAGTATAGCAAATCTGTAAAAGATGTTGAATATTATGAAATCTTGGAAAATCTCATGGAGCGTTGGGAATATGAGATTGTTGAATTTAAAGAAGCCAAGGGTGGCTACGATACAGATAAAATAGGAAGATATTTTTCTGCAATCAGCAATGAAGCAAATTTGCGACAGCAGCAACGGGTATTCCGACAGATTGGAAGACGAATTATTATGAACGCGCAGGGGAAAGCCTTGTTGCGCTGAAATAATATAAGATAGATGCGATCCGTTCACAGGAGCGAAAGGATTGGTCAAAACAAGTATTAGAAAAAGCTACGATAGAGCATTTGGACAAAGCCGCAATAGATTTGGCGCGTGAGAAATACAAAGAAAAAATGAATCAAGAACACATTTCAGCAGAAGTGGATGTTATGAATGATGAGCAGTTTCGTACAAAAATAAAAATACCTGAAGCAGTATAAAAAAGCCAAAAAGAAAGAGATTCGGGAGTTGTTGTGGGATAAGTTGCCAAATGCTTTGAGTGATGTCCAAAAAGAAAACAAAATACGGAATATGCTTACAACGCTAAGAAAGCAAGGTATTATTGATACAGATTCAGCAAATCAACAAAAGTCTAATTGGATATTAAAGTGAGATCTTGTTTTAAAAGTGCAATTTAAACAAGGTTATCCGAGGTTTAAACAAGAATTATCCAAGATTTAAACGAGAGCGTTTTGTAATTGTCGCTTGTCTGGACAATTGTTTATAAAAATTAAAAATGTTAGAAAGCAGAGGAAGAATAGCGAAGAAAAATTATGTATAGATAAAATAGAGGGAACTTGCGCGTAGTTCCCTTATTTTGAATTTTGGCGGTTGATATGCCCATGCTTTATGGTTGTAAATGGAGTTTGTAAATGATACAATTGTAAATGCAAATTGATATTATGTAAAAATGAATTTTTTGATTCCCTGAGAAAATATTGTTGTATTTTGAGGAGTTTAAAGAGTTAGCGCTAGGAGGAGGCTTATGAAAAGCGCTAAAAATAGAAATTGATAATATTTTGGATGAAACAACACGATTTGATTTTCCTGTTTTTACAAATGAGGAAAGGGAAAAAGCAATTCTTCTAGAGAAGAAATCATATATAGAAGAAATTAAAATAATAGTGCCTAGATTATTTTCTGATGAAGGAAGTTTGAAACAAATAAGTAGAGGACAGCCAAGAAATAAAGGGCATAGCAAACAAACCATCTCAATAGGTGGTTTTGAAAACTGAATATAGACACAACGCCTAATCAGGTAACCGGAACAACATCATCCTTGATGGTGTAGCCTTGTTGTCTATGTAGATTAAGTGCTTGTGAAGTAGGAAATGACATTTGGAAATATTACACTTGAAAGGAAAAATGGAGAGACAATTTTATGATTCCGATAAAAATAGAAACCCTGCTGGAAGGGCGCAAGGTAGAGTAAAATCGAATAGAGTACAAGGAAGGCTTTAATCCTGCGGATATTGTGCATACAATATGTGCCTATGCAAATGATATTGCCGGGGTAGACGGCGGATACCTTGTAATTGGTGTAAAAGCGGAAAATGGAATCCCTGTTTTACCGCCAGTGGGGTCGCCCGCTGAATTGCTTGATGGTATTCAACTGAAAATATTTCAGTATTGCAATAAAATTGAACCTCGCTATATTCCTAAAATTGATGTGGTGGAATATAAAGGGGTAAATTTGGTCTATATGAAATGCGCGGCAGGAGATGCGGGACCTTATCAGGCGCCTGTCGATGTTTATTCCAAAAAGGAATCAGGAAAAGGGCAAAACAGTACTATGAAGTATTGGATTCGCCCGGCATCGCTTACAATAGAAGCAAAACAAAGTGAATTAGCGGAACTTTTTGAAAAATTTGCTTCTATACCCTTTGTGGATCGTATTAATAATCGGGCATCTATGGAACATATACGCAGAGGGTATTTGGAGGACTTTATCAGGGAAAGCAATAGTTCATTGATAGAAGAACTGAATGTGCGTTCTTTGGAGGATTTGTTGGTATCTGAGGAAGTGGCAGAGGAAAAAGACGAAGGGATTGCAATTAAAAATATTGGTTTGCTTATGTTTGGGGAAAGACCGGACAAGTTAATTGCAGGAAGCAAGATTGAGATGGTGCGTTTTTATGATGAAGAGGCGGAGGCATCAGATTTTACAGAGAAGATATTTTACGGTCCGATATGGAAGCAGGTAAGAGATGCGCTAGACTATATTAAGACAACTGTAATTGAGGAAAAGGTAGTAAAGGTCGATGGGAGGGCGGAAGCAGACCGTTTTTTTAATTATCCGTACAATGCATTGGAGGAAGCGGTTGTAAACGCAGTTTTACACAAAAATTATAAAGAGGATGTTCCAGTAGAGATTCGTGTATATTTAGACCAGATACAAATTATTAATTTTCCGGGACCAGATCACTACATTGATATGGAAAAGTTTGCGGCAGGAAAAGTCAGGGCAAGGAGATATCGCAACCCTAAGATTGGAGAGTTCTTCAAGGAAATTGATTTGTCTGAGAAGAAGTCCACAGGCATATCCAAAATATTGCGCGAATTAAAAAGGAATGGTTCTCCGTTGCCGGAATTTGAAACGGATGCAGACAGAACCTACATGATAACAACGATAAAAATTCATGATGGCTTTAATTTTGAAAACTTCGCTCAAAAAAATGAGCGAAGTTTGAGCGAAGTTTTGAGCGAAGTTTTGACACAAAAAGATTATAATAAAGTCAGTACAATTGTTGGTTTTATGGAAAAGTATGGAGAAATAACTCCTAAAGAAGCGGAAGCAGTTACGGGCAAGTCTGCCGCGACAGTGCGAAGATATTTTAAAATGCTCACAAGTACAAGATATATAGTGGCAGTGGGGAGTACCAACAATATAGTTTATCGTATTGCTGCGAATTTGTCAGAAGATGATTAAAATAGCTTTTCAAAAAATGAATTGCCTAAATAGTGATTAGGTAATTCATATAAATGAAATTCAGTGCGTTTATAATGCGTTCTAAATGCGTTTTTTTGAGTGGAGACGCATTGAAAAACGCATTAACAGCGAAACAGACGCAATTTGCTCCGTGATAACACCATGATAACAAAAAACTCCAAAACCTCAGATACAAGGCGTATATCAAAGAAAAAAGCACTGAAAAAGCCTCAAAAATCATATAAAATTACATCAATTTCCACCAAAGAAAACCGTGAGGGTGGTCGTACAGTAGGATCTGGCCGTGTGGCTTCTATCATTGAATCATCTTGTGGTTAGAGCCAAATAAGTAAAATAAGCACCGCAATTCTTTGAGAAATCAAGGGGTTGCGGTTTCTTAATACTTGAAAATAATAGGGAACAAAAGGAAAAGCCATTTGCCGGAATTTTATTGAAAATGGCTTGTGGCTTTAAAATGGCTCTAAAATAAATTAAAAATAGGGGGTCCGCTCGTGACTCCCTTTGCTTAATTACAATAAATTCTTTGGCACACGTCCAAAGAAGAATTGTAATAGTATTTTATGTTGAAGAAGAGTAGGGCATGGCGGATGCTATGCCTTATATTTTATATTGGTAAATAGAATTTAAAAGTGTTATAATTAAAAAATCATATGTGTGAGGATTATCCAGATGAGTTCTTTATTACAATCAACAAGAAACACGCGTGCACTGCCGACAGGCACGATGAGATATATTAGAAGTGACGCCCCAGAGAATTTGACTGATGAGGAAGTTCAGTGGTTGTTGGATAACAATATAATTACAATTGTAGATTTGCGATCAGAGGAAGAGATTGTGAAAAAATCATGTTTCCTTAAGGGAAAAGCCGGATTTAGGTATTTTCATCTTCCAGTTACAGGCGGCGGTGATACTCCAAAGTCGCTTGAACATTTGCATATTGTTTATCGACAGATGGTAGATGAGAAGATGGAGAAGATTATTGATATAATCATGAATGCAGAATCCAATGTGATGTATTTTTGTACGGCGGGTAAAGACCGTACTGGTGTAGTATCGGCGATAATTTTAAAACGACTTGGATTTAGTGATGAAGTTATCATTGAAGATTATATGAAGTCTAAAGACAACTTAATGGATGTGCTTACGGCATATGTGAGTGTTCATTCTGAAGTAGATATAGAAATTATTATTCCGCATAGGGAAAACATGGAACAGTTACTGAAGCAGATAGAAAATTGAGAAAAAGCAACTGCTTGACGAACTGAAGCTTTTGAAAAAATTAGGTTGCGATGGACGGGAAGTAGTACTGTCATCAGGGATATGGATACAGAGTCTTAAAAATGTATTTGGAAACGGTTGCCAATATGTCCAATCGCCATGAGTTTGCAAGCAGGGTGGATACGGATAATATTGTCTCCCAAAATTTGATGGAGAAATTAGGATTTCAACCATATGGATTATCGGAATTTCTAATGGTTGTATAAAGAATCAGAATGAAGAGGTGTGTTTATGCCTTATTTTGAATATAGCAAATCTGTAAAAAATGTCGAATATTATGAAATCCTAGAAAATCTCATGGAGCGTTGGGAATATGAAATTGTTGAATTTAAAGAGGCCAAGGGTGGCTACGATACAGATAAAATCGGAAGATATTTTTCTGTAATCAGCAATGAAGCAAAGCGCTGAAGCAATATAAAATAGACGCGATCCGTTCCCAGGAGCGAAAGGACTGGTCAAAACAAGTATTAGAAAAAGCAACGATAGAGCATTTGGACAAAGCCGCAATAGATTTGGCACGCAAGAAATACAAAGAAAAAATGAATCAGGAGCATATATCAGCAGAAGTGGATGCTATGAGTGATGAGCAGTTTCTCACAAAAATAAAACTCATAATAGAAGGCAAAATTCCCCATGCAGGTATGCTTCTTTTGGGCAATTCGGATTTTGACTATATGTTTCAGACTGCGCCGAGCGTTATGTGGAGATTGTATGGCGCAGATGGAATGGATAAAGATTATGTAAATGAATTTTCGGCAGATTGACGCATTAAAATATGTCAAAGAAGGAACTTTAGAACAGAAATTATCAGAGATTTATGTTTATTCTGATAAAAGAAATTGAAAGCCAAATGCCAGATAAAGGTAATAAATCAGACCTCATCTGCCGATAAAATAGAAAAGGCAATCTATGCCGGAAAAGGATTTCAAATTAAGCTCAAGGAGGACAAACATATGGTACAGGTAGGCGCATATCAACAGGTAAACAGTTACTATAACAACCCCAAAGTCGATCAGAGAACAAAATATCAGTCAGAAAAGACTCAGGCGGGCTACGTGGATAAGAAGAAAGAATCAGGTCTTTCCCGCCAGGCCCAGGACGTATTGAAACAGCTCAGAAGCAAATACAAAGACATGGATTTCATGGTGATGAACAAGGGCGACAATGCCAAAGAAATGCTTTCTAAGGGAACCAAAGAATTTTCCGTGTTGTTTTCCAGTGACGAACTGGAGAAAATGGCTTCCGATGAGAAATACCTGGAAGAGAAAACTAAGGACATGGAAGGCGCTGTGCGCATGTCCAAAGAGATTAACCAGAAGTTCGGATACCAGCAGGCGTTGGGCGCTGCAGGAACGAAAGATACGGAAATCACCCGAATCGGAATAGAATTCCGTGACGACGGTTCCACCAGCCTTTTTGCGGAACTGGAGAAATCAAGCGCAAAACAGAAAGAGCGGATTGAAGATTCCAGGGATGCAAAGCGCACAGAGAATCAGAAGAACCGAAACGATATTTATTCCAAGAATGACAGAACCGTCAAGCGCGCCACAGTTCAGGCAAACAGCATGGAAGAGCTTTTGGAGAAAATCAAGAAAGTCAACTGGGATGATATCCGGGCAGAGCAAGTGTCAGGAGTTGGCGGGAAATACGATTTCAGTATTTAGAGAGATTGGCCGCAAACAGAGGAAATGAAATCAATATCTGATTTTGAAAGATGGTTAAAGTGGGTAACAGTTCAGCCTTCGGTTTCACTGTTACTAAAATGACACGTTAATAGCCCCAAAAGAGCTTTCTAAGAAATAGGGTGGCTCTTTTGGGGCAAAAAATACGGAAACAATGCAGGCATCGTCTCCGCGGAAAAAACGAAAGTTTTTTTGTTCATCAATAGTATTATATGTATTTTCCGGAAAAAATGCAAGAAATATTCTTTGTGTTTGAGCATACGTTCATTAAAAAGCCAATGTAAGTTATTAATTCCGGATTGTTTGATACCAACGCTTTTAATCAGTTTGACAAAAACAAAAACTAAAATAACGAAATCATGAATCACGGGGTTTGCCATCCATTTATCTTTGGCGTTTTGTGAAATAGTTTTTATTTTTGAAATTTCAAACTGTATTTCAAGTCATATAATAGTTGTGTTTTCAATATCAAGTGCCATGGAAATTATGCTTATTCTTAGATACATGTCTAATATGGAAAGTTCTTGAAGATAAGAAAAATCAAGGTTGATATATTGTCCTTTTTTGGCAGTGGTTAAATATTTATCATAGTTTTTTCCATAGGATTTCAATTTAAAGTAGTAGTTGTTATGCCTCAAAAATTTACAGGCATCCTTTTCATTAGTGAAATGGAAGGTAATGCCTTTCTTGTGCATATCTTCAATTTGTTCTGAAATGGTTAATTTTTTCTTAGACATAGGAATTTTCCACAGGTATTACAATTATCAAGTTAACGTTTGGTTTACGTCGTTCTAATCAGGAATAAAGTAGCACATATAAATATAAAAATCAATATAATTATGACAAGTAAGGTATGAAAGTAGGTCAGCAATTTTAAGGTGGATTATGCTAGAGCGTGTCTTAAAATTCATTCCCGCAATCTGCCGCCCCACTTCACACCAGATTTCATGCTGAATTTAGTCAATGTAGCCCACTACACCTCCTAAATTCAGCATAAAATCTGATGTAAATTGGGACGACATTTTGCGGAAAGCAATTTTAAGACACGCTCTAGTACTACTCCATCCTGCCTTTCCGCCCGTGTTCGTGTATTAAAAGTTCATTCTAAGAGGAAAGAAAAGAGTTTTCTTTGAATAAAAATCCATTTTGTGTATTATGCTGAATTATCCGTCAATTATTTAAAAGAAAATGGTAAAAATATCTACAATATTTCCCCTGATTTATAGAGAAAAAGGCAAAATAACATAAGAAAAAGTAAAAGTAAATGATGTAATGAAAATTCCCTGCTCGCTATAATTAAGACGTACAAGAGACAGTACCAGCCAAAAAATCAGACAAAAGGAGGAGAAAAGATGAAGAGCAGGAAATCAACAAAGATGCTGTTAAGCATTCTGCTAAGTGTTTCAATGGCAGCAGGCGGAATCATGCCGGCATTTGCCGCGCCCAAAGCAGATGATGAACCGGGCGGTTTGAACCCCTTGGTTGCGGTAATTGAAAAAGTGACAGCTGGAGATGAACTGAATCTGACAGAGGAAGGAACTCTGGACTGGGTACATATTGCAGGACAGGAAATTAACAGGAAAAAAGATGTTGCGGAAACCATAAAGTTTGAGAATCTTACTGGAGAGGAGATTCAGCCGGTGGGTGATTCCCCCATGCTGTATACCTGGACGGACGGATCTGTGACGGAATCACAGACACGGGCTCCGAAGTCAGGAGCGTTTATGTATAAAAAGGGAGACGCAAGTTCGGTAGGGCAGCCCATTGAAGGAAATACTTATAAGATTTCTCTTCCGGCAGCAGAGGAAACCAGAATGCTGACCTTTGTTTCCGGAATCTGGGAGGCGACCGCAACCTTCCGAATTTGTGTAAACGGAGAGACAGAGCCGGTGTATACCACAGAGTTAAAGGCAGAGGGAGCGGCGCCGGTGAAGAAATATACGCTGGTGATCCGTGAACATAATTCCGTGGAAGTAACAGCGACACTGACAGAAAAAACACATTTTGACGGAAATATGTCGTTGGGCGGAATTACCCTGAAAAGTGCGGAGCCTTCCCCGATTTCTGTGAAGGTGAAAGACGTCAGCAGCCAGCCCACAATGAATCTGACAGAAATGGGTGATGAGGATTGGATTCATTTTGAGGGGGATGATGGAACAACGGTCCGCAAAGCAAAGGTAGAGCCGAAAATTACATATGAGAAGCTGAATAACGAGGCGACAACTACCATGAATGACGCGCCTGTCAGTTATTCCTGGTCAGATGGAGTTACCCCGGACAATGCAGTGAAGAATAACACGAAAGGCGCTGTATTTAACTATAAAAACGGGGACGAAAGTTCAGTGAATCAGGAAATTACTGAGGACGCCGGTTATAAAATGACAATTGTTCCGGCAGATTATGATCGTGAACTGGTTTTTGTGTCAGGCGTATGGAATTCTGACGCAGAGATATACATCAATCTGGACGGTGAAAGCAAACCTATTTATGAAAATAAAGAGCTTCAGGCAGGCGGCAATGTGGTAAATAAAATTTATCAGGTGACGATTACTGAAGGAAAAGGCCTGACAGTGACAGGAAAGATTAAAAAGAAAAACCATTCATATGGAAACTTCAACCTCCAGGCAGCGGCACTGTCCCAAAATCAGACCTTGAATGACTATAAAACACAGCTGGAAGAGATTCTCCGTCAGGCTAAGGACTTAAATTTAGGAGACTATGACGAATTTTACGCCAATCAGTTAGAATCAGAAATTGCGTACGCGGAATCTGTAATCAGCGGCGGACAGGCAACAAACGGAGAATGCTATGTGGCATATCTGTTCCTGTCACAGGCTTATGAGAGCTGTCTCAAATCAGAACTGGACGGCCAGTACATGTTTGAATCCAACAGGGGCCTGACATCTTCTTTCGGCTGGGAGGGAGACAAACATGCGCCCATTGCTTATCTGGACGGCAGCTATCAGTTAAGAGATAATGCTAATACAATGGTTACTTTCGGAGTAAGAGATATTCCGGGCAAAGTGAAATGGTACAACGCGGAAGGATATCTGCCGTGCTTTATCAGCGAATACTCCAAAAACGGCATGGACTATAAGATTGAAAACTTTGCGAACAAACATACCATCAATGAACAGGATTTTGAGATTGCATATTCCAGAATGACTGTAACAAACAACACGGAAGAAGAACAGCGGCTTCCAGGCGTTTCCGGGCAGTTGGTTCCATTAAATGATGATGCAAAGACAGCAAAGACCGTGGCAGCAGGAGCGGCAGTGGTAAGAGACTATGCCATCGGCGCAGACCGGTTCGGCGGGGACTATGAGTATCCGGCAGCAGACGTTATCGCTGCACAGGGCGGATTTGACGACAACTACGCGGCAATGAAGGAATACTGGAACAACCGTCTGGCTCCTTTAAGCGCAATTGCAAGCCTGCCCAACGAAGACTTAATCAACGCTTACAAAGCAGGTTTTATCTACACCCTGATTATCCGGGACGACGTGGACGGACAGAAACGGCTGCATGTAGGAGAAAACGGCTATGATGAGATGTTTGACCATGACACCATCGGTATTGTGGCTACCCTGCTGACCATAGGAGATTTCACTTATGCGAAAGAATACCTGGCAACTCTTCCGGCACAGCTTCAGTATGATGACGCTAAGTGGAAATACAGCTGGCCCTATGCGGTATATCTCCAGAAAACCGATGATATTGAATTTATTGAATCACAATTTGAGACTATTAAAACCAATACCCACAACGTGGATACCGACAGAGATATGGAAGCCGGCGGCATAATTAAGAAAACCTTTGCCATCGACTCCAGCGGATACTGGCTGATTGACAACTGGTCTGCATTGGCAGGCCTGACCACTTATCAGTACTTGTGCGAGCGCCTGAATGAGCAGATCCCGGATGAGAAATATACCGCAGAGATTACCTGGGCCAAAGAACTGTACAGCGACTTGCTGGAATGCGTAGAGACAAAACAGCGCCAGATGCGGGAAGCAAATGATTATCCCTATCTCTCCATAGATATGAATCTCACCACAGAAAACAGTGAAAGAGGCGATGTGAGAGACGCCAACTGGGCATCCATGTTCCTGTTCGGCCGCTGGGCATGGGACGGGTATCTCTTCGGCGCGGATCAGGAAAACAGCGAGATGATCGGTCTGATTGACGATACCTATCAGCATGGATTTGAGAGAAGAGCGGAAGTATCTGATACCATTTACAACTTCGGCGGATATCCTCACGGATATTATTCCAGCGCCTATAACGCAGGCTACGGCAGTTCTGCCCTTCGGGGAGAGAGATACCGGGAAGCAGGAATCCGGGCTTATGAATTTATGATTGACAAGGCAATGAGCGGTCCCTTCGGATGGTGGGAAGGCGTGGATTATCCAGACGCCAATTCACCCTGGGATATCGAGCACGCCAAAGGCGGCGGCGGTTCCTGCCAGCATATGTGGGGACAGTCCACAGCCACAAAGGTACTGTACGACGCGCTGATTGCAGAAAAATTAGGCGAAAAAGTAATCATCGGCCGGGGAATTCCAAAAGAGTGGATTGCAGAGGGACAGGCTCCGGTAGAGATCAAGGATTACACTGTAGAAGGCGCGAAAAAAGCAGGATACAAACTGACCACAACAGGAAAACAGGTGGAAATTGAATTTACAGGGGATACTCTGGAGATTCCTTACAGTGTGGAACTGATCGCCCTCAAAGATAATATCAGCGAGGTCACAGCAGACGGCGTAAAACAGACAGACAATATCAATGCCGAAGCAGGAACCGTTCTGGTGCCGGCAGGAACAAAGAAAGTTGTCATCGCCATGACAAAGGCAGTTGTAACTGCAGATAAGAGCGTTCTGGAACAGGCGATTCAGGAAGCGGAAGCAAAAGATCTTTCCGGCTATACCGAAGATTCTGTAAAAGCATTCCAGACAGCGCTGGAATCTGCAAAAGCAGTATTTGCTAATGAGTCCGCAACACAGGAACAGGTAGACGCGGCAGCTGCAGCGCTGAAAAAAGCAGCAGACGAGCTGGTTGCAAAAACGGAAACTGACAAAGTGAATAAGAGCGCGTTAGAGGCAGCCATTCGGGAAGCTGAGGGAGTGAATCTTTCCGCTTATACCGAGGATTCTGTAAAAGCATTCCAGACAGCTTTGGAGTCTGCAAAAGCAATTTTGGGCAATGCGTCCGCAACCCAACAGCAGGTGGACGCGGCATTAGACGCATTGACGAAAGCAAAAGGCGGACTGACGGAAAAGAACGACGGCGGCAACGATAATAACAACAATGACAACAATAACAATAATAATAACAACAATAACAATAATAATAACAACAATAACAATAATAACAGCAATAATAATAGCAACAATAACAATAATAGCAATAATAACGGCAATAGCAACAATAATGACAGTAATAGCAATAAGCCCGTAAAAGTGACCAAGATTAAACTGTCAGGAATTTCCAAGAAGATTGCTGCAGGAAAGAAAATCACTCTGAAGGCTGAGGTACTGCCCGCCAACGCAAGCAGCAAGAAGTTGACCTGGAGTACCAGCAATAAGAAATACGCGACGGTAAATTCCAAAGGCGTTGTCACCATGAAGAAAAAAGGCGCAGGGAAAACAGTTACCATCACAGCAAAGGCAACGGACGGAAGCGGAAAGAAAGGCTCCATAAAGATTAAGATTATGAAAGGCGTTGTAAAGAGAGTGAAGCTGAAAGCTTCCGCCAAAACCGTAAAGCCTGGAAAGAAAGTAAAGCTGCAGGCTGCCGTCACTGCGTCTAAGGGCGCGAATAAGACACTGGCATACAGCGTCAGCAACAAGAAGTATGCGTCCGTAACCAAAAAAGGCGTGGTAACCGCGAAAAAAGCAGGCCGCGGAAAGACCGTGACAGTAACCGCCAAAGCCACAGACGGAAGCAACAAGAAAGCATCTGTGAAGATAAAAATATCGAAATAATATCCAATCAGAGAAAGGCGCCTGTTCGGATGATGAAAAATACAGAGTCAAGAGTATTCTAGCGCCATGCATAAAAGAACAGACATCATTAAATAAATAATATCAGGAATGGGGTTGTTGTAAAGTAACTGAATTGTCAGTTATAGCGTGACAATCCCATTCTGTATCAATCGGGAGATGAAAAAGGACGGATACAGATGTCAGGAAAAGAGAAGAAAAGAGTGAAACCTCCATCAATCTTAGCCTGCCGTATGACAGGCCGCATGGCCATCAAACTGGCCTCAGTTTCCCTGAGGGATCAGCTGATGCTCCTGTTTGCCGGAGCAATGTTCGCAGGAATGACGCTGCTTGGAACCATTTTATTTTTTAACCTGTATCAAAATGCGGAAAAAGGCATGACAGATCATATAGATACTACGGTGTCTGCCATTACAAAATCTCTGGAACAGTCTTTTTTGATCACGGAAAATCTTGTGCTGGAACTGGCAGCCAGCGAAGGAGTCCGAAACTGGGTGAAGGATGAGACTTATTATGACAGAGAAAATCCGGATTTTTATATCCGGAAGGCAGATTTAAGCCGGGAAATGCAGCGGGTACTGGTGTACAGCAACGCAAAGAAATTAAACGTAATTGAATACGCGGTGATTTATGAAAATGGAGAGCCTCTGGAATACACAGATATTCAGGCGGTGGGAGAAGCGGCGATTCTGTATGAATCCAGGAAAGCTTATGAAGCCATAGCCATGCATGAGGATGAGTATGTATACACACAATTAATCCCCGGAGCAAGGGATGTTATTTTCCATGTGCGGAGAGTGAAATCAGATTTTACAGGGGACAGCCATCTTGTGCTTATGATTGCCACCAATGAAAAAAGCATTCGGGAATGTTACAGCGATTTAATCACAGACAATGAAAGCATCGTATACTTGCTGAATCAGGAGCGACAGATTTTTTCCAGCAGTCAGGCAGATGAAATCGGACAGTTTCAGGAGGATACAGTCTCCTGGGAGCGGGATGAATTTCTGATTACACAAGAAGAGATGAAAGAATTTGAGATGCGGTTTGTATACCTTTTTCCCAGGAAGGCGCTGACAATGCAGGCATTTCAGGGACTTAAGCCGTATCTTTTGCTGAGTATCGGGATTATCGCGGTCTGCGTGGCAATGGCGTTGGCGCTGGGCATCCGTTCCACCCAGTTTCTGGATGAATTTGTCTTTGCCTTAAACAGTGTGCGGGAGAAGAATTATGACGTGCAGATCCGCAGATACAAGAACAGTGAAATTGACCGGATGGGAGAGGCGTTTAACGAGATGACCAGGGAACTGAAAGAACTGGTGCAGAACAAATATGAATCCCAGCTTTTGCTGAATGAGATGGAGATCCGGTTTCTGCAGCATCAGATGAATCCTCATTTCCTGTTTAACGTTCTGTTGACTATTCAGATTAAGGCAAAGAGATGCAGGGATGAGACAGTGTATCAAATGGTATCTAGGCTGTCCGCCCTTCTGCGGGCCAGCATTTATACAAAAGATATCAACAAAATCACTGTGGGGGAAGAACTGGAATATGTAGAATTTTATCTGTATCTTCAGAAAATACGGTTTGAAGAGAAGATTTCCTATGTGATTACGGTGGAGGATGAAGGCATCCGGGAATGCGTGATACCTAAATTTATCATAGAGCCTATTGTGGAAAACGCAGTGATACACGGCATTGAAACCATAGAGGAACTGGGGGAAATTCGCATTGATATCAGACGGGCCGGAAAGGATCTGGTGATTCAGGTAAGAGACAACGGAAAAGGGTTTGACCTCCGCCAATATCAGATGGAACTGGAAGCGCGCAGGGAAGAAGGCATTGGGGGAGGACGGGAGAAAGTCGGCCTGAAAAACGTGGCGAAAAGAATCCGGCATATTTATGGAGAAGGCTATGGGGTGCAGGTGGAAAGTGAGAAAAACAGAGGGACATTGATAGAAATCAGAGTTCCGGCGGAGGTGAAGCGGGAATGTACAACATTATAATTGCAGATGATGAGAAAAATATCCGGGAAGGGATCCTGGAACTGATTGAGTGGGAGGAAATCGGATGCCGGGTGTGCGGGGCCGTGCGCAACGGGGAGCAGGTTTTGAAATATCTGGAGGAAAACAGAGAAGAAGAGATCCATCTTGTCATCACAGATATTAAGATGCCGGTAATGGACGGAATTCAGCTTGCGGGTATTTTGCATGACAGATTTCCTGAGGTCAGAACCATTATTCTGACAGCTTATAATGAATTTGAATACGCGCAGCAGGCCATTAAATACGGAGTGGCGGATTTTGTGGTAAAAAATGAGTTTCTCCAGGAACTGCCCAAGTCGGTGGAACGGGTGACGCAGCAGTGGGAAAAGCAGAAAAACAGCAAAGCAGGAGAGGGGGAAATTACTTTTCAGACAGGCGGATGGTGCCGGGTGTGCGCCTGTGAAGTAAAGCTGAAAAACATCGGAAAATACGGCAGATATGAGAAAAACGTGGAGCAGTTAGTGAAAAATGCCTTTCAGAAGCAGAACGCGGCTTATATGCATGTGGAAGACGGGCTGTTTTTTGTGATTGTGGAGACAGAGGAAGCGGATGACGCCGCTCAGTTTCGCAGGCATTTAGAGAAATTTGTATCTCTGGCGGAATCCTTTTTGGAGCTTCGGATCCGCGTGGGATGCAGCAGGATTGTGGAAAGCAAAGACTGCATGACAGCCGGGAAGAAACAGGCCATGCGCGCGCTGTCTAATGTATATTCCGACGAGCATCCGGTGAATGTGCGTGAAGGTGATTCCGATATGGCGCAGTGTTGGTTTGATGACAGCGATATCGACGCCTATATGAGAAATCTCTACGGCGCGCTTCGGAACGGAGACAGTCAGGAACAGCAAAGACTGGAGCAGGAGTTTTTTGAATATTTAAAGAAAGAGGAACGTTCCATCGAACAGTGCAAATCAGACGTCCATGCCATTGTTTCCTATCTGCTTCGGAAAACAAGGAACGCCGGCAGCGCAGAGAAAATATTTGTCCAGGAAAATATATTGGAAGCGGTGTTCGGCAGCAAATCCAAGGCGGGATTGTGGGACTGCGTCAAAGACACCTGCGCCTCGGCGGCAGCGATTTTTTCCAAAAGCGATTTGGGCCAGAGCTTTCTGGTGGAGAACATCAACTACATTATTCAGCAGGACTATAAGGATAAGCTGAGCCTGAAATCCATCAGCCAGAAATTGTTTATGAACAGCAGCTACATCAGCAGAATCTACAAAAAAGAAACCGGCATGACAGTGACGGACGCCATCAATAAATACCGGATGGAAAAGGCCAAGGAGATATTAAGCACAAGAAAATACAAGGTCTATGAAGTGGGGGAGATGGTGGGGATTGAAGAGCCTTCTTATTTTACCCATGTTTTTATGAAGTATGAAGGATATTCCCCGTCGGAATTTATGAACCGGATAGAGCGGAGATAAAAAGTATCCGTCAAAATTTGAGAATCAGACAAATACCCGCTGTCTGAATAGAGTGGGCAGACAGAACGGAAGTAAAATTATTATAAGAGAGTAAAAATTTTTACAGGTTTTCGGGAAAGAACGGACAGAATCAGTAAAATTATAGCAAGGGCAGGCACGGATAGCAGATGTTATTTTCCGGGAAAAATAACTATAATCAAGGTATCAAAAGAAAAGGAAACAGGAGGAAAAGATATGAAATTGAAAAAATTAATGGCGGTTCTGCTGACAGGCTGTATGGTATTTTCCCTGGCTGCGTGCGGCGGAAACGGAAACAAGGAAAAGACGGACGGCGGAGAGAAAGAGACAGCGCAGGAAACCAGTCAGGAGACAGAGACTGACGGGGAATCGGAAGAGTCCCAGGAAGAGGCAGACAGCGGAGAAGCAGTGGAGATTGACTATGCAACCTTTATGGTAGGTTCCCATTTATCTGCCAAAGCAGAGGCGAAGGTTATTGAGGAATTTAACGAGAAGTATGAGGGAAAGATTAAAGTGAATATTGAGGAGCTTCCCAGCGATTCCGCTTATGTGGACAAGATGAAGACCCTTGCGGCGTCCAAGGACCTTCCGGATGTTGTCCTGGGCAAAGAGGGGATCCGGGAACTGGCAGTAAAGAACGGCCAGGCGGTGGATTTAATTCCTCTGTTGGAAGAAGATGCGGAATGGAAAGCAGAGATTGGAGACGGAGCCATTGAGTACAATAAAGAAGGCGACGCGCTGTATTCCATCGCAAATGCGAAACAGGTTATCGGATATTTCTACAATAAGGAAATGTTCGACGCGGCAGGTATCAAGCCGGCAGAGACCTGGGATGAATTTATGGAAAACAATGAAAAATTATTAGCAGCAGGATATACGCCTCTTGCCATGATGACAGGAGAAAACTGCTGGACCACCAACCTCTGGCTGGCAGCTATGATCGGCACCAACGGCCAGGAGGGAAATGACTTTATGAATACATACCATCCGGATTCTTACGAAAATGATTCTGTGGAAAAAGGACTTGAGATGATTCAGAAATGTCTCCAGAGCTATACCACAAGCGACGCCATCGGCGCGTTATTCGCAAATTCAGCAAATAATTTCCTTCAGGAAAAAACAGCTATGATCGCCAACGGAACCTGGATGACTCCTGATTTCTCAGATCCGGAAAAAGCAGCGGAAGGGCTGGCAGATAAAGTAGGCGTTGCGGCATATCCGGAAAGCGGACTGATTGAGCAGTACGAAATCGGTTATGTATTGTGCACCAACGAAGAAGATGAGGCAGTGCAGGAAGCAGCCCTGGAATTCCTGAAATTCAAGACCGGCAAACGGGCTCAGGAGATTTTCCTGGAAGATAACGGAGCCCTTCCTCTGACAGACCTTGTAGCTTTGTCCGACGACTTTAAGGCAGCAAATCCCCTGATTGCAGAACTGGTAGAGGCGAGCAATTCCAATGAATGGGATTTTAATAACATTGACAATACCGCAGTGGCAAGCACGATAGAGGCGTTTTCCTCTTACTATCCGGAACTTGCATCCGGCGGAATGACGCCTTCTGATTTCGCTGCAAAACTGACCGAAGCAGCGGCAAAAACAAAGTAAATCCGGTAATAAGGGGCTGTCGGGAAGCGGCTGGATTTTCGCAATAGATACAGTGGTTTTAAACATCAGACCATAGATTGCGCAGAGTTCACGTTCCGGCAGCCCCTTTTTGACGGACATTCCTCAGTATGGATGGCCATGGGGCCCGCAGCCGGGAGCTGAGCATGAGGACGGGTTTACTGCAGAAAGCCAAAGCTTGCCCAGTATGGATGACCATGGGCCCGCAGCCGGGAGCTGAGCATGAGGATGGGTTTACTACAGAAAGGAACGGTATCGTATGACAAAAAAGAAAAGGTGGATAGTGACATTTCTGACCCCCAGTATGGCGCTGTTCATATTTGTTTTTCTGATTTCCATGGCGCAGCTAGGAGTGACCTCATTTACAGACTGGTCCATCGGGGCGCCGCCGGTATTTTCAGGATTAAAGAATTATATTTATCTTTTTACAGAGGATGAGGAATTTCAGCAGAGTATTATCAATACCTTAATCTGGATTGTACTGCAGTCCACCATACATGTGAGCATCGGAACGACGCTGGCTCTGATTCTCAGAAGGAAACGCTGGTACACGAATTTTATGAGAGGGACTTTTATGATTCCCAATATTATTTCCAGCGCGGCATTGGGAATGCTGTTCCTGTGTATCTTAAATCCTCAGTTTGGAATGGTAAACAGCATCATCCGCACAGTGACCAAATCTGATTTTTCCCAGAACTGGTTCTTAAGCTCCAATACGGCTTTTGCGGCTGTGACGCTGACCTGGCTGCCCTATGCGGGGCTGGTGACCATTCTTGTAATGGCAGAAATGGCGTCTGTATCAGAGGATATCTTTGAGGCGGCCAGAATGGACGGCGCCACGGATTTTCAGATTGACATTAAGATTGTGCTGCCGATGATGCGCAACATTATTGGAACGGCTACAGTGCTTGCAGCCACAAGTATGCTGCAGAAGCTGGATATCATTATGATGACCACCAACGGAGGCCCTGCCGGAAAGACCATGAATATGCCTATGCATCTGTATCAGACGGCATTGACGGATAACAATTACGGCCTTGCCAATGCGGAAGGCGTAGTGCTGATCGTGCTGGGCCTGATTGTAGTTGGGGTGATACGGGGCGCGTATCGGATGGATAAATAAAAATATCTTCAATGAATCTGTGAAGGAGGAAAGAGATGAAACATGTTCGTAAAATACTGGCGGGGATCTTTTTGGTATTTATCGTGGTAATTTCTGTTGTGCCGTTTCTGTGGGTGCTTTCGTCATCCTTTAAAAGCAATGCGGAAATTATGTCGTCTGTGACAGGATATCCCAATGGACTGAATGTTCAGAATTACGTCAAGGCTTTTGAGATTGCGCCGCTGGTTGGATTTTATAAAAACAGTATTTTTGTGGCGGTTGTGTCCACTCTATTGAACCTGCTGGCCTTGAGTATGGCGGCTTACGTGCTGGTGCGCTGTAACTTCCGTTTCAAAGGAGTGATTACGCTGCTGTTTTCAGCGGCTCTTGTCATACCGGGAGCGGCCTTGCTGCAGCCCCTGTATCAGACACTGAATACGGCTCATTTGTACAATAAGCTGTGGGGATTGATTATTGTCTATACTGCCCTTGGGATGCCCACCACGCTGTATATTATGATGAGTTATTATAAGACCATTTCCACCACGCTGGAAGAGGCCGCCTACATCGACGGGGCCGGATTCTTCCGGACATTTGCCCAGATTATTCTGCCATTGACAAAGCCGGCCTTTGCAACGGCAGGCGTACTGCAGTTTCTGCTTTGCTGGAATGAATTCCAGTTTGCGCTGACATTGACAACCGGAGTGGAGAAGCGGACCCTTCCCATTGCCCTGTACTATTTTAAGAGTTCTTTCGCCAGCGATTACGGCGCTATGTTTGCAGCCACCGTGCTTGTGACAATTCCCAGCATCGCGGTATATCTGCTGATGCAGAAACAAGTCATCTCAGGGCTTGCAGCCGGTTCGGTAAAGGAATAAAGAAGAAACAGATAGAAGCCGAGATGCGGCAGAACAGTTCATGTTAGGAAGGAAAGGGTTGGAGAATGAAATATACAGCAGTTATTTTTGATTTGGACGGAGTGATTTGCTCTACCGATCAGTATCATTATCTGGCATGGAAAGAAATTGCGGATAATGAGGGAATTTATTTTGATGAAGAGATCAATAACCGCCTGCGGGGCGTCAGCCGCATGGAAAGCCTTGAGATTATCCTGGAAAGAGCCTCCAGAACTTATACAGAAGAAGAAAAAAACGCAATGGCGGAAAAAAAGAATGACAGCTACCGGAAACTTTTAGAGCAGATGACCCCCGCCGATCTCCCGGAAGATGCGGCAAAAACGCTGAAATCCCTGAAAGCAAAAGGCATAAAGACCGCAATCGGATCTTCCAGCAAAAATACCCCCGTCATTTTAAACCAGCTTGGACTGAACGATGCCTTTGACGCCGTCAGCGACGGAAATAACATCACAAAGTCCAAACCAGACCCAGAGGTATTCAGAAAAGCAGCAGAAATGCTCCAGGAAGCCCCGGCAAACTGCCTGGTCGTAGAAGACGCCCGGGCAGGCGTCGCAGCGGCAAAAGCAGGCGGATTCGACTGCGCAGGAATCGGAGAAGCCTCAGAAGACGCAGACACTGCATATCCCATTCGGAAGATCAGCGATCTGCTGAAAATTATATGACAGAAAAAACCCGAGCGCATTATAAAATGCTCTAGGTCAAATTTGTTGGAAACCATCTTGTGGCAAAAACCCGAACGAATTTTTCATATTTCGATACACAGGAACTAGAGGAGCGCCCTTTGGCTAAGCAAACGATTCATGGGCGTTCTTAGTGGAGGCGAAATCCACTGCTTACAGAGACTTAGGAAGGAAGGCTTTCCTGACTTCCTTAGTCGAAGTTAGCAGTTAGTTCGCCGGAACGCTGCCCAGTTTGTGTGCCAAAGGGCGCTCCTCTAGTTCCGTCCGTTTCCAAAGATAATAAATTCACACGACCAAAGGAGGACAAACAGTGTCACTAGATTACACCAGAACCAAAGACTGGATCTTACGCGAAGCCAGCTTCGATCCGCAGCATCCAGGCAAATGCGAAGCCATCATGTGCCTTGGAAACGGTTACCTGGGCCTTCGCAGCGCAACGGAAGAAAAATACCTGAATGAGACAAGGGATCTGCTGATTAATGGAACCTTCAATCAATTTGATCCATCGTCCGTGACAGAGCTTCCCAATGCCGCCGACATGACTGCCATTGAGATTACCGTCAATGGGGAACGGTTTACATTAGAACAGGGGAGCATAGATTTTTACAGCAGGGAACTGAATATAAAGACAGCGGAATTAAAGCGGGAAGTGGTCTGGATTTCTCCTAAGGGAGAGCAGGTTAGCCTGACATTTCGGCGGGTAGTGTCCCTTGGCAGGCTTCACGATTTTGCCATTCAGGCCCAGATTACTCCCTTGTCGGGGGACGCCGAGATTGAGATAAGATCAGGAATTAACGGCCGGGTAACCAATACCGGCGCGCAGCATTTTACAGAAGGGGATATGCGTTTTTTTGAAGGGCGGTACATCCAGTATGTGCCCCGGACCACCCAGTCTGATATTACCTTTGTGCTGAATACGGCCCACAGATTTTGGAAAGACGGAGAAGAACTGGAGCTTCCGGTTCAGCTTTACATGGAAGTCCGCAGTATCTGCGGCGGATACCGGACGAAGGTGAAGAAAGGCGAGACGCTGAAAATAGAAAAATACTGCAATGTATACACAACCAGGGATTTGGACATGCAGGGAAAGACCGTGAAAGAACTGCAGGCCTTTTCTCTGGAAAAGCTCAAAGAGCTGCAGGCCATCGGCTATCAAAGTCTGGCGGCGGATACGGAAAAAGAATGGAACAGGCAGGTGTGGGAGAAAGCGCCCATCGCTATTGAGGGAAATGACTATGACAATTTTGCTGTGCATTTTGCCCAGTATCACATGCGGCTGATGGTTCCGGCCCATGACAGCCGGATGAATATCGGCGCAAAGGGGCTGTCGGGAGAGGGATACCGTGGGCACTGTTTCTGGGATACAGAAATTTTTCTCCTGCCCTATTATGCCTTTACCCAGCCGGAAACGGCCCGGAAGCTGGAAGAATACCGTTATCTGACCCTTCCCGGCGCCCATAAAAAGGCTGCCGAGCATGGGTATCAGGGGGCCATGTTTCCCTGGGAATCTGCCTGGATGGATGACGGCGAGGTGACGCCGGAATTTCAGAATGCGGACATTGTAACCGGTCTTTTGATTAAGGTGTGGTCCGGTTTTATTGAGCAGCATATTACGGCGGACGTGGCTTTCGGCGCGTGGCTGTACGGCGTGATTACCGGAGATCAGGATTTTATGGATCAGTACGGATATGAGCTGATTTTCGATACGGCCCGGTTCTGGGCTTCCCGCCTGGAGGACAAGAACCGGCAGATTCATGAAACTGTAAATGAACAGGGGATCACGGAATTTACAGAGACAGTGACAGAAGACGGTTTTTACCATATTTGCGACGTGGTGGGGCCGGATGAATATAAAGAGCATAAGACAGATAACGCGTTTACCAATTATCTTGCGGCATGGAATATCAAAAAAGCCGCTGCCTGTTATGAACTGCTGAAAACAGAACGGCCGAAGCTGTATCAAACATTGAATGAAAAGCTGGAATTGGATCGCTGGTATCAGGAGTGGACCCAGAAAGCAGATAAAATATTCCTGCCGGCTCCCAATGAAAAAGGCATTCTGCCCCAGGATTCCACATATCTGACTTTGAAAGAAATTGATTTGACCAAATATAAGGAACAGGATTTTGTGGGCGGTATTTTCCGGGATTATAACCAGACGCAGATCAATCAGATACAGGTGTCCCAACAGGCGGATGTGCTGGCGCTGTTCTTTTTGTTAGAAGATCTCTTTCCCCGTGAGGTAAAGGCTGCCACATGGGATTATTATTCCGAAAGGACCATACATGATTCTTCGCTGTCCCTCTGCACGCATGCAGTGCTTGCGGCGGATATGAGAGAACTGGAAGAAGCCTACCGGCTCTTTGAGAAATCCACAGAAATCGATCTCGGACCGGTGATGACCACCTCTGACGCAGGTATCCATGCGGCATCCTTCGGGGGTATCTGGCAGGGTGCGGTCTATGGCTTCGGAGGATTGCGCACGTTAGAAGGCAGGCTGAGAATTGATCCATGCCTGCCGGACGCGTGGAAAACACTTACCTATGAGATTCTCTGGCATGGCCAAAGACTGCGAATAAGCGTCACTCAAGAAGAGGTCCGGGTAAAGAATCTGACCAAAACAGAAATAATCGAATTTGAATTATGCGGACAGACGATTCAGCTTGCGGATGAGGCTGCCGCTCAACTGAAACGATAAAAAGTTTGCTGCAAAACGATGCTCAGCCGGTACAGGAATTCCTTGCCAGGTTCCCTATATAAAAGGATATCAGTTTGCAGAACGATGCTCAGCCGGTACAAGAATTCCTCTTGACTGTACAGCCGCTGTATAGTGTATAATGAGAAAAAACATTCAGGAGGAAAAAATGTACATAGATTACAAAAGAAAAGGAATTACCTTGTTAAAAAAAGGCCAGAAAGGAATCGTTCATGCCTTGTTCAGCCGTTTCGGACTGATTTTGCTGCTGCTTCTGGTTCAGGTGTCGCTCCTGTTCAGCGTATTTCAGTGGTTCAGAGAATTTCTGCCTCATATTTTAGGCGGAACGGTCTTGTTTACTTTTGTTATGGTGATTTATCTTTTGAACAGTCGGATGAACCCTACGGCTAAGATTACCTGGCTGATTGTAATTGCGCTGCTGCCGGTGTTCGGGGCGCTGCTGATGCTATATACACAGAGCGATATAGGAAACCGGGCGCTGCGAAAGCGGGTAAGCCAGATCATAGGGAATACCCGGGAATTGATTCCTCAGCAGGCGCAGGCCATGAAAGGGCTGGAAGAGGAAAATCCGGGCGCGGCGTCTCTGGCCCGCTATATGCAGCGGAGCGGATGCCATCCGGTGTACGGCCAGACGGCGGTGACTTATTTTCCCTTGGGGGAATATAAGTTTGAAGAAATGCTGAAACAGCTGGAACTGGCGGAACATTTTATTTTCATGGAATATTTTATTGTGGATGAAGGGCTTATGTGGGGACAGATTCTGGAAATCCTTGCCAGAAAAGCGGTCCAGGGGCTGGATGTCCGTGTGATGTATGACGGCACCTGCGAATTTTCCCTGCTGTCCCATGATTATCCCAAACGGCTGCGGAAGCTGGGGATTCAGTGCAAGATGTTTTCGCCGGTGACGCCTTTTGTTTCTACCCACTATAATTACCGGGATCACAGAAAAATACTGGTGATTGACGGCCATACGGCCTTTAACGGCGGAGTAAACCTGGCGGATGAATACATTAACCAAAAGGAAAGATTCGGTCACTGGAAGGATACGGCGGTTATGCTGAAAGGACCGGCAGCGCAGAGTTTTACCCTGATGTTCCTGCAGATGTGGGGCATAGATGAGAGAGAGACGGAGTATGGAAAGTTTCTCTCTGGGCTACCGGTTCCGGGAAAGGCGGAAAAAGGATATGTCATTCCTTACGGCGACTGTCCGCTGGATCAGGATAAACTGGGAGAGCGGGTTTATATGGATATCTTAAATCGTTCTCAGCAGTATGTGCATATCATGACGCCCTATCTGATTCTGGACGGGGAACTGGAAACGGCCCTGAAATTCGCGGCCGAAAGAGGTACGGAGGTTGCACTGATTTTGCCGGGGATTCCGGACAAGGCCATCCCCTATGCGCTGGCTAAAACCCATTATGCCTCTTTGCTGGAATCCGGGGTAAAAATCTATGAATATACCCCTGGATTTGTCCATGCGAAGGTATTTGTCAGCGATTCCAGGGAGGCGGTGGTGGGAACCATCAATCTGGATTACCGCAGCCTTTATCATCATTTTGAATGCGCTACCTATCTGTACGGCACAGACTGCATCCCTGAGATAGAGGCGGATTTCCAGGCAACTCTGGCAAAATGCAGACAGGTGACGATGGAAACCGTCCGGCGGGAAAAACTGAAAGTGAAGATAACGGGAAGCCTGATGAAAGCCCTTGCCCCGCTGATGTAAAAATGAAAGAGGAACAGACATTGATGTCCGGCAGCAAGTGACGGAAAATGTCTGTTCTTTATAAGTTTGGCAATTTTTTAACAATTTTATAGAAATTTAACTGTTGATCTGCAAAGGGTTGTGCTATAATAAAAGTCATAGACGAAGCGGATAAACATCCTCAATGATTCAGGCGATTGCCTTTTTCAGAGGGGCAGCTTCGGAACAGTGGTTACTTTTATTGTTTCATATAAAGAAAAGGAGAAGAAGAAAATGGCAAGATTTACATTACCAAGAGATGTATATCACGGAAAGGGGTGTCTGGAGGAACTTAAGAATTTAAAGGGAAAGAAAGCAATCCTCGTAGTAGGCGGCGGTTCCATGAAGCGTCAGGGATTTTTGGATAAGGCAGTGAATTATCTGAAAGAAGCCGGAATGGAAGTAGAGGTTTTTGAAGGCGTGGAACCGGATCCTTCGGTGGAAACTGTAATGAAGGGTGCGGAAGCAATGCGCAAATTCGAGCCGGACTGGATTGTATCTATGGGCGGCGGTTCTCCCATTGACGCTGCCAAGGCTATGTGGGCGTTTTATGAGTATCCGGAGACGACATTTGAGGATCTGTGCATCCCCTTTAACTTCCCGGAACTGAGACAGAAGGCAAAGTTCTGCGCGATTCCTTCCACTTCTGGAACAGCGACAGAAGTTACCGCGTTCTCTGTAATTACCAATTACCAGACAGGCGTGAAATATCCTCTGGCTGACTTTAATATTACGCCGGATGTTGCGATTGTAGATCCGGAACTGGTGGAAGGGCTTCCGGTAAAACAGGTTGCTTACACTGGAATGGACGCGTTGACCCATGCCATCGAAGCATATGTTTCCACACTGAACTGTCCCTTTACCGATCCTCTTGCGCTGCAGGCAATTGAGATGGTTCTGGATTATCTGCCGGCGTCTTATAACTGCGATATGACTGCAAGAGAGCAGATGCATTATGCGCAGTGCCTGGCTGGAATGGCATTTTCCAATGCGCTGCTGGGAATCGTGCACTCCATGGCGCATAAGACAGGGGCGGCATTCTCTACCGGACATATTCCTCACGGATGCGCAAACGCAATCTATCTGCCCTACGTAATCAAATACAATGCCAAAGATCCGGTTGCCGCAAAGAGGTATGCGGAAATCGCGCGCAGAATGGGCTTAGAAGGAACCTCCGAGAAATCCCTGATTAACAGTCTCTGCGCTAAGATTGACGACTTTAATGTAAAGCTCAATATTCCTAAGACTTTGAAAGAATTTGGAATCAAAGAAGAGGAATTCAAAGAGAAGATTGCAGGAATTGCGGAACGCGCCGTAGGAGACGCCTGCACAGGTTCTAATCCAAGAGCGATTGATCCGGCTGCAATGGAGAAATTATTTACCTGTACATATTACGGAACAGAAGTTGACTTCTAAATAGCGCTGAAATATATTTTTTGCTGTTTGATTTACAGACATAAGAGCCGAAGCGGATAAAGTGGGGCTGTCCCATTAAGGAACGACATTTTCGCTGTTTGCATATAGAGTGCAGACTGTCATGGATTTGGAATCCTTAATGGGGCAGTTTTCTTTTGGTTCTTGAATCATTGGCAGTTTTTTTGTACAATGGAAAGGAAAATGACTATGGAAAGGAAGAAAACAACTATGAAACAATCCATATGTTACAAAAGCAGAGCCGGCCGTCTGACAGCGGCGCTGATCATGTCATTTGCGGTTGCTTTATTGGCGGGATGCGGAAACGGGAATACTGCCGATAAGAATGTTCCCCAGGCAAATCAGTCTGAAGACCAGACTTTAGAGGAACAGACAGCCGGTACTCAGAATCAGTCAGGTGCGGGAGAGGAGAATTCCGGGCAGAATCAAAGCGCGGGAGAACAGAATTCCGGGCAGAATCAAAGCGCGGGAGAGGAGAATTCCGGGCAGGCTCAAAGCGCGGGAGAACAGAATCAGCAGACCCAGGCAAGCGGCCAGGGCAATTCTGTGAGTCAGCCCAAAATCGGAATGGAAGAGGCAAAGGAAGCGGCGTTAAAACATGCCGGTCTTACCGCCCAGGAGGCGACTTTTGTAAAAGAGGAAATGGACTATGAGGATGGCCGAACCGAGTACGAGCTGGAATTTGTTTCAGGAACAACAAGATATCAGTATGAAATAAGCGCGGAGGACGGCGCTGTCCTGGAAAGTTCCCAGGAAGCCATCGAACAGATTCCTGGAAATATCCAGGGAGTGATTTCCGTGGATGAGGCAAAAACGGCGGTATTAAACCATGCGGGATTTACAGCGGAGCAGGTGGCTTATACGAAGATAGAGTTAGAGCAGGAGCATGGAAAGGCAGAATACGAAATAGATTTCTATGCAGAGGGCAAAGAATACAGCAGCAAAGTGGACGCAGTCACGGGAGCCATTCTGGAGTATGGGATGGACTGACAGTTCCCAATGAGTGAAAGGATAAGAACATGACAAAAGAAGAACTGGCCCTTGCCGTCATAGAACGGCTGAAAAGAGAATATCCGGACGCGGGATGCACCCTGGACTATAATCAGGCATGGAAGCTTTTGGTCAGCGTCCGTTTGGCAGCTCAGTGCACCGACGCAAGGGTCAATGTGGTGGTGCAGGATCTTTACGCAAAATATCCGGATGTGGAATCTTTGGCCAACGCGCCGGTAGAAGAAATAGAAGCTATCGTAAGGCCCTGCGGGTTGGGGCGCAGCAAAGCCAGAGATATCAGCGGATGCATGAAGATGATAAGGGACGAATATAACGGCAGGGTTCCGGAGGATTTTGACGCGCTTTTGAAACTGCCTGGAGTGGGCAGAAAAAGCGCGAACCTGATTATGGGAGATGTGTTCGGCAAGCCTGCCATTGTGACAGACACCCACTGTATCCGTCTGGTGAACCGGATGGGGCTGGTGGATCATATCAAGGAACCAAAGAAAGTTGAGATGGCGCTGTGGAAGCTGATACCGCCGGAGGAAGGCAGTGATTTCTGCCATCGTCTGGTATACCACGGCAGGGATGTGTGCACGGCAAGAACCGCTCCCCGCTGTGAGAGCTGCTGTGTCAGGGATCTCTGCGCCCAAAACGGGGTATCCCCGGCAGAATAAGGACGGCGGAATTTCTGTCCGAATCCAAATCCAAAAGAATTCGCTGCAGCATTAAGAGAAAACAAGAAAGCGAGGAAATACAGATGGCAGTAATCAAACCTTTTTGCGCAATCAGGCCCCAACGGGCGAAAGCAGATAAGATAGCGGCCCTTCCCTATGACGTGTACAACAGGGAGGAAGCAAAGGCAGTGGTGGAGAAGAATCCGGAAAGCTTTTTAAAGATAGACCGGGCGGAAACGCAGTTTGCGGATACCGTGGATACATATGATCCCAAGGTATACCAAAAAGCCCATGACACGCTCTGGGAGATGGTGGAAAACGGCTCCTTTGTCCGGGAGGAAAAGAAATGCTATTATATTTACATGTTAACCATGGAGGGCAGAACCCAGACCGGAATTGCTGCCTGCGCTTCCATCGATGACTATGAAAGGGGCGTGATCAAAAAACATGAAAACACCAGGGCGGAGAAGGAGCAGGACAGAATCAACCATGTGAATCTCTGCAATGCTCAGACAGGCCCGATTTTCCTGGCGTACCGTTCGAATCCTGTCATCAATCAGGTGGTAGCCCAGGTGCAGAAGGAAGAGGCGCTGTATGATTTTACGGCGGAGGACGGGGTGCGTCACAGCGTTTGGGTCATTGAAAGGGAAGAGCAGATTGCGGCAGTGGAAGAGGCGTTTGCAGGCATTGGGGAAATCTATATTGCAGACGGGCATCACCGGGCGGCTTCCGCAGTGCGGGTAGGCCAGATGCGCAGAAAAGAACATCCCCAGTATACCGGAGAAGAGGAATTCAATTATTTTCTGTCGGTGCTGTTTCCGGATGAACAGCTAATGATCATGGACTATAATCGGGTGCTCAAAGAGTTAAACGGACTGTCGGAAGAGGAATTTCTGGCAAAAACATCGGAGATTTTCACGGTGAAGGAAATGGGAAAAGATCCGGTGAAGCCGGGGAAAAAGGGCGAATTTTCCATGTATCTGAAAGGAACCTGGTATTTGTGCGAAGTCCGTCCCGGGGATCAGGACAGCGATCCGGTGGAAGGGCTGGATGTATCTGTTTTACAGAATAAGCTGCTGGCGCCGGTGCTTGGTATTTTGGATCCCAAAACAGACAGCCGGATTGACTTTGTAGGAGGAATCCGGGGGCTGAAGGAATTAGAGCGCAGGTGCAGCCTGGATTGTAAAGCGGCGTTTGCCATGTATCCTACTTCCATTCAGGAGTTATTCGCAGTGGCGGACGCGGGACGCCTGATGCCGCCCAAGTCCACCTGGTTTGAACCGAAGCTGCGCAGCGGGCTGTTTATCCATGAACTGGAGGGGTAGTTTGGAAGGAGCTTGCTGCAAGGATATTTGAACGTGTCTTAAAGTTCGGTTCCGCAAAAAGAGGCACCTGTTTCTTCAAAGACCTGGCAGAGCCTTGCAATGGCCTCTTTCATATGCTCAGGAGGTATGGCGGAATAATTCATAATAAATGTATGGCTTTCCGATGCAGGCGCCTGGATATAGTACCGGGACAGGGAAGCGACGCGCAGCCCTTTTGCGGCGGCGTTTTCTGTAATGATTTCATCTGGAACGGAAGTGTTCACATGCATGAGAAAATGCAGCCCGGCGTCTTCTTCTGTAATGGCAACGCGGGAGGAGAGAGGGCTGTTTTTCAGGCAGTCTAACAGCAGATCCCTCTGGTTGTGGTAGAAATTGCGCATTCGGTTGATATGGCGTTCAAAATGCCCGCCGTCCAGGAAGCGGGTCAGGGTATACTGTTCAAAATTGGATACCGTGCAGGAATAAAACCCCATAGTGCGCCGAAAGCGTTCCATCAGGTGAGGCGGCAGTACCATATAGCTGATTCGGATGGTGGAGGCCAGGGTTTTTGTAAAGGTATTCATGTAAATCACTTTTTCCATAACGTCAATGCTCTGGAGGGAGGGGATGGGTTTTCCCATAAACCGGAACTCACAGTCGTAATCATCCTCAATAATATATCTTCCCTCTGATTCGGCAGCCCAGCCAAGCAGCTCATATCTGCGGCTGACGGGGGTGACAATGCCCGTCGGAAAATGGTGGGAGGGGGAGATATGTACAATATCTGCGCCGGATTCCCGGAGCTGTTCCATATGGATTCCCTGTCTGTCCATGGGAATATGGCGGCAGGCGACCCGGTGGCTTTTGTAAATAGCGGAAATTTTCTGATAGCCGGGATCTTCCACTCCGTAAACTTTCTGAAATCCCAAAAGCTGAATCAAAATTCCATAGAGATACTCTGTTCCCGCGCCCACAACGATTTGCTCCGGGCGCACGGCCATTCCCCGGAATTCCTTCAAATGTTTGGCAATGGCCCGGCGGAGAGGAAGGATGCCGCCGCTGGGCGAATTTTTCATCAGGGCGGATTTGTCCTCTCCGATAACTTCCCGCATCAGCTTGGTCCAGATGGAAAAAGGAAAGGTATCCGGGTGGGTCTGGCTGCTGGTGAAATCAGCGAAGCAGGGTTCTTCCGTCGGTTCCGCGTCAAACGAAGGCGCGCAGGGGGCAGGAACAGTCATGGGAGAATCGGGGATGCTGGCAGAAATATCCGCAACGTAATAACCTTTTTTGGGAATTGAATAAATATATCCCTCCGCCAGAAGCTGGCCGTAGGCATTTTCCACGGTGATGGCGCTGATATTTAAATGTCTGGCAAAACTTCGTTTGGAAGGGAGACGATCGCCAGGGGACAGGGTGCCGTTTAAAATATCATGTTTGATGCATTGATACAGGTATTCATATAAGCTCATGGAGCCTATCTCTGAGAAAGAATACGTTAACATAAGAAAATCTCCAATCTGGCCATGTTAAAAATAATAAAAATGGCTGAATATTCAATGTCACTATTATAGAAAAAGAAAGAGAATTTGTAAACAGCTTGTTTCGAAATGATACAAAAAATGCGATGCTGAGAAAGTTCAAATTCAGAGGAAAGATAATCATGCCCTCGGGATATACTATGCATAAGATGAAAAAATAAGTAAAATTTTGCTACGTTTATTTTGGAGGATAAGATGGAATTAAAAGATTTCTTACAGCAGGAGGAATTTTTGGCCCAATGCCAATGGGGAATCAGCCTTATGTGCGCAAGGCTGCAGATGATCAACGCGGAACTTGGAATGCGCTGCGGGCGGGAGGTGATTCACCGGTATTCCAGCAGGATTAAGTCATATGAGAGCATTGCCGCAAAACTCAGGAAAAAGGGAGTGGAAGAAAGCATTCCGTCTATGGAAGAGTATGTGAACGATGTGGTGGGCGTCCGGGCAGTCTGCACTTATACCGATGATTTATATCGGATTGGAGAACTGCTCTGCTCTCAGCGGGATATGCGCCTGATTAAGAAAAAAGATTATATCAGACACCCCAAAAAAAGCGGTTACCGCAGCCTGCATCTGATTTTTCAGGTGCCAGTCTCCTGGCAGGAAGAGATACGGCCGCTCAAAATTGAGGTGCAGTTACGGACCGGGGCCATGGATTACTGGGCGGGGCTGGACTATCAGCTTCAGTACAAAAAGGAGAACCGCAAGGCAAAAAATATCGGCAGGGAGCTGAAGGCCTATGCCAACGCAATTGAGCAGATTGACAGCAAAGTGCTGGAGCTTCGAAAGCGGATTGAGGCGATATAAGAATAAAATTTGTAACAGTAACTAAAATTTCGCGGATTTCAGCAAAAAGCGCACAAAAACCTCTCATTGGCTGTTGAATTGTAAACTCTGGAACGTTATAATAAAAACAATAGTTGAAATAACGGGAAAGGGAGGGAATGCAGGTGAGTAAAAAGACAGGAAGCAGAAATAAAGCGTTATTTGGAATCAAGCAGAAAATTCTTGCAATCGCTTTTGTGCCCCTTTTGTCTCTTGCGGTGATTATTGCGGCATTTTCTGCAAGGACTATAAGAACGGGAATGCAGGATGAAGCCATTAAGAGACTGCGGGACATTGCAGTGGGAGTAGAGCAGGCCTTGCTGGCGGCGGATGAAGGAGAATTTCATTTGGACGGACAGAACCTGTATCGGGGAGCGCGTAATATTTCGGAGGATTTGTCGGCATTTGAAACATTTGCCCAATCCTCGGGCATTGAGGTTACAATTTGCTGGGGAGATACCCGCATAGTGACGACTCTGAAGGATGAGAATACAGGGGAGAGCATGGCCGGAACCCAGGTGTCGGAGACAGTAGTCCAGAATGTTCTGAATGACGGGGCGGAACATACAGATAAAGATATGATGATCAATGGAGAGCCTTATTTCTGCTGTTACATACCGCTGAAAAATAATGACGGATCGATTGTGGGAATCATTTTTGCGGGAGAGCCCAGCAGCGGGATTGAAGAATATATCGATCGTGAATTATGGCAGACCACCGGAATCAATGTAGCCGTGATTCTGTTATCCAGCGCGGTAATTTTCTTTTTTGCGGGCACATTGTCCCGGGCAGTGCGAAGAGAAGAGGAAGTGCTGGAGAAACTTGCGGAAGGAAACCTGAATATCGAGGTGGATGAGAAGCTGCTGGGCCGGCAGGATGAACTGGGAAGCATGGCAAGGGCATTGAAAAATCTGATTCAAAATCTGTCGGGAATTATTAATCATATGCAGGAGTCCGCCGGGCATTTGATGCATTCCGGCCAGTCTCTGGATGAGATGGCGGAGCGTGTCAATGCCAATGCAGTGGAAATCAACAAGGCTGTGGAGGACATTTCAGCAGGAGCGGCCACCCAGGCGGAAGAGATTGAGACAGCTTCCGGACAGATTATGGATATGGGGAATGCCATTGAAAATATTGTGCGCGATGTGGATAAGCTGAATGAGACTTCACAGACCATGAAGCAGGCAGGAGACACTTCCACAGCTATTATGAAAGATCTGGTTGATTCCACGGCCCGGGTCAACGAAGCCATCGGCAAAATCGGCAGCCAGATTTACGCAACCAATGAATCTGCCCAGAAAATCCGGGCTGCAGTGGATATTATTACTTCCATTGCCAGCGAGACGTCTCTGCTGTCGCTGAATGCAAGCATTGAAGCAGCCAGGGCAGGAGAATTCGGCAAAGGATTTGCTGTGGTGGCGTCAGAGATTCAGAAGCTGGCGGATGAATCCAACACTTCGGCTCAGACGATTACAGATATTATCAATTCCCTTCTGGCAGATTCAGAAATGACAGTGAAGATTATGCTGGAAGCCGAAGGAATTATCCGGGATCAGAAAGAGAAACTGGACAAAACTCAGAGCCATTTTGTAGAGGTGGCTGCGGGAATCAACAGTTCCAGAGAGGACGCCTCCATGATAGAGGAACGGACACAGATTTGTGACTCTTCCAGAAAGACAGTGGTGGATGTGATCAGTAATTTATCCGCCTTGTCCCAGGAGAATGCGGCTTCCGCACAGGAAACCACAGCCTCCATGGAAGAATTGAACGCAACCATCCAGCTTCTGGCGGACGCGGCCAACAGCCTAAGAGGGCTGTCCGATCAGATGGAAGCAGAGATGAAGTTCTTTAAACTGTAAGGAACTGCAGTGCTAGAGCGTGTCTTAAAATTCATTCCCGCCATCTGTGATTTATATTACATTTCGCCGTACAGGCGCAATATCGTAAATACGGCTGGCCTCTTTTACAGGCTGGGAATCCTGTTCCCGGATAATGTAAATAGGCCGGCCTTTGTTTTCCATATAATCTCTGGACAGGTATTCCCCCATGATAAACAGCATCATCATCTGCAGGCTGCTTAAGAATATCACAATTGTGGAAACAATGTAGGCAGTTCCTACGTTATGGTGGAAAAAGCCTTGCTGTACCAGCCCGGCGCCTCCCAGGATGCAGGAAAGAACCAGCAGGACGGCCCCCAGGATGCCCGGCAGCTTCAAAGGCGCAGTGGAGAAGGAGAGAATGCCGTCAAAGGCATAGCGGAACAAGCTTTTCAGATTCCATTTCGTGGTTCCGGCTGCCCGTTCCACATTGTGGAATTCCAGCCATTTTGTCTCAAATCCCACAAAGGAGAAGATTCCCTTAGTGTAGCGGTTGTATTCTTTCATGGCCAGGATGGCGTTTACCATGGTGCGGTTCATCATGCGGAAATCACCGGCGCCGTCACTCATGTCCATATGGGTTAATTTCTGAATTACTTTGTAGAAGCTCCGGGAGAGCAGGCCCCGAAGGGCGCCGTCCCCTTCTCTGCCCACCCGCTTTCCGGCGCAGCAGTCATAGCCTTCCTGGCTTACGGCATGGTACATGTCTGGCAAAAGCTTGGGCGGGTGCTGCAGGTCTGCGTCCATAATCACGCAGTAATCGCCCGCAGCCTGCTTTAAGCCGGCGTACATGGCAGCTTCTTTGCCGAAATTCCGGGAAAAGGAAATATAATGGCAGTTTTTGTCCTGATAGCAGAGAAGTTTGAGGATGTTCAGCGTGTGGTCTTTGCTGCCGTCGTCAATAAAGATAAATTCATAGCTTAAGTCTTCTATTTTATTTACTATGGCGGAAGTTTCCCGGTAGAAAAGGGAAATGACTTCTTCTTCGTTGTAGCAGGGTACGATAATGCTTAATTTATTCATGGATTTCCTCTCCTTTCTGCTGCTGAATGGCGGATGCCTTAATGTAAGAGGCAGATTTCTGAAAAATATGGCATTTGCAGATAACATAATTTGCTGCCACAGTGACAAAACTTACGGCAATTTTGGAAACCACCGGGCGGAATCCGCAGGTTTGTATGAAAAATGCCAGAAGCAGGTTTTCCGTAAGCAGGGTGAGAAACCGCATGGATACAAAGGAAAACATTTCCTTTCCAATCTGGTTGCCGGAATGGAATACGAATTTCCGGTTGGCGAAATAAGCGAAAGCTACGGCAAAGACCCAGGCGATGGTATTGGCCGTCAGATATTTTGCGCCGGCCCACAGCAGCGTCAGATAAACCGCGTAGTTCACAAGGGTTGTGGCGCCTCCAGTCAGCAGATAGCTGAACAGCTCCCGGAAAGAGTTGTTTTGGAGCAGCTGCTGAAACTGCCCGTAAAATTTGTTGCTGGATAATAACTTTTTCATCATGTCTCCTCTTTTCTGTATAAATTATAGATGTATCATAAAGAACCGTTTTTGAAAATACGGTTACGGACAATCATGTCTTTTGCCGAAAAAAGATCCCGGAATCCGGCTGCCAGAAAAACAAGCAGCGACAGCAGGCTGATCATCAGGGCAGTTTGTTTTCCGGGAGGGCGGTAGGTAATCACAATCTCATGATTTCCCGCCTTTAACGGAAATCCTGCGAAGTCGGTATTTACCCGGCAGACAGGAACGTTTTCCCCGTCGATCTGAACCTGGTAGCCTTCCCGGTAGGGAAAGGAGGTGACAAACCATCCATCCTCTTTCAGGGCAGAGGAACCGAGGAAAACTGCGTTTCCCGGATCCGGTGAGAACGCGACCTCCCGGATATTCTGGTTCCCCCATTGGGAGAGATCCATAGTCCAGAGCCGGATCTCCGACAGTATGTAAGTTCCGGCGGACAGGGCAAGCCTTAGGCTTGGAATTTCTTCATTGGAAGAAATCATCCAGGTAAAAGTATCATTGCGGTTCGGATAAGGGGCGCTTTTCCCGGAAAGCCTGTTGCGGATACCGTTGAGTTCTATGGTAACCTCTCTGCCGGAAGGGGAAGTTACGGCTGCCATGCAAATCAGCATTTTATTGTTTAGAGGCTCTTCTAGCGGAATGTCAATCCTTGTCTTTTCTTTTGCGGAAAGCTTCAGACTGCGGTCTGTCTGGTTCCATTGGCAGGCGACTCCCTGTTCTTCCAGCAGATTGATCAGAGAAGGAAGATCCAGGGCGTCCTCGGGAACGCTGGCAATCCTGGAGGTTTTCATAAAATCATCTGCGTTAGTTTCACCGCTTAACTTAAGATCCGAGGCTGTTTCTGCTATCGTATAGCGGGTGAGAGCCTCCAGAGAATAGGGAAATTCCAGTTTCTCATATTCCGTCTGTTCCATGATTCCTGTGCTGGCATAGGCAACGGGAAGAGCCGTTTCATTTTCCGCAATCACAATCCCGTCTTTTTCGGCGATAGGTCTGTATCCCCAGGGAAGCTGCGAAGCTCTGGCCTGAATATACCGTATGCCCATCAGATAGGAAAAGGCAGGATTGGCGTCGGTCATCAGGGCTACCCGGTTGCGGACGCGGATGGGATTTTTCATCGTGTCATAGTAGAAACCGGCATAACCGCTGTCTGTGACAGAAGAGTACATGGTGGTTTTCCCCATACCCTTAAGGGGCAGTACATTGGCATTGGCGTAAGGCTCTGTCAGAGTGTCGAACCGGTATCGTCTGTCCAGATTTAAATCTTCTAACTCCTGGGCAGAAAACACTGCCTGCCGTGTGTCGGTATCTGCGATAAATTGATCCTGACGTCCGATTCCGATGGACGCTGCAATGGGAGCCAGGCACAGCAGCAGGTGCAGAGGAAGAATCTTCTGCCTGAGGGCAGCGGATTTGCGTCCCCAGTGCAGCAGGGCGAAAATTCCGGCCGCCAGTCCGGCATCCAAAAAGATCGCCGGAGAATAATCGGAAGAGAAAAGCGGAACCAGGCACAGCAGTCCGCAGATCCAATTGTGGCGCTCTTCTTTTGCAAACAGCTTTTCCAGCGATACGGCGCAAAGCAGAATCAGCAGCGGAATCAGCGGAATCAGTACCTTGTACCGCACGTACAGCATGCCGCTTAAGAGCCAGGGACAGATATTGAACGTCAGGCACAGCAGCAATGCAGCGCTGAGAAAGCGGGTGCTTTTCCGTTTGACGCCAAGCAGCAGTGTGTACAGGCTGAGAATGGTCAAACCGCAGCCGTAGGGATGGTACAGGAGAGACTCCAGGGATAAATTTATGGAAAAGATTTCTTCCAAAGCCGGGGGAGTGCCTGCGTCTTTTTTGGTGGAAAGCAAATCCAGTCCTGTGGGCAGCAGCAAAACGGCGGCAATTCCAATGGATATTCCAATGGAAAAGAAAAAGCGGAACCAGTAATTCAGCCGGGCGGAGCGTTTGCTCTTGGGATCGGAGCGCTGAACAGACAAGGAACCGGACTCTGTTTGCGGGCCGGTTTTGGCGGATTGTTCAGGAGCAAAATACACGCGGTGAATGAAATACAGCAGCAAAACCGCCAGCACTGCCGGGGCAAAATAATAGCTGTGCAGATAAACCATCACCAAAGCCCATGTCAGCAGCCCGTGTTTTTGCTTCTCCAGCAGCCGATCCACGCCCAGCAGCGCCAGAAGCAGAAAAGGCATGTAATTGACAAACATAATCTGATGGTGGGCATGGTAAAAGCAGGCGGCGCAGGCATACAGGATTCCTCCCAAGAAAGCGAAAAAGGGGCAGGAAAGATGTTTTCTCAGCCAGTGCCAGCACAGGTTTGCCCCTGCAATCAGTTCCAAAATGGCATAAATGGAAATAACAACAGTCATGGGAACTTTCGGCAGCAAAAAGGAAATTAAAACATCGGGGCGCAGCAGCCCGTAATAGGAAAAATCATAAATATTGCTTCCGGCGCCCAGCGGCGAAGTATCCGGAAGTATCTGGCCGGTTTCCTGAAATATGGTCCGGAATTGTTCTGCCACTGCCGCATGCTGGCTGAACCAGTCTCCCTCGGAGCCGAAAATACTGTCTTTTGGCAGAAGCAGCAGTACACAGAGCAGGGTGAATATGGTCAGCAGCAGCGGACAGAGCCAAAGGTAAGATTTTTTGGCGGTATCATTTATGTAAGTATTCTGATTCATAAGTCCCTCCGATGATTTTATGGCCATAAAAGCTTCTTTCTTCTTACTAATATAACGAGCCAGGCATTGATCTGACTGCATAAAAAAGTATAAAAGGAAAATCTGAAAAAAACATGGAAGAAAATCTTAAAGATTCTTAAGAATTTTTGAATCCCTTCAAATTTGTGATAAAATGAAATTGTATTCTTATACCTGCGGGTATAAATTTGCAGCAGGAGATAAAAGATGAATGGAAATGAAATGCCCAGAATTCTGATGGTGGACGATAACGCGGAAATCCGGGAAGTGGTAAATATTTTATTATCCGGCGAAGGCTGTCAGGTGGACGAAGCCTCAAACGGAGCCCAGGCCCTGGAAAAGATCCGGGAAACGGCATATGATTTGGTGATTTTGGATGTTATGATGCCCCAGATGAACGGATACCAGACCTGCCTGGAAATCCGAAAACATAACAACGCCCCTGTTTTATTTCTGAGCGCCAGATCCCAGGTGGAGGATAAGACATTGGGATTTTCCAGCGGCGGAGATGATTATCTGCCCAAGCCCTTTTCTTATCAGGAGCTTTTAAGCAGGGTCAAAGCCCTCATACGCAGATATCAGGTGTATCAGGGAAAAGAGGCCCGGGAGGGACAGCAGGATTCTGGAGTTCCAGGCAAGGCCCCTCAGGAGGAAAAGATAATCAAACTGCCCGGAATCGAAATCTATGAGCGGCAGGAAAAGGTGCTGGCAGAGGGAAGAGAGGTAGAACTGACGGATATTGAATTTGCGATTCTGCGGCTTCTTGCCGGCCATAGAGGACAGATTTTTTCTGCCCAGCATTTGTATGAAAGCATCTGGGAAGAGGATTATTATTACGGAGCCTCCAATACTGTGATGGTGCATATCCGCAATCTGCGGGGGAAAATTGAAAAGGATCCTCACAATCCCAAAATCATTAAAAATGTCTGGGGAAAGGGATATCGCTGCGAATAGATGGACAAAAGGGAGGAAATTGCTGTGGACAGAAGGCGAAAATGGCGGGAAAAATGGCAGGAGCGGACCAGCAGGATGACCTTTCGGTTGTTTTTGCTGCTGATTCTCTGCGGGTTTCTGACCTTTGGCAGTTTCTGGTTTCTGATGCAGCATCAGATCCAGTTTTATATGATTCTTGTGAAAAAAGGATATATCAAGTTTGACGGCAAGAAAATTACAGAGGAAATGCAGAAGAAGGCCGAAAAGATCCGATTTAAGGACTACAGCAAAGAGGAACTGCTGAACTATCTGGAAATAGAAAAATATAACGACGGCTATATTTCCATTTTATTTTATGATGAAGAGGGGCTGTTTCAGTTTTACGGCCTGGAATACTCTGCGCCGAAAGTGCTTTTAGAAGGAAGATTCTGGTATAATAATACGTATTACGGCGGACTGAACTGGATGGATCAGGTGGAATTCCTGGATACTACGGAGACGGTGATGGTATATTCCATGCATGAGGCGCTGATTGCAATGCCGTATTTCTTCGGTTCCTTGCTGATCAGCATGATGATGTTCCTTCCGGTGTTTGTCTATGTGTGGAGAAGGATGCGCTATGTGGGCAAAGTGAAGGAAGAGATTCTGATCATGGCCGACGGGGATTTGGAACATCCGGTGACGGTAAAAGGAAGAGATGAGATCGGCGTTCTCGCCCGGAATCTGGATGAAATGCGGCTGGCGCTGGAAGAAAATATCCGGCAGGAGCAGGAGGGAAAGAAGGCCAATCACGATTTGATCCGTTCCGTTTCCCATGATTTAAGAACGCCTATGACTACCTTATATGGGTATCTGGAGATTCTGGATCAGAAGAAATGTCCGGCCGGGAAGCAGGAGGAATATATCCGGCGGTGTATAGAGAAAGTGGAGGAAATCCGCGTCCTGTCCGATAAAATGTTCGAGTACGCTCTGATTTATGGGAAAGAAGAGCAGGCGGAACTGTCAGACTTATTTCTGTGGGAGCTGCTGGAAGAGATGGAGAGCAGCCGGGAATTTCTGCAGCTAAAGGGATTTCAGGTAGAAGAAGAATTTCAGGCGCCGGAAGAAGTGAAATTCAGCGGGAACCGGATTTTTTTTCAGCGGGCGTTTAATAATCTGTTTTCCAATATTTTAAAATACGGCGACCGAGAAAAACCTGTGCGTTTGTCAGTGAAAACTGAAAAAGGATATGTGGAATTCGGCTTTCTCAATGGGAAAAAGCGGCGGGAAGAACAGGTGGAAAGCAACAGAATCGGGTTGAAAAGCGTGAAAAAAATGGTAGAATTGCAGGGAGGGCATTTTTTTGCGGCGGAAGAAGAGGAAACCTTTGCCGTTACCATAGGATTTCCGCTGCGGGATTAGCCGTGCGCTGTTTACATGCCGCTGCAGCAGAAGACGATAGGGAGGAAAGCAAATGCGGGAACAATTAACCAGAAGTGATGTAAAGAAAATAGAGGAAGAAATTGAATACCGGAAGCTGGTGGTTCGGAAAGAGGCCATTGAGGCGGTAAAAGAAGCCCGGGCTCACGGGGATTTAAGCGAAAATTTCGAATATCACGCCGCCAAAAAAGACAAGAATAAGAATGAAAGCAGAATCCGCTATCTGGAACGGATGCTGAAAACAGCGGTGATCGTGTCGGATGTCTCTAAGGAGGATGAAGTGGGGATTAACAATACGGTTACCATATATTTTGAAGAGGATGAAGAAGAGCAGGTTTTCCGGCTTGTGACTTCCATCCGGGGGAATTCCATGAAAAACTTAATCAGTACGGAGTCCCCCATCGGAAAAGCAATCCTGGGACATAAAGCGGGAGACAGAGTACAGATTAAGGTCAGCGACGATTACAGCTACTATGTTGTAATCCGAAAAATTGAGAATACGCCGGAAGATGAAAATGACGCCATCCGGGGTTTTTAGTTTGCCGGAACGCTGCCTGGTTTGTGTGGCAAAGGGCCATCCTGCCTTGACCTCCGCATCTCAATAGGAAACGCTCTAAGGCTATTTTATAAACTTCTCAATGGCGGTTTTCAGATCTTCCAATGCCTGTTGATCTCCATGCTCCACTGCGTCCACAATGCAGTGGGAGATGTGATCTTCCAAAATGATTTTTCCAATATTATTGATGGCGGAGCGGACAGCGGCAATCTGAATCAGAACTTCACTGCAGTCTCTGCCGTCTTCCACCATCCGTTTCACGGCTTCCATGTGGCCGATGGCCCGCGCCATGCGGTTCAGCACAGCCTGAGTCTGTGTGTGGCTGTGAGAATGAGGGCCGGAATTGTGCGCATGAGAATGAGGCTCCGAGGCATTTTGCGCATGAGAATGAGGCTCCGGGGCATTAGATTCTGCAGCGTGCTGTTCCGAGGCGTCAAGCTCTGCGGTATGCTGTTCCAAGGCGTCAAGTTCTGCGGCATGCTGTTCCGAGGCGTCAAGTTCTGCAGCATGCTGTTTCAAAGCGTCAAGTTCTGCGGCATGCTGTTCCAAGACGTCAAACTCTGTATAATCGTTATGCAAGTCTGTAAAACCTCCTTCTCTTATAGAAACCAGACATTCTGGCTGGTGGAAGATACACAGGCTGCGCCTGCGGAAAGCATGGAAATGACATCCTCTTTCTCAGAAATCAATCCCCCGGTGATCACAGGAATGTGATTCATGCTGCAGATGCGCTTTAGGACTCTCGGCATCAGCGCCGGCAGAACCTCAATCACGTCAGGCTTTACATTCTGAAGCTGCTTTTCGATGTTGGAAAGCGCAAGTGAATCAATCACAAAAAAGCGGAGCACAGTGAACAAAGACAGTTTCGCGGCGTATTTGATCAGCGCAGGTTTGGTGGAAATAATACCGTCCGCGTCTGTGCGCTGTTTGATATAGTCTACGGCAATTTCTTTCGGAGCCAGTCCGGTAATCAGATCAAGATGCACTACGGCCAGTTTGCCGGCCTGTTTGATTTTAGCGACAATATCAGGAATATTGCAGATATCGCCGAACAGAATAAAGATAATACGGCTTTCACAGGTCAGGGCGCATTCTAAACTCTCAAAGCTGTTTACAGCAGCAATGACAGGAGAATCTTCAATGGCTTCACGGTATTCTTTTCTCATAATCATACTCCTTTGTGTATCCGATATTGCCTTTTATTATACACGACGGAACGGAACTTTGCCAGACGCAGCATTAATTTTTAATCCCGCCGTTTATTTTTCTGGTGTTTCATCTCAAGGCTTTGATAGAATCTGGCCTGTTCCACAATCAGCTCCTGCCGTTCTGCGGGCAGAGTGCGGTAGAGATGTATCAGAGCTCCTTCGATAGGATTTAAGGCAGAAGGAGAAGGTTTTTTCTCATTGCTGAGCCCCAGAAGATAATCCGTGGTTACGTCAAAGTATTTGGCAAAGCGGATTAAAGTTGCAAAGTCCGGTTCCCGGTTATTGTTGACATATCCATTTAAAGTGGATGATGCGATATGAAGATCCAGGGATAATTGCTTCTGGGTTAAATTTCTTTCTTCAAGCAGATTTTCCAGCCGGATATAGAAATCCATCAGGGCACCTCCGTTTCGATAAATTCAGGTATCTTTATCTTAATAGAAGATACAGGTTTGAAAAAAGAAATTCTCGTAATGAGGATCTTGTTCCGCGTAATGAGAATCAAGAATGCGCAAATAAATCCTGTTTATTTTTTCTGTGGAAGGTCCAGGTCTTGATGACAATAGATATGTGCCTGTTTGATCAGGTAGATTTGTTCCTGAGGACCAAGTGTCCGATAAGTGTAGAGTAAATCTTCTTCTTTGTCATCATAGAATTCACCTGAAGGATAAGGGCGCCGGATTTCCGTGACGCCTAAAAGGTAATCTGTGGATACTTTAAAATATTTGGCCAGTTTAATCAGTGTTGCAAAGTCCGGTTCCCTGTTTCTTCTGAGATATCCGTTCAAGGTGGATGGCGCAATATGAAGCTCAGTTGATAGTTGCCTCTGAGTGAGATTGTGCTCCTCTAATAAATTTTCCAGTCTTCTGGATAATTCCATAAAAATGTTCCTCTTTTGTAAAATAGTACTCTTTTGTAAAACGGTGTTGCGATAGAAATATTTTACGAAAAAATTTCTGGAAAATAATGGAATTATTCGAAATGCGAATGCGATTCACAAATGTGAATCGCTTATTGCCATCCGCCGTCCAGAGTGATAATCTGGCCGGTCATATAGGAAGGAGAATTCACCACGGATAAGGCCAGCCTGGCCGCTTCTTTTGGCAGTCCGAACCTTCCGGCCGGGATTTCATCAGCAAGCTGCCTGCGTTCCTCTTGGCTGAAACAGTGGTTCATATCGGTGTCAATGACGCCGCAGGCAATGGCGTTGACGGCAATGCCGCTGGGGGCAAGCTCTTTTGCCAGAGCCTTTGTGAAAGAATTCACTCCTCCTTTCGAAGCGGAATAAGCCACTTCGCAGGAAGCCCCCGCCGCTCCCCATACAGAGGAAATATTTAAAATGGAGCCGGACTGTTCCTGAACCATGGGAGGAACGGCGTATTTGCAGCAGCAGAACAGAGAGGTAAGGTTTACCTGAATTACCCGGTTCCACTCTTCCATAGTCATGTCAGTCAGCAGGCCGATATGGGAAATCCCCGCGTTATTTACCAGGATATCCGTTTTTCCAAGCTCCTGCCCTATCGTTTCAAACGCCCCTTTTACGAAAGCCTCGTCGCTGACATCCCCGATCAGCGGCAGGCAGGGAACATGAAAGGTACGGTGAAGCTCATCGGCAAGGCTGTTAAGTTCTTGGCCCAAGGTGCGGCAGTTCAGGGCAAGGCAGTAACCGGCCCCGGCAAACTCTTCGGCGATTGCCCGGCCAATTCCCCGGGAGGCCCCGGTAATAAAAGCAACTTTTGATTTCATAATAAGAAGCATCCCTTTCTATATTTTATATGCTCTCTTAGGAACTGCAAAGAATCAAATATGTTAATATGATCTATTACCATGAATTCGGGAAAGTGTCAAGAATTCCCGGAGATTTGTTGTATTCGGAACAGGGGTGTGGTATAATGTGTACCACAGAGAAGGTTCGGAGACTTTCTCAAGGATACTCAGGAGCATGTTTATTTGTCAGATAATTTTCGGTTCTTTATGGAAAGAGAAGAACTTTTCCGGCAGATCATTCGTCTCATGGGTATAGCAAAATAAGCAGAAAAGGGGTTGGACGCCATGCGTATTACAATCAGCGGCAAAAATATTGATATCACAGATGGATTGAGAACAGCGGTAGAGGACAAGCTGTCCAAGCTGGAGCGGTACTTTACCCCTCAGACAGATATTGTTGTAACCTTGAGCGTAGAAAAGGAACGCCAGAAGATTGAGGTTACCATTCCGGTAAAAGGAAATATTATCCGTTCTGAGCAGGTCAGCAATGATATGTATGTTTCCATAGATTTAGTGGAAGAGGTTATCGAGAGACAGCTAAAGAAGTATAAGAATAAGATCGTGGATCAGCAGCAGGCGGCAGGCAATTTCCAGCAGGAGTTTATTGAGAAAGAGGTAGAGGACGACGAGGAAATCAAGATTATCCGCACCAAACGGTTCGGCATGAAGCCCATGTATCCGGAAGACGCCTGCATTCAGATGGAATTGCTGGGACATAATTTCTTTGTGTTCCAGAATGCGGAAACAGAGGAAGTGAACGTAGTATATAAGAGAAAGGGAAATACATACGGACTGATTGAACCGGAATTCTGACAAGGCATTGCCATGGCGCTTCCGTCCATGGAAATACATACGGCCTGACTGAACCGGAATTCTGACGCGTGTCAAAGTAAGGGACTGTAGAAAAAGCAGAGAACTGCTGCAAAGGCAAGGGAGCGCTCCTGAGGATTTTGCGGCAGTTCTTTTTGCGCTATACAGAGGATACACCAGGATCTGAGACAGTTCTTTTTGCGCTATGCAAAGGATACGCCAGAATCTGCGGCAGTTCTTTTTGCGCTATGCAAAGGATACGCCAGAATCTGAGACAGTTCTTTTGCGCTATGCAGCGGATTAAAGGAAAAAGTGCTTTCTCCCTGGAAAAAAGTGCCGAATTAAGTGGAGGTTCTTGCCAGTGGGAATAATATAGTATAAGATATCGGCAGGAGATATACCCGTGAGCCAAATTATTTGGCAATCAGTATGCTATCGAGTATAAAAACACAAGGAGGATTCTCAATATGAATATCATAGTGTTGGCGGGCGGTTTAAGCACGGAACGCGATGTATCATTTGTCACAGGAAAAAATGTGGCGGACGCTCTGAGAAGCAGGGGACATCAGGTAATTTTACTGGATGTATTTATGGGTTACAGCGACAAGCCGGAGGATTTAACCGGAATTTTTGAGCGTTCTGAACAGGTCAGCGCAGCGGTAACCGGAATCTCAAAAGAAGCGCCGGATTTAGAGGCCGTGAGAAAGAGCAGGAAAGATCAGAGCAAGTGCTTATTCGGCCCCAATGTCATTGAATTGTGCCGGATGGCGGACATTGTGTTTATGGCCCTTCACGGCGAAAACGGAGAAGACGGCAGGATTCAGGCGGCGTTTGATTTATACGGAATTCAATATACCGGAACCGGATATTTAAGCAGCGCAATCGCCATGGATAAGGGATTGTCAAAACGGCTGTTTCTGGCCAGCCATATTCCCACGCCGAAAGGAATTGCTATGGACAAGGAAACCTGCCAGTGGGAATTTGCCCGGACAGGGTTGACTCTGCCCTGTGTGGTAAAGCCCTGCTGCGGCGGTTCCAGTATCGGCGTGTCCATTGTGAGAGACGAGAAGGAGTACCGGCAGGCGTTAAAAGAGGCGTTCCGCTGGGAAGAAAAAGTGATTCTGGAAAGCTACGTCAAGGGAAGAGAATTTTCGGTAGGCGTTATGGATTTTCAGGCGCTGCCAGTGATAGAAATCGCTCCTTTAGAAGGCTTTTACGATTATAAAAATAAATATGCCGCCGGGAGCGCAGTGGAAACCTGTCCTGCGGATCTTCCTCCTTCCATTGCGGAACAAATGCAGCATTATGCCGAGGAAGTGGCGAAAACCCTGGGACTGGAAACGTACGCGAGAATGGATTTCCTTCTGGATGAACAGGAAAATATCTATTGTCTGGAAGCCAATACTCTGCCGGGCATGACCCCGGTAAGCCTGCTTCCCCAGGAAGCTCAGGCAGTGGGTATGGATTTTCCCAAACTGTGCGAAGAAATTATCCGGATTTCACTGAAAAAATATGAATAACGTATCAAACGGCGGAGGAAGCTATGAAAAATATGACTTTGGAACACATTGCAGAAGCCTGCAAAGGCATTTATTTTGGAGAGGAACAGAAGAAACAGACTAAAATTTGCGGCGCGGTAACAGACAGCCGGCAGGTGGAGGAAGGATTTCTGTTTATCCCTGTGAAGGGGGCCAGGGCGGACGGCCATGACTTTATCCCCCAGGTCTGTAAACAGGGTGCGGCGGCAGTCCTTTCCGAGAAAGAACTGGAACATTGCGATGTGCCGTATATCCTGGTGAACTCCTGTCTGCAGGCATTGAAAGACATTGCGGCGTTTTACCGCAGACAGCTTGCCATCCCTATTGTGGGAATCACCGGAAGCGTGGGAAAGACCAGCACCAAAGAGATGATTGCGTCTGTTTTGTCCCAAAAGTACCGGGTGCTGAAAACCGCAGGAAATTTTAATAACGAAATCGGCCTGCCCCTGACGCTTCTGCGGATTCAGGAGGAACATGAGGCTGCAGTGGTGGAAATGGGAATTTCTGATTTCGGAGAAATGCACCGGCTGGCGGAAATTGCCCGGCCGGATCTCTGTGTGATTACCAATATCGGAGTCTGCCATCTGGAAAATCTGAAAAACAGGGATGGAATTCTAAAGGCAAAAAGCGAAATTTTCGATTTTCTGAAACCGGAAGGTCATATCATTTTAAACGGAGATGACGATAAACTTTCCGCTCTTACGGAAGTGAAGGGTATCCGGCCGGTATTTTACGGATTTGCCGGTCAGAATCCGGAGCGTGGAAGAAGCTGGAAAGAACAGGCTGAGGAAGAGAATTCCGGCGTTGAGAAAGGAACGGAGAATGGATACGGAAACGGGGATTCTGAGGTGAAAGCGCAGCAGGACATTTACGCGGATCACATCAGGAATTGCGGTTTGAAAGGAATGGATGTAAAGCTCCACACCCCAAAAGGCGACATATCCGTTCATATCCCCATTCCCGGGCAGCATAATATTTACAATGCCATGGCGGCAGCGGCAGCAGGCCTTGCGCTGAATCTGGAATTAGAGGAAATCAAGGCGGGCATTGAATCCGCGGAAACCATCAGCGGGCGCGCCAACCTGATAGAAACAGGCGGAATCCTTCTAATTGACGACTGTTACAATGCTAATCCCGTATCTATGCGGGCCTCCCTGGATGTACTCAGCAACGGCCTTGCCCGGACTGTGGCGGTGCTGGGCGATATGGGAGAACTGGGGGAAAATGAGAGACAGCTTCACTACGAAGTGGGGGCTTACGCAGCCGAAAAGCAGATTGACACGCTGTTTTGCGCCGGAACCCTGGCCAAAGAAATGGCAAAAGGCGCCTGTGACGCCAATGACTGGTGCGAAGTATTTCATTTTGAGACAAAAGATGAGATGCTTCCCCAACTGTTACAGTATCTGCAGGAAGGAGATACTGTGCTGGTGAAAGCATCTCATTTCATGGATTATCCTAAAATAGTGGAGGCAATCAGAGAGAAGTTTCATTCTGCATCATAGCTTTATGCTTTTCTAACATTTCTTCAATTTTGGACTGGGTATAGGCGCCGGAGAATTTCCGCTGCTCCTTATCCAGTTCTTTGATTAGAATCGGTTCTCCATATTCCACAATCACATTGCATTTCTTGATCCAGGGCATGTGGCTTTCAAAGATATTGTTGGTATTGGTGATGGCGATGGGAATAATGGGGCATCCGGTTTTCTCTGCCATTTTCAGGCTTCCCTCCTTGAAGGGCAGCATTCCGTTCTCCGGATGGGGATTCCGCGTGCCTTCCGGGAAAATGCATACGGAGATGCCCCTTTTAATCTGGTCAATTCCGGTGAGCACCATTCTCAGTCCCGCTTTCATATCGTTCCGATCCAGAAAGAGGCAATACAGATGTTTCATCCAGTTGGAAAGCAGTGGATAACGCAGCATGGTGTCTTTGGCGATATAGCCGGTAAGCCCGGGGCATCGGGAATAAGTAATTACAATGTCAAAATAGCTTAAGTGGTTGGGAATGTAGAGGACAGCCTGATCCTTGGGCACGTGCTCTTCTCCGATTACAGTAATATTTGTGCCTGCCAGCTTCAGCACCACCCGAAAGGCCCACTGGACAATCCGAAGGCTGCTGATATCCGCCGCGTAGGGGTTAAACTTCTTAATCACCCGTTCTGCCAACAAAATGGGAATGGAAAGCACCAAAAAAGAAATCAAAAAAACTGCCACTAAAATGATTCGTATCATAATGTCCTACCTCGTAATAAATGTTCATTTGTTATATTATACAGACTAAGAAAGGGAAATATAATCTGGCAAAGTTCCGATTCGGAACTATAATAAGTTATATTATACCGGCTGAAAAGAGGAAATACAATCATAATCGGAAGAAATTTTTCATAGAATTCAGGAAGAATGTAAAAAATTCAGAGAACGTGAGTATGGAAAAACAAAAAAAATCAGGGAACATGGGACTGGCAAAACAAAATCAATGGTATCGCGGAATGATTATGTACGGAATAGCTCTGGCGGCAGTCGTCTGCGCCTGCATTTTTCAGGGGTGCGGATTTGAGGAGACAGACACAAAAAAATTAAAAGATTTGTCCTATGAAATTCTGGAAGAAAAAGAGATTCCGGAGGAATTTCTGACGGTTATTGAGGAGAAGAAGGAAGCAATTTTTAAACTCACTTATACCGATAAGGAATATCTCTATATCGCGGCAGGTTACGGGGTTCAGGAAACCGGCGGTTACAGTATTGCGGTCAATGACTGCTATCTGACGAAAAATGCCGTATATTTTGACACTACTTTGATCGGTCCGTCCAAAGGAGAAAAGATCAATCAGGTAAAATCCTATCCATATATTGTAATTCGGACAAAATATTTGGAGAAAAATGTGGTATTTGAATAACAAAACTGTTCTTTCGAATATGGAAAACAGAACATAAGAATAAAAAAACAGTAGGAATTTTGATACAAATGTGGTAAGATAGAAAACAGAAATTATTTTCCGGCTTTGATAAGGAACTGCAAAGCGGAAATGATTTCTGTTTCCTTTTGTAAAAATATCTGGCGATCCGTCCGGTCAGAATATCGGAACCATATAGTTGTCCGGCAAAAACCGGAATATTTTCCAACATGCGGCAGAAGGACAAGCCGGCAGTGATGAATGATTTTGCCGGGAATCGTCCATAATAAAAATGAAGATAAGAGATAGAAAACGGCCGGCTTTTTTCTTTTGCGGGGCCATGCACGGCTGCAGGGATTTCACATAAAATAAGATAGGCAGAATTGTAAGAGAAACAGTATAGATTTACAAATCGACAAAGTGTGTTATAATAGTACATAAAGATTTTTTATAGTAGACAAAAAGAACATATATGAAATATATAGCATAGAGGTGCAATATGGAACAATATGTAATCAGAGGAGGGAATCCGTTAGTAGGCGAAGTGGAAATCAGCGGCGCCAAGAATGCGGCGCTGGCAATTCTGGCAGCAGCCATTATGACGGATGAAACCGTAACAATAGATAATTTACCCGACGTCAGAGATATCAACGCGCTGCTTCAGGCCATGGGAGATATTGGAGCCAGAATCGACAGAGTGGATGCCCACACGGTTAAGATCAACGGTTCTTTTGTGAAGGATATTCCTGTGGACTATGATTCCATGAAGAAAATAAGAGCTTCTTATTATCTTCTGGGCGCAATGCTCGGAAAGTATAAGAGGGCGGAAGTGACCCTTCCCGGCGGCTGCAATATCGGCAGCCGTCCCATGGATTTGCATATCAAGGGCTTCCGTGCGCTGGGAGCTCATGTGGAGATCCGCAACGGCGCAGTTGCTGCGGAAGCGGATCATCTGAAGGGAAGCCATATTTATCTGGATAAGGTATCGGTAGGGGCTACCATTAATATTATGATGGCTGCAGCTATGGCAGAAGGCAAAACTACCATAGAGAATTCCGCAAAAGAGCCTCATGTGGTGGATGTAGCCAACTTTCTCAACAGTATGGGAGCGAATATCCGCGGCGCCGGAACCGATGTGATCCGGATTGTAGGGGTGGAGAAGCTTCACAGAACGGAGTATTCTGTGATTCCGGATCAGATCGAAGCCGGGACCTTTATGTTTGCGGCGGCGGCCACGAAGGGAGATGTCACGGTGAAAAACGTGATTCCGAAACATTTGGAGGCTACCACTGCCAAATTATTGGAAGCCGGCTGTGAAGTGGAAGAATTCGATGACGCTGTCCGTGTTGTGGCCTCGAAACCGCTGCGCCATACCCAGGTTACCACACTGCCCTATCCGGGATTTCCCACCGATATGCAGCCTCAGATGTCTGTAGTGCTTGGAATTGCCCAGGGAACCAGCACGGTGACAGAGAGTATTTTTGAGAACCGGTTTAAGTATGTGGATGAACTGACCCGTATGGGAGCCGATATTAAGGTGGAGAGCAATATCGCCATTATCAACGGCGTGAAAGGATATACCGGCGCAAGGGTCAGCGCGCCTGATTTGAGAGCCGGCGCGGCGCTGGTGATTGCGGGGCTTTCCGCAGAGGGAGTTACCATTGTGGATGATATTCACTATATTCAGCGGGGATATGAGGCTTTTGAAGAGAAACTGGAGGGGCTGGGAGCCCAGATTCAGCGGGTAAATTCCGAGAAAGAGATTCAGAAGTTCCAGTTTAAAGTGAGCTGACCTTAGAGCGTATCTTAAAATTGCTTTCTGACAGGTGTATTCTCCACTTAGTGGGACACCGAAGGCGCCCTGTGGGGATTTGTGCCAAATGAAGGGCGCATGCCCTCGCTTTGCTGGGGCAGACCCTAGCGGGCTATGTAACCTGAATTCATGCAGATTGAACTACTAATGTTCAATCTGATAGCGCAAATATCGTGCTAAGTGGGGGATACAGATGGCGGGAATGAATTTTAAGATACGCTCTAGCACAGGGATAGGCTGTCAGAAAATGGAATCTGCCATTTTCCGGCAGCCTATCCCGATTATATAATCCTTATAATTTCCAATTCCGGCAGGTTCAGCATATCCACCACGGCGCCGCTGTCTAACTGTATCATGGGACGGGTCAGATGACTGGCGTTGATCATCACAATATTCGCGCTCTGGCCGTTGTTTAGCAGCACCCGGTTGTTTTGATAGGTATTGGCAATCCGGTTTAGGAAAGTCAGTATGTATTTGGGGCTGTAGAGCTGCAGGCCGTCTTTTTCAAACATATCAATGGCCTGGAAGGGGCACAGGGGCGAACGGTAGGAACGGGCGGCGGTCATGGCGTCGTAGACATCGGCAATGGCGATGATTTCCGCAAAGTCATCTATCTGTCCGGCTTTTAATTTTTGAGGATATCCGGAACCGTCACTGCGTTCGTGGTGCAGCAGAGCGGCTTTTTTGATCCGATTGTCTGCAGGCAGGTTTTTCAGAAGGTTATAACCGGCCAGCGGATGCTGCCGGATCAGCGCAAATTCTTCTTCTGTGTACTTTCCGGGTTTATTTAGAATTTCTTCCGGAATCTGTATTTTTCCAATATCATGGAATAATCCGCATAGAGTCAGCACATCCAGTTCTTCGGGAGCAAGGCGGAGCCATTTTCCCATCTGACGGGCAATCAGGGCTACATTCAGGCAGTGGGAATAAACACTGTCTTCATCCAGGCGCATGTTGTGCAGCCGGTCAAAGAAATCCACCGTGGTGGCGTTCATGCCGAACAGCCTGGAACAATCCTCCAGTATCTGGCGGATATTGATGGGAGCTTCCGGATAGTTGATGACAGTGTCAAAAATGCTTCGGATGGAATTGACTTCTTTCTGATATTCGATCTGATAGGCCATAAATTCTGGCTGGGACTTTACTTTTTGCGCGTAGGATGGATGAGCCGCCCGGCTTCGGCTGGGAGTATTGGCTGCTTCCTCTGTGCCGGGGCGCGATTCCCCGATGGTACATTTCTTCATTCATGTATCCCCCTGTTATGATTTGTGTGAGTGAACGCTTATTTACTTTTACTAGTATAAAAATAAAGGGAATATTTGTCAAGAAAGAAATGCTTGACAGAACCCAAAAAAGAGTGTATCTTATTCAGTGAAAGAAGATTGAAAAACCGAATATTGTTGTGCCGGTGAAACTTTCTGATGTTTCATCGGATATTAATTTCTCTTATTCAGAGTGGTGGAGGTACATAGGACCTGTGAAGCCACGGCAACCCCTCTACGGAAGGTGCCAACCTGAGCGAGTAATCGAACAATAAGAGGATTTGATAATCTTTTTTGGAATCAGATCCGCTTATTTTATATAAGCGGATTTTTTTATGCACAGCCCGTGCAGAGAAAATACCCGGAGCAATTGTTTGAAATAACCAGGAGGAGAAAAAATGGAAAAAAGATTATTTACTTCAGAATCGGTAACAGAAGGCCATCCCGATAAAGTCTGCGACGCAGTGTCCGATGCAATTCTAGACGCGCTGATGGCTCAGGATCCTATGAGCCGGGTGGCATGCGAGACGGCGGCATGCACTGGATTTGTCCTTGTCACCGGAGAGATCACTACAAAGGCCAACATAGATATTCCCCAGATTGTCAGAGACACTGTAAATGAAATCGGCTATGATAACGGGGCAGCGGGATTTGACGGAAATAGCTGCGCTGTGATGGTGGCTTTGGATCAGCAGTCCGCCGATATTGCCATGGGCGTGGACAAGGCATTGGAAGCCAAGGAAAATAAAATGTCCGAAGAAGAGTTAGAGGCCATCGGCGCAGGCGATCAGGGCATGATGTTCGGATACGCAACCAATGAGACGCCGGAATTAATGCCTTATCCGATCTCACTGGCTCATAAACTTGCGCTGCAGCTTACAAAAGTACGCAAGGACGGCACTTTAGCTTATCTGCGCCCGGACGGAAAGACACAGGTCTCCGTGGAATACGATGAAGAGGGCAAACCCAGAAGGTTAGAGGCAGTGGTATTATCCACCCAGCATGACGCCGATGTAACCCAGGAACAGATCCACACGGATATCAAAAAGCATGTGTTTGATCCGATTCTGCCCCAGGAAATGGTAGACGAAGAGACAAAGTTTTTCATTAACCCCACCGGACGTTTCGTCATCGGCGGACCTCACGGAGACGCAGGGCTCACTGGAAGAAAAATTATTGTGGATACATACGGCGGATATGCCCGTCACGGCGGCGGCGCCTTTTCCGGAAAAGACTGCACCAAAGTAGACCGTTCCGCGGCCTACGCAGCCCGCTATGTTGCTAAAAATATTGTGGCGGCAGGCCTTGCGGAAAAATGTGAGATTCAGTTATCTTACGCCATCGGCGTGGCACAGCCCACTTCGATTATGGTGGACACCTTCGGAACCGGCAAAATCTCCGATGAAAAACTGGTGGAGATGATCCGAGAGAACTTCGATCTGCGTCCGGCAGGAATCATTAAAATGCTGGATCTGAGACGTCCCATCTACAAACAGACAGCGGCTTATGGACATTTTGGCCGTGATGATCTGAATCTGCCCTGGGAGGCGACAGATAAGGTAGAGATTTTGAAGAAATATTTATAATCTGGATAGTTCGATACACAGGAACTATGGAATAGGAACCCTTGATTGGTTCCATGGGTGCAGCAGTATCCGATAGAAAAGCCATTGCTTTGGTTAATAACCGGGCAGTGGTTTTTTATTGACAAAAAGCCGTTTTTTGATTATAATCCTTTTATATAAATTATTTATATAAAAGGATTATAAAGGAGTGAGGAAACTTTGCCGAAACAGAGAATTACCAAGAAAATGGTAGTGGACGCGGCCTTTGAGATTGCCAGAAATCAGGGAATGGAGCAGGTTTTGGTGAAAAATATTGCAGAAAAAATAGGATGTTCCGTGCAGCCTATTTACAGTTATTGTAAAAATATGGAAGGGCTGCGCCGGGAAGTGACAGAGCGGGTCAGGGCTTTTACGGAAGAATTTGTGGCAGAGCATATAGAGAGAAGGGAGTTATTCCGAAGCACCGGCCAGGCTTATATCCAGTTTGCAAAAGAAGAGCCCTTTCTCTTTAAAATATTCATTCTGCACCAACGCAGTGGGATTTCTTCTCTGGATGAACTTTATCGATCAGAGGCTAGTCCGAAAACGGCGGAATTTATTGCGGAAGAATTGCATATCAGTATTTCGCAGGCAAGGCGGCTGCATTTGAACATGCTGATTTATACGATAGGCATTGGGAGCATTTTTTCCATGACCTCTCCGGGGATTTCGGCAGATGAAATATTTCAGTGGCAGGACTTGGCGTATGAGGCGTTTTTGAAACAGGCATTAGAAGAAAAATGAGGCGCAATTTGGAGTTTAGGAGGGACAGCAATGAATCGTAAAGTATTGATTGTTTATAAAAGCAGAACGGGTTTTACCAGAAAATATGCAGAATTGGCGGGCAAAGAAACCGGCAGCAGAGTGGTGGATTACAGAAAGGCAACCCCAAAACTTATGTCAGAATACGATACAGTTGTATTCGGGGGCAGGGCTCATGCCGGCAGAATTGACGGTTATCAGAAAGCAAAGGAGATGTTTCAAAAAAGCGGGGCAAAAGAGTTTGCGGTGTTTGTGACAGGAGCTACGCCGAATACGGAGAAACAGGTGATTCAGGGGTTTTGGAAGCAGAATCTCACAGGCGGCGATTTGCAATGGGTGCCGCATTTCTACATGCAGTCCGGCCTGTGCTATGAAAAAATGTCTTTCGCAGATCGGATTATGATGAAAGGGCTGCGCGTGATGCTAAAAAAGAAAAAAGATAAAAGCGATGAGGAAAAAATGATGGAAAAGATGATCGCAGGCTCTTACGATATTTTCTCCAAAGAATATGCCGGACCGCTGATTTCTTTCCTGAAAGGCTGAGTATTTGCCTGGTTTTCTGCTATATATAGAAAAGGATATAATTTATCCTGCGGAAGGAAACTCCAAGCCAGTTTTTATTTTTCGGTATATGAAAGAAAGGATATAATTTATCCTGCGGAAGGAAGCTCCAAGCCAGTTTTTATTTTTCGGTATATGAAGGAAAGAATATGATTTTATCTTGCGGCGGGCAGCCGCTGTCAGAAATGGAGGGAATGCAGAATGTATGAGTTTGAATCGGAAATTTATGCGGCAGAGTCAAAAGGCGGCGCTTATGTGATTTTCCCCTGGGATATCCGGGAAGAATTCGGAAAAGGGCGGGTGAAGGTCCATGTTACCTTTGACGGGGAGCCTTATGACGGCAGCATTGTCAATATGGGGGGAAAGAATCAGGACGGAAGCATCTGCAATATTATTGGACTGCGGAAAGATATCCGGGCCAAAATAGGAAAGCAGCCCGGAGACCGGGTACAGGTGACGGTATGTGCGGGATAGGCGCAGACAAGACGCTGCAGTTTCAAAGCGGTTTGGGGGGCTGCGCACAGGCAACGGCGCAAAAGCGCTTTCCTGCCGCGGCTCCATCCGCCGGATAAAGGCAAATCCGTCTGCAGAGACATGCCTTTCAGGGCATCCGGCAGACGGATTCTATTGAAGAGCTATTTAAAAATATTTACCAGAAAGATTGCCGCTCCTAATACGGTGAGCACAACCCCGGTGGCCCGGTTCAGGGTGGCCGCGCTTGCTTTGTTGGCAAATTTGGCGGCAATGCGGGCCCACAGCAGCGTGGAGGCAATACAGAGTATCAGCGGCAGAATCTCAGGCATGCCGCCTATGAGAAAATGACTTCCGGCCCCTGTCAGGGCAGTGAATGTCATGATAAACACACTGGTTCCCACGGCTGTCTTCAGTTCATAACCGAGAATGCCCGTTAATAACAGAAGCATCATCATTCCGCCGCCTGCCCCGACAAATCCGCAGATAAAGCCCACTGCTGCGCCGCACAATGCCGATTGGAGCAAACGCTTCTTGGGAGATACGCAGGCCATGGTTTCCTTGGTGGCCATGACGGGGCGGAAAATGAATTTGATTCCCACAAGCAGAGTCATTATGGTGGAAAAACTCCCCATTGTGGAATTTGGAACTTTGCTTGCTGCAAAACTTCCCACAAAGGTAAATATCAACACAAAAATCATCATGACAAAGCCATTTTTAATATCCAGATTTTTGTTTTTACCGTAGGTATATGCGCTGACGGCGCTTGCTAGAACATCGCTGGCAAGTGCGATGCCTACGGCCTGATATGCAGGCATTCCAAGAAATGTGATCAGCATGGGGCTGATTACAGCGGCAGCGCTCATTCCGGCAAAACCGGTGCCAAGCCCGGCTCCCATGCCGGCAATAAAACATACAGCGAATTCCATTAATAATTTCATTTGTGATCCTCCAGTTCCCTACGGGCATTTTTACATGTTTTCTGAAAGAGTTCATAGAATAATTTCATTTCCTCTTCTGTAAAATCAAAGAACAGCTTGCGGCCGAATTCCCTTTGTGCAAGTGTTCCGTCTTCTATCAGAAATTTGGTTAACATACGAATTATAACATTGCTGATGAAAAAGTCAAGGAACAGAAAATGAAATTTTCAGACAATATATGGCTTGCAACTCAACGGTTCATAGCTATATATGATGGAAATTTGCCATTTCACGGCAGCCCCTTTTTCTGTGAACAAATAAAGCAAGGAAATTTCTTGTGTTAATGCTGGTTTTTAAGTATACTTACTTTAAGAGCGGGTTTGAAAAATTATTCCAACCATCTGCACTAAGGAATCTGCAGCTAGAGCGTGATATCCCCTTAGCGCAAAGCATTTTTCAGACATGCTTCGGAGCGGAAAACAGCTTATTTTTTGAGAAAGGGGGCGTCAAAGCGGTGGACAGACAGCAGATTTTTGAATATGCAAAGCAGCGCTACAATACCCTGCCGGATTATCCCTGGGAAGATCAGAATGCAGTGCTGCGGCACAGAAAAAATAAGAAATGGTATGCTCTTATTATGGAAGTGGACAAAAAGAAACTGGGACTTTTCGAGGAGGGGTTGGTGCAAGTGATGAATGTGAAATGCGATCCCATGCTGATCGGCTCTCTGCGGACGCGGGAGGGCTTCCATCCGGCCTATCATATGAATAAGGATAAATGGATCAGTGTCCGGCTGGACGGCAGCGTTTCGGAGGATGAAATCAGGAATCTGATTGACGGAAGCTACGGGCTTACAGCGCCGGACTCCAAAGGACTGGAGAGAAAATAAGTGATATCGACGGAAACTGCGATCTTACGGCGCCGAAATCAATGGGATTGGAGGAAAGAAATGAGTGATTTGAAAAAAATTCCCGGGATCGGGAAAAATATGGAACAGCATCTGCACAACATCGGAATTCAGTGCATCGAAGATCTGAAAGGGAAAAATCCTGAAGAACTATATCATCTGGATTGTCTGAAGAAAGGATTTCAGGACGACCGGTGCGTGCTGTATGTCTTTCGCTGCGCCGTATACTATGCAGAGCATGAACAGCATGAGCCGGAAAAATTAAAATGGTGGTACTGGAAAGATAAGAACTATCCGGAATAATCATATGGCGGCAGCAAAAAGAGAATCATCTCGGAAAAAGAAAGTAGAAACGGAACAATCATAGGGCGGCAAAAGAGAAGCATTTCGGGAAAAGAAAGTAGAAACGGAACAATCATACAGCGGCATTGGAAAGAGAAAGCCTGTCCAGATAAAAAAAGAACATACAGGAGGAAAAACCTATGGAAACATCAACAGAGCAAATCGCGGAAAGTTTTAAATGCAATTACCAGATATTTGAGAAAGGCACAGATCCGGAACTTGTGGAGCAGGCATATAAGGCTGCTTTCGGGAGAGGGAAGACAGAAGGGTTCTGCCCGGTTATTTTTTTGCTGGAAGAACGGGGCGTGGAGTGGCTTGCTGATATTGCGGCAGAAGATTATGACAGAGAGGAGATTATTTCCGGCTGCAAAGAAAACGGCAGAGAGATTTTGGAAGAGTATTTTCAGGAATTCAGGGAGAATATGGAGGAATACATGGAGGATATCAAAGAGTTTATTGGAGAAGAGACAGAAGGGGAGGCGGTAAACAGTTTTTCCAGTTACATTTCTTTTCATGACGGAATGCTGGAGGCAGATACGCTGCTTTTGGAGATTCCGGTGCAGAATCCCTGGGAAATTATCGGGTATCTGCCCATGGGAGGCTGGAACGAGTGTCCCGGGCCGGAGGATATGATTTCCATTTGCAAATACTGGTATGAAAAATATCAGGCGGTTCCGGCTGCGTTTACCTCGGATGTGATGGAGTTTTACGCGCCCCTGGGTTTAAATGGAACAGACGCCATGGAAGCGGCAAAGGAGCATTACGCGTTCTGCAATGACAGGGTGGATCAGGGAACCAGAAGCGGTAAGCTGTCAGAACTGGCGGCGGGGCTTAAGGATTCAACGGTGTGGTATTTCTGGTGGGATTAATGGCGCAGATTTGCCTTGCGAAACGGAGCTTTGAGTGGTATACTAAATTATATTTTGAGAGGAGGGCGCAGAATGAACGGACTTGGTTATGTGCCGATTTGCAGCAGCAGTGCGGCGTCAAAAACATGCAATAATTCCAAATTACGGGATTACTGCGCCTATTTTTCGGTGCTTACCAGGATGTTTTCGCCCTGTAACTAGAGTGTGTCTTAAAATTCATTCCCGCAATCTGCCGCTCCACTTCACGCCAGATTTCATGCTGAATTTAGTCAATGTAGCCCACTACACCTTCGAAATCCAGCATAAAATCTGATGTAAATGGGGACGACATCTTGCGGAAAGCAATTTTTAGACACGCTCTAGTTTGCCGACGGAACTTTTGTGCAGCGCCTTTTTATGTTCAGGTTAAAAATACAGTAATCCTCAAGACAGTTTGACAAACCAGGCGTTATGTCAGGCTGTTTTTCTATTGTCAATTGCTATGAAAGCGAAAGCTTTCACAGCATGGATGGCCATGCGGCCCACCAAACGGCAGGCTGAGCGTGATGGCGGGTTATTATGGAATAAGAGAGGAATTACACATGAACTTAAAATTAGAAAATAAATTAAAACGAAATCTTCCGTTAGACTATATCAATACATTTCTCACCAATCTGAATATGCAGAGTGTGGTCTGGGTGCTGTATCTTTCCTATTGCGGGCTGAATCTGGCTGAAATCGGCATGATTGAGGGGCTCTACCATGCCACCAGCATTCTGTGCGAAATCCCTTCCGGCGCGGCGGCGGATTTGCTGGGCAGGAAAAGAAGTATGATTTTAAGCAGGATCTGTACCGCGTGCTCCTGTGTGATTATGCTGTTCTCTAAAAGTTTCGGGCTGTTTGCGGTAAGCTTTGTGATACAGGCATTGGGGAATAACCTGAATTCCGGGTCAGAAGAAGCTCTGGTGTATGACAGTATGAAGTATATTGGCCAGGAAGAGCAGTATCTGAAAGTGTATGGAAAATTGAATATTATCATTGAGGTTTCCCAGGGATTAGCCACAGTGCTGGGAGGCGTACTGGCAGAATATTCTTATTTCTGGTGTTACAGCGCCTGCCTGGTGATTGCGGTTTCATCACTGCTGCCGGTACTTATGATGACAGAGGCTCCCTGCGTTGAGACAGCGAAGCGTCAGAAAAATATCCGCAGTGTGGTTTGCCTGCACTTTAAGACCAGTTTCGGAATTCTGAAATCGGATGTTCGCATTATGAAAATTATTGTATATTACTCGGTGGTCTTTGCGGCAGAAACATTATTGTTTTTCTACAGCCAGCAGTATTATTTTGAATTAGGATACAATAAAATTACCATCAGCCTGATTTTGCTGGCAGTGGGGATTATGTCTTGCCTGGGCGCGGCGATGAGTGAAAAGCTCTGCCGGAGATTCGGAAATCGGGCAAGAGACGCGGCAGCTTTTATCATAGGCGTTGCGATTTTGTGCTATGGATTTCAGAACGCGTTGTTGTCGGCAGCGGCCTTTGCGGCGGCAGGATTTTTCAATTCGGCGCTTTATCCCATACAGTCGGAGGCATTGAATCAGTTAATTCCTTCCGAACAGCGGGCGACCCTGATTTCCGTGGACAGTATGTTCTTTTCCATTGCCATGATTCTTATGTTTCCGCTGGCGGGTGTTCTGGCGGATTTCTGGGGCCTGGCAAGGGTATTTACAGGAATCGGCCTGGCGCTTTTGCTGTTTGTGATTGTCTGGAATATACTGCTTGAATTTTAGCGGGACAAGTGGTATATTCAGTTAAAAATGAACTTATGAGGTGGAATCGATGGACTGGATGCTGGAAGGGTTATTGCAGGGAACTCAGTTTCAAACATTATATAACCGGAAAATCGAAACATTGCGGGAAGAATATCATCTGCGGAAAATTGACATTGATATTCTGTATTTTCTTTACAAATCCGGGGAGCGCAATACGTCAAAGGATATCTGCAGCCTGAACTTATTTAACAAAGGGCATATTTCCCAGTCAGTGGATCGGATGGTGAAGCAGGAGCTGATTCATACCGTTCAGGATGAAGAGGATCGCCGGTGCGTGCACCTTGTGCTGACAGAAAAGGCAGTGGGAATTATTGGGCAGGTCACAAAATTGCGGCATCAGATGTATAATATGATCCTGAAAGGGGTAACGGAGGAAGAGCGGCAGGTGCTGCTTCAGGTTTCCAAAAAGGTAAATGAGAATATCAGGAATGCCCTGCAGCGGGGAGCGCAGTCCAGTGAACAGTGACAGGAATTTCTTAAATATTTCTAAAATCAGTTGGCAGAGTCCTTTCTTTGTGGTAAAATAGTTTAAAATTAAACAATCAACCAAGCGTTTCAAGCTTAGGAGGGATGGAATCTATGAGAAATGAAAACGAATTGATGGATTATGCCATGAAGCAGGAGTCGATTTGCAGAAAGAATGACAGTATTTCAGATGCGTTATTTGAGGAATACGGGGTAAACCGCGGGCTTCGTGACATGAACGGGAAAGGCGTCCTGACTGGGCTTACTACAATTTCCAAAATTGTTTCTTTTAAGGATGTCAACGGCATAAAGACGCCCTGCGACGGCCAGTTGTGGTATCGCGGCTACAATGTGCAGAATCTGGTCAGACAGATGGGGGAGAATGGATTTGGCTTTGAAAAGACGGCTTATCTTTTGCTGTTCGGTGAGATGCCGAAAGAGGATGAACTGTGTGAATTCTGTAAAATTATGGCCAATTGCAGAACGCTGCCCACGAATTTTACCAGAGACGTTATTATGAAAGCCCCGACCAAAGACATTATGAATTCTATGACAAGGAGTATTCTGACGCTGGCGTCTTATGACAGCCAGGTGAATTCTCCGGATGTGATCAGCAACAGCCTGCGGCAGTGCATTGAACTGATCAGTATTTTTCCCATGCTGGCGGTGTATGGGTATCATGCCTACAACCATTATGAAAATGACGACAGTATGTACATACACAGGCCGGAACCGGAACTTTCCACAGCGGAGAATCTATTGATGATGCTGCGGCCGGATAAGCAGTACAGCAAACTGGAGGCGAAGGTTTTGGATGTGGCTTTGCTTCTGCACATGGAGCACGGCGGAGGCAATAACTCTACCTTTACCACCAGAGTGGTGACTTCTTCCGGTTCAGACACCTATTCTTCCATTGCGGCGGCAATGTCTTCGCTTAAGGGGCCCAAGCACGGCGGCGCGAATATCAAGGTAATGGAAATGATGGCAGATATTCGGGAGAATATTAAGGATGTTCATGACAAAGATGAAATTGAAGCATATCTTGCCAGGATCCTTGCGGGAGAGACCTTTGACCATAAAGGATTGATTTACGGTATGGGCCATGCGGTGTACTCCTTGTCTGACCCCAGGGAACGGGTGTTTAAGAGCTATGTGGAAAAGCTGGCCGGGGCAAAGGGGCGCGGGGATGACATGTTCCTATATAACAGTATCGAAGAACTGGCTCCAAAGCTGATTGCCGGAGAGAGGAAGATTTTTAAGGGCGTCAGTCCCAATGTGGATTTCTACAGCGGATTTGTGTATGAGATGCTGGGAATTCCTCAGGAATTGTATACTGCAATTTTTGCCATTGCCCGGATTGTGGGCTGGAGCGCGCATCGGATGGAGGAGCTGATTGGAATGAATAAGATTATCCGTCCGGCTTATATGAGCGTGATGGAGGAGAAAGAGTAGCGGCGGCAAATCACTTTTTGGAATGCTGAATTCCCATATTCTAAAGTGAATGCAACTTTGAAGATTTCTGAATTAAATGTGGCTGAAAGGGAAAGCAGGGGGTGTATTTACTTTTGAAATTCATGGGAGATAAAATTTTGGACAAATTTTTGGAAGTTTTAAGGAAGGTGTTATTGACAAGTATAGAAAATTATGTTATTATGCCATAGTGATATCGATGCGTGGCTCAGCTTGGTAGAGCGCTGCGTTCGGGACGCAGAGGCCGCAGGTTCAAATCCTGTCGCATCGATTCTTGGCAGGGGCACCGGAATCCTTTTATTTCAAAGGGTTCCGGGCTTTTTTTATTTTTAGCGGAGTGGGGATGAATGGCCTTTTCCGGCTGAAAATCCCCTTGTTCTAAAGTTTGTTCTAAAGAACTTCTTTCTGTTCTAAAGAACTTCCTTTTGTTCTGAGGTTTGTTCTAAAGAGCAAGCCTGTTACAGCGGAATATTTTCAAAAGTATATGAAAATATTCCCCGCATTGCTATGTCCGCTCAATCAATTTGATAGAATCATTTAATGCGGCTGATTTATAGGATAACGTTTCGTTGCTGAGATGGGTGTAAATATTCATAGTGGTGTAATAATCAGCGTGTCCCAGCCAATGTTGAATTTCCTTAGGCGTCCATCCCATTTCAAACAGTATGGACGCGCAGGAGTGGCGCAGCTGGTGGAGCGTCAGTTCCAGCCGCCCATATTCTTTGGCTGCTTTTATGAAGGCATTGCTTAAATAGTCCCGGGGCGTATGGCTTCCCGTTTTCCCAGCGGAGGATATAAGGCGTGTCATGGTATGTGTTTCCGAAAAACGCCTGGTTTTCCTGCTGCTCCTGCTGGAGCCTGCGCAGCATTTTTTCCACGTTGGGCAATAAGTCTAAGGTTCGGGCGCTGCTTTTGGTTTTTGTACGCTCCTTCTCAACGGTGGTGATTACTCTGACCACGGTTTGGCTTATAGATATTTTATGGGAATCGAAGTCCACAGCCTTCCAGGTAAGCCCCAGCATTTCCGAGCGCCGGAATCCATAATATATGCCCAGGTATGCAGCCAGAAGGAGCCTGGGGTAATGGACGCTGATAAAATCCAGGTAATTATTGGCTTCAGCAATCGTCAGAAAGGCTTCTTTTTTCCGGTAATCCTTGTCGCATTTTCCCCTTACTGTGACATATTGGGCCGGGTTGCTGGAAAGTATGCCTTCTATGACTGCCTGATTTAAAGAGCTTACAATAAGGTTCTTATGGCTCCTGACAGTCCTTGGCGCAAGCGCGCTCCGCTCCCCGGTCTTTTGGCTCTTTTTGCCATACTGCAGCTGATAGTCGTAATATTCTTGAAAATGCTTTGGCGCCAGTTCGCACATTTTAACGCGGTGCTCGCTGAAATAGTCAATGATGTGGGTGGAGTGCATTTTATAGCCTTCCCAGGTGGACAATTCAATGGAACCGTCCGTTTTTTTCTTTTCCAGCCAGGCACTGTAATAATCTGCAAAGGGTGTCTCAGCAGACTGCTCCATTTTGGCGTGTTCCAGGAATTTGTACTTTTCCACATATTCAGGAATCAGGGAAGCGGCTTTGCGTTTGTTCCCTTTTTCCTCCAACCCGGTGCTGACCCATTTTGTGCAGCCTTTCTGTGTGGCCGGGTCTTTGTAATAAAGCACTGCGTACAGCATGCGTTTTCCACTTTTGGTTGTTTTAGTCTGAATGCTTCCAGTCATAGGCACCTCCTTATCAAGGCACCCGCCATGCAATAACCATTATAGCACCTGCATGACGGGCAGTAAACATTATTTGCATGAAGAATTATCGTAGATATAATCATGCAGGCTGGAGACTGGGATACGGTAGGCATTGCCGACTTTTTTGCTGTAGATGGCGTTTGTCCGCAGTAGGTTGTAGGCTTTCTGGCGGCCGATATGCAGGATGCTGCAAAGCGTCTTGACGTCAATAATATCAGGATAGTCGGAAGTTAAATTATTCATGGAAGGCTCCTTTCAGTTTTTAGTGAAACGATAGTTGAAAATGTTTTGGAAATATTTTTCAACCCTATTTAATTTAAAATGGAGATTACAATTCCGCCTATAAATGGAATGGTTCATTGACTCTGCATTTCTGTAATCTAGTTCTTGAGCGTAATAATCGTCTGAACACAGATCCATAATTGGCAAATGCACTTTTTTTCTGCCGCAAAACTCATCATTCATTTTTTTTAGCAATGGATGTTGAAGATTCAGGCAATAAAAGCTGCCTGGAAAGCAAGGGGACTGACCACATTTGAGGTAAGGGTCAATAACAGGATACTTAATAATACGGTTGACAGTGGAGTCATCCCTGTAGATATCAACAAGAATGAAGTCTTCATCCACAAGCCAGTTTATGATGTTTTTTTCAAGTTTTGCAGAGGAATGTTATGGGTTTTACAATAATCTTCCACTGCAAATTTTAAATCCTCCTCCAATATTTCTTTCTGGACTAATAAGCATGGCTGGTTATGCGCAGGGTCTTGAAAATATGCTTTCTCAGCAATACGCTCTGGATTTTCAATGAAAATCCCGTCTTCACCAGGAGTGAGGCAAAAATTGAGTAAATCTACCTCGTCTTCGTAAGTAACAACAGGAACACAGCGGATATTTTTTTATGAAGGATCATTCTGGTTAGTATCTCTGCGTATAGACCAGGGCCGTTTCCATATAGGTAGGAGGTAGCTTTTACCAGTGACTGAAAACAGCCATCCCCCGCGCAACGATTGAGCGTACTGTTTTTTGAAAGTCTGGAGGGGTGTATGAGGAAGAAAATTTTTCCAATAGATCCAGACCCAGCTTCAGCGTAGTCAGAATTTCACTGTTTCTGCTGGAAAATCCTTTGTTCATATATTTTTGTGTGTACCGTTTTTTTCGCTCCTTCAAAAGGGGAAGGAATTCTGCCCGTTCCAACTGCTGGCAAACCCACTGGAGAAAGAGGATCATAAAGTCTGTCAGCAAATATCCATTATCCTGAAAAAAAGATAAAGTTTGCAGATTTTCGGGTGAATTCTGAAAACTTTTGAGATGGAGCAGTATCAGGCGGGTCAGGGTGGAATTTCCATTTGGGATGTATTCTCCGGTAACAATGGCGCCGCTGTAGATTGGAGTTCCATTGAGGTTATGGTCAAAAATGCTCCGCACAAGGATGTCTAAATTCGTGTTTTTATGTTCCCCAAGGGACACAGAATTCTCCAATTTTACATCATCCAGGATGACTGTGTTATCCCTGCAGTTCCTGATGCGGCTTACAACATCTTTTGTGCTTGTATTGACCCATAAAAAATTCCTGGACAGTACCGCGTCATTGCGCGTTTTGGGTTTATTGTAGAAGCTGCCCAGATACAAAGCCAACTGTGTTTTCCCAGACCCTGGTTCTCCCGTAATCCATAAAGTTAAAGGGGTAAACAAGCCCTCCGATGAAAAAACAGATGTAAGGCTAGATATCAAATTTATAAAAGCATCAGCCCAAACGGAAAACCGTGTTTCAGCCGGAAGAAAGGTTTGGTGATACATTAAAAAAATATAAGTGACAGAAGGGACACTGCATACGGGGATACGGTAACGCTTTCTTTGTTTTGTGCATTCGGGAAAGAGAATTTCTTCTATGTTGTCTAGAGCGTGTCTTAAAATTGCTTTCCGCAAGATGTCGTCCCAATTTACATCAGATTTTATGCTGGATTTCGAAGGTGTAGTGGGCTACATTGACTAAATTCAGCATGAAATCTGGTGTGAAGTGGGGCGGCAGATTGCGGGAATGAATTTTAAGATACGCTCTAGTCCCTCGGAATGGAATTTATTCAATATCCTATCAAAGTTCACTTGAGAAGGATATGGGTCATCAGGAGAGGATTTTTTATAGGTTTCATATATTTTAACACATTTTTCTATCAATTCTTTATCAAAGCACAGGATTTTGTGTTGCAGCGGATACAAAGGGCATTATGTTCGGAACGTAATTTTTTAAAATAATCCTGACTGATGGAAATGTAGTTTATCAGGTCGTTTAAAATTGGAAATTCATGAGACAAAGTTTCCCGACAATCTGACAAGTCTTTTTCACTACAAGACGACAAAGACTTTATTTTTTCCATTATTTCATAGTAGTTAGTGTCTTCTTTGGACAGGTAGTAGAATTTTTCACATAATGTCATAATAGCAGGCATTGTGAAGACGCTACATATATTGGATGGTTTGTTGTTTTTGAGCTGGCAGTTATCGGACATGCGGATGCCTCCTTTGTAGTTTATCGTTTGTCTGTATGATATTGAGATAAATCATTCTCATCATAAATGGGTGAAAGTGTTTTGGCAATATGTTTTGGCAAATTTTTTCAAAATTCCTGATAAGGATTCAGCAGCCCTAAAATGCTATAAATACTTGGAAGCCGGGAAATCTGATCATTAACAGCTATGGTAACCGGATTCACCCCAGCATTGTAGAATGCTTCCAGCAGCGTTTTCCGGGGAATATTTTTGTCTTTCATCAGCTTGTGTCAGGATATCCTCAATCTCTTCAAACATAACATCCCTCCTTTTATCTTGGTGTTAGTAAGGTGTTTTAGATTTATTCAGGAATCAGAACGACCCAAACATATATGCAAAAATTAGGAATGGTGGTGAAAATTCGTACTTCCGGCATTTGAAAATATATATTATTCCTTTGAAGCTGTTTCAATAGGGTAATGGCACAGGCACGGTTCACAGGGATAAAAAAGCAATTTATCCAGGATTCAGGATGAAAAGGCTGGTTAAAAAATATGACAGAAAAGGAGAAGCATTTGCATGGGGAAAGAACAAGATGATATAAACACATATGAATTGGAAAAAACAGAGGAAGAGTTATTGGACATATTAAGTTTGGTTATTCTGTTAGAAAATGATATGGAAACGCAGAAATCAGACTGCGTTCACATAAGGATTGTAAAAATGGTACATGACAGGATAAAGGGCATACTGAAAAATCTGTCTGAAGGAAACCGCCAGACAGAGTAAAATGGAGCTATTTGCTTAAACCGTGTAGGAATCCTTGCAGTAAAACCCGTTGCTTTTCATCCAGCATGGAAGCGTCCACGTAAGAGCCGGATGGCTTCTCAAGGCCCAGCAGGTAATCCGCAGAGCACCGGTACAGGCCGGCAAGAGCCATCAGATTTTCCACGCTGGGGGTGCGTTCGCCGCTTTCATAATTGGAAATGACGGAAGGGGACGCGCCGATAGCCGCGGCAGCTTCCTTCTGGGAAAGGCGCAGGCTCACCCGCATATGTTCCAGACGTTCACCAAGACCGTTTACCATATACATACCTCCGTTTCCTATCGTACTGTAATAAGGGTTGCTTTAGGGAAAAATAAATATGCTAAAAGCATCGAAAAGATTGCTTAAAGAATATATAATAAATACAATGGGAACCAGAGGAACATGAGGAAGGGGATGGAAAGAAAAAGACAGAAGACTGAGAAGAGCAAAAAATACTACGGAGAAGCTACGAGGAGGAAAGGATATGAAGAAAAAAATTGCGTTATTGCTTGCGTTGTGCCTTATGGCAGGAACGGTTGATATGCCGGCTGGAGCCTGGGAAGTGCAAGCGGCAGAAGTGCAGGAAAAGACTTCTGAAGATGGGACAGAAACTGATGAACCAGAGGCGGATGAAAATGGATTTGTGATAAATAATGGGGTATTAATGAGGTATGAAGGGGAAGGCGCGGAGATTACAGTTCCGGATAGTGTGGAAATTATAGGGGAAAACGCGTTTTCTGGCTGCAGCAGTTTGAAGAGTATCGTAATACCAGACAGTGTTATCACCATTGAAGGAAGTGCTTTTAGGGTTTGTCAGCAGTTAACAAATATAGAAATACCAAACAGTGTAGGGAATATAGGGGAAAGCGCGTTTTCAGGGTGTGTCAGTTTAACGGAGGTAAAACTTCCGAATAGTATTACCACTATCGGAAGACTCACATTTTCTGCTTGCAGCGGTTTGAAGAATATAGAAATACCAAGCAGTGTTACCATCATTGATAGAAATGCATTTTTGGGCTGTAGCAGTCTGGAAAATATAGAGCTGCCAAACAGTGTAGAAAGAATTTGGAGTGGTGCATTTTCTAACTGCAGCAGCTTAAAGAATATTGAAATACCAGATAGCGTAAAGTCAATTGACAGAAACGTATTTTCTGGCTGCAGCAGTCTGGTCAGTGTAAGGTTTCCAGTCAATCTGCATGGTATCGCAAGTGGTATGTTTCAGGATTGCAGCAGCCTTACCAGCATAGAATTGCCTGAATATCTGTACCGTATCGGGGATTCTGCATTTCAGGGGTGCAGCAATTTGGAAAACGTAAAAATGCCTTCCTGTTTTATCGGTATGGGTGATGGTGATGATAATTTTATTGGACAGAATGCATTTTATGGGTGCGGAAGCCTGTCAGATATCAAAATCCCTGCTGGAACTGTTGAGATTATGGATGGCGCATTTCAGGGGTGCGGCAATTTAAAAACCATAGAGTTTTTGGAGCGTACAGGAAATGAAGAATGGGAGGTTAATGGCAATCTGACATCCATTGGGGAGAATGCATTTTATGGATGTAACGGCCTAACCAGCATAAAAATACCGGATAGTGTAAGAAATATCGGGGGAAGCGCATTTTATGGGTGCGGCAGCCTGTCAGAGGTAGCAATTCCATCTGGCGTAAAAAGCGTACCCGCTAATGCATTCCGCAACTGCAGTAGCCTGGCGAGCGTTGAAATCCCGGACAGCGTAACAAATATCGGCGGATACGCATTTGATGGCTGTGGGGAAAATCTGTGCATTTACTGTAATGAGGGTTCCTATGCGGAGACCTACGCAAAAGAAAACAGTATTGCCTACCGAACCATGAAAAAACTCCAGACTGTTACAGCCTCCGATTTCACAAAAACAGCGGGAGACCCGGCTTTTCCCATTGGCGCAGTGACAGATGGAGACGGTGCATTATCTTACCGGAGCAGTGACGATTCCGTAGCCGCAGTCACACCGGGAGGGTTGGTAACCATAACAGGCGCGGGAACGGCGCAGATTACGATTACCGCTTCCGAAACAGAAACCTATAAAGCCGCGGAAAAACAAATCACAATTACGGTAAACCCAAAGCAAAATGAAGGCCAGAATCCGGGAGGGAATCAAAATCCAGGCGGCAATCAGAATCCGGGAGGAAACCAGAATCCAGGCAACAATCAGAATCCAGGCAACAGCCAAAATCCGGGGAACAATCAGAACCCAGGGGAAACCCAGGAGCCCGAAGATAAAGACACAGAGGAACCTGAAGATAAAGAACAGGATATCACCGCCAGAGACATTACCAAAACCTATGGCGCAAAACCTTTCCCCCTTGGCGCGAAAGCAAGCGGCGGCGGGAAACTCACCTATACAGTGAAGAATAAAAAAGTTGCCACAGTGAATAAAAGCGGAAAAGTAACCATCAAAGGCTGCGGAAAAACAGATATCTTAATTGAAGCCGCCGCGAATGGCGCATATGGGGAAGCGGAAGTAACCGTCACCCTGACTGTAAAGCCCAAAAAGCTGAAGCTCATATCCGCAAAATCCACAGGCAAAAAAACCATCACCGCAAAGTGGAAGAAAGACGCCAAAGCGTCCGGCTACATTATCCAGTGCGGCACGGATAAAAAATTTAAGAAAAACGTTAAAACGTTCACCATATCAAAGAACAAAACAACATCTGAAAAGATACCGAAATTGAAAGCCGGGAGAAAATATTACGTCAGGGCCTGCGCCTATGCAAAGGCTTCCGGCGAGAAAATCAAAGGCGGCTACTCAGCAGTCAGGAACGTGACGGTAAAAAAATAAATTTCAGCCTGCAGACATATCCAATATTCGCGGCGGTAAACAGGACAGCGTTATCCAGAGCGCGCAGTAAACAGCCGCGGATAAAAGCTATCCTATTTTGCGTTGGATAGAGGCTGCACATATACGAACATGGCAGCGGGAGACATAGAAAATGTTCTTCTGCTGTTGCGTTTCCAACGAAGAGAACCTGGACGCTGACAAATGGAAACACCTTCTAAAATTGCAGAAGGAAGGGATACGTAAGGCAGCCATCTATTATCCACTGCAAATGATTTCATGCAGAATCTCTGCGGCGGCTTATTGTCAGCCCATAATGAAAATGTAAGAATACAATAAAATATAAAGAGGAAAAAACGGGACTGTGCCAGAGCCAATTGTTTGGAAGGCTTTAGCGCAGCCCCGTTTTTCCTTCCATGGAGGGCGGCACAGCCGCTTTCCATGGAAGGAGCATAAATTCGCGCCCCACAGGAACAGAGTTTTTCCAGTCCTGTGCGGGCGCGTTCATTATCATACCAAAAGTCTAGCTAAGAAATGTCAATAGGTAAAATGAAAAATGTTAAAAAAGTTTTTATCAAGCAGTTGATGTAAAAAAGGGTAACTTTAATAAGCCCACTCATGTGGAGATTTTTAAAATCCATGAGAGTTTGTTAAGCTGCGTTCCGTTTCTTTTCAGGATGCGCTGCCAGATACCGTTCACAGTGTTCCTGTGGAGTGATAATCTCAAACGGTTTATTATCCCGGAGCATGGCAAAAATGATGTTGCAGATTTTATGCATGACAGCCCCGACAGCCACGTTTTTCTTCTTGCTTTTGCATTTGTCGGCATAATAGCTGTGGATCACTGGATTTACTGGCGTTTTTGTCCCTTTATCCACCTTAAGGTTATTGAGCGCGACCATATGCAGGACGCGCCTGGCGAGCCTGGAGCCCCTCTTGGACATGTGAACCTTGTCACCGTTGAACTTGCCGGACTGCTTTACGGCAGGATCCAGGCCAAAGTAAGCGTAAAGCTTTTTTGGGGAAGAAAACAGGTCAAAGGAGCCCATTTCAGCAATCAGGACGACCGAACTGAGGAAACCGACGCCACGCAGGGACTGGAGAAGGAAGACGCGGTCATAGACCGGCGTCCCTTCCAGCTTATCAACGGCCTTACGCAGCTCTTCCAGTATGCTGTCCAGATATTTTTGGCATTCTCGGTAGGCTTTGACATACAGCCGGATCCGGAGCGCGTTGCTGGGAAGCGCGCGTCCGAAAACAGCGGCGTCCTTTGCGGCGGCGCATATGGCGTCATATTTGGAAATGGCGTATTTTTCACCGAAACGCGCGGTTTTCCGGATGGTCTCCACAAGCTCATCCTTTGGGGCGGCAAGCATGTCCGCCGCAAGGGGGTAGGCTTCCAGGAGCTTTAAGGATGTCTGTGTTGTGGCCTTGCTGAACACATTCAGGTATTCGGGGAAGGACACTTTTAATTCGGCGTTAAGCTTCAGTGCGATGGCGGATTGCAGATCCTTGAAATAATAGTAATCACGCGCAAGATTGCGCAGGTCAATGACTGCGTCATCCGGGACGATGGAAGTCTTAAGGGAGGCGTCCAGACCAACTTTGGCCGCCTTTTTTGAATCAAATTTATCACCTAATCTCCCGAAATTGTTATACATAGGTTTTAAGCTTATTCCCCAGATTCCT